>NZ_BJDQ01000001.1 GCF_005405225.1 Enterococcus dongliensis
AAAATCCAGCAATTTACACAAGAGAATACCAAGCCAATAACGGTATTATTGAATTTGATATTCGTGCCGTAAATGAAGAAGAAATGAACAAGATCGTTACTCGATTAAAAGCAATCATGTAATGAGTACTAAACGCTTGCCAATAGATAGTGACAGGTGTATCAGATTTGTTTTTCTAAAGAAAAAACTTTACTATGGATAAGGAGCAAATAGATATGTCATTAACCCCAAATTATTATAAAGATCGTGTATGTTTAAATGTTTTAGCAAATTCAGTTGAAAATGCCCGTGATTGTTACAGTGCAGCAGACGGCCACGTAGTTCTAGGTGTTTTATCGAAAAACTATGATAGCGATGCAGCTGCTATTGAAGATATGAAAAAATATCAAGAAGCAACAAACAATGCTCTTTCAGTCGGACTGGGTGCTGGCGATCCAAATCAAAGCCAAATGGTTTCACGGATCTCTGGCGATTTACAACCACAACATGTGAATCAAGTCTTTACCGGTGTAGGTGCTTCTCGTGCTTTGTTGGGACAAGATGACACAATCATCAACGGTTTAGTTTCTCCTTGTGGCAAAGTTGGTTATGTCAATGTAGCAACTGGTCCATTGAGTTCTCAATCACCAGAAGCAATCATCCCAATTGAAACAGCAATCGCTTTATTGAAAGATATGGGCGGCAGCTCAGTTAAGTATTTCCCAATGAAAGGACTATCACACAAAGAAGAATATCAAGCCGTTGCAAAAGCGTGTGCTGAAAATGACTTCTATTTAGAGCCAACTGGTGGAATCGATTTGGAAAACTTCCAAGAAATCGTTAAAATTGCGCTAGATGCAGGAGTGAAAAAAGTTATTCCTCACGTATATAGCTCAATTATTGATTCTGAAACAGGCGATACTCGTCCAGAAGATGTTAAAACATTATTTAATAAAGTAAAAGAACTTTTATAAATTAGTGAAAAAGGTGAGACATGGAGTATGTCTCACCTTTTTTTGGCAAGAAACAATTTTATTAGTGAAATAAGTAACAAAATATTGACAATTATTAAAATTTAATGTAAGTTTGAAAGCAATAAAACTGACAAAAACGTTGTTAATTTATTTAAATAGAGAGTTTTTTATTTGGATGTATTAGTGAATAGATGAACAAATAAGAATGGGAGGAAATGAAATGATTGAAACTTTTGTATTTTCTAGCGAAGATATCTTTTTGAAAGAAGATCAGACGAATATTCAGCAGCTGTTGGAGTATCTAAAAAGTCGCAAGCAGCAAATAGGTATGGTTTTTTATGATCAAGAAAAGATGAATCAGATTTTATTGAACGACCATTTAACTGATTATTTGGATTTTACTATTAAAGGGAAAGAGACGGAGATAATCCCCCAAGAACTGGTCGATTTTTTACAGGTAGAATTGACTTATCAAAAAGTTAATTATATTTCAGATTCATTGGAGAAAGTAAAAAAAGCTGAAGAATTTGGATTCAAATCAATCTATCTTGCTGAAAACTGTTATAAAAAAACAGTCACTTGCCAAGCCTTTCAAGATTTTGAACAGCTGCATTTAGGAGTGATTGAAAATCGGTTTGATACATTGATGTAATAGAAATAAGGGCCTTTAACAGCTGTTAAAACTGTTAAAGGCTTTTTTATGTGTGATTTTCAGACTTACTAAATCGATTAAAGCAGAATTATTTTCAAAATAACTTATTTTAATAGGGAACTATGATAAAATTATTATTGACTCAGTCATTGTTATTGAAAGAAGGTGGATCACTTGGGCAAACATACCGCTCCCAATGAAAAAAGAACAGTAAGATATTTGACTGTAGGTTTGATAGCACTTTTGTTAGCGGGAGGTGCTTATTTTGGTGTGACACGTATTTCAAGCCATTTGAAAAACTCAAAAGAAACGATTGCAGTAAAAGAGAGCCAAACAAGTTCAAAGGAGAAACATACTGCAAGCAAACCGGCACAAATAACACCCCAAAGTCGTGAAAAACAAAAAACAGCACCGCAGTCTGCTAAACGAACGAGCACGAGCAAAAAAACAGCAGATCCGAAAAAAAAGACTAGAACAGCTGCACAAATTAAAAAACAACTGATTTCACCAGCCAAAGAGTTAACCGAAAGTGCTGGAAAAGTCTATTATGGTGTTTATTATTTCAATGATAAGCAGGAATTTTCAAGTAAAAATTCTGAACCAACGATTGCAGCCGACATTATTGAGCTGTTTATTATGGAATACGCACTTGCTCAAAAAGATGGCAAGGATCAAATAATCCAAGAAAAACGGTTATCTGAATGGTTAACCCCAATGATTCAGCAAAATGATAGAGATGCGACTAATGTATTAATCGATCACTATGGAATGGATAATTTAAATACGTATTTTAAAGAGCAAGGATATCTGGATACGCGAATTGAACACCGAATAGTCGATATCAATGTTCGAATCATCGATAGAAATAATTACACTTCTTTAAATGATTGTCTAAAGTTACTGAAAAAAATCTATACTGACCGTGAAAAAGACCCGCAAAAATTTATGTTGGAACTTTTAACAGGACAAACGATCCGAACTAAGATTCCTCAAAAAATACCAACGGATGTTCCTGTGGCAAATATCTCCGGAGAACAGCAGAACGTCGAAAATGACGGTGGGCTCGTACTGACAAAAGACAATCCGTTTGCGATTGTTGTACTGACCCAAGATGTTTCAGATATCGTAAAAATCCGAAGCGCCATCGCTGATTTTAGTTTGGCCGCAACTAAATGAAACTAGAGAACTTATCAGAAAAGGTAAGTTCTTTTTACAAAAAGAATAGATACAATTAAATTAATTGAATGAAAAGGGAAATAGTTATGATTAAATTCATAATGAAATTAATCAAACATTGATGTTTATACATAAACAGTCGAATAATTTTATTCTACAAAAAAGTACATGAACCGATAATTAACGTTCATATACTTTAATAAATTACAATATCGCTTTCTTTACAAAATGGAAAAAAGAAAAATTAAAGTTAGGTAGTCTGAGTTTAGTAACCGATTAACAGATATCTATAATTCTAATCACATACTTTTTTTACTTTAATTTGATCGAGCAATGAATTAACAGTTGATAGATCAATAATTCCATTCGTTTCAATTTTAGCATTTGACATTCCGCATGCCATTGAATACTTGATTGAATCATTTATTGAATAGCCCTGACTTAGGGCGTAAGCCATCCCTCCAACAGTCGCATCACCACTGCCTGTTGTATTGATCGTTTCTATTTTTGGAATAGTTACTTCATAAAGTTGCTTTTGATATTTAACAATTGCTCCATTAGATCCACGAGAAATCATGACTAAGTCGATTCCATTAAATAATCTTTGTTTTAAGGCAGCTATGATTGATTCAGTAGTTTCGAATACATCATTTAAAATTTCTGATAATTCATGGGTATTTGGTTTAATGAAAGACGGTTTACATTTTTTATTTTTTAAAATATTTACCAACTGTGTGCCAGAAATATCCATCAAAATTGGAAATTCATCAGAAAGTTTGGAACGCAGAAAATTAAGTAAATCACAATAAAAATCTTCATTATCTGAGTTAGCCGATCCAGAAATACAAATAACATCAATCGGATTACTTAAAAGTAAATTGGTCAAATGATCATAAAACTGTGATTCAATTTCTTTTGAGATATAGATTCCTTTTTCAACAAGCTCTGTATGGGTATTGCTGTCATGCATGATTGTAACAGCATTCCTTGAATTTCCAGGAATTTGTTTGAATTCAAGTTGATAGCGATTCTCATTGATGAGTGTATTTAAAATAGCTTGTCCATTTTCTCCGCCTAGTACACCGGTCAATATCACATCCTCCCCCGACATAGAGGCAACACGTCCTGCATTTATTCCCTTTCCTCCAATTGAAATATGAGGATTTTCTACTCGATTTACCTTTCCTAATATAAGTTTTTTTGTTATATAACTATAGTCCATAGATGGATTAAAGGTAATAGTTAATATCAATTTAATTCCTCCTTAATTATTTTTGTAAAATTACTATAATGATCATAAGTATTATTAGATATATCATTATCAGTAATAATAGAATCGACATCTGTCAAATGATAAAAAGTATAAATATCAGATCGATTAAATTTTGAACTATCGGCAACGATACATTTATATTTAGCATGTTTAAATGCGACTCGTTGGATTGCCCCTTCGACAGAATTAGCAGTAGTAATATTATTTTCATAAATTCCATTAGTTGCAGCAAAAGCAATATCAATATTTAGATTATTAAAGCTTCGCTCTGCATTTTCCCCATAAAATTCCTCAGTGGTTCGCGAAAATTCTCCCCCAGTAAGCAAAACTCGATATTCCGTATTATGAATTAAATGATTGAAGGCCAATAAACTATTGGTTATGACAAATAAATTTTCTCTTTTAATTTCTGATAATGCATAAAGCATAGTTGTTCCTGCGCCTATATATATAGTCGAGTTATTCTTGATTAAACTATTCATAATTTTACCAATATATTGTTTTCTTGGGACATTGACATGTATTTTTTCGTTAGTAGTCAATTCTTGGCTGATTTTTTCTAATTTTTGTGCACCACCATAAATTTTTATTACTTGGTTATTATCTGCAAGCTCAGTAATATCACGGCGAATAGTCATATCAGAGACATTTAAGTATGTTGAAATATCAGATACAGTCATAAAATCATTTTGATTTAACAAATCTATGATTTTTTCATGGCGTTCTTGTTTTAACAAATCATCACATTCTTTCTTTAGTTAATGAACTATATTGATTATATGCCTATTATTACCATTATAAACAAGAAAAATCAAGTTATAATGTTTAAGTTTGTTTAAGTTGGTTTATTTAATCATAATTCTTTTTATGCTCATTATATCTGATTTTAATCATAAAATGTTTAACTGAAAAAAAAAAAAACAAACGAAGAAAGCGTTGACAAAATAAATGCATGAGTATATAGTTACAATGTAGAACAAAAAGAAACATAAATTAACAAATAATTTATATTGATAAACAGAAAGGAACGCTTATTATGAGTTATAAAGAAATGTTCTCTCCAAATTTAATTGATTTAGAAATCAATGGGAAGGATGAAACATCTGTATTTGAGCTAGTTTCACATAAATTGAACGAACTAGGGTATGTGAACGAAGGTTATTTACAAGGAATTACAAATAGGGAACAAGATTTTCCAACAGGACTAATCACTCAACATCTCAATATAGCTCTTCCTCATGCAGATCCTGAATTTGTGGAGAAACCTTTTGTGTTCATTGCTAGACTAACTGAACCTGTAATTGTAAAACAAATGGGTGATAGTCAAAAACTAGAAACACAAAATTTATTTTTCTTAGGAATTAAAAACCCAAGTGAACAAGTAGGTTTGTTACAAACATTTATGAATTTATTTATGGATAAGTCCTTTGTAGAAAAATTTAAGAATGCTAAAGAGTCACAAGAAATTTATCAATTATTTGCAGAAAACATTTGAATTACTAAAAGAGTAGTTTAGATATTATTTTTAATTATTTAGGAGGAATTTAGAATGAAAAGAAGATTAATTGTCGCATGTGGAAGTGGAGTAGCTACTAGTCAAACTATCGCAAGTAAAATAGCTGGAATGTTCGAGGATGATGGGATTGATTTTCCAGTAGATGCAGTAGACTACAAATCAATTGAAAATGAATTGCCATCAGCTGGAATTTACGTTTATGTCGCACAGCCAGATGATGAAGTTTTAGAAAAGGCCGATAAACTTGGTGTAAAAGTTTTCCCAGGAATTCCATTTCTAACAGGAATGGGTGCAGATTCTATCTATGAAGAAATCAAAAATCTTGTAGAATAATTTTTTATTACTATAAAAAGAAAGAAGTGAATGAAATGCAAATATTTCAAGATATTATTAATTATATTTTAGGCTTAGGTTCTGCCATCTTTGTCCCATTAATTATTTTGATTTTAGGTTTAGTTGCTGGTATGAAATTTAAAAAAGCTTTTATGTCAGCGATTACTTTAGGTATTGCATTTACCGGTATGTCGATGGTTATTGGATTCATGTCTAATGCCGTTAGCCCAGCCTCAGAAGCTTTAGCAAAAAATACTGGTATTAATCTACCTGCTCTAGACTTAGGTTGGACAGGTGCGGCAAGTATCACTTGGTCATGGTCATATGCCTTTGTTTTTTTCGCGGTAGTTTTAGGTGTGAACTTTATTATGTTGGTATTTAATTTAACAAAAACATTGAACGTAGATATGTGGAATGTTTGGGGGAAAGCATTAACAGCGTATCTAGTTTACTTTATTAGTGGTAGTTTGTTAGCAGGATTTTTTACAGCAGTTGTTCAGGTTATTTTAGAATTAAAATTAGGAGATATGTTCCAACGTCATATCGAAGATTTAACTGGTATTCCATTAGTTACCGTAACTCATATAATGAATATATCAGCAGTGTTATTACTACCTTTTAACGTAATCATGGACAAAATTCCATTCTTAAATAAACGCGCAGATACAAAAGCTTTGAAGAAAAAAATTGGTATTTTTTCCGAAAATTCTGTTATGGGATTCATCATTGGATTAGGTCTAGGGTTAGCAGCAGCTTATGGAGTTTCAGGATCATTAAATTTAGCAATTCAAATTGCAACTGCAATGGCTCTATTTCCAATGATCTCAAAAATGTTCATGCAATCATTATCACCATTAGCTGATGCAATGTCAGAAATGATGAAAAAACGTTTTAAAGATCGTGAAGTATTCATTGGTCTAGATTGGCCGGTACTCGCTGGGCGCTCAGAAGTTTGGGTTACTGCAATTTTATTGGTACCTATTTTTATTGGTTATGCAATTATATTACCAGGAAACGAAGTATTACCCTTAGCAGGTATCATTAACTATTCAATTGCCGTGGGAGGTTTATTATTAACGGGTGGGAATTTAGCCCGTATGTTGATCTTAGGTATAATCTCGATGCCCCTTTACTTATATAGTGCTACTTATTTAACTCCTGTTTTAACAGGATTAGCGAATAAAACTGGAGCAGTAGAAGGAATTAAAAAAGGTCAAGAAATCACTTGGTCATCTATTGAGGGACCAGAGTTTCGAATTTTATTTGCTGAAGCATTCAAAGGAAACTTTTTAGCGATTATTGGGGCAGTAGTATTTATTGCAATGTTTGTTTGGCTCTATAAATATATGATGAAAGCAAAGATTCCAAGTGAACGCTATGAGGAATCTAGCCCTAAATGATTACTAGTTTAAAGTGGGAGGAAGGTGAGTTTAGTGAAAACAAAAGATAAGGGAAAAGCAAAATGGATAATTATCTTATTTATAGCACTTGCTTGTTTCATTACCGCTTTAGTAACTAGTCAAGTCATCTTTAATCTTATTGCTATTTTTTTAGCAATATTAGTTTATAAGTTTGGAAATCCAATTTTATTTAAAGAATATGATGAAAAACGAAAAATTAAATACGAAGATGCAATAAAAGTTAGAGAGGCAGCACGAATAGCTGTTTCAAGTAGAAAAATATTCAAAAAATAAAAAGGTGGTTAACGTAATGTCCGATGGAAGAATGATTTTTGAAAGAGAAAGAGAAGATTTAGCTCGTATTGTTCATTTGATTTTTACGAGAAAAAATACAAATGTTGCAGGTGGAAATTTTTCATTTAAAACAACTGACAAAGATGGTAAAGAATTTATTATCATGACACCTACAATGATGTCAGAAGCATATTTAGGAGAAGTTTCACCAGCTCAAATCTTAGTTGTAGAACCGCATACTCGTCGTATTATCGATGGTGTTGGCCATCTTACAAGAGAAATAAATTTACATGAGGCAGTTTATGATACAGATTCTAAAATTAAAGCAGTTCTTCATGCACATGCTCCAAATGCAATGTTCTGGGCAACTTCAGGTTTAGATATGCCTAACTTAACAGAAGCAACACAAAAAGTTGGTTATGTCCCAGTGTTAGGGTTTGAACCAAACTGTTCACCTGAATTAGCAGATTTAGTAAGTGGTTATATCTCAAGCGAGAAACTTTCAGTTCCACATATGTTATTGTTAAATAGCCATGGGGTTTTAATTAATGCTCCAGGTGAAACTGGTATTGAAGCTATTCATAAGGCTTTACAAATTTTGGACACAACTGAATGGAATGCTGAAATTGCTTATAAGCAGACAATTTTTCAATCTTTAGGATTATTAGATGGATACTACTCTAAAGGAAAAAAAGTTGGAGACCTGGAAGATTTGAAACAACATCACCCAATCTATAATAAAGAAGAGATAGCTGCTGGCGGAGATTAAAATTAAATATTAAGTATTATGAGCTATGGCATATTATATATGTCGTAGTTTTTTTGTCTTGATAGCCGCTAACTAGTTATACAAAGTGATACAATATTTAGCAATTAGACTGTCTGTATTATAAAAAATTATTCTCAAAAAATTTATTTTTTAGAACGGGTAGTATGATAAAATAAATATAAAAACAAGCATCATTTTAGTTGGTCGAACTCAAGGAAAAGGAGTAGGGGAAAATGAAGATTTGTCCGAAGTGTGGGAAAGAAAACAGTGATCAAGCGTTATTTTGTGAAAATTGTGGGTATGAATTTGCTAAAACTGAATCACTTAAAAGAAATCAAGGGAGTAATCTACAGGAAATGGGTCAGGCACCAGCCGCTAAAAGATCCAATGGTTCAAAATGGTTTATTATTGGAGGCGTCGCATTATTAGCTGTTATTGTTGGTGTTGGTTTTGCTGTGGCAAATCGATCAACTAATGAAGCGGCACCGACGACAACTGTTTCGTCTAGTTCAGTAGATACAAGTAAGTATGATGATATCATCGCTGAAGCTAAAGAATTAACGATTAACGGAGAATATAAGAAATCAAATTTAAAATTGAGTCGTATCTCAGCTAGTGATCTAGGGAAGAATGAATTTTCCGCTATCGCAGATGAAGTTGATGAACTGACTGAGAAAAATGAAGAAGGATTAAAACAAGCAGATGATAAAGAAGCTGCACAAAAAGCTCAAGAAACAGAGCGTCCTGATGTAACGACTTCCGGAAGTTCAAGTGCTTTTAGCGGTGATTATGCCAAGTGGGCAAATACGTACTATTTTTATTATTCGCAAACAAGCCAACGACAAAGTGCTTTGACTATCGGAGCCAATGGTAGTGTGACTCAAAAAAATGTTAACGGCACGCAATATTTTGGCAAAGCTACGATTACTAGCGCAAGCGGAGATGTTTTAAGTTATGAAACAAACGAACAATATCCTTCTGATATGCCGGATACTAAATTAATCAATCCAAACGTACAAATTACAGTTGCTTGGGATGGCGGCGGCACGCAGATCTATTACGGGTATCTTTCTTATTCTTCACGGTTGGCGTTGACTGATGGTGTCTCGAAAAATGACGGAGTCAACGAGGTCTGGATTTCTTAAAAAATTTTACAAGAAAGAAGTTGAAGTCTTTTGGGAAGACATTCCAGCCCGAAAAGATCAAAAATTACAAAATATAGTTGGATAGGGATCTTATTTTTGCTGTTAGCTAGTTCTACTTATTTAGTAGTCACTAAGTTTTTTGCTCAACAAGCAACACCGGCAGTCATTGAGTCGAGCAGCATAGAAAAAAGCAGCAAACAGTCAGTAATTGAAACAAGTCAGACGACCCATTCGAGTACTAGCAGTACGCAGCAGTCAAGTGAAGTGCAAATACAATTAGATCCTTCTGGATTGCTTGCCAATGCGGAACAGGTTTATTACGGAGTCTATTATTTTAAAAACAATCAAGAATTATCCAGTCATAATTCTGCACCAACTGTTTCTGCTAGTGTAATCAAAGTTTTTATCATGGAATATGCATTTACTAAAGCCAATCCAACGGAGATTGTTCAAGGGAAATCGCTGAATGAGTGGATCATCCCGATGATTCAGCAAAGTGATAACGAAGCGACGAATGTATTGATCGAACACTTTGGGATGGAGACATTGAATCAGTTTTTTCAAGCACAAGGGTACCGAGATACGCGAGTAGAGCGGAAAATGTTGGATAATGTAGCACGTAGTCAAGGCAAAGAGAATTATACTTCATTGAATGATTGCATGATTTTTTTGAAGAAACTTTATCAACAACGGGGAAATTATCCACAATCAACGATGCTAGAAATTATGAAAGGTCAAACAGTCCGTACAAAAATCCCAAGTAAATTGGCCGGTGAAATCACAGTAGCCAATAAAACTGGGGAATTGGATAATGCAGAAAATGATATCGGACTGATCTTAACAGAAGATAATCCATTTGCTCTGGTCGTATTGACTAAAAATATGACTAGCGTAGCAGGAATTCGAAATGCTATCGGTGACTTTGCCTTAGCTGCGACACAAAACAACTAATTGAGTAGAAAAAGTTCAGTCAAAAGAGACCCATTGTCCCAACATACAGGCGCAATTGGAGCAGCATAGATTGGAAAAATTAAAATAGCAAAAAAAGGATATGGCTGAATCTAAGCCATATACTTTTGAGTTAAAGGAATCATTAGAAAGGCGAGTGTAGAAAAATTTAGAGTGTCGAAAGAATAATCATCAAAAAAGAACCTTCTTCTATCAACGCACTGAAGAAAAGGATCAAACTATCGACAAACAATACACTCATATTTGCACCAAACATTACAGCTAACCGCTCAAATGTATCGCTGATTTTTTTCTCTTTAAAATAGACATGAAAAAGATAAAAATTAACTAACACAAGTATGATAAATGAAAAAATAATGGCAATCTTCATACGTATACTCCCTTGCTCAACTAGACGATTTTCTATAGTTATTATACTCCTTACTAGAAATAATGATAGAACACAAATTAGGATATTGTTTTATTTTTAAAGATAACTTAAAAGAGGAGAGTCATTCATGTCTATAATTTATACAACCTGACATTTAACAGTTGCTCCGGTATACTAAATGAAAATAAACTTTAAGGAGGAGCAATGATGAGTGCTGCAGCGGATTTTGATTATTATGAGCGTACGATCCGGACCATGTACCAAAACTATTATTGGAAGCGGATCGTCATTAGCGGGATTGCATTAGCCATAATCATGGGGTACAGTGGAATCTTTCAAGATAATTTGGTATTGAATTTCTTGTTGATGGTCGTATTAATAGGGATCTTGATTTTTTTGTTTTTAGAAAAGCAAAAGTTTTCCGAAGTGTATCAGGCATTTCTTAGAGAGAATCAACCACAAATCCAGATTCATAAAATTCAAGAAGAGGAATACAGTTACAATGTGATGGATGATAAAAAAATTCGGATCAATAAAAAAGGTGTCCGTAACTTACCTTCGAATAATAAACAATACACACTGATGGTCGGCTTTTCTAAGGCATTTTTTACACGAGAACCATTACAGATCATCTATTATGACATATTAGATCTTACATACGAAGAAAAATTTCGCTTAAGGCGGAATGGCTATACTAAAATGCCGCGTTTTTTACGGCGATTCACTTTGCGTAATTTACAAGCAAGTGTTGGAAATGGTCTGCGTTTTGTCTTAGGAAATATCTTTCTTTTATTTATTTTATATCGTTTATTACGTTATTTATGGTCATTTCTGCGAATCTTTTTTTGATCACTTGAGAGATCTTTTCTCAGGTGATTTTTTATTAATTTTTTGTGATACACTAATTTTGAAATCGGTTTATTTGAAGTCGATAAAATAATAGAGAGGATCTTTTATAAAATGACTGAAGAGAAAAAAAGGATAAAAACGATTGTTGTTGGACCACGCGGGAAAATGGGACGCTTGATTACTCAGCTTGCTGCTGAGAGTGAAGAGTTAAAGCTAGTTGCAGGAGTCGGTCCTAAAGGTCGTGATTATATTGGGCAAGATTTAGGACAAGTGACTTTTCTTGGGCGTAATCTAGGTGTACCAGTCGTGGATGACTTAACAGAAGTGATTGAAGTAAGCGATGTGATTATTGATTTTTCCACTAAGGAAATGGGACTAGAAGTTTTACGATTGGCAGAAAAATACAAAAAAGCCCTCGTTTGTGGGACGACTGGGTTTAATCCAAAGGAGAAACAATTTTTTCAAAAAGCTAGTGAAACAATTCCTGTACTTTATGCTGCGAATACATCGAAATTGGTCAATGTGATGAACAACTTATTACAAATAGCCACAGCGATGATTGGAGAAGAGACCGATATTGAGATTGTAGAAATGCATGACCGCTGGAAAAAAGATGCACCAAGTGGTACGGCAAAAGAAATGGGAGAATTGATTGCTGATGAATTAGGAATAAGCCTTTCAGACAGCGCAACTTATGGTCGAGAAGGTGTTGGTGAGCGAGAAGCAGGAACGATCGGTTTTCATTCTTTGCGAATGGGGGATACTCCTAGCAGCCATACTGTTTTATTCGGTGGTTTTGGCGAACGATTGGAAATTAGTCATCATGCGACAGACTGGCGTGGATTTGCTAAAGGTGCATGTGATTGTGTGGTGTTCTTAGCCAAACAATCACCAGGTTATTACCATGTTTCCGATGTTTTAGAAAAAGACTTGAACTAATTAGTTCAAGTCTTTTCAGATTGTAGACAATAGAAATTATTTTTCTTTTTTTGTTATTTAATATTTTTTAATAATTTATTTATTGACTTCTCATTTTGTAAATGATAAATTTAGGGCAATCATTTAAGGAGGTCAGAACACATGGCAAACAACAGTACAATTCGTCAGTTTCAAACAGTTGAATCAGCATGTTGTTGTATGGTGCAAAAAGCAGCATACCATTTTGTCATGTCTATTAACTGTTCTGGACTCGTTTGAAAAGAAGGCAACGTCTAACTTTTAACGATCAGAGGTGCAGCTTTAATAGCTTGCACCTCTTTTTTTGTCCGTAAAATTAGGAACTTTGCTAAAAAGAGGAGGAACCACCATGTGTTGTCGCTATCCAGCAAAATTCAGATAAAACAAAATCAGGAGGAAGAATCTTATGCAATTATCCACCCAATTGATCCACGGAGGAATCAGTGAAGACCCATTGACTGGAGCAGTCAGCGTACCAATCTATCAAACATCAACATATCGTCAAAAAAAATTGGGACAGCCTGGAGACTTTGAATATTCTCGTTCTGGCAACCCAACACGTCAGGCGTTAGAAGCTTTGATTGCAGAACTTGAAGGCGGTGTGAAAGGTTTTGCTTTTGGATCAGGCTTGGCGGCAATTCATGCGGTCTTATCTGTGTTTCAGCCGGGAGATCATCTGATTTTAGGCGATGATGTTTATGGCGGTACATTTCGTTTGCTTGAAAAAGTATTCAAACCTTTAGGATTGAGTTATACGATGGTAGACAGTCGCGAACTTTCTCAACTTGAAGCCGCACTGACTGATCAAACAAAGGCACTGTATTTAGAATCTCCTAGCAATCCATTATTAAAGATTATCGATTTAGAAAAAAGTGCAGTCTGGGCAAAAAAACATGGATTGCTGACGATTGTAGACAATACTTTTGCGACACCTTATCTGCAACAGCCGTTGAGATTAGGCGCGGACATCGTATTGCATAGCGGAACCAAATATTTAGGTGGGCACAGTGATCTAGTTGCGGGACTAGCAACAACAAATAACGCTGAACTAGCAGAAAAAATTGGTTTTTATCAAAATGCGATCGGTGGTGTTCTAGGACCGCAAGATAGCTGGTTACTACAACGAGGAATCAAAACATTGGCTGTGCGGATGGAGGCACATCAAAAAAATGCGGAGATAATCGCAAACTTTTTATCAAATCATCCGGCTGTTGCAAAAGTTTATTATCCTGGTCTGGCTGAGCATCCGAGTCATAACGTGGCTGCTAAACAAATGCGCGGCTTTGGCGGAATGATCGCTTTTGAATTGCTAGATGAGAGCCAGGTTGCAAACTTTGTTGAATCGTTGAAAGTCATCACATTGGCTGAAAGTTTAGGCGGTGTCGAAAGTTTGATCGAAGTACCTGCAATCATGACTCATGCTTCGATTCCAAAAGAACAACGAGAAGCTGCAGGAATCAAAGATGGTCTGATTCGTTTATCGGTAGGGATTGAAGCAGTTGAAGACTTACAAAGTGATTTAAATCAAGCGTTGCTTACAAATATCACGGCCGATAATTCATAAAAAATATTAAGATCAGATCGTTTATCAAAAAAACTTAGACGATCACTGGAGGGAAAATAAAATGAAAAAATCAATGATAGCTATTGCTAGTTTGTTAGTCGTAGGAGCTTTGTTCTTAGCCGGCTGCCAATCAAAAACGACGGACAAAACAAGCTCGAATAATACGTTGCGAGTGGGAACAGAGGGAACCTATTCACCTTTTTCTTTTCGTGACGACAATGACAAATTGACAGGCTATGATGTAGAGGTCGCAAAAGCAGTTGCTAAAAAGATCGATTACAAAGTGAAATTTGTCGAGGCACCATGGGATTCCATGTTAGCAGCCTTTGATGCTAACAAATCAGATGTAGTTTTCAACCAAGTAGCAATCACTCCTGAACGTCAGGAGAAATATTTGTTCAGCACACCGTATTCAATCTCGCATCCAGCATTGATTGTGAATAAGAACAATACGGAGATTAAAGATTTTGCAGACTTGAAGGGAAAGACAGCAGCACAATCTTTGACGAGTAATTACGCCCAGATGGCAGAAGATCTAGGAGCAAAAATTTCAAGTGTAGATGGATTTAGTAAAGCGGTGGAATTAGTTGGTGATGATCGTGCAGATGCGACACTAAATGATGACGTGACTTATTATGACTATTTGAATCAAAAACCAGAGGCTCCGATTAAAATCGTAAAAACGTCAGACGAAGCCACAGAAGTAGCAGCGATGTTCCATAAAAAGGACAAAGAGTTAGCAAAAAAAGTCGATAAAGCCATTAAAGAATTAAAAGCAGATGGTACGTTGACGAAGCTATCCGAAAAATATTTCAAAAAAGATATCTCTAAGTAAAAATACTGTCAGCTATCTTTGCAAAACAAAGTTCGTTTTTTCTATACGAACAATAAAAAGATTCGGCTAAAACAAGGAGTAAATAAAATGGAACGAACAATTGATATCATTCAAAGCTCAGCGCTGCCGTTGTTTTGGGCACTGTTGAAAATGACGGTCCCTTTGACCTTGATCTCTTTTACGCTGGGAATGGTCCTAGCGTTGATCACTGCTTTGGCGCGGATTACAAAAAATCGAATCTTAAACGGAATCTTCTTTTTATACGTTTGGATCTTTCGAGGAACGCCTTTATTGGTCCAATTATTTATTGTTTTCTTTGGACTGCCATCGGTAGGAATTCAAATGGACGCTTGGACTGCCGCAATTTTGACTTTTTCACTGAATACCGGCGCGTATGCTTCTGAAAATATTCGTTCTGCTTTATTAGCAATCCCGCAAGGTCAATACGAATCGGCCGCTTCATTAGGTATGAGCCGCTGGCAGATTTTATACCGGATCATTGCGCCGCAAGCTTTCAAGATTGCTTTGCCGCCTCTATCGAATAGTTTTGTCAGTCTGGTCAAAGACACCTCATTGGCAGCCAGTATTACGATTGTTGAAATTTTCATGACTGCACAGCGGATTGCTGCTCGGACGTATGAGCCGTTGCTGCTTTATAGTATGGTGGCGATTTATTATTTGATCTTTTGTACCTTCTTGAATTATCTCCAATCGGTACTTGAAAAACGGATGATTTATTAGGAGGAATGACCATGTTAACGATCGAAAAATTAAACAAGAATTTTAACGGCAACCAAGTGTTAAAAGCAATCGATCTGACGTTTGAGCCTGGTGAGACAACGGTCATCTTAGGACCCTCTGGTTCAGGCAAAAGTACTTTATTGCGTTCAATCGATTTACTAGAGACACCAGACAGCGGTACAATCACAATTGATCAAGACAAACTTTCTTTTCCGCAAAATTTATCTTTTCGTCAATTGAAAGAATATCGTGGACATTTCAGTATCGTTTTTCAAGCATACAACCTTTTCCCCCATTTGACAGTAATCCAAAACGTCATGGAAGGTCCTACACAGGTGAAGAAAATTCCAAAAGATCAAGCACGAAAGCAAGCAGAAATCTTGCTAGAAAAAGTTGGTTTATCAGATAAAGCTCTTGAACGCCCCAAACAATTGTCTGGTGGACAAATGCAGCGAGTAGCGATCGCTCGTGCTTTAGCGATGGAACCGGAGTTTATGCTGTATGATGAGCCGACGAGCGCACTTGATCCAGAACTAGCTCAAGAAGTATTGCAAGTAATCAAAGAGTTAGCAGAAGCAGGAAATGGTCAGATTGTTGTGACCCATCATTTAGAGTTTGCACGCAAAGTCGCAGATCGCATCGTTTTTTTAGAAGATGGGAAAGTTACTTTTGACGGCAGCAGCCAAGCCTTTTTTGAAAGTGATAATCCACGAATTCAAAGATATTTGCAACAATTTTTATAAGTGAAAAAAGTAGTATTCGATAAAAAAGCTTCCTAAATTCGATTGAAAATCGAACTCAGGAAGTTTTTTTGTGGATATTTTTAATTTCTAGTCAACTGTATCTCTGATTTTGGTTCCTGGATTTTTACTAGAATCAATTTAGTGATTTCCATCAGCAACACAGCTGATGTGGCTAGCGATAAGGCTAAGCCGATTTCTTTTAGAGCAAAAGTACTTGGGATAGCAAAAACTTCGCGTAAACCGGGCAACAAGGTCAAACTGAATAGTCCACCACAGACAAGAATGGCCAGCAAGACCATTTTGTTAGAGAACAACCCTACTTGTAATGAAGTTTGTGTGTTTGAACGAGCGGCAAAAGTTTGCAGCGTTCGACTTAAAATCAATGTAGTAAAGGCCATCGCAACCCCCAGTTCAGGTGATTGTTGATTTCCTAACCATTGAGCAGTGATTACAGCTAAAGCAATCAAAATCCCACGATACGTCACAGAGATCAATGTTTTTCCAGTAAAGATCCCGCTATTAGGATCTCGCGGCTGCCGTTTCATAATCGTTGGTTCGGCTTTTTCCATTCCTAATGCGATTGCTGGAAGCGAGTCATTGACTAAATTGATAAACAGCAATTGCAAAGCAGTGAACGGGTTTGACCAACCAATTGCTAAAGCAAAAACGATTGCGATGATAGCACCTAAATTTCCAGCAAATAGATAAGCGACTGCTTTTTTGATATTATCAAAAACATTTCTGCCAACTTCAACAGCTTTAATGATCGATGCAAAATTATCATCAGTCAAAACCATCGCAGCAGCATCTTTTGCGACATCTGTTCCAGTTCCCATGGCGATCCCGATATCCGCTTGTTTTAAAGCTGGAGCATCATTGACACCGTCTCCAGTCATCGCCGATATTTTTCCTTTTTCTTGCCAAGCTCGAACGATTCGAATTTTATTTTCTGGCGATACGCGTGCGTAAACCGTGATTTTTGCTAATTTTTCAGCCAGTTCGACTTCACTTAACTGATCCAATTCAACACCAGTCAATGCTTGATCACCTGGTTGGAAGATCCCAATCTCTTTGGCGATCGCGACTGCTGTAGTCTTGTGATCACCAGTGATCATCACTGTTTGGATACCAGCAGAATTGGCATCGGCGACTGCTTGGAAAACTTCTGCGCGCGGCGGATCAATCATTGCTAACAATCCCACTAAAACAAGGTCTTCTTCCTCAGCTAATGTAAGAGAATCGGTGGCAACTTCTTTATAAGCAAAGGCTAAAACACGCAAAGCACGTTCAGCGAAGACTTCGTTTTGTTTTTGAAACTGATTTTTCAGCTCTGCAGTAAATTCAACAATTTGGCCATTTCGTAATACTTTTGTGCTGCGTTCAAAGACGATATCTGGGCCGCCTTTAGTGACCATGATTTTTTGTTGATCGATCGTATGGAGCGTTGACATTAACTTGCGATCAGAATCAAAGGGAAGTTCATCCTCGCGAGGATATTGTTTTCGCAATTTTTGATAGGATTGATTTTTATTTTCACTAAAGTCGATCAACGCGATTTCGGTTGGATCGCCTAATTTTGTTCCGTCTTTACTGATCGTTGCATCATTTGCTAAAATACTGATTTCGATCAAACGTTGTTCATCTGTTTGCCATTTTTTAGGATCAGTTGAAAATTCCCCGCTTTGTCCATTAGCTAAGTAATGATCTACGACAGTCATTTTATTTTGAGTCAGTGTGCCTGTTTTGTCAGTACAAATGATACTTGTCGATCCTAAAGTCTCAACAGCCGGCAACTTGCGAATGATCGCATGATGTTTGGCCATTTTTTTTGTTCCTAATGACAAGACGATTGTTACGATAGATTGCAATGCTTCAGGAATGGCAGCGACAGCAACAGCAACAGCAAACATAAAGGCATTCAAAATATCTTGAGTTACATCGACGGAACCATCTAAAAAGATTCGAAGCAGTTGCACACCTAAAATTACTAACGATAGGATTAAAATGGCAAAACTTAATTTTTTGCTGAAAAGATCTAATCCACGTTGTAAGGGTGTTTTCTGTTCAGTAGTTGATTCGAGTAAATCGGCGACTTGTCCGATCTCGGTCGTGTTACCTGTTGCTGTGACTAGAAATTTTCCGCGACCATATGTGACGATTGTTCCGCTAAAGACCATATTGATTCGATCACCAATCGGCGCTTCTTTGGAAAGAGTCGTAATTTCTTTTTCTGCTGGAGTTGACTCACCTGTCAACATTCCTTCATCTACTTTTAAAGTGCTTGCTTCAAGTAGGCGACCATCGGCAGGAACGTAGTCGCCAGCTTCTAAGATGACGATGTCTCCCGTCACGATTTCTTTAGCCGGAATACTTTGTTCTTGTCCTGATCGAAGCACACTAGCATCAGGAGCGGCCAATTTTTTCAGTGCATCAAGTGAACCTTCTGCTTTTTTTGCTTGGATCACACTGACCAGTGAGTTTAATAATAATACGGCAAAAATAACAAGTGCTTCTACATGGGCACCCATGATCATTTGAACAATGGCAACGATCAATAAGACGATTACCATCGCATCTTTGAAAGTTTCTAAAAATAAGAACAAAGCTGATTTTTTCTTAGCTTCTGCTAGTTGATTCAGTCCCATTTCTTGCAGCCTTTGTTGCGCCTCTGCTTGAGTCAAACCAGCTGTAGTTGTATTCAAGTCTTGCATCAATTGTGTTGTTTCTTTTTGATAAACGTGTTTTGTCAATTTTCATCCTCCAATAAGTTTATTTACTTTTTCCGGCCATTTTCTCTGTTGTAATCAGCGGTATGTAATGTCATCTCACTAGCTTGTTAAAATAAAAAGAGACCTAAGGCAAGTGGGTCACACTTGTCTTAGGTCTCACCATTTCATACGATACCAGAGAACCATTACTGGTTTTCTTACTGTTGATATCACAACAACGTTTGTTGCCGGTTACTCCCCTAAGGAGTTATTAATATAGTTAAATTTTAACGGAAAGTATTTCCGATTACAAGAAAAATGTTGAATTAACAAAGAAAAATTTTTACTTAGTTAAGAATTCTGCTTGAATAGCTTAGATTTGTAAGTTATTTAATTTTTATTAAACAACTATTTTCCAGCAATGATTGTTTGGATAGTACTTTCATCTAATCCTTTTAACGCCTGAATTAACATTTCTTTTGCAGCATCAAAATCAGCGATACTGAACATCGTTTGGTGAGTATGGATATAGCGGCCGCAAACACCGATGACAGTACTTGGAATTCCTTGATTAGAAGTATGTGCTGCGCCAGCATCGGTTCCTCCTTTAGAAACAAAGTATTGATAAGGGATATTGTGTGTTTCGGCAGTATCTAATAAATATTCTCGCAAACGAGGCAGTAAGATCATGCCAGGATCTTGAATTCGTAGGAGGGTCCCTTCACCTAAATGACCAAAGGTTCCGTTTGTTGTGGTCAGATCATCTGCAGCTGAACAATCTACTGCGAAAAATAAATCTGGTTGGAATTTCGTAACAGCAGGTTTTGCACCGCGTAATCCAACTTCTTCTTGTACATTTGCGCCAGCAATCAATGTGTAATCCAATGATTCTTTTTGCAACGCTTCTAACGCTTCTAAAACAACAGTACAGCCATAACGATTGTCCCAAGCCTTACTGATAATATTTTTTCCGTTGGCTGTTTTGATTGTCTCGGTTTGGGGAACGATTGTATCTCCAGGTAAAACACCGTAAGATAGGGCTTCTTCTTTTGATTCAAAGCCAGCATCAAAAAGAATATCTTCGACTTTTATTTGACCTTGTCCATTGGTTCCTCGTAATAAATGTGGTGGAACAGAAGAAGAAATACAAGGATAGTTGCCTTTATTTGTCTTTAACGTAAAACGCTGAGCTGAAACGACATAAGGATTCCAGCCGCCTAAAGGTACTACTTTGAATAATCCCCGCGAAGTGATCTCAGTCAATAAAAAGCCGACTTCATCCATATGAGCTGCGACCATCACTCGTGGTTTGTTTTTTTCT
Source organism: Enterococcus dongliensis (assembly GCF_005405225.1). Classification (GTDB taxonomy): domain Bacteria; phylum Bacillota; class Bacilli; order Lactobacillales; family Enterococcaceae; genus Enterococcus_A; species Enterococcus_A dongliensis. The sequence continues at coordinate 20,569 of NZ_BJDQ01000001.1, forward strand.
GCATGACGCAACCCAAAAATCCCGCCTAGACCATCTTGTTGGATGTCATCAACTAATGGAGCAAGTGCCGTTTTCATGTAATGACGGATATCTTCTTCAAACCCACTAGTTCCTTGTAATTCTGTTAATTCTTTGATGCGTTGAAAGGTTCTTTCTTCCATTTTTTTCAGCTCCTTGGAAATTTAACTTCCTTTTTATTATAAGCATTTGAAACTTGAAAATAAATCAATTCAAAGTCGAAAAATGACTGATTAAGCTTTTGATCTGCAGTACCAAAGTTTTGTTTGATCATATTCGCTAATTCTGCTGGAGAAAACTCATTAGAAAAATAGGCTTGAAAGAATTCTCGATGGATCATTTCCTGTTGGCTGTAACAGAATCGCTTGGTGTGATAAGGAATTTTTAGATCAGCTAACAATTGTTTGTAGTGTTCATTTAATAATAAATCAGGGTTGATCTTCTCATAAGGGGAGAAGAGCTGATCTTCTTCTTTGACTAGTCGAAATATTAAGCACCAATCACGACTTGCCTGACAAAATGCCAATAAATCTGCTTGAGTCTGCAATGCAGGATTCATCGCAGAAAAAACAAGATCATACCTGTGAATGTGCTGAGACAAAAATATTTCTTGTGCTTGTTTAATCAGTCGGACATGGGAATCTGCTTTGGTCGCCGCTAAAGACAACATTTTCTTAGAAATATCTACGAGGTCATATGTTTTCACATATTGTTGCAAAGCGGGGAGATAGCGGCCTGTTCCACCTGCCAAATCTAAAAATGTTTGGCAAGGCAAAATTTTTTGAGTTAATAGGAAATCACACAGCTCTTGTGCGATCGGTAAGGCAGATTCTTGTTGGATGATCTCATACTCTTCAGCAAACTCATCCCAAAATGCTTCTAGTTCATTAAAATAATCAGACATAACGGCCTTCTTTCTAAATCCTTATTAGTATACACTGCCAAAAATGATTATAAAATCTATCAATTTTTTACTAAAAAATTCGATGTATCCAGATTAAAACAAACGAGGTGCTATGACAAATATACCGTCATAACACCTCTAAATAATGAGAAATTAAAAAATCACTTATCTGGTTCAAATCAGCTAATGGATCAATAATAATATTGAACGATCATGATAGCAATCAGAACCAAAATCCCCGGTAAATAGTTAGAAACGCGAATCTTAGTCAGTTTCATGACATTTAAGCCGATTGCTAAGATCATCAATCCACCAATAGCACTGATCTCATTCATCAGACTGTCGAGTAATTCTTTTGGTAAATAACGAACGATGACACTAGCAAAAATAGTGATTGCTCCTTGATAAATCAAAACAGGAAAAGCGGAAAAAAGAACACCGATACCTAATGAAGCAGTCAACATGATCGACATGAAACCGTCCATCACGGCTTTAGTAAACAATGTTTGATGGCTGCCGGAAACCCCGCTTTCAATCGCTCCGATAATCCCCATCGAACCGATCAAATAGATCAACGTAGCTGTGACAAAGCCTTCAGCAAAATTACTATTTCCGCGGGCAAAACGTTTTTCTAAAAACAAACCTAATCGAGTCATAGAGTCTTCGATTTTTAAGAACTCGCCGATCATCCCACCAAGACAGATACTGATGATAATCACGATAAAAGAGCTCGCCTGCAATGACATTTGCAACGCTAGAGCAATGACTCCTAGAGCGATTCCCTTGGTGACTGTGTCTTTTGTTTGTTCTGTGATATTGCGTAATATAATGCCAGAAAAACTCCCTGCGATAATGGCAAGACAATTGACCACTGATCCTAATAACATAACTTCCACCTGTTTCTATGAAATTGATTAAAAAATAATTAAATATTATATAAAGAACATCTTACCACGAGTAGAAATGTTTTTGAATAGCAAAAACTGCAGACAATTTTCGTAAAGAATAATCTGCAGTTAGGATGAAGTTATTGTTGGAGTGATTTTTCCTGTTCACGTTTGGCAAGTATCGGCATGATGAAGCCTAAACCGATCAAGACGACGATTCCGACGATATTGATAATCAATTCATGCCAAAATAGACTAGAACCATACGGAGCATCTTGTGGTAAAATCCCGAATAAGGTAGCAATGACAGTGACCGCTAAACACCAACTGCCGACAAAGACCGCCATTCGATCATTTTTGATAAAGACATAATCAGATTGGAATGTTTGACTGTTTAATCGAATACGAATGAAAGCATAAAAAATCCAACAAGTCACGCCAGGAGAGATGATGCCATTAAGATTTAACAACCAGTTGAAGATGTCGTTCATCTCAGGTAAGAAGACACCTAATAATAAGATAAAAGCACTTAAAGCAGTTGTTAAAATGTAACCATTGATCGGCAAACCTTCAGCATTTAGTTTTGTTAATGCTTTCGGCATGAATCGTTTTCCGGTATCTGAAATCAACATTCGTGTCATAGCATCTAACAAAACGGCCAGCAAAGCACACATATAAATGATTTGTGTTACAGCAAAAACATACATCAAAGTATTACCTAAATGGAAAAACTCGCCCAAACGTTGAAAAGCGTAGTAAGAACCATTCATTTTTAAATTATTGGGCAAATGATGGGCATTGAAGAAAACCCCTAGAGAAAACGAGCCAAAGACGGTCAAAAAGATTGTCATGATAGTGAGCATAATCATCGCTTTAGGAAATTCTCGTTGCGGTTTGCGCATCCGTGTCACAAAAGGAGCAACTAATTCTGCCCCGTTGATGGCATAGATTAATAAGCCAATCGTAGTCAAATAATGAAGATCAAATTTGGGAATAACAGCCCCAAGATTCATCGGTTGCGTCTCAATATGTCCATTTGGCATAAACAAAGAGGCAAAAGTCATAAAGACGAACAAGAGTGCCATGATAAACATCGCGCCGCCACCTAGTGTACTCAATACTTCCAATGATCTCTTAAAATGGCGTTGTAAAAAAATAAAGGCTAGAAAAATACAGAAAGTCAGTAAAGCAAACATCGAGTTGGACATCTTGTCTTCCATGGAATCATTTCCATTGACCAACCAACCAAAGCCAACGACTACGGCATTAGCGGTATCAACAACATAAGGGATTGATGCTGCCCAGTAGGTCCAAGCAGTGAAATATCCCAATCGATCTCCGCTTGTTCCTCGTACCCACGAAGTTAAGCCGCCGCCTTCATGATTAAAGACAGAGCCTAATTGTCCAACCATCAAAGAATAAGGAATCACATATAATAGCAGTAAAATTATCCAAGAAGTGATCACTCCTAAACCTTGGTTGGCAAAATTATAAATAATGTCATCAAAACCGATGACGGTGACAAACGACATCATGGCAAGCACAGGCCATGAGATGAAACTTTTCTTTTCCTCGATCATGTAAAGGACTCCTAATTCTATGAATCTATTTCTATTTTTAGTTAGAAGATTGCTGGAATATCCATATTTCTACAAAAAATATGAAAATCTAATAAATCATTGCAAGCGTATATTTTCTTTCGAGTAAATGAGGGTGGTTTATTTCGGTAATCCACGGAGATCTCCTTTCTGATCACAAAATACGATCTATCTTCCCATAAAAAAATAAAATACGCAATGATAACTGTTTCTGGTAATTCACGCAAATTAGTTAGGAAATCCAGCAATTATTATTGAAACCATTCTAAAAAAGATCATGCCGATAACTATCAGCATGATCTTTTTTAAAGTTCGATTGTTTCGCCAACGTGCATCACTTTACCGATGTTTTTTGGTAATAAGGTGATAAAGGCTTCCGGATCTTGGTTGATAACTGGAAAAGTATTGTAATGAATCGGGACGACTTGTTTAGCTTTCAGCAACTTTGCAGCAATTACTGCATCGTGAGGTCCCATCGTAAAATTATCACCGATTGGTAGAAAAGCAAGATCGATGTCAAAATTCTCTCCTAAAAATGCCATGTCGCCAAAATAGGAAGTATCGCCAGCGTGATAAATAGTTTTTCCTTCAGCTTGTAAAATAAAACCCGCCGCTTCTCCCATATAAAGCATTTGTCCTTCAACTTCATAACCAGAACTATGTTGTGCGTGAACCATTGTTACTTGACCAAAAGGAAAATCAAATGACCCGCCAATGTTCATACCATGTGTTTTGTTCACACCATTCTTTTCAGCAAAATTGCAGATTTCCACGATACTAATAATCGTAGCATCGTTGCGTTTGGCAATTGGAAGCATATCGCCAATGTGGTCGCTGTGTCCGTGGGTAACTAAAATCCAGTCAGTTTGTACTTTTTCAGGGGTCAAGTCAGTCAAAGAATTTCCTGTAATGAAAGGATCAAACAATAATTTTTGTCCGTCATTCATGATAAGCGATAGAACTGAGTGTCCATGATAGGTAATTTTCATAGGGCATCCTCCTTCTCGTAGTTCTATTATAACGAAGACTTTTCGGAATAAGTAACCATTTGCTTTATAATGAAATCGGTTAAACTAGGAAGAAAAATGGAGGAGAAGAAGATGAAATTGACAATTGATTCAAAAATAAACGGTCAAGTATCTTTGGCCTATAGCGTCATTGAGTTTACTAATGAAGCGTATAATGAAAAAATTTGGCAGGACAAATTAAATCCACTACTTAAAAAAATTGAAACACAGGACACCTTAGAAACTATCAAAGAAAATCCGCAAATCATCGCAACCAAAAAAGTTTATCGAACATTAGGAAAAGATCCCGCCCGTTTTAGACCGTCATCGGACAGTTTATGGCGCCGTGTTGTTCAGCAAAAGGGATTGTATCAAATCAATGCACTCGTAGATTTAAATAATTATTTCTCTTTAAAATGGAAACTCCCTTTTGGTGTTTATGATCTTGCAAAAATAGCTGATTCTATCCAACTGACCATTGGCCAAGCTGATGAATACTATGCAGGAATCGGAAATAAATCTGTTAACATCGAAAATCTCTTAGTCTTAACAGATGATACTGGAGCATTTGGCAGTCCAACGGCTGATTCAACTAGAGGAATGATCACTGAAAAGACAACACGTGCGTTATTAGTAGGCTTTCAATTTGAAAAAGAGACTATTGAACAACCTGAAGTGAAGACGATCTTAGAAACATACTTAACCAACTGTCGAATCATCGAACAAGGAATCATTTAAAAGGTGAAGCAATAAGTCACGTTAAGTTTACGCCCAATTTTTACAAACATCGATCCATTGTTTAAATGATGTATATTTTTCCAATTCTGTAATGGTCAATTCAATGGCGTTGTTTGAGTTGCCGCAGGCAGGATAGACGCTTTCGAAGCGTTTTAAAGATTCGTCCAAGTAAATCTCGACACCAGCATTGACTGCAAAAGGACAAACTCCGCCGACTGGATGTCCAACAATCGGTTCTACTTCTTCAGGCTTCAACATCAAGGCACGTTCACTAAAAGCAGCTTTGTATTTTGCATTATCAATTTTAGCGTCTCCAGCGGCAACAATCAAAATAGTTTTTTGAGCTTTCTTTTGTTTGAAAGACAATGTTTTTGCGATGCGCTCTGGCGCACAGTGTAATGCTTGAGCAGCAAGTGCGACTGTAGCACTGGAAATGGAAAATTCTTGGATTTTATCGGCTAGACCATATTGTGAAAAAAATGTTTTAACAGCTTCAGCAGACATAGTGTTCCCTCCTTGATTAATATGTATCTATTCTTTTTGCTTTCTTTTACCGAATCTGAGTGTTTCTTTTAGATTAGTTAATAATCATACACGCTTTATGAAACACAGTAAATAATAGTTTGTTAAAATAGTAAAAGAAATTTTATGGAGGATATCCAAGATGAAAGAAGACAAGAAAAAATTATTAGCTAAAGTAGCATATATGTATTATGAACAAGAATTGACCCAAGCTCAGATCGCTAAAGAATTAGCAATTTATCGTACGACAGTCAGTCGAATGTTGAGCCAAGCCAAAGCTGCCGGTATTGTAGAAATCAAGATCAATCATTTTGATCCGAGTTTATTTGAGTTGGAGGAACAAATGAAACAGGCATTTGGTTTGACCGCTGTCGAATTAGTCCCGACAGAAAATGACTCTAGTGAAGAAATAAAAGAAGAACGACTGGCAGCTGCCGCGGGTGCTTGGCTTAGACGGCAGTTATCCGATGATATGGTGGTAGGATTGTCTTGGGGGGCCAGTGTCGGAAAAGCAGTGAGTAAAATCGAACCAAAACAATTAGCGAATGTTTCAGTCGTCCCGGTAGTTGGTGGACCAAGCCATATCAATTCACGCTATCATGTGAATACTTTGGTCTATGAGTTGGCGCGCAAACTAAATGGAAATAGTTTGTTTGTAAATGCAACGGTGATCCAGGAAACAAAAGCCTTAGCAGAAGGAATCTTTAATTCTAAATATTTTCATGAGTTAAAAGAATATTGGAAACGCTTGGATTTAGTCATTGTAGGAATCGGTGGTCCGTTAAGTTACCATAAAAGTCAATGGCGTGATTTGTTGTCAGCCGCAGATTACCAAGAGCTGAAGCTGCGCGAAGCAGTCGGAGATTGTTGTTGTCGATTTTATGATAGTTATGGAAAAGAATTAAACGGTGGAGTAAATCAGCGGACAATCGGTTTGTCTTTAACAGAATTAGCGGATGTTCCTCAATCTGTTGGGATTGCTCGTGGAATTTCTAAGGCTCGTTCGATCGTTCCATTATTAAAAAAAGGTTACTTAAAAACAGTGATCACCGATCAAGAGACCGCCCAAGAAATTTTACGATTAAATCAACGAAAGTAGTTTTTTTGTAAAAAATGCACATCTGTGCGATTGCTTGACGATATTTTTTTATAAACGGCGCGATAGAAGGATCTCTACGCTATTTAAGAAAGAGCATGCGGAAATAATTTCGTGAAGGTGCTATGCTTAAACTATAGAAAAGCGTAAAGGAGTTTTTTTAATGGAATTTATGTTAGATACGGCCAATATTACAGATATCAAAAAATTTACTGACTATTTACCGATTTCCGGTGTGACTTCAAATCCTTCTATTGTAAAAAAAGAAGGAAAAATCGATTTCTTCCAACATATGAAAGATATTCGCAGTATCATCGGTGAACACCGCTCGCTGCATGTGCAAGTCGTCGCCACTGATTATGAGGGGATTATTCAAGATGCTGAAACTATTTTAACCAAGATTGATCAAAAAGTTTTTATCAAAATTCCTGTAAATGAACCTGGGTTAAAAGCAATCAAAGAGTTGAAACGTCGTGGGGTCAATGTTACAGCGACTGCGATTTATACAAAATTTCAAGCATATTTAGCGATCGCTGCAGGGGCAGATTATATCGCGCCTTATTTTAACCGAATGGAAAACTTGAACATCGACCCTCGTGAAGCAATTTTTGAAATGGCAGAAGAAATTGCTCGGACAAAGAGTGAGACAAAAATTTTAGCTGCTAGCTTCAAAAATGTCGGTCAAGTCAATGCAGCGTTAGAAAATGGCAGCCAAGCAGCAACAATGGGCGTGGATATTATTCAACAAGCGTTGGCAATGCCATCAATCGCTCAAGCAGTCAGTGATTTTACTGGTGATTGGGAAGTGATTTTTGGCGAAGGAACAACGATCACTGATTTATAAAATAAATCTAGACTGTAAATAACGTCTAATTACAGACGAGGTTTACAGTCTTTTTTTGTCAGATAGAGAAATGAATAGCTCAAAACAAATCATTTCCGATTTTTTGCTTGTCCTTTTATAATGACAAAGACGAAAGGGGATGTACGAATGGAAACAAGAGCAATTGTCATTGAAGCATATGGTCATGCGGACCAATTGAAAGAAAGTAACGTATCGTTACCTGAGTTAGGTGAGCAGCAAGTACTAGTCAAAGTAAAGGCGACATCAGTCAATCCTATTGATTGGAAACTACGTGAAGGTTATTTGGCACAAATGATGCCCTGGGATTTTCCAATTATTTTAGGATGGGACGTTGCGGGTGAAATCGTAGCAACCGGTTCAAAAGTGACTAAGTGGCATGTAGGACAAGAAATCTTTGCTCGACCAGAGACGACTCGTTTTGGAACTTATGCTGATTATACAATCGTTGATGATCATTTATTAGCAAGCAAACCAGAATCAGTCTCCTTTGAAGAAGCCGCGGCCGTTCCTTTAGCGGGTCTAACAGCCTATCAAGGATTATTTACTCACGGGAAATTGATTGCTGGTGAAACAGTCTTGATTCATGCAGGAGCTGGCGGTGTGGGAATTTATGCCATTCAATTAGCTAAAAATGCAGGTGCAACGGTGATCACTACGGCAAGTGAAAAAAATCATGCACTGTTAAAAGAACTTGGGGCGGATCAAGTAATTGACTACCATACGACGGATTTTTCAGAAGTATTGTCAAATGTCGACTTAGTTTTTGATACAATGGGCGGCGATGTACAGACGAATAGTTTTAAAGTATTGTCTGAAAATGGCCGATTGATCTCAATCGTCAATAAACCAGCAGAAGAATTAGCTGAGACTGTTGCAGTAGCAGAAAGTATTTGGTTACAGCCAGATGGAAAACAATTACAAGAGATTGCCGATTTAATGACTGAAGGAAAAGTCAAGAGTATCATCGGACAGGTATATCCACTTACAGAGTCAGGTGTGAGGTCAGCTCATGAATTGAGTGCGACCCATCACGCCAAAGGAAAAATTGTTTTGACAAATAAATAAAAAATCAGCCCTCTAAGTTAGTTCAACAGCTAACTTAGAGGGTTTTTAGTATCTTGAGCTGATTTTTAAAAAAGAAATCCCTGTTCTTTTAGAAAATCGCCAGTATCTTGGCGGCGTGGGGAGTCAAAATGGTGTCGAACCTTTTCTGACCACACAGCTTGTTGATTATTTGTTGTGCGTTGCTGATAATAAGCCGCCATTTTTTTATCATAATCAGCGATCAATGCAGGAGTCAATGCGCGGTAGGTATTGGTCCCGAGCATTGCAGCGATAGGCAAGCGCGGTTTGACTTCATTTTTTTCTGCAGGATAGCCGATGAACAGACCAAATATCGGATAAGTCAATGGCGGTAAATCAAGCAATTCTTTTATTTTGAACAAATCATTTCGAATCCCGCCAACGTAGCAGACACCTAATTTTTCTGATTCAGCAAAGACAGCCATTGATTGGGCAGCCAAAGTGGTATCAATTGTTGCTACGATCAGCGATTCTATGGTTCGTAAATGATCGCTGGGCTCATTATGCTGAGCCAGGACTTGTGCATGCTTATTTAAATCAGCGACAAAAACATAAAATTCACCATTGTTTCCATTGTCGACAGAAAAATGTGCGAGCTGTTCGATTGTTTTTCTTTTTTTGCTGTCGGTGATCGCAATTATTGAGAAGGCTTGTAAAAAATTAGAACTGCTAGCACTTTGAGCCGCTAAGATCAATTGCTGTTTTAGTTCTAATGTTAATTTTTGTGCTGTAAATGAGCGGACAGAAGTATGTTGGATCATTGTTTCAAAAAGTTCCATAAAAAAACCTCCTTTTTTTAAAGCATAATGCTGGTAAATCTAGAAGTAAAGTAGAAAGAGCAAACGTCACGCTGACAAGCTATACTTTCTACTCAATTTTTGCAGAATATTATTTTAAATAATACACATTAGGAAAAACAGGCTAAAGGACTTAATGACTAATCGACAAAACACGAACGTTTGATTAGGAAAATCCTGATTAAATAATAAAAATCTAATTGTTTTATCATCTTTATGCTATAATGAAAAACAATTATTTGAAGGGAGTTATGCAAATGCGAGGCGTAGTAACAGTTATTGGAAAAGATAAAGTTGGTATCATCGCTGGTGTCAGTCAAAATCTAGCGGAACAAACAATCAATATCCTTGACGTTTCTCAAACAATCATGGGGGAATACTTTACGATGATGATGTCAGTAGATCTGTCTAATACGACTATTGATTTTGAAGAAGCCCGAACACAGCTTCATGAATTAGGTAAGACATTGGGTGTGAAAATCAGTATCCAAAACCAAGAAATTTTTGATACGATGCATAAATTATAAGGAGGTCTGTTCGTGGAAACCAAGCAAATACTGGAAACGATTCGAATGATTGAAGAGGAGAATTTAGATATTCGAACGATTACGATGGGAATATCTTTGTTAGATTGTATTGATAGTGACAGTGATCGCGCATGTGAAAAAATCTATCAAAAAATTACAACTAAAGCACAAGATTTAGTTAAAGTAGGAGAAGCAATCGAGGCGGAATATGGGATTCCGATCATCAACAAACGGATTTCGGTCACACCAATCGGTATTATTGCTGCCGCAACACCGGATACTGATTATGTGAAATTTGCCAAAACATTGGATAGAGCGGCTAAAGCTGTGGGAGTAAATTTCCTTGGCGGTTTTTCTGCTTTAGTCGAAAAAGGCTATCAACACGGCGATAAGATTTTGATTGATTCGATTCCACAAGCATTAGCAGAAACAGATTTTGTCTGTGCTTCAGTTAATATTGGTTCAACAAGAGCGGGGATTAATATGGATGCAGTCGCACATATGGGGCAGATTGTAAAGAAAACAGCAGAGGCATCAGATTTAGGGTGTGCTAAGCTTGTTGTTTTTGCAAATGCAGTAGAAGATAATCCTTTCATGGCTGGAGCTTTCCATGGCGTAGGTGAAGCAGATTGTGTCATCAATGTTGGAGTCAGTGGACCAGGTGTAGTAAAACGTGCCTTAGAAAAAGTTAAAGGAGAACCCTTCGATGTAGTCGCAGAAGTCGTGAAAAAAACTGCATTTAAAATTACGCGAATGGGACAAATGGTAGGGAAAATCGCTTCTGAACGATTAAATGTTCCATTTGGGATTGTGGATCTTTCATTAGCTCCCACGCCGGCAGTCGGGGATTCAGTGGCGCATGTTTTAGAAGAAATGGGATTAGAAAGTGTCGGAACGCATGGGACAACTGCTGCGTTAGCACTTTTGAATGACGCTGTGAAAAAAGGCGGCGTGATGGCTTGCAACCATGTGGGAGGTTTGTCAGGCGCATTTATTCCAGTTTCTGAAGATGCCGGAATGATTGACGCGGTCAATAACGGTTCTTTATCAATCGAAAAACTTGAAGCGATGACTGCAATCTGTTCAGTAGGACTAGATATGATTGCAATCCCTGGCGCAACACCTGCCAGCAGTATCTCAGCGATGATCGCAGATGAAGCAGCAATTGGAGTCATCAATCACAAAACGACTGCTGTACGGATAATCCCAGCTAAAGGGAAAAAGATTGGTGAGATGGTGGAATTTGGCGGATTACTAGGAAGAGCACCCGTGATGGCGGTCAATTCAGCTGGTTCTGCTGATTTTGTTGCTCGTGGTGGACGAATCCCAGCACCGATTCATTCATTTAAAAATTAGGTATTTACGAGTAACTTCTGAATAAGAATGTCTTACTTAGCTAGGAATAATCGTCGGCGCAAATTTTTTTGCGTCGTCTTTTTTTATTTAGTCAGAAATTTTCGTGCCAGATATGAAAAAAATTTGTGTTAGAATGAAGTGGACGAAAAAACAGGAGTAGATAGATGAAAAATAAGACATATCTAAAGGCAAGTTTGCGCGAAATTTTTTACTCAAAAGGTCGTTTTATTGCGATCATTTTAATTATTTTATTAGGAACTTTATTGTATGTTGGGATTAAAGCTACTGGTCCAATCTTAAATCATTCAGCCAGCCGATACGTGGATAAACAAAAATTAGCTAATCTGCAGATTGTTTCAACCGGTGGTCTGACAAAAGAAGACGAACAGTTAGCAGCAAAGATTCCCCATGCGCAAGTTGAAAGTGGTTATCAGCTGTTTTATGCCGATCATGAGAAAAACGAAGTCATCAAATTGTATTCCTATGCTAAAAAAAATCAACAAAATCAATTGATCGTAAAAAAAGGCCGCCTGCCTAAACAGAAAAATGAAATTATTTTAGACGAAAAAGCCCAAAAAGAAGGTTATCGGTTAAATCAGATATTTCAAATCGATCAGCCAGATCAGTTGGAGCAGAAAAAGTTTAAAATTGTAGGTTTTGCTCAGTCACCACTCTATATCAATACAGAAGAACGTGGTCTTTCAACGATTGGCAATGGCAGTGTAGATTTTTTTGCTTACGTACCAGAGAGTAATTTTTCCAGTGACATCAAATCGGTACTTTATGTTCGTTTTACAAATGTTCAAAACAAAGAGACTTACGGTAAAGATTATGAAAAAACAATGGATGAAAACGTCGAAAAAACGGAAGAAATCTTTGCCGATCGTCCTAAAGAACGATTGATAGAAATCAAAAGGGACGCTGAGAAGAAATTATTGCCCCAAAAATCAGAAGTACTAGCTAACTTGGCAAAACTTGACGCTGGTCAAAAAGAATTGGATCAGGCTCAAAAGCAGTTGGAGCAGCAGTCTCAGACAGCTCCGAATCCTCAATTGGTTCAAGCTCAAGCCGAATTAGCAGCACAACAAAAAGAACTCAACGGCAATCGGGAACAATTATTGTCTGCCCAAGAAGAAATTGCTAAAAGTGAAAAAGAACTCCATGAACTAAAAACACCTAGCTATACGTATACTCAGCGAGCCGATAATCCTGGGTTTCAAGAATACGGTGATCTTTCTGAGCGTATCGCGGCGATTGCCAATGTCTTTCCCATCTTCTTCTTTTTTATCGCGGCATTGATTACCTTTACAACGATGACTCGAATGGTCGAAGAGAATCGGCGAGAGATTGGAACGCTGAAAGCATTAGGTTATTCCCGTTTTGAAATTTCAATCAAATACATTATTTATGCTTTATCAGCTGCGACATTGGGAATTGTTTTAGGAAGTTTAATTGGGACGCATACGTTGCCGCGTTTGATTTTTGTTCTTTCTAGCGACCGCTATAATTTCCCAGGAGTACAAGCTTTTTATTTAGCACGTCCAATCATTCAAGCAACGATTGCCTTTTTGTTTGCTAGTTTGGGTGCGGCATTACTTGTCTTATTACGGGAACTCCATGAAAAACCGGCAGTACTTTTGCAACCCAAGGCACCAAAACCTGGAAAACGGATCTTTTTAGAACGAATCACTCCAATTTGGTCACGAATGAGTTTTAATTCAAAAGTCAGTTATCGGAATCTCTTTCGCTATAAGTCACGGATGATCATGGCAGTAATCGGGATTGCGGGGTGTGCGGCTTTGATGGTTGCAGGAGTAGGATTGAAAGATTCTATCGCCTCTGTTGGAGATAAACAATTTGGACCGATTATTGATTATGAGGCGACCGTTACGTTGAAAGAACAGCCGGATTATGCTGCAGTAAGTTCAGTCATTTCTCAGGATGAAAAAATCACAAGTTATTTGGCTACCATGAATCAGACAGTCGAATTAAAACAAAAAGGCCAAGCCAATCAAAAATTAACGATGATGGTACCAGAAGATCGCCAGAAATTTGAAAACTATCTTCATCTGAAAACCGGTGGTGAAACATTCGAATTACCAGAAGACGGTGTTGTGATTACACAAAAAATGGCTGAGCTGTTTGAATTAGAAAAAGGAGAGCAGCTAACGATTTATGATGAAGATCAGCAGACTTTCAAGGTAAAAATCGCTGAAATTGCTGATAACTATTTAGGGAATTTCCTCTATTTGTCAAAAGAATATTATCAACAAGTTCGCACGAAAGAATTTATCAAGAACAGCTATTTGTTAAAGAGTCAAAAAATGACTAAAACGGAAGAAAAAAAATTGGCACAGAAACTCTTGAGCACAAAACAAGTAATGAATACTTCGTTTATGTCTACTCAGATCAAAACACAAGAACATTCAATGGAAAATCTTGATGGAATCGTGTGGATCTTTGTAGTCTTGTCGGGATTATTGGCTTTTATTGTGTTGTATAATCTAACGAATATTAATGTCTCTGAGCGTTTACGCGAATTATCCACAATTAAAGTGTTAGGTTTTTATGATCGAGAAGTTACTTCTTATATCTTCCGTGAGAACTTTGTCTTTACCTTCTTGGGTATTTTATTTGGTTACGGTCTGGGAATTGTTTTGACCAAATTTATTTTGGATCAGGCGTCAATGGAATCCATCACCTTCCCATTGGTCATTCGTCCCGGGGCATATCTTGTTTCTGGCGGACTAACGATTTTGTTTTCAGCAATCGTCATGGTTGCTACACATTTTCGCTTGCGGCACATTAATATGATCGATGCCTTAAAATCAAATGAATAAGCGTACAAAAGCGTTGACAAACATTTTTAGCCAGTCTATGATTTAATCAATAGTTGAATGCAATGAGAAGGATATGATCTGATTTTATTAGTCATCACAAGAGAAAGAAGCCGAGGCTGGAAGCTTCTGATTGCGAAAAATAGATTACTCCCTTTGAGTGGCCGCAAACGGTCCGATCGATACTCGTTATGTATCTTATGAGCCAAAAAGGCTGAACTTTTTGGAAACTTGGGTGGTAACACGTTTATTCACGTCCCTATAAAATAGGGACGTTTTTTTATTGGAAACCCATCCATCCTTTTGTTAAAATTAATTAAGAAAAGGTACGCAAGAATAATTTTTTTAGTGAAAAAGCGGATCGGAGTTGAGTTGAATGTCAAAAGAAATCGAAATTGTTTTACCGGATGGAAGCAAACAAAAGGTGAGAGAAAATACCACCTTGTTTGAAATAAAAAATCAATTGCTGGAAGAAGCAGTTGTTGGCAGTATTGATGGCGTGCTTGTTGACTTATCAACTCCAGTCAAAAAAAATTCAGAGATTGCTTTTTATGACTGCTCTACTCCAGAAGGAACGACAGCCATTTGTCAATTGGTCAGTCTTTTACTGGAAGAGGCGATCAAATCTCAGTATCCAGAGGCTCTTTTTGCAAAAGCACAACGTGAAGATCAAACAATCTGGATTGATCTGCGAGTAGATAAGCCGTTAAGTGCATTGATTTTAAAAGATCTGGAACATCATATGAAACAGAAAATCAAGGCAGATGCGAAAATCGAAAGTACGGCATTGACTGTATCAGAAGCAAAAGAAGTCTTCAAAGACAATGAATTGAAACTTTTTGCTTTATCTGAATTAGCAGATGATCGGATTATTTTTGTTTATTCTTTTGGCGATGTGACAGAATTTTTCCTTGAACCAGCTGCACTAGAAGTGGCTGCGGCGAACTATTTTTCATTATTGAAAGTTTCTGGGGCGTACTGGCAAGGAAATCCAGATAATGAAATGCTGCAACGCGTAACGGGGGTCGTTTTTGCTGAGAAGGCCCAACTGTTAGCTCACTTGGATTATTTGGAAGAATCAGAAAAACGAAGCCATCAAAAGTTGGGGAAAGAACTCGATTTATTTATGTTTTCTGAAGAAGCACCAGGAATGCCTTTTTATTTAGAAAATGGACTGATCATTCGTAATGAATTACAGAAATTTTTGCGTGAATTACAAGCAAAATATGATTACAAAGAAGTTAAAACACCGTTGATTTTGAATCAGCGTTTATGGGAACGTTCTGGTCATTGGGATCATTATAAAAATAATATGTATTTTACAAAAGTAGCAGATGAAGACTATGCATTAAAACCGATGAATTGTCCAGGACATTGTTTGATCTTCAAAGATCGCAAGCGATCTTATCGGGATTTGCCTATGCGAATGGCTGAATTTGGCCAAGTTCATCGTCATGAGTTTAGTGGGGCATTGAACGGCTTGCTTAGAGTCCGAACCTTTTGTCAAGATGATGCCCATATTTTTGTTCGGCGCGATCAAATCGAACAAGAGATTGCATTAGCTTTAAAAATCATTGATGAAGTGTATAAGATTTTTGGGTTTGAATATGCGGTCGAATTGTCGACTCGTCCCGATGATTTTATGGGAGAGATTGAGCTGTGGGATGAAGCGGAAGCCTCACTAGGTAAAGTGTTGACAGACCTTGGGTATAAATACAATATCAACGAGGGGGATGGCACCTTTTACGGTCCTAAAATCGATATCTATATTAAAGATGCATTGAATCGCAGTCACCAATGTGCGACTGTCCAATTGGATTTCCAAATGCCAGGAAAATTTGATTTAAGTTATATAGATGAGAATAATCAAGAAGCGCAACCAGTCATGATTCATCGAGCAGTTTTTGGTTCACTGGATCGTTTCCTAGGAATTTTGATTGAACACTATGCCGGAGCATTTCCACTTTGGTTGGCGCCTAAACAAGTGGCCTTACTTAGTGTTGCTCAGACACATAAAAATGGTGTGGAAAAATTATTCCAAGAATTTCATGCTGCTGGAATTCGGGTGGAAAAAGATCTACGCAATGAGAAATTAGGCAAAAAGATCCGCGAAGCTGAATTGCGGAAAATCCCTTATATTTTAGTAATCGGTGACAAAGAATTGGCAGAAGGGACCTTTGCAGTACGCAAACATGGCAGTGATGGGGTCAAACAACTGACTAAAATAGAATTCATGGAACTTTTGAAGCAACAGATTCAAGAGAAGAACCATCAATATTATTAAATCAATCAAGTAAAAAAAACGCTGAAATTTTTTCAGCGTTTTTTGATTCCTTCAAGCAGCCACCGAGTCTTAAAACGGAAATCTTTTAACAACTCTTCTGTTCCCCAGTGATTTGCCAACATATCTGTCAACGAATCGATAACTAATTTCATTGAAAAATACAAAAAACTAATTTGTTCCTCCACTGTGGACATCACAAATTGATTTTCTGCTAAAAGTTGTTTCCATTCAGTGATCCCATGTTCAGCCGCTGAACGATAGGAAAAAAGATGACTGTTTTGTGCCAACAATACTAACTGACGATAACGAGAAGAAGAGTGATCCAAGTCGACATAGAGTAATAAAAAGGCTTCGATTCCTTGAAAAAAATCACTTTCTTGTTTTGTCATATAGGTGATAATCTCGCTGTGAATCTCACCAGCATAAAAGTGGATCAAATAATCATAGGCATCATTCAGATCTTCAAAATATTTATAGAAAATCCCACGCGACATCTGCAACGCCTCTACGATCTCACTGACTTTAACTTGACTGACAGGTTTTTCATAAAAAATAGTTAATAGCAACTCGCGGATTTCAGCTTGACGTGTTTTTGGTAGATTTAGAAACGTTTTTTTAGGCATTTGGCACTCCTAACACTGCTTTTTTTCTATTATAGCATAGAAACATAATTGGTGACATTTTGTCACCGAAAGTGTATTCTAGTTTCAGGAAGGGTGAGCAAAATGTTTTTAGCTTGGAAAGAAATTCGCTATGCGAAATTGAGATACGGTTTGATCGTAGGAATCATGATTCTAGTTGCGTATGTAGTTTTTATGCTGTCGGGACTAGCTAACGGATTAGCTGACGGCAATCGTAAAGCAATCGATGATTGGGAGGCAACTACGATTATTTTGTCAGAAGACAGCAATAAAGTTGTCAATGCTTCACAATTACAACAAAGTGATATGAATCGAGTGACTGCCAAAGAAAAAGCAGGAATAGGCGTCTATGGGACGGCAATTGAGAAAAAAAGCGGCGGCGAAAAAACCAATGTTTCGATTTTTGGGACAGCCAATGATTCTTTTGTCGTACCGAAGATCATTCAAGGGCGTCTCTATCAAAAAAATAATGAAATGATCGTATCTGAAAACCTATTATCAGAAGGGTATCGCTTGAATCAGTTGATAAAAATCAACGATCGACTATTGAAAATCGTAGGTATCAGCAAAGCAACGACCTACACAATCGCTCCAGTGATCTATTTAAATCCGACCGCGTTCAAAACACTGAAATATGGGGATCACTCTAGTGGAGCGGAACCAATCAATATGATTGCAACAAAAGGCCAGACAACTATCACACAACAAAAAGGCCAAACCAAATTGGAAAAAATGACTCCAGCAACTTTTATTGAAAATATTCCAGGCTATACGCCAGAAAAATTGACGTTGAATACGATGATTTATTTTCTATTTGTGGTTGTGACGGCAATCATTGGGATTTTTATGTATGTAATTACACTGCAAAAAACGGCGATTTTTGGTGTGATGAAAGCGCAAGGAGTAGCGACGAGTTATTTAGTACGTTCGATTTTAGCACAAGCGTTTCTCGTAGGAATAATCGGTGTTGTGATCGCTGTTGGATTGAGCATCCTTACCAGTTTGGTATTACCAAGTGCGATGCCTTTTGCAATTCATCACACTCAATGGCTATTGTACAGTGTGATCTTAGTTTTTGTTGCGATGCTGGGCGGATTGTTCTCAATGCGTACTGTAACAAAAGTAGACCCAGTAACAGCGATTGGGGGAGAATAAGATGAAGAATGTTTTGCTGATGGAAAAAATTATTAAACGATTTGGTCACGGACACACGGAAGTCACTGCATTAAAGCAGATTGATTTCGCTGTTGCAAAAGGAGAATTCGTCAGTGTGATCGGACCATCTGGTTCAGGAAAGAGTACCTTTTTAACGATCGCCGGCGGCTTGCAAACACCAACGGAAGGCAAAATCATCATCAATGGCTCAGATTTTAGTCAAATGAATGAAAAAGAACGATCAAAGGCACGTTTCAAAGAGATCGGTTTTATTTTACAAAGCGCTAATTTGATTCCCTTTCTAAAAGTTCAGGAACAATTTCAGTTAGTAGAAAAAATCGAGCAAGAAAAAAATCCGGAAAAAATTGACGCGTTGCTGAAATCTTTAGACATTTGGAAATTACGTGAACAATACTCTAAAGCATTGTCCGGAGGTGAAAGGCAGCGCGTCGCGATTGCGCGATCGTTATTCAATGATCCGCAATTAATCTTAGCCGATGAACCAACCGCTAGCCTCGACTCGGATCATGCATATGATGTAGTAAAACTTTTAGCAAAAGAGGCCCATGAACGCAACAAAGCGATCGTCATGGTCACTCACGATGAACGGATGACACAGTGGAGCGATAAAATCTATCAAATGAATGACGGCGAATTATTACTGAAACAATAGTTGCTAAATCGCTGGTTTCCTGTGTATGATAGTTAGGTTGCTACTAGCTCTTTGGATTGAAACTAGTTGCAGTATGAAGAAACTAACTGTAGAACAAAACAATAAATCTCTTGTTTTGTTCTACAGAAATGAAAGAATTCAGCTAGAAAGCAGGAAACAAATGGATATCTATTTAAAAAAAGCTGCCCTTCATATCATTGATCGAGAATCAGGAGATCCAATTTATAGTCAGAGCGAGTTGGATTTGACGAAGGACTATATTCGAGACTATTTAACAAAAAAAGTGCAGAAATTATCTTCGGCACAAACAAAAACCGGGACACTGACAGAAGATTCACACTTCGCATTATTGAGCCAACAAGCAGAACATGATTTTTTACCAGCTAGTGAGAAAATCGTGACGCGTTGGTATGAAGCGTATAAAGAAAGTGAAGAGGCTCCTAGTGCGGATGCGTTTGTTGTTTTGTATGAAGAAGACACGCAAATGTATCTTGCTTTTTTAAAAGTAAATTATCATGAAGGATATACTCATCTAGTCGATTCAGATGAAAAAGGACTAAAAAATGAATTGATCCTGCATCGCGCATTGTTATCAAATAAATCACAAAAAGCCGACGAAGGTATCGTTGTTCATTTGAGCAATCTGAGTTATGAATTGATCGAGAAAAAATATCCTTTTTCTGGTGAAAAACGTTTGTATTTTTCTACGCAAGTGATTGAAAGCCGCCCGGCACCTTCGTTGGAAGAAAATGTTCGAGTCATTAAAAAAGCCGCAGAAAAAATCGGGGCAAAATTTGAAAATCAAAAACATGATGTGATCGCTGATGTAAAAGAAGCAGTGTATGATGTGGTGGAAGAAAGTGGTCAAATCGATGCCAAAATCGTCGCGCAAAAAGTTTTCAAAGACAATGTATCGGCACAACTGGCTTTTCAAGAAGAAGTGGCGGAAAAAGGTTATGTCGATCAAGCCCCGCTTTTGCGAGAAGTTCGCGAGATCACTGAAAAAAAATATGGTAAACAAAAATTGAAATTATCCAATGGTATCGAATTGATCGTCCCACTAGAAGTGTATCGAAATCCCGAATTAATCGAGTTTATCAATAATCCTGACGGGACCATCTCAGTGACAATCAAAAATGTTGATGAGGTAATCAATCGCTTATAAAAAATTTTTGTTGATTGAAGGTCAGTGATAAGGAATCTGCATGCAGTCAATAAAAGGACGTTTTTCTATTTAAAAATAATCGCTCAAAAGTTAAACTACTTTTAGACAAGAAAAAATCGTCGGAGGAAGCAACGTGGAAGAATATCAAAAATTTTTTCGGATTGGACAATATACCGATGGAAAAGCAATGACTGGGTGTACTGTGATTCTATGTGAAGATGGAGTAACTGGCGGTGTTTCTGTCCGCGGTGGCTCACCGAATACTAGAGACACAGATGCGTTGAAATCAGAAAACAATCGGAAATTTGTTCATGGAGTGACTTTATCGGGAGGCAGTGCATTTGGTTTGGCTGCTAATGTTGGAGTAGTAGAATTTTTAGAAGAAAATAAAATTGGACGAGATA
The DNA here is from genome assembly GCF_005405225.1 of Enterococcus dongliensis. Classification (GTDB taxonomy): domain Bacteria; phylum Bacillota; class Bacilli; order Lactobacillales; family Enterococcaceae; genus Enterococcus_A; species Enterococcus_A dongliensis. The sequence goes on from NZ_BJDQ01000001.1 coordinate 41,126, forward strand.
TGGGAATTACTTTTGTTCCGAATGTTGTTGGAGCAAGTCTATTTGATCTTCGGATTGGACAATCAGATGTTCGTCCAGATAGTCAAGCAGGACGTAAAGCATGTGAACAGGCATTTAGTGGGCAACTTTTTCAATCTGGAAATTATGGAGCAGGAACAGGCTGCAGTGTTGGTACAATCAATGGTGAAAAAAATGCCATGAAAGGCGGAATTGGCCTGCACACGATGCGTCATGAAAAACTTTGGGTAACGGCTGTGATCGCAGTCAATGCCGTTGGAGATGTTTATGATGAAACAATCGGCAAAATCATTGCGGGAGCTCGTAAACCTGGTGAGAGTCGTGTTGGTTTTTCTGAACGACTGTTTCTTGAACATTATCAAAATGAGCAAGCACTTTTTGATGGTAATACGGTAATTGGTTGTGTAATGACGAATGCGGCTTTTTCAAAAGCTAAGATGAATAAATTAGCCGATATTAGTCATAATGGGATCGCTCGAGCGATTCGTCCAGCTCACACGACGTATGACGGGGATACATTGTTTGTTCTAGGTGCCAATCAAATTGAAGCAAGTTTTGAAGCAGTCTCGATTTTAGCAGTCGAAGCTGTTCGACAAGCGATTGTAAAAGGAACCAAGGCAGCAACAACTTATGGAAATTATTTAGCTTATCAAGATATAGAAAAAAACAGCTAGGATCATATCCCAGCTGTTTTTTTATCCTATCGATTAATTAGAAAATCATTCAACTCGTGGTTCTGTTTCTAAGTCATCATTGATTTTATCTGTTTGACTGTTCAAGATATCTTTTGCTCGATTTGTTTGTTCTGAAGCAAATTGTCCAGTCGTGTGAGCAGCACTGGCAACTTTGTCTTGGACAGTTTTGCTTTCTGCTTTGTATTCTTCGGAAGTCTTGATATCCACTACATTGACATTGACTTCAATCACATCTAAGTGAGTCATTTTTTGAACTTCTTCTGCAATCAAATGTTTCATTTGTTCATAGATAACATGGATGTCTTTATCATATTCGGCGACGATATCCATGTCTACGGCAACTTGTTTTTTGCCGACTTCGGTACTGATGCCGGAAGTCATATCTCCACTATTGACTAATTTGTCTTTGATGTTAGAGAAGAAACCACCGTCTACGGTCAATAGACCATCGACATTTTCTAAAGCAGTTCCAATAATTTTTTGAATGACTTTGTCTTCATAAGTCAATTCACCATTGATCTCTTTTGTTGATTCGATTGGTTTGATTGTTGTATTTTCCATAGTTTCGCTCCTTTTGAGTATATTTGTTTTGTAAAGAAACTCTGAAGTCGGGTTTCTTATTTTTTTAAGTAATCATCTAAAATATGATTGTTTTTTAGATAAATACCGATGACTACCCCAAAGGTCGTGATCAAGATGAGTAAAATTGTTTTGAAAAAGCCGATGGTAAAAAATAGAACGGCTAAAATAAAACCAAAGATGCCAAAGATCACAGGTAGTTTTTCCCGGGTCAAAAATTCTTGCATCGTTGTCCCTCCTATTCTACTCGTGGCCGAGTCATCGTTGTTTTTGCTGGAACAGGTTCAAATGTTTGGAGTGTCACTTGAATCGTTACCTTTTCTTCAGGGCCTAATAAATTATGGATTGTTGTTTCTACTTTTTGAGCCCAATGATTTGTTTGACCGATTAAACCAGAAGTCTTTTTCAATTGCCCGCGAACTTGCACATTCAACTTCTTTTTTGTGGCTGTAACATGTACTTTGGGGTTGTCCATAAAATCTTCCTGTTTGATACTTGTTCGAACAAACCCTTCAATCGCTCGTTTGTCTAAAGATAATTGTCCGCGCTTTTCTTGTAAGATAAATTTAGTGACTTTTTTTGGATAAAATAAAATCACTAAGAGCGCAATTACTGTTAAAGCGGCAAAGATCACACTCACCCAAAATAAATAACGTTGAGCATAATTATTTGTCAGTACAAATTGTTGCACTGAATCGAAAGTCAGTGAATGTGAAGCGATGAAGTAATAAATGGTGATAACAGAAAGAAAAATGGAGAGTAGTACGAGTGAAAAAAGAATTAAGAGTATTTTATAAGCTCTATTCATAACACACCGCCTTTAATCAAAAAAATAAAATAGTTTATATAAAAATGATAAAATAATCCTCGTTTTAAGTAAATCAATCTGCTCAGAAGGAGAGTCACTGAATCATTCGAGGATAAGAGGGTATGTAATTTTTTTGAAAGGGATTTTATTTATATAAAAAAGCTATGAGAGCTGTCATAGCTTAATGCGCTAACGATCTTTCCATTTGCGGTAACGGCGGTAGAGGCTTTCAAGGATCAAAAAGAGGATCGAAAGTGCCGCAACAGAATAACCGAAGATTCCTAAATTAGAAATCAAAGTATGTCCTTTTGGCGATGTCTGGACTAGAATCGACGAGCCGATGACTAAAGCAGAGAGTATCAAGCCGATGACTAAGCGATTGACCATCGCTTCAGCACGTTCCAACAGAGTTCGTTGGTTTTTCAATTCGAGATTTAATTTTCCTTTTCCTTTAGCAAAAGTATCCAGTACATTCAGTGCGTGGGAAGGAATTTTTGGTAAAGCTTTTAAGGTGGATAAATAATCCAGCCCTGTTTCTTGCAGTTCGTCTTTTAGATTCAGTTGTTGGATAAAATATTTTTGGGCAAAAGGTGCAATAACTTCAAACAAAGATAGATCGGGATTGAGATCTTCGATAACGCCTTCTAACGTACCAAATGCTTTGATCAGCATCGTTGCGGAGTCATCGATTTGGAGATTGTTGTCATGACAAATGACAACAACTTGTGAGAATACTTTTTGCAGATCAATCTCTTTTACCGGCAGATTCAAATAACGGTTCAAAAAATCATCCAATTCATCTGTGAATTTCTCTTCATCAAAACTACCGACTTGTTTGCAGATTGCGTGTACAGCGTTAGTGATCCGTTGATTGTCTTTACTGTAAATTGCGATGATTACATTGCTCATCTTCGCTTGCATCTCGCGATTAAGCGTCCCCATCATTCCAAAATCAATAAAATTCAAACGAAACGGACGCAGGGCTGTTTTTTTAGTGTAGTTGATTGTATATGGAACGTGACCAATCGTGCCTTGGTGTTTGGTTCGATTTATTGGAGCAGTCTGTTGATTTTCTTCATCATTCAGCAGCTGGAGTAAAATATTGCCTGGATGGGGGTCAGCATGGAAAAATCCATCCTCAAATACTTCTTTCATGAAGTGTTCAATCAATAATTCACTGACCGTTTTTTTCAGTTCTTTATAAGTCAATTTTTCTTGGACAAGTGTATCATCTGGGGCACTGATCAACTCTTTTAAGTTCGTGCCAGGCATCAAATCCATGATGATGACTTTTTTAGTAGAGTAAGCGGCTTCCATTTTCGGTACACGAATCTCTTTCCAGCCATCATTCAAGCGATAGAATTTTTCTGCTAGCAGCAGTTCCTTTTGAAAATCTAATTCATTTTGCAAAGACTCGCGGATCTCTTTTAAAATGTGTTTGAGATCAATCACATTGCTTTCAGGAACCCAGCTAGCAAGAGGAATCGCCTTTTCAAACAAAGATAGATCCAATTCAATTTCAGCGGCAATCCCGGGATGTTGTACTTTAGCGACAACGGATTGTCCATTTTTTAAACGCGCATGATGCGCCTGTGCAATCGAAGCAGAGGCAAAAGGTTGTTCATCAAATGAGTCAAAGATTTCTGTTAAAGGCAGTCCTAATTCTTTTTCAACTAAGGCTTTTACAGAAGCAAAAGAATCCGTCTTCACATCGTCTTGTAAATTGCGCAATTCCTTAGTAAAAGCCAAAGTGAAAATATCTGTTCGTACCGACATCATTTGCCCAACTTTGATGAACGTCGGCCCTAATTCTTCAAAAGCGCTGCGAACATCAGCTGGATTTTTTTGTTGTGTGATATTTTTTACGACATGATAATGATTGAGGATCTTTATAATCTGTCGTAAACGGGCAGTCTTAGTCTGTTCGCGCATGGCTTTCATCTCCTAAGTATCCTTGTAATAATAGCCGAACCATTCATTTCTATCTTACAAAAGATTTTTACAAGATACAAACAAACCTCTAATCGCTTTAAAAAGAATTAGAGGTCTGTTCTATTTAGCAGTCACGATTTGAATCACTTGCATGATACAATAAGTAATACCGGCAGCAATCACTGGTCCTGCTGCGATTCCTTTTAGGAAGACCACGCCCATAATCGTCCCAAAAACTAACGCAACAGTAACTTCAGGCGATTGATTGATCAATCCGACTCCTTTTGCAGAAAGAACTGCTACAAGTACGCCGCAGATCGTCGCTACCCAGCCAAGCGGTGATTTCAAGGTGTTCAAAAGATCTTTCAAAACGATATCCCCGGTTGCGATGGGGACTAAGATCGTCGCTGAGATCAACGTAACGCCCCAATTGATCCCTTGTTTATTTAAAACGGATAACAATCTATCCGAAGCAGGAATCAATTTTAAAATCAAGATCGCAATCGTCGCGATCAAAAGGCTTTGATTTTTTGCAAGAAAGGCAATCAATAAAATGACGCCTAGAAAAAGCCAACTCTCCATCTTTGCTCTCCTTTTTTACATAATGATCAGTTAGTCGATAAGTATATGCACATCGTATCTACTATACAAGATAATCCAAGAAGTTGCGACTTTTTTTAAAAGCGATTTTAAGGTAAGCTCTTAATAGTTTTAATAATTTGAATTTAAAGGAAGAGATGGATCAAATGTCTCATTTGAATCAGAAACAGCAACAACTTTTAATAAAAATAGGGAGGATGACAAATGAAAATCGGCTTACGGACAATCAAAACAGCAGCAGCAGCGCCAATTGCGCTATTGATTGCTAGTAGTTTTCAGCTAGAATCAGCTGCTTCGGCAGCGATTATTGCGATTTTAACCGTGACAAATACGAAGCGTTCCACTGCTAAGACAGCTATCAATCGCTTTTTTTCTTTAACACTTGCAACAAGTATCGCAGCTGGCTGTTTCTTTCTTTTTGGGTTTCATCCGTTGGTTTTTGGTTTGTATCTTTTAGCCTTCATTCCTTTATCGATTCGATTTGATCTGACCGAAGGAATCGCGGTCAGTTCAGTCTTAATCACACATTACTTAGTGGCTGGTGCCGTGCCGATTAGTTTAGTCTTTAATGAATATTTGTTGATGTTTATTGGGGTTGGTTGTGCCTTGGCGGTAAATCTCTATATGCCCAATACCGAGAAAAAAATTCAAGAAGATCAGGCGGTAGTAGAAGTTTCGCTAAAAAAAATGTTGAGTAAAATGTCGGACAGTTTAAATCAATTAGATCAAGACGGACAACTGCGAAGCGAATGTTTGTCTTTACGAGAATTTATAAAAAAGGCCCAAATTCGCGCTCAAGAATTTGAAGAGAATCGCTTTTTTTCAGGAAATAGTTATTATTTTGAGTATTTTGCGATGCGTCGTCTGCAATTAAATGTAGTGTCAGATATGTTGCAATTATTGAATCAATTACAGGCTTCACCTGATGATGTACAAGAACTGCAAGAGCTATTTGAATTTACGGCGCAAACATTGGCAGAAGAGAATGACGGCTCAGAGATTTTAACTAAAATTGCAGAACTTGATCAGCGTTACCAACAGAAAAAATTACCAGAGGATCGCCGGGCTTTTGAAGAGCGGGCCATGTTGTTTCAACTTTTTCGTTTATTTCAAGAATTTATCGAGATCAAAGCCGGATTTCATCGAAATAAGTAATGAAATCAGTCTTTTGTCCGATAAAAACCAGCGGGATATTTTTTATAATAAAAAATATGGATGAACGTTACTTACTAACCAGACTGGATCAAAAAAACGGGATCGTTCATTAAATAAATTCTTCAAGGAGGAGAAGAAATGGTCAGTAAAAAGCTGAGCAAAATCTTGCTTGTTATTTATTTACTACTATTGATTTGGATTTTATTATTCAAATTCTCGCTATCTTTTTCTGATATCGCAGCCCGTATTGCTCATCCAATCCGTTCGGTCAATCTCATTCCTTTTCAAGGATCGGCCGTTGTGGATGGAAAAATCGTCTTGAATGAAATCATCTTAAATGGAATCATTTTTATCCCATTGGGTGTTCTTTTAGGAATCTCAGCAAAGAATCTGCCGTTTATAAAGAAAAGCATGTTTATTTTTACATTTTCACTGACTATTGAGGTCTTACAATTTCTTTTAGGAATTGGAGTAACCGATGTGACAGATTTGCTAATGAATTTTAGTGGTGGATTTTTAGGTCTTTGTGTCTATCATGGATTGACGCGAGTGATCCCCGAAACAAAAGTGGATAAGGGATTGATTATCATCGGTATGGTTATGGGGATCTTTTATCTGGGAATGATTTTAAGAATGTTTTTCTTCCCCCATTAATCAAAGATAGAAAAAGAGAAAACAAAATATCCGAACGACAGCTGCCGTTCGGATATTTTTTGTGATCTCAATAAATCTCTTATTTTTTTTGCAAGATATTCGTATTTCGTTGGAACCGCCAAACCAAAAATGTTTCAGAAAGTGCTAAATAAAGAAACAATCCAGCGATAATCAAAATCGCCTTCGTTTTCAGTATTCGGTAAGCAAAAACTGAGACAATAGCTCCAGCAATAAATGCCACAACGACTAAAAGGAAGTGGATAAAACGGGTCTTTGCTCCGTGATCTTTAGTACTCAAGTAGTCATAAAGGTTGGTTGCTACGCCCTTTAAATTACCTGTCGTAAACAGGTTTGTATAAGCAAGACCATTAATCTTATCAAAAGAGATCCATTGGATTGCAGCGGTAAATGCAATCATGATCGTAATAATCGCTGGATGGGGCTGTAAAAATTGCAAACTGATCACAAAAAAGATCACTGCTTCAAAATAAAGCAGGAACAAGCGCCAAAAATGCAGCTCTTTTCTTTTGAAATAATCAATCATAAATTTTGCTAAAAGAATACCAATAAAAAAGAATAAGGTGGAAAGTAATTTTTTCCCAACCATGTTCCATTCTCGTTCGTAGGCCTGAATGATTGCTAAAATCAAATTACCTGTCTGAGCAGAAGCAAATGCTTGATAACGAATATATGTATAACTATCGAGCATACCGCCAATAAAAGTCAGCAGCAGACCGACTGAACGATTTTCATGAAAACTATTATCCATCTGTAACTCAACTCTTTTCGCTGACTATTTTACCATATTTTTTCAGAAAATAGGCAAACAGTTTCACGATTATTTTTTACGTAACAGATAAACCGCAGCGATAACATTCGTTATACCAAGACCTAACCAAATAAGCGAGGAGTTTTCCATCCCAGTTTTTGGTAAAAATTTTACTATTCGGTTCAATGGAGTTGCGGTATTTTTTTTAGTGGTTGAGAAGTTACTTTTCAACGGATTTTTTGACTCATTAGCTCCCGATTTAGGGACATTGATAGAATTTAACTTAGTTGATGAACTAGGTTTAGTCGACTCATTGGAATCAATTGACGAACTGGAATCAGTTGACGAACTGGAATCAGTTGACGAACTGGAATCAGTTGACGAACTGGAATCAGTTGACGAACTGGAATCAATTGACGAACTGGAATCAGTCGATGAACTTGGCAAAGTTGAAGAATCAACGAGTGTAAAAGTGATCGTCTGGTAGCTGACGCTATTAATATCAGGTCCTACGATAGTAAATTTTACCGGAATAACAGTGCCAACTTTGATTGTTGGTGAAATTGAGAGTGTAGCATTGGTAAATGCTTGTGTATCCGTACTTTTCTCAAAATGTTGAGGGGATACTTGCTGGATAACGTCATTAAAATCACCAGCATCTATTTTGAGATACGTAGCCGAATAATCAGTAATGGCTCCACCGGTATAATTGAAAGAAACATGCAATTGTAATTGCTCTCCGGGAGTGACATCAACACTTCCAGAGTTGACGTTTTGATCAGCTGATGAGACATTAATAGTGTTAACATCTATGGATGCAGGTGTCGGCTGATTTGAAGTGGCAATTGTAGTCATTGGAAAAAGAAACAAAAGAGCCACAAGACAATAAATAATTTTTTTCATTTTTCTCCTCCTAAAATAAACTATTTAGGATTATAACGTGGGAAATCGAAAAGGCATGTCGATTTTTCAGTCAGCTGAAACTAATAATTAAAACAATGGAGGGATAGGGTGTTTACTAAAGAAATAGCTGGGCAACTGAAACTTTTAATGTTGTTGGAACAACGAGATGACTGGTGCAGTGGAGCAGAGCTGGCCCAAGCAAGCGGCTTAAATGTGAATACTGTCCAAAAATATTTGGATCATTTGCAAAAAATCATCCAAAATTTCTCCGATGTTTCTTTAGAAAAACATCGGAATTACGGGGCACTGCTTAATCGGAAATCAGACTTTCCCTTACAACGTTTGTTCAGTGCAGTTATTCGACAAAGTATTCTTGCGCCTTTTTTTGAGGATCTATTGCTTTTAGGAGAGGTAGATATACGCATTTTTTGTGAGGAACATTTTATTAGTACATCGACTTTGCGTAGAAATATTCATAAATTGGAAAAAAATTTGGCACCGTTGGGTCTGTGGCTAACAAAAGGCACAATGATTCGTATTATTGGACCCGAACATCAAATTCGGTATCTTTTTTTTCAATACCTTTGGACAATCTATCGGGGCATCAAGGAACTGCCTTGGGAAGTTGAAGAGCAGATGTTTTATCCTATCGAACAATTAGCGGCTCTTTTTGATTTTGAGTTTACCAATGTTCAACGAAGTCAATTAGGGGTATTGTTATTTATTTTTGAATGCCGAATTAAGGTCGAACCTACTTATGAAAGCAGTGTGCGTCCAGCTTATGAAGCTCCCTCTTTGTTTAGTCATTGGCAGCAAGATGACTGGGGGATGTTATTGTTTTTCTTGAATCTTTTCCCGCTCTTTTTTGAATTAAGTGAGAATAAAACTTTGGTGATCATTCCGCCAGCCGTTCAAAAAAAAGCCGTGGAACAAAGTACTATCTGGCTTAAATTATTTGAAGAGACGTTTGCTGTTTCAATCGAAAAGAAAAAAAAGGTTGCTGACCAGCTGAATCATTTGTTTTTATTTAATCATTACTTGTTAGAAGTCCACGCATTGACGGGAATCTTCCCGATAGTAGATGAAATACGTCTGAAAAAAACAGCCCCGCAATACATGGCAGATTTTTCATTTTTCAGCAAAAAATTATTTGCTGAGATTAGTCCGCGTAATCCTAAGATAACGGAGGTTTTTTCACTGTTGTTGGCTAACACAATCGTTTCTTATTTAACCTATCGTCCCATCGTAAAAGTGCACATCTTATCAGATCTGGGTGATGCGTTTGAAGCGATGCAAAAAGAAGCGTTGATTGCCGGTTTGAGTAATGACTATCGAATCAAATTTGTTCAAACAGAAGAAGCGGCAGATTTGACCATATCCAATCTACCCACACACTATGCCAAATCAGTGCAAGTTCGTTCCACCATCGATGCTCGTGATCTGCGAATGATTCGACAAGTGTTGAAAAAAAGAAATAGTTGAAAACGTACATGAAGTTTTCATAAGAAAATTTTAAAACTTTCTTTTTTTTTATTTGTTTAAAACAGATGTTTATGTTTAAGATGAAAAGATAATTCGTGTTGATCAGCATTCTAGTAGAATTATTCTCATAAATTGAATAAATTAGGCTTGTTTTACGAATGATTAGAAAAAAACCAGCCAAGATTAAATGATTCAGTGAATATTATCTTTTTTACAGGAATGTGTTAGAATGAAAATGCTTTTTATCCTGTGAACGTGAAGGGAATTGAGAACATACCATGCCTGTAAAAAAAAGGACACCATGGTTAGAGGCGTTATACGCGGCTATGCCGCTTTGTTTTAGTTATATCCCAGTCGGCTTAGCATGTGGCATGCTTTTGCAAAAGGCAGGATTTAACATTGGTTTAACAGCCTTGCTTTCGATACTTGTTTTTTCAGGAGGCGCACAATTTTTAGTCGTCTCGATGATAAGTGTTCATGCATCATTTGTGTCCACAATCTTAATGGTTTTCTTCTTGGAACTGCGTTACGCATTACTAGGTTCCAGCTTGTCACAATTTTTTAAAAAAGAAAAACGATCATTTATTGCGCTATTCTCGCAGTCAATGAATGATGAGAACTATGCAGTAAATTATTTGAAATATTCTACTGATCCTGAGTGGAATCGTAAAAAAGCCTTATTGGTCAATTGGTTTTCGATGGCTTCTTGGACGGGAAGTACAGTAATAGGTACGATTTTTGGATCAGTCATCCACGTTGATACAGAATTGGTTCATTTTGCTTTGACTGCGATGTTTATTTTTATGTTTATGATGCAATTGAACAACGGTTTGTTATTGATTACCGGTTTGCTGTCAGGTGGTCTAGCGATTGTTTTTATGTTGGTCTTTAAAAATACTTTTGGTTTGATCTTAGCGACGCTATTGGCTTCGTTTGTGGGTTACTTGAGTGAACGGATACGTAAAACAGCAGATACCAATACAAACGATGGGCCGGATCATTATGATCTGACTGGCGGGGAGGTCCATCATGAGTGATACTTCTTTATTGCTGCTGATTTTATGTCTGTTTGGTGCGTCTTATTTACCGCGACTTTTTCCCATGTTGTATTTTTCGCAACGACAAGTCCCTCAATGGTTTAGTGATTGGATGAAATATGTGCCGATTTCATTATTTGCGGCGCTAGTATTTAAAGATGTATTCATCAGCGACAATCAATTCGAACTAATCGGCAATGTCCGAATCATTGCGATGTTTTTAGTAGCTGGAGTGGCGTATAAAACTCGTTCGATGGCGATCTCAGTCATTACTGGATTAGCCGCTGTGTTTTTATTGTCGTTGATTTAAAAAATAGTACATCAAACAAAAACTTAAGAAATATTGTATTTTTTACTAAGAACTACTTGAAGTCTTAAATTAAAGGACTGCGGCCAAATTTGGCCGCAGTCCTTTAATTTTGATATTCTGCAATCGGACGATACGTCAAGACTTGCATTTTACGATAAAACTCAGCTGGCAGATTTTTCCATGATTTGAATAGATTATAAAAAAAGCCGCCTTCTGCGTTGATGGTGTATTCATTTAATAAAAGACCAAATGATTTTTTTGGCTGTTCTTTGACTAACTTTTCATAGACCTCAGTTGCTTGTTTTTGATTGTCAGCAACAAAAAGTGTATTCACTTCAACGTATGCACCTTCGATATTTTGTGTTTCTTCTACAAAGTACACCGATTTGGTAACTTTTTGTTTCTCCATCATATAGGTCACTCCTTTTTTAAGTTATTCATAGCTTACAAAAGAAATATTAACTAATAATGAATTAATTTGTTTTTTCTCCCAAATAATTATGAATTTTTTGGGTCATTTGGCAAAAATAGTTTAAAACTGCTGCCTTGTTCCGGTGTACTCTTGACTTGGATGGTTCCATGGTGCAGTAAAATGATTTGTTTGGTCAAAGCTAACCCCAAACCATTTCCGTAAGTTTTGCGGCTAGTGTCACTTTGATAGAACTTATCAAAGATCCGATCAGTGACTGCCTTAGTCATCCCGATTCCTTCATCACAAATAGTGATGGTTGGTCCTAGAGCATCGTTTGTTAAGTGGATATGGATACTGCCGTTTTTTTGACTGTATTTAATGGCATTATCCATTAGATTCAACCACACTTGATAAAGAAATTCTTCATTGCCATAATATTCTGTGCGAGGCAAGGTCAGATCTAAAGTCAGATTTAATTGTTCCCATTTCGGTTGTAAAAATAAAATTACTTCACGAATTTGTTCATCTAAACGAAATATCTGAAAGTCTAGTCCGATTCCTTGATTTTCAAGTTTGCTTAATTTCAAAATATTATCCGTCAAATGGGTCAGTTGCTGGGTCCCATCCAACATACGTTCTAAATAAATTTGGCGTTCGCTCTCAGAGGCCTCATTTTGTAAAAGTTGTACATAGCCTTTGATCGTTGCTAAGGGTGTTTTGAATTCATGGGAAACAGTTGAAACAAAATCGTTTCTCAAAGTTTCGATACTACTAAGTTCTTCTACCATGACATTAAAATCATGGTAGAGTTCTGCAACGTCTTCTATTTGATGTTTTTCTTCCAACTGCATCGAAAAATCGCCCTTGGCCACTTTACTCATCGCCTGGCGCAGATCACCAATCGGCTGCAAAATTCGTTTACCGACAAAAATTGATAGAACAGCACCGATGACTAAGCTTAAGAAGATGATGAAATAAAAGGGGAAAAGATGGTCGTCACGTTCTGGTGATAATAAATGAAAATGATTGATGAGAAACAGCAGACAGACAAAGACCGTCAATACGATCACCATCAGTAAAAAAGTGATAGCGACAAAATACATCCAAAGTTGAGGAAATAATTTTTTTTTCATGAGTGGATGACTACCTTATAACCCAATCCGCGAATCGTTTCGATTGAAAAATCTGAAGTACTCTCTAAACGTGTCCGTAATCGTTTGATATGAACATCAATTGTCCGTTCATCTGTGTCAGAATCCATGCCCCAGATCTCATCCATCAATTGTTGGCGTGTAAAGATCTTGTTGGGATAAGCCAATAATTTATATAAAAGTAGAAATTCTTTTTGAGGCAGTGTTTCTTTAACACCAGCACTGATAATCTCATAGGTTTCCTGATTCAGCCGAGTCTGACCGACGACCAGCTCTTTAGTATGGACAATTTGTGCTCGACGCAGTAGGGCTTCTACCCGCAAGATCATTTCCTTCACATCGATTGGCTTTACCATATAGTCATCAACGCCGATTGTAAAGCCGCGTTTTTTATCTTCAAAAGAATCTTTGGCTGTAATAAACAAAATCGGTTGCGTGTAATTTGTATCCCGTAGACTCTCGGCTAGTTCATATCCGTCCATCTCTGGCATCATGATGTCGCTGATGATCAAATCAATGAATTGTTTGTCCAAAATTTCTAAGGCTTCGATACCGTTTGCTGCAGGAAACACTTCGAAATGTTCATTTTTTAACGCTGTTTGATAAAGTAATGATAAATTTTCATCATCTTCTACGATAAGTATCCGATTCATTTGCTTTGCCCTCCTTTTTGCTCAATAATAGTAGCAAATCACTATGAACCTACTATGAATTTTCGTTCATTTTGAGTTAATAATGCCATGCTATCTTAGTAAAGTAAATTAATAGAGAAAAGGTGACACGATGTTAGAGTTAAAAGACATAAAGAAACACTATCATGTTGGGGATACAACGACCAAAGCACTAGATGGCGTATCTGTTTCATTTCGTCGACAAGAGTTTGTTGCGATTTTAGGAGCCAGTGGTTCTGGGAAAACGACGATGTTGAATGTGATTGGAGGATTGGACAATTACGATTCAGGTGACATGGTTATCGATGGCACGTCAACAAAGACGTTTAAAGATGCCGATTGGGATGCTTATCGTAACAATTCGATTGGTTTTGTTTTTCAAAGCTACAATTTGATCAGTCATCTGGGCATTATCGAAAATGTGGAGCTTGGGATGACACTAAGCGGTGTGTCAAAAGAAGAAAAAAAACACCGTGCAGAAGAAGCCTTGCAGCGAGTCGGTCTAGCCGACCATATGCATAAAAAACCGAATCAACTTTCTGGTGGACAGATGCAGCGGGTTGCAATCGCACGAGCGTTAGCCAATGATCCTGATATTTTACTTTGTGATGAACCAACAGGAGCTTTGGATACCGAGACCAGTGTTCAGATTATGAATCTGATCCAAGAATTGTCAAAAGAAAAATTGGTCATTATGGTGACCCATAACCCTGAACTGGCCAATAAGTATGCCGATCGCATCATTGAATTTTCTGATGGTAAAATTATGGATGATTCTCATCCTCATATCGAAGGGAAAAAAGGCGAAGATTTTCAATTGAAGCGTACAAAAATGCGATTTACGACGGCATTGAAACTTTCCTTTAATAATTTACGTACTAAAAAAGGCCGGACATTTTTGACGGCATTTGCTTCAAGTATCGGGATTATCAGTATCGGGATCGTGCTTTCCTTATCGAGTGGTTTTCAAAAACAAATTGACAGTACCCAAGCTGAGGCAATGGCGAAATATCCTATTACGATTGCTAAAACAACAACTGATCAAACAGCCAATCAAAATCAGGCACTCGGATCAGACAAGGCGGCTAAAACAAGCCAAAAAAATAAAAATAAGATTGTTGCCAAAATCAGTGATGAAGACAAAGCACAGCACACGAATAAAATCGATCAAGAGTATGTAGATTACATCAACGATATTAATCCGGAACTAAGTAATAATATTGGTTTTACTCGCGTGGTGGGAATGAATCTTTTACGCGATATAAATGGGGAAATCAAACCAGTAAAACTATCTAATGAAGCATCAGATGGCAGTCTATCTATGATGAGTGCCATGTCTAGTATGACGGGAATGGGAGTCTCTTCTTTCCCAACACAGTTAGATAAACAGTCAGGCAACTTTTTAGCAGAAAATTATAAGCTGTTGTCAGGATCTTATCCGAAAGCCGATACAGATGTTGTATTGATTGTAGATGCCAATAATAGTACCAACATCAATTCGTTGAAAAACTTAGGTTTTGATGTAAAAGATGGCGACAAGCTAGATTTTGATAAAATTGTCGGAACAGAATTTAAATTAATCAACAACAATGAGTATTATACAAAGTTGCCAACGGGCAATTTTATTCCCAATAATGATTACCAAGCAATGTATGATAATGCGGAAAATGAAGTCTTGAAAGTCGCAGGAATCTTACGAGTGAAACAATCATCAACGATGAACTTGTTAGCACCAGGGATCGCTTACAGCAACGAACTGACTGCTAAAATCGTGAATGATAACAAAGATTCTGAAATCGTGAAAGCGCAAAAAGAAACTGAGACAAATGTGATGACCAATGAAAAATTGGATGCCGCAACAAAAGACAGTACACTTGCTTATTTAGGCGGCGATAGCATCCCTAGCAATATCATGATCTATCCAAACAACTACAAAGATAAAGACAAAATCTTAGATTATCTGGATGCTTACAATAAAGGCAAGCAAAAAGAAGATAAAATCATCTATACAGATCTAGCTGGAACGATGACAGAATTGACTGGTGGTTTGATGGATGCAATTACGTATGTGCTAGTAGCTTTTGCGGGCATTTCTCTTGTGACCAGCATGATTATGATTGGTATTATCACTTATACTTCGGTCATTGAACGGACAAAAGAAATCGGTGTCTTGAAAGCTCTAGGTGCACGTAAAAAAGATATTACGCGTGTGTTTGATGCAGAAACGTGTATCTTAGGAGTTGCTTCAGGAACATTAGGAGTCGTGATTGCTTATCTAGCAACGTTCCCTATCAATGCGATCTTGTATAATATGACAGAATTAAAAAATGTCGCACAATTAAATCCTGTTCACGGCATTGTTTTGATCCTTGTTTCGACTGTATTAACGATGATCGGCGGACATATCCCAGCAAGAATGGCAGCGAAAAAAGATGCCGCAATTGCTTTACGAGCAGAATAAAAAAGAACGCCAATTTGGCGTTCTTTTTTTAGCGAACAAAGAAATAACTGACAAAGGATAACGCAACAAAGCCTAAGGTGATCAATCCGCAAATAATAAGATGAAGATGTTTATTCATTAATGCTACGGCAATGAATTCTCTTAAAAAGGCATTTGGTAAATAATAACGAGCGGTTTTTGAGCCGATTCCGTCGATGTTTAATCCGACATCTTGAGCGTACATCCCAGCTCTAAAAATATGATAGTTATTAGAAGTAAAAATCGCATGATAGCCAGCTGGCTTTTTCCGATCCATGATTTCCTTACTAAACTGCATATTCTCTAAGGTATTAGTAGATTGAGTTTCCATAAGTAGGTCTTCAGCAGGAATCCCTTGTTCTAGTGCGTACTCTCGCATCGCTTGTGCTTCAGGGATTTTTTCATTGGAACCTTGCCCACCTGACATTAAAAGTTGCGGCGGGGAGGAAGTCTCTTCACTTTGTTTGCGATAAAACTGAATCGCTCGGTCGATTCGTTTGGCTAGTAACGGGGTCACTTTCCGACCATCGATCAGTCCAGCACCTAAAACAATCACAAAATCTTGGTTGTATTTTGGCTGGTTGATCTGATAAAGCAGTGAGATGGATAAAAAATTCCAAAAGACAACAAAAAAGTAAAAGGCGATCGTTGTTGGAATCGATAATAAGATAACCGCCCATCCAGGGAAAATTTTAGGGCCAAAAGTTTGTAAAATCACTAAAGCGAGAATGGCTAAAGCTAAAATTAAGGTCAAAAGATTTGGCAGTCTGCGAGATTCGTGACGTAAAACAATGAAACTATTACCAATCAAAAAAATAATTGCAGCATATAAACCAAATAGTACTGTTAAAAAGAGCAGCAGAGTCAAAATCGCAAGAATTCCTATTCCAATCAAAGAAATAGAAGAAAATGTAACAAGTGCTACGTAACCCATAAAACTGATGAGGAAGAGATTCAGCAGCCAGCCGTTTCGTAAGCGACACTTTTCTTTGAAATAGAAATAGCAAAATAAAAGAAAAAAGAAGAGCGGAATCAAAATAAAGAAAGTTTTATTCTGGATTTCAAGTACACAAAAATAGAGGACTAGAAACAGACCAGTCCATAATGAAAAGTATTTAAATTTTTTGTGTTTGAAACGAACCAGACCGCCTATCAAAACAATCAAATAGATCACTAAAGCCAGTAAATCTCGTGGTATATCCACCTTATCACATCTTTCCTAAATTAGAAGTAAATAATTTCATGAAAAATTATTCCGATTTTCCAGTTATCTACAATATTGTCGAGCAATCATTTAGCTTTTTGGAATACTTTTAGTATAGCAAAGAAAGCAGGAAATAGGCAGCTAAGAAGGATTAGTTGGTTTTATTAGAAAAGATTAGTAAAATTAATCTTGAGTTAGCGAATCAATTATAGGTAAGGAGGAGTTGGATGAAGATCAAAGGAGTCAATCGAGTAGATTTACCAACACTTTTTGTCATTGGTAAAGAAGGACGCGGTTTGGCAGAAGAAGGCGCATCTTGGGTCCCGTTATTATGGGATCAAGTGAATGTTCATTTTGAGGAATTGACTGAGGTTTTAAACGATCAAGAAATCAATGAACTACATTTGTGGGGATTGATGAGTGATGGTCAAGACTGGTTAGCGCCTTGGCAAGAAGAAGGACGCTACTTAGCAGGCGTCCAAGTACCTGAAACGATCGAAGCTCCTGAAGGGTGGGTTCGTTGGGAATTGCCGCCTATGAGTTATTTGACAGCGATGGCTAGTGCAGAAAAAATCGAAGCAGCGACAAATTTAATGTTGGGTGAAATTTTTCCCTTAGAGAAAGTGACTCTTGCCGGAGCGATTCAGGAGCACTACTTGCCGCATTTTGCAGAAGGTGAAGTAGAGTTGTACTTTCCTTTTACAGCACAATAAAAAACTTTCGACAGTCGTCGAAAGTTTTTTATTTGTTTTTAGTTAAATAGCTGAGTCGTTTTTTGCCAAACCGAGTCAGCTGTTTGAACAATAACTTGCCAGATTGAATTAGCTGTTTGAGCAGTAACTTTCCAAATTGAATTAGCTGAATGAACCACTTTTCGCCAGATTAATTCCGAGGTAGAGGCTTTTTCTACCGCTTTTGTGGTGACAAGTTCTGTTGAAGCACCTTCGTTTGCTTGAACGTAACCAAGTGTGTCTTGAGTCAATGAGACGGTAACATGACCAATTTTCTCACTCTTATAAACGGGCGCACTAATTGCCGCATTGTCTAATAATGAGTGATTTAGAGTCGTTTTAAAGGTCAGATTTTTCGGATCCATGTCTTTTCGGACCCATAGTCGTACAGTAGATTCCATAGCTAAAGGGACTGTTTTTTGTTTGCCGTCAGTAACGGCCAATTCTTTTTGATCACTTGGTGCTTGACCTGCGACCATGATATCTTGTTGGCTCCAATTATTCAGACAGTAATCCATCAATTTACTCGTTTCAACATACCGAGCATTCTCATCTTTTTCCTGATCAGTAGCCTTTAAGATCACTGTGATCACTCGACGCCCATCTTTTTGGATTGTTCCAACAAAACACGCTCCTGCCAGATCAGTGGTTCCAGTTTTCAGACCATCGACACCAGCTTTGTAATTTGGCCCATCAAATAACATGACGTTCCAGTTTTTCATTTCATCAGGGTGAGTCGTATTTGGAGCGAATTTCTTTTCTTTGATCTTAGAGACCTCTAAAACTTCAGGAAAATCTTTGATCAAGTGCTGTGCTACGATGGCTACATCACGAGCAGACATCAAGTTTTCATCATTTTTTTGAGTCCCAGGATAAATCTGATCTTCTAAAAATACATTGCTCAAACCAGAAGAGTTGATGATAGTCGCGTCTTTGATATCCCATTTGATCAATTGTTCGCGCATCTGATCAACAAAGGTGTGCTCATTGCCTGCAATCAATTCTGCTAAAGCAACGGCGCAAGCATTAGCCGATTGGACAATCAGAGCTTCAAACAAATCTCTGACGGTGTATTTCTGTCCTTGGACTAAAGTTACGTTAGATAAATCAGGGACGGTACTTAATTTTTCAGCATAGGCTGAGATTGGTACTTCTTGTTCCCAAGTAATTTTTTGCTGTTTAATCGCATCTAAAACAAGGTAGGCCGTGATTGTTTTAGTAATCGATGCAATGCCTTTTGGGGTATCTCCGTTCTGATTAAAAAAGACTTTCCCTGAATCAGCATCAATAGCAAATCCCGCATCTGCCTTGACTGTGAATTCGTCTGCAGCTTGAGCGGTGATTCCTATGAGACTTTGGAAAAAAAGCACCAGCACAACCAAAATAAGAGGGAATCTGTTCTTTTTATTCATCGATACGCTCCTTTATTTCTATTAACCTTGAAAGTTTAGCAAAATCATTAGCTAAATTCAAGAAAGCACAAGAAAACACCAGAGTTTCTTAAAATTTCAAACTCTGGTGTTGAATTTTTAATGAATAGTTAGTTAAAAACCGCGTCCACCGCCGCCAAAGGTTCCGCCGCCGCTGGAATTTGTCGTACTACCGCCACCGCCGTTATGTTTGGAAGGTCTGGGGATTCGCCGTGTCGTAACAAAAGAATTGACGAGTTGATCTTGTCGTTCGGTCAGATCCAATTGAGCGTTTTGCCGGTAAGGATAACGATATGTTCCGATTTTTAATTGGTAGCGCAAACGAATAAAAAGAAAGAATCCGACTGCTGCAATTGTTGCAACGATCAAACTGATTGTCAATTCCAACCAAGTGATTGACTTGTAATAAGTGATTTTCCCAGTTTCTTCATCGATACGATAAGAGCCACTTGGGATACCGGCGTCTACGAATTTTTGAATATTGGTCAAATAATCCGAGGCTGCTTGAGAGTAATCTCCGACTCTCATGGCAGCTTCTACATCGTCTAAAAGTTGTTCACGCCGTTTATCCGTCACATAATCGATCATATTGCCAGAGGTCGTTAAATAAATTTCTCGCTGATTCATATCTAATAAAAGTAAAGCGCCATTATTATTTTTACCAACACGGGCCATCAATTGTTCATTGGCAAAAGTTCGAGGTTCTTCGGTATTGTTATTTGTGGTGAGGATAAAGATCTCACCTTTGATTTGTTGATTGATTGTATCGGCTTGATTTGAAAGTTCTGTTCGTTCTGTTGGTGTCAGTAAATTCGCTTGATCATCTATGGTGTTTGAAGCAGCAAAAACTTTCAGTGGAAAAAATAGTGCTAGAAAACCAATAAATAAAAGTATTTTTTTCATATAAAATACCCCACGATCAAAGCAATAATCAATAATACGAAAAAGATTCCGCCTGAAAACAAACCTAAACGTTTGTTGCTGATCGGCAATACCCCGCTGACTTTGCCAGTTTGACCATTCATAGCATAATAATAAGTTTTATTGGCTGAATCCTGGTAGGTCACCAACCAGACAGGAAGCAGCATATAGTGATTGTCTTGTTTTTCGACAGTAACTGACTGATTGTTTGGGGTGAATGTCGTATAGCCAGCAATCGTATCACGTAATAAGTCTTTGGTGTATTCAGTTAATTCATGGTCAATCTGCTCTGCAAGTTCCGTGATTTCGATATCACGTTTTTCTGCTTGGAAACCGGCTAGATATTCTGTATGGAAATCAACTGCTTGATCAATCGGAAAGGGTTGAACCCCTTCGACCATTTTCTGTTGGAGATTTTTAGTCAAAGCATTTTTGGTCAGCTGATGGAGCTTTGCTTTTCCTTGTCGAAAAATCTGATAAACTTTTGTTTCAGTATATTCGATGTCTCCAACAACCCAAACTCGTAGAGAAGTGCCTTTGCCGGTTAAAGCTCCTGCAGTTTCAGCGTCAACTACCCAATAAGGAAAGTAAACGCCGGTCATTTTTTCAATCTGTTGCTCGTTGAAAAAATCTTTTGGAACAAACCGTTTTTTTTGAGACCAAGTTAAAAAGTCATCGACTGCTTTTTTTCGATCGATTTTAAAAGGCAGGACTTTATTAGGTAAAAACGCGCCGGTTAGACGGCCTGATAACACGACGGGATTATGACAAAAGTAACAATAAGTTGCAGCGGTCGTGTGATCTGTAACAATTTGAGCGCCGCAGCTTGGGCAAAGGAACAAATCAACATTTTCAGCTCTGTCTGTTTCGGAGCTAGTTGCTTCTGCAGTTGGTTTTTCTTTTGCTTCAAATTGTTCAATGTCTTCCACTGTAAAAATACTTAAACAATAATCACAATGAAATTTTTGATCACTTGGATTGAATGTTAAAGGACCGCCGCAATTGGGACAATGATGTGTTAGTACATCTGCCATTTGCAGATCCTCCTATTTCGTAAAAATTCGATGTTTGTCACCGCTATTTTTTAGTCTAACGGAACTGCTTTGAATGGTTTGCCGCAATTGGGACAAAATTTTGGAATACCATTAGTTAAGTCCACTACTTCGTTACACTCACTGCATTTCATTTGGATTTTTGCTGCTGTTGCAGGAGCAGGCTTGGGCTCACCACAGTTGCTGCAGAATTTGCCTGTATTTTCTTCACCGCATGTTGGACAAGTCCATTGTTCTGCTGATTTTTGGTTCGCGTGCTGATTTTGTTGGGTTTGCTGCTGATTGCTTTGTGAAGCTTGATTGAGAAAATCCCCGCCGGCATTCATTCCCATTCCCATGCCGAAGAAACCAGTAGCGGCCCCCGCCGCATTTTTACCAGCAGATTCCATTCCGCGAGCAACAGAACCTTGAACGTATCCTTCTCGCACGCCTGGATCGCCCAACATGGCACCTTCATTGCGCATGTTGATCAGTTTTATAGAATCATCAGTATAAGAAATGCTCGCAACAGCGACTGAAACGATTTCCATCCCGCGTAATTCTCGCCAACTGTCATCTAAGGCTTCGGATAAATAGTTACTCAATTCCAGACTTTTCGATGGAACGTAAGAGATGCGCTGACCGTCAGCAGACATTTGATTGATCGCTGCTTGCAGGCCTGTCAAAAACTCTTGTAAATATTGTTCGTTGATATCACTGATATCGACTTGATTCATATTCCGTGGAATCGCATTAGCAAAAAATAAAATTGGGTTCGTGACTTTGATGGAATATGTACCGTGGGCTCGTAAGAATAGCTCTGCATTGTAAAAGTTATCAAAATAATTTAGCGGCGTACTCGTCCCAAATTTGATTCCCTTGATTTCTTGTAAATTAATATAAAAAACTTGTTGTTTTTGAGGCGTGACACCGCCAAATTTGAAACGACTGAAGGTTTCAGCAACGGCTTCTTTTAACGAACCATTGAACATCGATGGTGCGGAATTATTTTCCACCGTGTAATAACCTTCTTCAGCGGTGTAGTCAATGATTTTTCCTCCATCAACTAAAAGCATCATCATATTTGGATAGACATGGATGACTGAACCATCCGTAATGACATCACTTGTTCCTTTTTTATTGCTGCCACGTTTATCATTTTGCCGCACTGCAACACCTTTTGTCATGACGGTATTTTGTCCCATATCGGCTGGTTCGATAATTTCTAACCATTGATCGGCTAGACCACCGCCAAGACTGCTTGTTGCTGCTTTAAATAGACCCATGAATATCCCTCCATAAAAACGTTTTTTTCATTATACCATAGAGCGTTTTTGAACTAGAAAGGATACAATTATACAGATTAAGAGACGCTAAACAATTAGCTTTAACAATTGGTTTTTATAGTTTTTTTGCAAAAAATCACGTATAATAAAAAGCAGTGATTTTGAAAGAAAAGAGGAGAATTATGGCATATCAAGCACTTTACCGCGTCTGGCGCTCACAACGGTTTGATGACTTAGTCGGACAAGAAGCAATCACAAAGACGTTGAAAAATGCGATCCAACAACAGAAAACGTCTCATGCTTATCTGTTTACCGGTCCCCGCGGAACAGGAAAAACTAGTGCGGCAAAAATTTTTGCCAAAGCCATCAATTGTCCTAACAGTGTTGACGGGGAACCTTGCAATGAATGTGAGATGTGTCGTTCAATCACCGAAGGACGCCAAGAAGATGTGATCGAGATTGATGCGGCGAGTAATAATGGCGTAGAAGAAATCCGATTTATTCGTGAGCGCGCCAACTATGCACCGACTGCGGCTAAATATAAAGTATATATTATTGATGAAGTCCATATGCTTTCTACTGGGGCTTTCAACGCATTGCTAAAAACGTTAGAAGAACCTAAAGAACATGTGATTTTCGTCTTAGCGACCACTGAGCCGCACAAGATTCCAGCGACGATTATTTCACGAACGCAACGCTTTGATTTCAAACGAATCGATGTTCCAGCGATTATTGGACGGATGGCTTATATTTTGGAACAAAGCAACCAGACTTATGAAGAACAAGCCTTGTCTGTCATTGCACGCGCAGCAGAAGGTGGAATGCGGGATGCATTGAGTATTTTAGATCAAGCAATTTCTTTTAGTAATGAAACAATCACTTTAGCCGATGCGCTAGCAGTGACAGGAAGTTTGACTACTGAGATGATGGATGATTTTATTAGTGCTTGTCTGAAACAAGATGTCAGCAATGCTTTGGAGATTTTAGAGAATATGTTGGCAGAAGGTAAAGAAGCGCGGCGTTTAACAGAAGATTTATTGCTGTATTGTCGCGATTTGCTGATTTATCAACAAGCACCGCAACTTTTAGCCACTCAAGCTGTCTATGTGACAGATACATTCAAACAATTAGCTAAGGATACCGCCTCTGAACGATTATATATTATGATCAAAATTTTAAGCGAGACGCAAAATGAGATTCGTTTTACGAATCACGCCAATGTTTATTTGGAAGTTGCAACCGTGAAATTAGCGACAACATCCCCAGCTGAAACAGGGGAAAATCCGGCAGCAGCTTCAGCTGCAACTGCAGCGACACAAGCAGTGGATCAATCGGAATTAGTAACATTAAGACAGCAAGTCCAACAACTGCAAACTGAGATGCAGCAATTAAAAGCAAACCCAACTGTTGAAAAAGAAGAACATAAAACAGCACCAAAAAAACACACTAGCAGTTATCGAGTGCCGACTGAGCGTGTGTATCAAGTGTTAAATGAAGCGACAAAAGAGCATCTATTAAGTGTAAAAAATATTTGGGAAGATTTATTGATGGCACTGCCAGTCACACAACGAGCTATGTTAAAAGCCAGTGAGCCGGTAGCAGCCGGTCCTGAGTTGATGTTGATTGCTTTTGATTATGAGATTGTTTGTCAACGAGCAGATGGCAGTGATGAATTGCGCTTGAATATGCAAAACAGTTTAAGTATGATGATCAGAGATTATACACCTGAATTTGTTTTTATCACTCGTGAAAGCTGGCCTCGGTTGCGCCAAGCATTTGTCAGTCAGCAACATGGGCGCTCTGTAGCAAAAGAAGCGGAGACAGAAACAGAAAACAAGCTAATACCAGAAGAAACCAACGAGGTCGTTGAACAAGCAAAAAGTCTATTTGGCGATTTAGTAACTATAAAAAATGATTAAAAAGTAAGGAGCAAATAAGAAAATGATGCGTGGAATGGGAAATATGCAAGGCATGATGAAACAAATGCAAAAAATGCAAAAAGAGATGGTTAAAGCTCAGGATGAATTGAATGCAAAAGAATTCACTGGAAGTTCAACCAATGATTTGGTCACAGTAACATTCACTGGTGATAAAAAAATGCAGGCAATGACGATCAACCCTGAATTGATTGATCCAGAAGATCCTGAAATGCTGCAAGACATGATTGTCTTAGCAGTCAATGACGCAATTACAAAAATTACAAAAGAGACAGATCAAACAATGGGGAAATATACAAAGGGACTTCCTGGAATGTAAGCGACTTTGTTCAGAGAGGATGAACAGAAATGCAATATCCAGAACCGATTGCTAAACTGATTGAAAGTTATATGAAATTGCCGGGTATCGGACAAAAGACTGCGACTCGTTTGGCTTTTTTCACGATTGATATGAAAGATGAAGCAGTCAATGAATTTGCACGTTCATTGATTAGTGTCAAACGTGATCTTCGATTTTGTAGCGTGTGTGGAAATATCACAGAGGAAGATCCCTGTGATATTTGTTCAGATACTACTCGTGACCGCAGTACGATTTTAGTTGTGGAAGAACCTAAGGATGTTATGTCGCTGGAAAAAGTTCGTGAATATCACGGTCTGTATCATGTACTTCATGGGGTGTTGTCACCGATGGAAGGGACTGGACCAGAAGACATCAATATCGCACCTTTAATCAAACGTCTGCATGATGATGAAATCAAAGAAGTCATTATTGCGACAAATGCCACGACAGAAGGTGAAGCCACTGCGATGTATCTGTCACGTCTGATCAAACCGGCTGGGATCAAAGTGACGCGTTTAGCCCATGGATTATCCGTCGGTAGCGATATCGAATATGCTGATGAGATTACCTTGTTAAAAGCAGTGGAAGGACGCCGTGAATTATAAATATTTTGCGGTGTTTTTTTAAAGATAGATGAGAGCATAATGATTTTGGAGGACAAAAACGTGAGTGGATTATTTATTACGATTGAAGGACCAGATGGCGCGGGTAAAACCAGTGTGCTGGATGAGCTATATCCTAGATTACAATTAACGGCGAAAAGAGCTATTGTCAAAACAAGAGAACCTGGAGGCATCCCGATCGCTGAAAAAATTCGTCACGTGATCCTTGATCCCGGCAATGATCAAATGGATGATCGAACAGAAGCGTTGCTGTACGCAGCTGCACGGCGGCAGCATCTTGTCGAAAAAGTATGGCCGGCACTTGAAGCAGATCAAATCGTTTTGTGTGATCGTTTTACCGACAGTTCGCTAGCTTATCAAGGTGCTGGCCGCAAGATCGGTATCGAAGAAGTGGCTAAGCTCAACGAGTTTGCAGTAGAAGGAACAGTCCCAGATGTTACGCTTTATTTAGACATTGATTCAGATACCGGGTTGCAACGAATCATGAAGAATCGGACCAATCAAATTGACCGTTTGGACTCAGAAGGGTTACAATTTCATCAGAGGGTGCGTCATGCGTATTTAAAATTGGTAGACGCAAATCCCAATCGAATTATAAAAATCGATGCTCGGAAACGTTTAGACGAAGTCGTGAGAGATTGTTTTTACGAGTTGTTGACGCGTTATCCAAACTATTTTCAATCATGAGAGGTGGCCAACTATGAAACTTATTTTAGCAATCGTTCAAGACAAAGATTCTAACCGCGTAGCCAATGAATTTATTGACGCCAATATTCGAGCAACAAAACTTTCTTCCACTGGTGGCTTTTTGAAAGCAGGCAATAGCACATTTATCATTGGGATTGAGGATGAACGTGTGGAAGATGCTTTGGCATTGATCAAAGAAACTTGCCAAGCACGAACACAATATGTTACAACACCTGTGACATTAGACATCTCTTTAGACGGACAAGTCCCTTATCCGGTTGAAGTTGAAGTCGGCGGCGCAACCGTCTTTGTCTTACCAGTCGAAGGCTTCCATCAATATTAAGATGAACGAAGCGCAAAAACTTCAGACGATTCAGCCAATCGTTTTTCGCCAACTACAAAACAGTTTTGAGCATGGGCGTTTGGCCCATGCTTATCTTTTTGAAGGAGACCAAGGGACTGGCAAGGCTGAATTGGCGTTATGGTTTGTAAAACACCTATTCTGTTTGGCATTGCAAGATGGAATGCCTTGTGAAAAATGCAATAATTGTCTGCGGATTGCTAGTAAAGATCATCCCGATGTAGTCGAGATTGAACCGGATGGTCAGTCTATTAAAGTCGATCAGATCCGTGCTTTGCAAGGTGAGTTGGCCAAAAGCGGTTTTGAATCTGCGAAGAAGGTCGTGATCATTCATCAAGCAGAGAAAATGAATGTAAGCTCAGCAAACAGCTTATTAAAATTTTTAGAAGAACCGTCAGCTAATTTTATGATTATTTTAGAGACCCAATCGTTAGGAAAAATCTTGCCAACGATTCGCTCGCGTTGTCAGATCATCCATTTCCAAGGTCTGTCTACCAAACGGTTGCAGGCTCGATTAGAAGCAGAACAAATCCCAGCAAAAACGGCGGAACTCTTAGCAAATTTAACAAATAGTTATGGAAAAGCTGTTGAAATATCAAAAGATGAATGGTTTAATGAAGCTAGAGATGCTGTTATTCAATGGTTTAATTATCTCGAAAAAAATGATCCGCAAGCGTTTATCTATGTTCAAAAAAAATTGGTGAAGACGTTTAAAGATAAAATACAACAACAATTTGCTTTTGAGTTGTTGGCATATTTTGTGAAAGAAAAACGCAATCAATTGATGGGACAGAAACAGTCAGGTTTAGAAAATTACAACCGCTGGTTAGAAGAAGTCTTATCAGCCAGTCAGAAACTAGAAGCGAACGTGTCATTTCAAAATATCGCAGAACAAATAACGTTGCACATCGTTTTTGCTTAACGTTATTTAAGAGAGTAGGGAAAACCATGGTTGAAGTTGTGGGTGTTCGTTTTCGTGACGCTGGCCGTATCTATTATTATGCGCCAGGTAAAAACGAATATTTTTATAATGATAAAGTCTTGGTCGAGTCACAGCAGGCGCACCAGATTGCGACAGTGGCAATTCCAAAAATAGAGATCTCAAAAAAAGATCTGTCTGATGACTTAAAAAATATTTTACATAAAGCTTCAGACAAAGAATTACAAAAAGTAGCGCAAAATGAAGCAGATGCGGAGGCAGCGTTTAAAACTGCCAAAGAAAAAATCCGTGTTCATAACTTAGAGATGAAATTAATCCAAGTGGAGTATACGTATGATCGCAGTAAAATGATCTTTTATTTCACTGCTGATGGCCGCATAGATTTTCGTGAGTTGGTCAAAGATTTGGCGGGAATTTTCCGTACGCGGATTGAGTTGCGTCAAATCGGTGTGCGGGATGAAGCCAAGATTCTCGGTGGTATCGGACCCTGTGGTCGGCCGTTATGTTGTTCGACTTTTTTAGGCGACTTTATTCCTGTTTCTATCAAAATGGCAAAAGAACAAGGATTATCATTGAATCCAACAAAGATTTCCGGACTTTGCGGCCGTTTGATGTGTTGTTTGAAATATGAAAATAGTGAGTATGAATCGGCTAAAAAAGCGATGCCTGACTATGGAAAAGAGATTAACACACCGGAAGGACGAGGAAAAGTGATCGGCTTGAACTTACTAAGTCAAGTTGTGAAAGTTCGATTGTTCGGTCGTGATGCAACAGTTGATTTTGATTTTCAAGAATTAGTTGAAGCAGGTGATCTGGCATGATGGATCGTCGTTCTTTGTATGATGGCTTGAATCAATTAGAACAAGACATGCATAAAAATCTTGAAGATCTAGTCACGATGAAAGAGACATTGCTGGAACTTGTTGAAAAAAACACCACATTAGAAATGGAAAATGAACGCTTGCGGGAACGCATTCGCGCCATTGATGAAAAAAAATCCCCCGTCTTAGATGAACGACAAGAATTGTCGGAATCCCGATTAAATCTTGAAAAAATATATGAAGATGGCTTTCACGTTTGCAATTTACTCTACGGTTCTAGACGGGAGCAAGACGAACCTTGTGCGTTTTGTTTAGATGTCATCTATCGCGAGAGCAAGCAAAAGTAACCGTTGCGACAAAAAGCATTGCTTCTAAAATACTGTTTATTTCAAAAAGTGGGTATGACAACTTGTGTCACACCTGCTTTTTTTGTAAGTTTCTTGATCTAAGAACACCAATTGATTAGATAAAGGGAGACAAAATAAATCACAGGAAAAGAGGGAAAACAGCTGTGAAGATCCAAAAAAGTTTTGCACAAGATGTCGGCACATTATACTTAGTCCCAACGCCAATCGGTAATTTAGAAGATATGACGTTTCGGGCAGTCAAAACGTTGCAGACGGTTGAATTGATCGCCAGTGAAGATACACGCAATACACAGAAGTTATTGAATCATTTTGAAATTAAGGTACCGCAAAAAAGCTTACACGAACATAATTACAATGAAAGAATCCCAGAATTAGTAGCATTTTTAAAAAATGGCAACTCAATCGCACAAGTTAGCGATGCCGGGATGCCATCAATCAGCGATCCAGGCCATGAATTTGTTGTAGCGTGTATTGAAGAAGATATCCCAGTTGTTGCGCTGCCAGGTGCTACAGCGGGAATGACCGCACTGATTGCTTCAGGCTTATTGCCGCAACCCTTTTATTTCTATGGTTTTTTACAACGAAAAAAAAATAGCCAGAAAAAAGAGTTGACTGACTTAAAAAACCAAACAGCGACAATGATATTTTATGAATCTCCTCACCGAGTAAAAGAGACCCTCAAAAATATTTTAGAGATTTTTGGTAATCGTGAGGTAGTGGTCTGTCGGGAATTAACGAAAGTGTACGAAGAATACTTGCGAGGAACTGCAGAAGAACTGATTATGTACGTAACAGAGCACCCATTAAAAGGTGAGTGCTGTTTGCTAGTCTCTGGTGCTGAGGAAGTTGAAAAAGAAGAAGTTTTTGAAGGAACATTGAAAGAACAAGTAGAAACATTAATCTTAGCTGGTCAATCTTCGAAAGAAGCAATCAAATCAATCGCAAAACGACATGGATTGAAAAAACAAGAAGTGTACAAAGAATACCACGAATTATAGCAGGAGAACTTCTTCCTGCTTTTTTCGTGTGAACTTTTATAACACAAAAAGTTATTAAATTAGAAAAAGATGATAAAAACTGCTTAAAACACTTTTTTAATTTTAATTTAATGTTAGAATACATAACATAAATAGAATGGAGTGGTTCGATGGCAGCAAATAGTGCATTTATTTTGATTTGTTCAGGATTCGTTTTTCTTATGACTCCCGCATTAGCTTTTTTCTATGGCGGATTGGAACGGCGGAAAAACATTTTGAACACGATGATGATGGTCATTTGTACGATGGGATTGGCTTCTTTAATCTGGGTGGCGGTTGGTTATTCATTGTCATTTAGTGGTGACGGTAACTTTATTGGAAATTTAGACAAACTCTTTTTTAACAATGTCTCGATGGTAAAAGGAGAGGGGATTCCAGAAGGACTCTTTGCCTTTTTTCAAATGATGTTTGCTTTGATCACAACTGCTATCTTGACGGGATCAGTGGCTGGCAGAATGCGTTTTTCAGCAATTTTCTTATTTATCGCCCTCTGGTTGGTTGTCGTGTATTTTCCGATGGCTCATATGGTTTGGGGCGGTGGTTTTCTTGATAAAATCGGCTCGATTGATTTTGCTGGTGGGAATGTTGTTCATATCAGTTCGGGAATTTCAGGATTAGTATTAGCAATCGTATTGGGACGTCGTCGAGAATATCATATCGGTAATTATCGCCCGCATAATATTCCTTTTGTTGTCTTAGGGACAGGGCTTTTATGGTTTGGCTGGTTTGGTTTTAATGGTGGCTCTGCTTTAGCAGCAAATGGATTAGCCATCCATGCGGTCATTACGACAAATACTGCCGCTGCTTGTGCAATGTTGTCTTGGATGTTGATTGAAAAAATTTTAAATGGTAAACCAACAGTTGTCGGTGCGTGTACAGGGGCAGTTGTAGGACTAGTTGCTATTACACCTGGTGCGGGATTTGTATCGATCTGGTCAAGTATTCTAATTGGTGCGTTAGTAAGTCCATTTTGTTATTACTTTATTGCGGTCATTAAGCAAAAACTGGGCTTTGATGATGCATTAGATGCCTTTGGCTGTCACGGTGTCGGCGGAATTTTTGGTGGTATTGCAACGGGGATTTTCGCTGATCCGTCACTGGGTGGGCGGACAGGCTTGATTTATGGGGAGACGCAGCTATTCATCGCACAAATCGCAAGTGTCCTGTTCACGCTGTTTTTTGCAGGTATCGCTAGTTACTTGATTATCTCGCTGATTCGAAGATTTATACCGATTCGGGTCTCACAACAAGAAGAAGCATTAGGCTTGGATCAAATCGAACATGCTGAAAATGCTTATCCAACATTTATGGGGATGGACTCTTAGAAAGTAGCGGAAGGAGAGCGCAATGAAAAAAGTTGAAGCGATTATCAGACAAGAAAAGGTAGAGGAAATAAAAGCGGCTATCGATCAAGAAGTGACCATCAATGGGATGACGGTCAGCCAAGTTTTAGGTTGTGGCTTGCAAAAAGGCCAAAAAAGTCATGTACGAGGGCAAGAGGTTATCACAACACTATTACCTAAAGTCTCAGTGAGTTTTATCTTAGCTGATGAAGAAGTAAAGCAAGTCATTGAACTGATTTTAGAAATCTGTCAATCCGAAGAATGCGGGACCGGGAAAATATTTGTCTATCCGATTGAAGAAGTGATACGGATTCGCACAAGAGAAACGGGAAAAGCAGCAATTCAATAAAAAACCGGCTGAGAAATCAGCCGGTTTTTTATTGAAGAAAAGAAATCTTAGGCAGATCAATCGACTAGAAGCAGAGTTTTAAAAAGCAGCTGATTTTTAAAGAACAAAAAACCACCATAGCCGTCACTATGGTGGAAATGAAGGTTGTTATTTACTCTTGGTAGGAGTAAGTATGAAAAACCAATTCGGGATAATTGGTATATTTTCATGATAAAACAAATGCGTCTTAAGTTCATGAATGGCTGTTTGTTAATCGCTAAGAAATGAATTAGAAAAAACTTATGCAATTTTCTGTAGAAATTTTCTTTATATTTACATAATGTAAGGGTTGCATTTTGTTTCGAGGAATTTAAGAGCTATGTTACACTTAAATTGGAAGATCTAAATAGGAGGGTACATTTATGGCAAATATCAGTAAAAAGTTACTAACTGAATTGACTTCAGAAAAAGCAACAGGTCCGTTTATTACATTTATGTTGAACACACACCATGGGCATCAAGCTGTTGAAAAAGACCAAATCATGTTTAAAAACTTTGCTAAAGAAGCGAAACGACGCTTTGAAAAAAAATACACTGATCACAGCTTTGAACCATTCCAAGAAAAAATTGATCAATTATTAGCAGATGGTGATTTTTGGCGTAACGGAACAAAAAGTGCTGCGGTGATTTTAACCGCTGATGCAGCATATATTCATCGATTGAGCATCACAGTCGATGACCAGTATTACGTGAGTGATCTGCCGTACTTATTAGCGATCATCAAAAATACTCAATTCAACTATCCATATTATTTGATGGCGTTAAATCGTGATTCGATGAAACTTTATTTTGTTCGTAACAAAGAAGTCACTGCAATCGAACTTCCAGAAGATGCACCAAAAGATATGGTGACCGCACTGGGAGATGAATTGACCGGCGGGAATTTAAATGTCTCGGCTCGTGGCGGAGAAACCGGAAGCTTCCATGGTGTGAACACTAAAGATGAAGAAGTTGAAATCGATTGGGTGAATTACTACCAAGCTGTCGATAATTTCTTGAAAGATTTAGACAATCCAGACCAACTCCCGCTGTATCTATTTGCTTTACCAGAAAATCAGACTCAATTTAAAAAAGTCGCAAAAAATCCTTATTATTCAGATAAAGCAGCAATCAGCGGTTCGCCAGCACAAGTAACAATTAATGACATCAAAAAAGCGACGCAAAAAATCACGGATCAGTTAACAGAAGCGGAAACACAGTCCTATCAAAAACTAATCGATCGAAAATTTGTGGATCAATTAGTCGATATCGTGCCGGCTGCAAAAGAAGGGAAAATTTCCCATTTATTTATTGCAACATCTAATTTGACGAATGGTTTTGGCGCAGACCCAGATGTTGAATACGATCGTCGTCAAGTTTTGAATGAGATCGCTGAAAATGTTATCAGAAATGGCGGACAAGTCTTTGTTTTAGATCAAAAAGATGCGCCGGATGAGAAGAGTTTATTGGCGGTATTGCGTTATTAAGCGCTAAATATTTCAAATTGATTAAGAAAAAACTTTTTAAGCGATAACCTAGTGTTATCGCTTAATGTATGCTATAATTCTAATTGTAGTTTTTGTACGGTAATATTGGCAAGTTTGTTTCAGACAACATCTTTCCTATTTCACCATTCAAGTAATTACAAACTAATTTTTATCCTAGGAGGATGTTTAACATGGAACAAGGTACAGTAAAATGGTTCAACTCAGAAAA
The DNA here is from genome assembly GCF_005405225.1 of Enterococcus dongliensis. Classification (GTDB taxonomy): domain Bacteria; phylum Bacillota; class Bacilli; order Lactobacillales; family Enterococcaceae; genus Enterococcus_A; species Enterococcus_A dongliensis. The sequence goes on from NZ_BJDQ01000001.1 coordinate 73,924, forward strand.
AGGCTACGGATTTATCACTGCTGAAAACGGAAATGACGTATTCGTACATTTCTCAGCTATCCAAGGTGACGGCTTCAAAACTTTAGAAGAAGGTCAAGCAGTGACTTTCGACGTAGAAGAAGGCCAACGTGGACCTCAAGCTACAAACGTTAACAAAGCTTAATTAGTAGACTTCTAAGCCAGATGCGAAAGCATCTGGCTTTTTTTTGTTCATGGATTACGGAAAGCGGGTTAAACCAAGAACTTTCTTGTAGAAAGTGGTACTATTCAGATATAATGCGTGAGGAAGAGGATAAGCAAGTCGTCTTCTTGTTACTGAGAAATACAGCTCATAAAAATAACTGTTTTTCATATTAAAAAGCAGATGCATTAGTTTGAGAAAGGAGGGCGAATGTGAAGAAAAGTTATGCAGTCGTGGATATTGAAACGACTGGAACAGACCCAAAGACGGATCGAATCATTCAATTTGGCTGTGTATTAATTGAAGAAGGAAAAATTGTGACTCATTTTTCGACAGATATCAATCCAGACCAAAATATCCCAACACAAATCCAAACGTTGACTGGGATTACCAATCAGCGGATCAAAAAAGCTCCTTATTTTGAAGATGTGGCGCAGACAATCGCCAATTTATTGGCAGATACAGTCTTTGTAGCGCATAATATTCATTTTGATTATCCCTTTTTAAGTAATGAATTGCAGCGATGCGGGCTGGCGCCCCTAACGATTCCTGGTATCGATACAGTAGAATTGGCCCAAGTCTTTATGCCTACTTCTTTGAGTTTTCGCTTAAAAGATTTAGCACAAGAACTGCACCTAACCCATGAAAATCCTCATCAAGCGGATAGTGATGCAGATGTAACGGCCCAACTGTTGCTGCATTTAGAAAAAAAAATCATAGAGCTGCCGATTATCACACTGGAGAAGATCATCGCGACAGCTGACCAGATGGCTTTTCAAACGAAAGAGTATTTAGAAGATTGTTTGATGAAAATGCAAGCAGATCCTAAACCATTATCAAAAGATTTAGCCATTATTCACGGTTTAGCCCTGCGTAAAAAGCATGTCCCGCTCTTTTCTGAAAATTATTTTGGAAAGAAGGCCTATCCTCGTTCTCGTAAAGAAAAGGAAAAAATCTATCATGGTGAATTAGACTTTCGTAAAGAACAAGCTCGGTTGATGAACTTAGTATTCGATTTTTTTAATAAAAAGGACCATAAAAATGTTTTGGTAGAAGCCGCTACCGGGATTGGGAAGACGATGGGGTATTTATTGCCGATGAGTTTTTTAGCGACACCGGAAGATCCGCTTGTAGTCAGTACCGTATCGTTATTGTTGCAAGAACAGATTCTAAATCATGATTTGCCGCTAATCAACCGGATATTGGATCAACCATTGCAAGCGGTGGTGATGAAGAGCAGCCGTCATTATATTGATCTGGATCGTTTTTATCAAAGTTTTGAAAAAAAATCAGAACAAAAACAATATACTTTTTATCAAATGGCGCTACTTGTTTGGCTGACACAAACTGAAACCGGGGATTTCGACGAGTTGAATATGACAAGTTTGAACCATCCTTTTTGGCAAGAAATTGCTCATTTAGGGACGCATACATTAAATGCCAATAGTCCCTTTTATCAAGCCGATTTTATTCGTCATCGACAAGAAAAATTGGCACAAAGTAATTTGATCGTCACCAACCATGCATATTTGGCACAAGAAGATCAGCGAAGAGAACGACAATTGCCTAAAAGTTCTTACTTGATTATTGATGAAGCCCACCATTTGAATCATGTATTAGAAAGAACCAGTACGCAACAATTTAATTTTATAACGATCCAACGAAGATTCAATCATTTATGGGAAGATCAGCAATTTCTTGTTTGGCAAGAACTCGTCCAAAAAGATCAGCAGACACAACATACGCTGGAGGTCTTCCAAGATGTCTTGCAAGAGTTGAATGAAGATCTAACTGATTTTTATCAACTCTTCAAAGAAACGTTCCCGATTGTAGACGAAGGATTGATTACAAAAGAACAGATTGATCAATTATCTTTAGTAGGAGAACAAGTGTTGCAACGAATTGAGTTATTATATCAAGATGCGTTGACACTTGGTGGACAGCTGCAGACGTATTTCTTCCAATATAAAGAAACGTTCACTATCAAAGAACAAGCTCATTGGAGTGATCTTCAAGCTTTATTAGACGAGTTATTGCAACAAAAAACAGCTTTTGAGACCTTTTGTGAAAAATGGGATGCAAGATATATCCATTGGTTCAATCCTAATCGTAAAACATTTAAAGTCCAAGATCTGGAAGCTGCAATGATTAGTGAAACGGCATGGTATGAGCGTTATCAGCAGATTCTTTATTTAGGCGGGACGTTAAAAATAGGAAGTGATCGGCATTACTTTGCTAAACGTTGGGGAATTCCTGAAGCAGCGTTGAAGATTATCAGCAGCCCGTATGATTATGCGCAACAAGCGAGGATTTACCTACCGACAGAAGGGATCAGTATTCAGACATCTTCACCTGATCAATACGCACAGTACGTAGCAACCGTCGTTCGCAAAATGGCCCAGACCCAGCAACGGCCTATTTTAGTGTTGTTTACTTCTCATGATATTTTGAATCGAGTATATCAACGAGTCCGGGCGCCATTATTGAATGAAGGCAGAGATGTCTTAGCTCAAGGAATTGGTGGCAGCCGCGAAAAATTATTGAAACGTTTTTTATTGTCAAAAGATGCATTGCTATTTGGCGCAGACAGCTTTTGGGAAGGCATCGATTTGCCTGGGGATGTCCTGCAAATTTTAATTGTTACACGCTTGCCATTTGAAAATCCTCAACGTCTGCAAGTCAAAGCACGCAATGAATTTTTGGCCTCAGCTGGTATCAATCCTTTTTTCCAAGAAGCACTTCCCCATGCCTCGTTGCGTTTACGCCAAGCACTTGGACGATTGATTCGTTCTGAAAAAGACAAGGGTGTTATGCTTTTATTGGATCAACGATTCATCACGGCTAAATACAGTGATAAATTGCGTAAAGCATTACCAAAAGAATTGCCAGTCAAACAATTACCGTTAGCAGAGATTTTACTTGAGACCGCCCAATTTTTAAATTCTGACAAAAGTGAAGAGAATTAATGAGGGTGAGACGGTATTTTGGTATAATGTAGCTTGTCTGGAAGGAGGATGATTTTGGATACGAATAGTGCAGGACAACAAAGACTCAATCGGTGGCTGTTGGGAATCGTGACTTTTTTATTGATCATTATCGTGGGATCTGTGATGATCTTTATTCGATCAAATCGTCCGATGCAGCAAGCCAAAAGAGAAGCTGTGCAAATGGCAGAAAAATATGCCGATTTAAAGATGGTAGACCAATTTTATTGGTTTAACCGTGAAGAAACGTATTTTACCGTGACCGGTGAGAACAGTGCTGGGGATGCAATCATTGTAATCGTTCCAAAATCTGGAGAAAAAATCCGTGTATTGGATCAAAAAGCTGGTTTGACGAAAGAGCAAGTGAGTCAAACCTTTGAAAAAAAGCATCCTAATCTGATTTTTGAAAAAGCAAATTTAGGAATCTATCGTAAGCAAACCACTTGGGAAATCACCGCAAAAGACGAGCAAGGTGCAATCTATTATTATTTGCTGGCATTCGATGACGGCAAGACAATCAAAGTCATCAAAAAAATGTAATAAATCTAACAAATCTTGGTAAGGGAGTTATCAGTCATGAAATTATCTCAACGTGTAACAAACCTAGAACCGTCCGTCACTTTAGCAGCCACTGCCAAAGCTAAAGCATTGAAAGCACAAGGATTGGATGTCATTAATCTGACAGTCGGAGAACCCAATTTCACTACCCCAGAAAATATCGAACAAGCTGCGGTTGAAGGGATCAAAAGCGGCAAAGTCAGTTTCTATACACCATCTGGTGGTACACCAGAATTGAAGTCTGCAATTGTTGATTTCACTGAGAAAAATTATGGATTGACGATTGAACCAAAAAATATTATTGTGACCAGCGGGGCCAAATTTGCCTTGTATACGTTGTTTCAATCGATTCTGGATGCTGGCGATGAAGTAATCATCCCTGTTCCTTATTGGGTCAGTTATGGTGAACAAGTGAAACTGGCGCAAGGTAATCCTGTTTTTGTCAAAGGAGAACAAAGCAATGACTACAAGATTACAATTGATCAATTAGAAGCAGCCCGAACAGAAAAAACCAAAGCAATCATTATCAATTCACCATCAAATCCAACTGGGATGATCTACACTGAAAATGAATTGCGCGAAATTGGCGAATGGGCCGTGGGCCATGATCTACTGATTGTTTCAGATGATATTTATGATCATCTTGTTTATAATGGAAACGAAGCAAAACATCTTGCTTCTTTATCTGACGAGATTTTCCATCATACAGTAATCATCAATGGTGTATCAAAAACTTATTCGATGACTGGTTGGCGGATCGGTTATGCGATTGGGAATGCTGAAATCATCGGTGCCATGACTTCGATTGCTTCTCAAGCGACTAGCAACCCAGCATCTGTTAGTCAGACAGCTGCAGTTGAAGCGTTGGCAGGCGAACAAGAAACTGCTGAAAAAATGCGTCGAGCATTTGAAGATCGGTTAAATACGATCTATCCTAAAGTTGCTGATCTACCTGGTTTCAAATTGAAAAAACCACAAGGCGCATTTTATCTATTTCCAAACATCCAAGAGGCGATGGCGATGGGCGGATATGACAATGTCACGACTTGGGTAAATGATTTGTTAGAACAAGAACACGTTGCGCTAGTAACTGGTGAAGGTTTTGGATCTTCTGATAGTGTACGGATGAGTTATTCAGCCCGTATGGAGGATTTGGAAGAAGCCGTTGTACGGATTCGCCGCTTTATTGAAAATAGTAAGAAGTAAGCCATCATTTCGGGATAAATAAAGTTAGGAGAGACATTTGTGGAGCAAATTCAAATCATTGATGCCAAGAATCATGTTGGCGAAACAGTAAAAATTGGTGCTTGGGTCGCAAATAAACGTTCAAGCGGTAAGATTTCTTTTTTACAATTACGTGACGGGACGGCTTATTTCCAAGCGGTTGTTGTGAAAAATGACGTGTCAGAAGAAGTCTTTCATTTAGCTAAAGAATTGACACAAGAAACATCCATCATCGTAACCGGTGAAATTCGTGAAGATACACGGTCAAAATTTGGTTACGAATTGGGTGTCCAAGCGATCGAAGTAATCGGTGAAAGTCATGACTATCCTATTACGCCAAAAGAACATGGGGTTGATTTCTTAATGGATCACCGCCATCTATGGTTGCGTTCGTCTCAGCAACACGCAATCATGTTAATTCGTAATGAAGTGATCCGTGCGACCTATGAATTTTTCAATAACAATGGCTTTGTAAAAGTAGATCCGCCGATTTTAACTGGTTCGGCTCCAGAAGGAACTAGCGATTTATTTGAAACAAATTATTTTGATCAAAAGGCCTATCTTTCTCAAAGCGGTCAATTGTATATGGAAGCAGCTGCGATGGCTTTAGGTAAAGTATTTTCATTTGGTCCGACCTTCCGAGCTGAAAAATCAAAAACACGCCGTCATTTGATTGAGTTTTGGATGATCGAGCCAGAAATGGCTTTTATGCACCAAGAAGAAAGTTTAGAAGTTCAAGAGCAGTATGTTGCATATTTGGTACAGAGTGTTCTAGACAACTGTGAGTATGCTTTAGATGTTTTAGGACGAGACAAAGATACTTTAAAGAATTACACAAAACTTCCTTATCCGCGGATTTCTTACGATGATGCCGTTGAATTATTGAAGAAAAATGGCTTCGAGGATATCGAATGGGGCGATGATTTTGGCTCACCTCATGAAACATTTATCGCTAATTCTTTTGATCGGCCTGTTTTCATCTTGAATTATCCAAAAGCAATCAAACCATTTTATATGAAACCACATCCAACTCGCGAAGATGTCGTCATTTGTGCCGATCTAATTGCACCTGAAGGATATGGGGAAATTATTGGTGGCTCAGAACGAGCAACAGATTATGATTTCTTATTAGAACAAATTCGTGAAGCAGGGTTAAATGAAGAAGAATACTCTTGGTATTTAGATTTGCGTAAATATGGGACAGTACCGCATGCCGGTTTTGGTCTAGGTCTTGAACGGACGATTACATTCATTGCAGGAATCGACCATGTACGTGAAGCCATTCCATTCCCACGTTTGTTAAATCGTATTTATCCATAACAAAAAAGTGTCGAGAATTTTTCTCGGCACTTTTTTTGTAGAAATCTTTAACTGCAGCGAAAATAAAGGAAAAATCTGCCAGCTGATTTTCTTGAAAAAGCTTTCATTTTCACTTGACATATGAATGCATACTCATATATAATAAATATGAAAAATCATTCATATGTAATAGAGAGAAGGAAATCTCATGGAAAGAATATATCGATTAGATGGATTGGATTGTGCCAATTGTGCTACTAAAATTGAACGATCTGTTCAACAAATCAATGGTGTTGAGAAAGCACAAGTTGATTTTATGAGCACAAAATTAACGATTGTTGCCCCTGAAAAAGATATTGAACGAATCAGTGAAGAGGCGAAAGAAGTTATCCATAAAGTAGAACCAGAAGTTGAAGTAAACAATATCCAGACTGAAAAAAAAGAAGAAAATTCTAAAGGAAAAATCATTCAGATTGTCGTAGCTCTTGTGGCATTAGGTTTGTTGGTCATTTTTTCACCAGCTATGCCGTGGAAACTAATTGCGTATTTGATTGTATATTTGTGGATCGGCCATGATGTACTTAAAACAGCGATAACAAATAGTTTTCATGGCGAGATCTTCGATGAGAACTTCTTGATGGCGATCGCAACGATTGGAGCAATCGTGATTGGAGAATACCCAGAAGCAGTAGCTGTCATGTTGTTTTATCAAGTAGGTGAATTTTTTCAAGATTATGCCGTTGAAAAATCAAGAAAATCAATTCGTTCGTTAGTCGCAATCCGTCCAGACTATGCTAACGTGATTCAAGATGGTCACGTAAAAAAAGTGGCACCTGAGACGATTAAAGTGGGCGACCAAATTTTAATCAAACCGGGTGAGAAAGTTCCTTTAGATGGTATCGTTAGAAAAGGAGAGTCGATGCTGGATACGTCAGCTTTGACTGGAGAATCTGTGCCTCGCAGTATCTATCCAGAAGAACAGATTCTCAGCGGGTTTATTAATCAGAGCGGACAATTGACTGTGGAAGTAACGACAACATTTGGCGAATCGACAGTCAGCAAAATTTTGGATTTAGTTGAGAATGCCAGCAGCAAAAAAGCACCGGCTGAAAATTTTATCACTAGTTTTGCACGGTATTACACACCGATTGTGGTGGGATTGGCAGTTTTATTAGCAGTTGTTCCACCACTTGTCACAGGAGATCCGTTTTATGATTGGATTTATCGTGCATTGACTTTCTTAGTTATTTCTTGTCCATGTGCGCTAGTTATTTCTGTTCCCTTGAGTTTCTTTGGCGGAATCGGTGGGGCAAGTAAAGCTGGTGTGTTGATCAAAGGAAGCAATTACATTGAGACATTGGCGAATGTCGAAACGCTAGTCTTTGATAAAACAGGAACGTTAACAAAAGGTGTTTTTGCCGTTCAAAAAGTGGAAACAACGATTGATCAGAAAAAGTTTTTACGGTATGTCGCAAGTGCTGAACAAAGTTCAAGTCATCCAATTGCCCAATCAATCGTGAACTATGTAGATCAACCGCTATTGCCAGTCAGTCAATTAGAAGAAATTGCTGGTTTTGGGATTTCAGTTGAGATTGAGGGTCATCATTTCTTAGTCGGAAATGAGAAACTATTGTCAAAATATGATATTCCTTTTTCGGCAGTCGATGAGATTGGGACAATCGTCTATGTCACAATGGATGGAACATTGATCGGTCATTTGGTGATTGCTGATGAATTGAAAGAAAATGTCGCTGAAACGTTGAAAAAAGTAAAAGAACTCGGTATCAAACGAACAGTAATGTTGACTGGTGATAATCATAGAATTGCTGATGCAATCGGTAAAAAAATTGGAATCGATCAAGTTTACAGTGAACTATTACCAGAAGATAAGGTTCTTCATCTAGAAGAAGAATTGCAACAAAAGACAGCATTTGTCGGAGATGGGATGAATGATGCACCAGTGTTGGCTCGTTCAGATATTGGTATTGCTATGGGAGGACTTGGATCAGATGCTGCGATTGAAGCGGCTGATGTGGTAATCATGGATGATCAACCAGCTAAGATTCCCGTAGCGATTCGAATTGCTCGTAAGACGATGAAAATCGTTAAACAAAATATCGTCTTTGCAATTGGGATAAAAATTTTCGTGCTGATTTTAGGTGCATTAGGATTTGCAACGATGTATGCTGCAGTGTTTGCCGATGTAGGTGTGACTGTGATTGCAGTCTTAAATGCAATGCGGTGTTTAAAAATAAATTAATTTGTTTAAGAGCAGTCTTCAAAAATGAAGGCTGCTTTTTGTATTTGAAAAATGATTTTCTCGTTAATAATTGATCAATTAAAAAGAGCTTTAAAAAAAATTACAGAAATTTGCAGCATAAGGGTTGACGAATTCCGATTACAATTGTAAACTTAAAAAGTAGATTACAAACGTAAACGAAAGGAGTGAGAGAAATGGCTAGTACACCGATTAAGATTAGTGACTCGGAATGGGAAGTCATGCGTGTGATTTGGACACAGGAGTCTACGACAGCTCAAGAGATCGTCGAAATTCTTGGGCAAACAATGGACTGGAAAGCAGCGACAATCAAGACACTATTGGGTCGCTTAGTAAAAAAAGAGGCAGTGCGGACAGAACAATCTGGAAAAAAATATATTTATTATCCAGCTATTAGTGAAGGCGAAACTGTTAAGAGCGCAACGGAAAGTTTATTTTCCCATATATGTGCAAAACGGATTGGTGAAACAATCGCAGAATTAGTAGCAGAAGCGGCACTGACTGATGCGGACGTAGCTCTGATCAATGAACAGTTAATGAACAAAAATACTGTCCCGACAATCGAATGCAATTGTATTCCTGGACAGTGTGAGTGCAATCATCATAAATAAAAAAATCTAACTTACTGCTCCTTGAAAGATGGAGTAGTAAAAACTAAATTATTTCACCAAAAAAAAAACTAAAAACAACTAAGGAGCGAATCAAAATGAAAAAAGAATTTACAATTAATGGAATGAGCTGTAATCACTGTGTGGCAAGCGTAGAAAAGGCGATCAATCAATTGGATGGCATCGATAAAGTAAAGATTAATCTAAAGAAAAATCAAGGTGTCGTTAAATTTGATGAAGCGCAAGTTTCAGCAGAACAAATCGCAAAAGCTGTGACTGATGCAGGATACGAAACTGAGGTGATCTAATTGGCAGAAGCAACAGTAGAAACATTTGCGATCACTGGGATGACTTGTGCCAATTGTTCTGCTCGTGTGGAAAAAGAATTGAAATCAACAACAGGTGTATTGGAGGTAAATGTCAATTTAGCCACTGAAAAAGCGACGGTTCAATTTGACGATAGCCTCACAGCAGATAAATTGATTCAACGAGTAGAAGCAATCGGTTATGGTGCAATCCTTTTCGATGATGATCATAAACAAAAGATTGAACAAGAAAAAGCAGCCTATCTCATGCGAATGAAACGTGATTTAATTTTGAGTGCAATTTTAACGGCACCTTTAATGATTGCAATGATCGCGATGTTGTTAGGCAGTCATGCAGAATGGGTACATTTTCTTCATCTTCCCCTTGTTCAGCTGATTTTAGCGACACCCGTTCAATTTGGTGTCGGCATGCGATTCTATCGTGGTGCGTATCATGCCTTGAAAACTAAGGCACCGAACATGGATGTTTTAGTTGCGATGGGGACGACCGCCGCTTTTGCTTTAAGCGTGTATAACGGCTTTTTCAATGCTCATAATTCCGATTTGTATTTTGAAAGCAGCGGTATGATTATCACATTGATCTTACTAGGAAAATATTTAGAACAAAAAGCAAAAACCAAAACAAGTGACGCAATCAAACAATTGATGAGCCTGCAAGCAAAAACAGCAACACTTATTGTAGATGGTCAAGAAAAACAAGTACCGATTGAAGAAGTTCAAGCTGGTGACCTGTTACGAGTACGTCCAGGAGAACAAATTCCTGTTGATGGAAAAATCCTTGTTGGACAGACGACAATCGATGAAAGTATGCTGACTGGGGAAAGTTTGCCTGTTGATAAACAAGCCGATGATCAAGTTTTTGGCGGAACAGTTAATACGACTGGCAGTATCCAATTTACCGCAACACAAGTTGGTTGCATGACGATTCTTTCGCGGATTATCCGTATGGTGGAAGATGCCCAAGGTGAAAAAGCTCCAATCCAACAAATTGCCGATAAAATTTCTAAAATTTTTGTGCCGGTAGTTTTAGGAATCGCACTCATCACGTTACTTGCGACCGGTTTTCTGACACAAGATTGGCAACGAGCAATCGTCCATAGCGTCTCTGTCTTAGTAATCGCTTGTCCTTGTGCCTTGGGCCTAGCTACTCCGACTGCTATTATGGTAGGAACCGGTTTAGGTGCAAAGACTGGAATCTTGATTAAAGGTGGAGGTGCGTTAGAAAAAATCGCACATTTAACAACGATTGTTTTAGATAAGACCGGCACAATCACAGAAGGCAAACCAGTTGTCGCCGATTTTGAATCGTTTGATCCACAAGCGTTGTCTTATCTAGCCAGTCTAGAACAACAATCAGAACATCCTTTAGCAAAAGCAATTTATCAATATGGAAAAGAAAAGGCCGCAATCTTGCCAGTTGAAAATTTTGAAAGTTTAACAGGTCAAGGTGTAATTGGAACGATTGAAGGCGTCGAGTATTTTGTCGGATCAAAACGCGGGTTAGAAGAGCGGAAAATTTCATTTCCTAAAGAACGTGTGGTAGCGTTAGAAGGAGAAGGAAAAACAGTGATGTTTCTGGCTGATCAAGTGAAGCTGCTTGCGCTGATCTCAGTGACTGATCAAGTGAAAAAATCCTCTAAAGCAGCGATTGCCGCATTGCATCAATTAGGGATTAACGTAAAGATGCTGACTGGGGACAATCCGCAAACTGCTCGATATATCGGCGAACAAGTCGGCTTAGGTGCTGACGATATCATCGCTGAAGTGCTGCCTGAAGACAAAGCACAGGTTGTTAAGCAGTTACAGACTGAAAATGAATCTGTTGGGATGGTCGGTGATGGAATCAATGATGCACCCGCACTAGCTTTAGCCGATATCGGAATTGCAATGGGCAGCGGGACGGACATCGCAATGGAGACAGCCGATATTACATTGATGAATAGCGATCTTTTATCAGTTGAAAAAAGTATTCGTTTATCAAAAGTAACGCTCAGAAAAATCAAACAGAATTTATTTTGGGCATTTTTATACAATGTAATTGGTATTCCATTTGCCGCAGCTGGATTTTTGAATCCAATCATTGCTGGCGGTGCGATGGCATTTAGTTCAGTCAGTGTACTATTGAATTCTCTTAGCTTGAATCAAAAAAAATTATAGGAGGCGTTTAGCATGAGACAAGGAGAACAAAAGGATGACTCGATGGAAATGGACCATTCAAAGCATCATCCAGATTCTTCAATGGACGGACACAAACACCACGAAATGACACATAAAATGAATGGACACGATCATGGTGATATGGATCATTCGATGCACATGGGAAATTTTAAGCAGAAATTTTGGCTCTCTCTTGTTTTATCGATTCCCATCATCATCCTTTCACCGATGATGGGAATCCAGCTTCCTTTCCAATTTACTTTTCCAGGTTCTGAGTGGGTAGTATTGGTATTAGCGACGATTCTTTTCATTTACGGCGGACAGCCATTTTTAAGTGGTGCGAAGATGGAATTGAAAATGAAAAGTCCTGCGATGATGACATTGATCGCAATGGGGATTTCGGTAGCCTATATTTATAGCGTGTATTCATTTATTGCCAATAAAATCAATCCTCATGAACATGTGATGGACTTTTTCTGGGAACTGGCGACATTGATCGTGATCATGTTGTTAGGTCATTGGGTAGAGATGAATGCTGTTTCAAATGCCAGCAACGCATTGAAAAAATTGGCGGAATTATTGCCAGATGAAGTCAATAAGATTGAGGCAGACGGTACGACTAAAAAAGTAAAACTCCAAGAGATTCATCATGGAGATCAGTTGCTTGTTCGTGCAGGGGATAAGATGCCTACAGATGGTGAGATTATTGATGGCTCTACAATAGCAGACGAGTCTGCGGTCACTGGTGAATCAAAAGGTGTACAAAAAAATATTGGAGATTCAGTTATTGGCGGATCTGTCAATGGAGATGGCACCATCAAGTTGAAAGTAACAGGAACTGGTGCAGATGGTTATCTTGCTAAAGTGATGACGATGGTGAAACAGGCACAGCAAGAAAAATCAAAATTAGAATCTATTTCGGACAAAGTGGCAAAGTGGTTGTTTTATATCGCATTGATAGCCGGTATCGTAACCTTTGTGGCCTGGTTGATTTTAGAAGATCTGCCACAAGCACTTGATCGAATGGTGACTGTTTTTGTTATTGCGTGTCCCCATGCGTTAGGTTTAGCCATTCCATTAGTAATTGCCCGCTCTACTTCGTTAGCAGCTAAAAATGGTTTGTTGCTAAAAAGTCGCCAAGCTCTAGAACAAGGCAATCAATTGGATTATGTTTTCCTTGATAAAACTGGAACACTGACAGAAGGCAAGTTTACAGTGACTGGTGTTGAAGTATTGGCTGATAGCAGTCGGGAAGAATCTCTAAAATATATCGGTGCTTTGGAAGCACAGACGAACCATCCTTTGGCAGTTGGTGTCATGAATTATTTGAAATCAGAAAAAATTGATTCTTACCAAGCTGAAGATGTTTCAACAATCAAGGGCGTTGGAGTAAGCGGAACGGTCGAAGGGCATCAGGTTGTTTTGGCTAATCAAAAAGAAGTCGAAAAACGACAGTTGAGCTTTGATCAGGAAAAATTAAAAGCTTATCAAGAACAAGGGAATACGATCTCTTTCTTACTGATTGATGAAAAATTAATCGCCTTTTTTGCGATGGGAGATACGTTAAAAGACCAAGCCCAAGACTTTATTAAAAATTTGCGAGCAGTTGGAATCGAACCTGTGATGTTAACAGGAGACAATCAAGAAGCCGCAAAAGCTGTGGCAGAATATTTATCAATTAAAGAATTTTATAGTGAATTACTGCCAGATGATAAAGAAAAAATCATTAAACAGTATACAGATAAAGGCAAGAAAGTCATGATGGTCGGTGATGGAATCAATGATGCTCCTGCTTTAGCGCGAGCTTCCATCGGAATGGCTATCGGTGCAGGAACAGATATTGCAATCGATTCAGCTGATGTTGTCTTGACCAACAGTAATTTACAAGATATTTTGAAATTTGTTCGTCTAGCCAAAAAAACACACAGCAAGATGATCCAAAACCTTTGGTGGGGAGCTGGCTACAATATTTTAGCTATTCCGTTGGCTGCAGGTGTTTTGGCCCCAATTGGGATTTTGTTGAGTCCTGCAGTTGGTGCAATCTTGATGTCATTAAGCACAATCATTGTAGCAATCAATGCGATGACCTTAAACGTCTGATGATTCAGGCGTTTCTTTTTTTCGTAAAAAAATTGATCATAATGAATGCCGAGACTTATGCTATTTTGAAAGAAAAGGTGTCAAAGTAGGTGAGACGCGTGATTTGGCAAAGAATAACGAGAAAAAAATGTCAACGCCAATTGCAACTGATCGAGTTATTACAACAAGAATGTTATTGCGTCAGTGAACTAGCTGCAAAAATAAAAGTAAGTTCTAAGACGATTCTTCGCGACCTGCGTGAATTGCAGCAGAAAAACTATGTGATAAAGAAAAAATTATGGCAAATTAATTGGCCGCAGCAACAAACATATGAAAGACTTTATCGAAAAATAATTTTGTCTGATTCGTATTTTCAACTGTTTCAACAATATCTTTGGCAGTGTGGATCAAAAAATACTAATTATTCACAGGTGAAGAAATTAAATCAACTCTTACTTGAGTGGAATCTTTCAGTCAATCTTCAAACAGGGAGTTTGATGGGGGAAAAAGCGGTAATCATTCATTTGCAGATTCGTTATTTACGAGATTTTTATCCATGCAATGAGGCAGAAATTTATCAACAAGTGCAAGAATATCATCGTTTCAGCTCATCAAATTTCTTAGAAAAGGAACTCTTTCCTAATACTAAAAGACTAGAGACATTTATAAAAAAATTTGAATTGCTTGATCTGGTTGCCAGTTATTTTTTCTTAGATTATACGCGCTATCATTATCAGATTTGTTCCGCATTTTATTTAGACCATCAACGCTATCAAACAAATCTGTATCAGGAGGTATCACAGGCACTAACGATAGTTGAACAAGTAGTAGATTGGGAGATTCAATTGACAAAAACGATTTTTAGAACAAAATTGTTTGAATTATTTTTAGGAATATATCAAGGACTGCCGCTGACTATCAGTTATTATCCGTTGAAAGAAATGAAAGTTGCTGAGATTTTTTGCCTGTTGAGCAAGAAAATGAAACAAGCACTTCCGGTATTAGGAAATTGCCGGGTAGATGAATTAGCCGAGGTAATGCATACTATTTTTTCTGCTAGTCATTGGAGTGTCCTGGCGCTGAATCCAGAATTGAAATCTTCTTTATTGATCCAAGAGCGGTATCAAGCTTTTTTACCATTTAGCGAGGGAAAGTAAGGAGAAGATTTTTCTTAGAGAAAGGTTATGCTATAATAATAAAGACTAAGTTGAAAGTAGCCGTGACATTGCAGATTTTCTTTCAGCAAGTACGATGGCCCACAGATAAAGACCGGAGTGAGTTCTTTCATTTGAAAAACTAATTCCATTTAATAAAAAGCAGGAGGAGAGCAGAATGGGATTACGAAAATTAGATGTTCCGACATCTTCAATTACTGAGGTAAAGAAATCACCAATGGATGTTTTTGCTCAAGCTCGTAAAGCAGAGACTGGTGTTTATATCTTTAATCGTGAAAAGATCGCTGGTGTGATGCTGACTAAAGAACAATATGAAGCGCTAGTAGAAGAGCTGGATACATTACGTGACACATTGTATCAGCCTGTAGAACGCGAATTACCCGTTCCAGAAGAATTAGAAGAGCTGGCGACTGCCTTACGAACAACATTGGTAAAAGGATCGGTCATCACAGCACGCTATTTAGATGAACGCATGGTAGCGACCGGATTTATTACTAAGAAGACGGGATTTGGCGGCGTGACAGAGATGATGAAAGAATTGGAAGATACAGGAAAGATCATCTATCAATTACGTCGTCGTGAGCACAACAAAATCATCTATGCCGAGATCTTTGGCGAGTTGCAGGAATTCCAACGGGCCGCAGCTGATAAACTAATGATTCGTAAAGTAAATTTGATCGAGCGATAGACAGTGAGGACTGTCTATTTTTTGTTTGATTTTTTACTATTGAATGATACTGGCAAGCGATTGTTCGTGAACGGATGTTCGGTTATAATGGATGGAGAAAAAGTTTTTCAAAGGAGACGAATTGGATGGCTGAGTTGATTTTTCCGTTAAAAAATGACACCTCACGAAAAATTATCCATATCGACATGGATGCTTTTTTTGCTTCAGTGGAGGAGCGGGATGATCCTGAGTTGGCAAAACATCCGCTAGTGATCGCTCGTCATCCCTCGGATACTGGCGGTAAAGGTGTTGTGACAACAGCAAATTATAAAGCGCGAATCTATGGTATCCATTCGGCGATGAGTGCACAAAAGGCCTTTGAATTATGTCCGCAAGCAATTTTTAAGCCAGGCGATCACGAGAAATATCGAGCCGTCTCAAAACAAGTTCGCGAGATTTTTAGCCGCTATACAGAAATTATTGAACCAGTCTCGATTGATGAAGCCTATCTTGATGTGACTGAAAATAAAATAAACGCACGTTCAGCGATCAAAGTAGCTCGCTTGATCCAACAAGATATTTGGCAGGAATTACAATTAACTTGTTCTGCTGGTGTTAGCTATAATAAATTTCTAGCTAAGCTGGCTTCTGATTACCAAAAACCGCAAGGCATGACGGTGATTTCACCAGAGGAGGCAGTTGTATTTTTAAAACGATTGCCGATTGAAAAATTTCATGGTGTGGGGAAAAAGACGGTACCGAAAATGAATGAATTAGGTATTTTCACAGGGGCCGATCTCTATGGAAAAAGTGAGATGTTCTTAATTCAAGAGTTTGGTAAGATGGGCTATTCCTTATATCGAAAAGTCCGCGGGATTCATGATTCACCTGTCAGTGTCACTCGGGAACGAAAATCAGTTGGGAAAGAACATACTTATGGCCGTCCGTTATCAACTGAAGAGGAAGTATTGCGCCAGTTACGCCAATTAGCAGAAAAAGTCGAGACTGCTTTGAGGCGCGTACAACGCCATGGTAAAACAGTTGTCGTCAAGATTCGCTATGCAGATTATACTACCGTGACACGACGAGTGACGTTGCCTTATTACATAGAAAAAAAAGAAGAATTGTTTTCTCAAGCGAGTTTAATTTGGGAAGAAATCGGTGGAATTGAAAAAGGGATCCGATTAGTCGGGATTACTTTGACCAATCTAGATCCGATTGCATATGAAAACATTGTCTTACCTTTATGGGAAGAGCGTTCAAATTAGAGCGCTCTTTTTGATTTGTTCAAAGGCTTGTTCCGAGTCATGGAGTTTTTCCCAGATCACGACTTCACCTTGTGCTAATGATTTTTTGACATCGATGATGCGTTGATTAGCACTGCCGCGAAATTGCAGCATCAAGTTTTTTTGTGTAAGCTCAAACCGGCCATCGACGAGAATATCAATCTTACGCAACATCTCTAATTTGTCATCGCTATCTAGCAATAACTCTTCGAAAGTATAACCGCTCCATGACCAGATATCTTTACTATCACCAAATTCACTACGAACTCGATCGATTACTTTCAAACAAACTTGAGTGTTTAAAAAAGGTTCACCACCTAAAAAAGTGATGCCTTGGACATAATCATGAGCAGTATCAGCGATTAATTGATCTTCTAATTCTTGAGTAAATGGTTTGCCATAATGAAAATTTTGAGCCGCTGCATTGAAGCAGCCTTCACAGGCAAAAGGACATCCACTGACGTATAAACTATTGCGGACACCTTCGCCATCAACGAAGTTAAAAGGTTTGTAATCAGCGATGTATTGTTGACTGAGTTCGCTAGCCAGCCATTCTTTAGGTTTTGGATTCCGCATATTTTTCACCTTTCAAGTAAAACAGGGAGCGGCAAAGCACGCCGTCCCCGTCTTTTTTAGTAGCACTTGCTAAGTTTGCAAGTACTGAAGTTATTTATAAAGTTTATTTCATGTGTTTGACACGAGAAGCAATCTCTTCATGACGACCGTGGACCATCGGACGTGCTTGGGGGTTTCCTAAGTAACCACAAGTCCGTTTGACAACGTCGCAAGTTTTTGGATCATGATTGCCACATTGCGGACATTCAAAACCGCGTTTGGTTGGTTTAAAATCACCTTCAAAGCCGCATTCATAGCAGTGATCGATTGGTGTATTTGTTCCTAAATAAGCAATCCGGTCGTAGCCATAATCCCAAACAGCTTCTAATGATTTAGGATTTTGTTGTAATACCGGGTATTCACAATAATGGATGAATCCCCCAGAACAATACGTCGGGTAATCTTTTTCAAAATCCAATTTTTCAAATGGGGTCGGATTTTTCCGAACGTCGTAATGGAAACTATTTGTGTAATAATCTTTATCGGTAATATTTTCTACAAGGCCAAAACGTTCGGTGTCTAGACGGCAGAAACGATCAGTCAAACTTTCACTTGGTGTTGAGTAAACACTGAAATGATACCCGTATTCATCTCCCCAAGTATCGGCATGTTCTTTTAGATCTTTCATGATAGCTAGAGTAAATTCCTTTGCCTCAGGATTTGTTTCCCATTCGCCACCATAAAAGACACTAGCGACTTCATAAAGACCGATATAACCTAAAGAAACCGTTGCACGTTTATTTTTGA
Source organism: Enterococcus dongliensis (assembly GCF_005405225.1). Classification (GTDB taxonomy): domain Bacteria; phylum Bacillota; class Bacilli; order Lactobacillales; family Enterococcaceae; genus Enterococcus_A; species Enterococcus_A dongliensis. The sequence goes on from NZ_BJDQ01000001.1 coordinate 92,108, forward strand.
ATAGTTCGTTAACAGAATCTGTTCGCTTCAAACGTTTGCCAAAGGCGCCATATTGATAAAGGATTGGTGCATTTGCTGGAGTGGCCTCTTTGCAGCGATCAATTCGAAAGACCAATGCATCTTTAACGATTTGTAGCCGTTCTTCTAATAAAGACCAGAATTTATCTTTGTTGCCATTAGATTCCATAGCAATTCGCGGCAAGTTCAAAGTTACAACGCCTAGATTCATCCGGCCGACATTTACTTCCTCGCCGTTTTCATCTTTCCATCCTTGTAAAAAGGAGCGGCAGCCCATCGGTACTTTGAAACTTCCAGTTAATTCAATCAATTTATCATAATTCAAGACATCTGGATACATCCGTTTCGTGGCGCACTCCAAAGCTAATTGTTTGATATCGTAATTTGGATCATTTGGCTCTAAGTTGGTTCCGCGACGTAATGAAAAAATCAATTTAGGGAAAATCGCTGTCCGTTTTTCGCTGCCTAATCCTTCGATTCGGATTTGTAAAATAGCTTTTTGGATCTCTCGTTCAAACCAGTCAGTCCCAAGACCAAAACCTAAAGAAGTGAATGGGGTTTGACCATTTGAAGTGAATAAAGTATTGATTTCGTACTCTAAGCTTTGCATCGCATCATAAATATCTTTGCGTGTTTTTTGTTTTGCAAAGGCTTTTTGTTTTTCAGGAGTATCGATCCATTCTTCTGCATCTTTTAAATGTTTTTGGTAATTCAAGCGTGCAAAAGGAGCTAATAATTCATCGGTTCGGTCAGATGAACAACCGCCGTATTGACTAGAAGCGACATTGGCGATGATTTGAGAAATTTGTGCAGTGGCAGTTTGAATCGATTTAGGGCTTTCGACTTCGGCGTTGCCGATCTTAAATCCATTGTTCAACATGCCTTTAAAGTCAATTAAGCAACAGTTGGTCATGGGTGTGTACGGATGGTAATCTAAATCGTGATAATGGATGTCCCCTTTTTGATGCGCGTTAGCAACATGAGCCGGCAACATTTTTAATCCAATCGATTTGCCGACGATTCCGGCAGTCAAATCTCGTTGTGTATTGAAAACATCGCTGTCTTTATTTGCATTTTCATTAACAACCGTTTGATCTTTGTTGATCAATTTACCGATTGTGAAATTAATATCTGTAGCTTTGCTCCGTTGGAAATCGCGACGTGTCCGATAATTGATGTATTCTTCGGCTAAAGCATATTCGTTGTGTTCTAATAAGGTATGTTCCACAATATTTTGGATTTCATAAATCTTGACATCATTTGTAAAACGCTCTGAGATTTCGGCATCTACTCGTTCAACGATCGATTGAATCCGTTCATGAGCTAATGGATCAACCGATCCCTTGATTTTAGTCTCTGCTTTGATCAAGGCGTCATAGATTTTTTGATCATCAAATGAGGCGTGTCGACCATCGCGTTTGATGACCTTGATATTTTTTAGTGACGGTTGATATTTACCGATTAATGAATCTTTAGTGTGGATTTCCATCATTACAAACAACTCCGTTTCCTTTAAAGTTCACTATCAATCATATAGTATTTCTGATATCGTTGCAACGATATATAGTATTATTTTTTTATATAAAAAGAAAAACACACCATATATAGTGTGTTTGTTTTATAAGAAATCAAAAGAAGCTGATAAGGTCAAGTTTCTATCCAAGATAAAATAACTAAAAAAGAATTTTGACAAAAAGTGAAAAAATTGTAAGTTTATCAAAGGACGTTTCACAGAAGAAACCGACCTTTATATGATACCATAAAAGAAAAAATTTAGATGATAAAAATTGATTTGTTATTCTTTTATAATTTACTAATCAAAACTGAGTGTTCAAAGTTAGGAGGAGACCGATGAAAAAAATGATCGATGTACAACATCTTAGTAAGAGTTTTGGCACTCGTAGCAATAAAGTCACAGTTTTAAATGATTTGAATTTTTCCGTCGAAAAAGGGGAATTCGTCGGAATTATGGGACCAAGTGGTGCAGGAAAAACAACGTTGATGAATATCCTGTCGACAATTTTATTGCCGACGATGGGATCTGTTAAAATTGCAGGAGCTGATATCACTCAGATGCGGGAGCATCGTTTAACCGATTTTCGGCGGGAAAAATTAGGTTTTATTTTCCAAGATTTTAATTTGATTGATAGTTTGACAGTAAAAGACAATATCATCTTACCATTAACTGTAAGTAAACTTTCTTATGATGAAATGGAAGAACGAGTCCTTCGTCTAACGAAAATTTTAAAAATCGAACATATCTTGGCTCGTTACCCAGAAGAGATTTCCATTGGACAACAACAGCGTACTGCTGCTGCGCGGGCATTGATTAGTCAGCCGTTGGTTCTTTTTGCAGATGAGCCCACAGGATCACTAGATTCAAAGGCGGCTACAGAATTTTTAAACTACTTGGATGAAGTAAATCTTCATGAGGAAATGACGATCTTAATGGTGACTCATGATCCTTATACGGCTAGTTATTGCAATCGAGTGTTGTTTATCAAAGATGGTCGATTTTTTTCCGAAGTCGTTCGTCGTTCTTCTCGCAAGGAATTTTTTGAAAAAGTAATCGATATGCAAGCAACTATCGGTGGAGGTGGAAAGGCCAATGCTGATTAGGATCATCTGGCGAGGATTCAAAAAACAATTAACCAATTATTTGGTTTTTTTCTTCAGCCTGATTTTTGCGGTGATAGTCTATTACTCTTTTACTGCGATGACTTACGAACAGCCGCTGATCCGCAGTGCTGGTAAGAATACTCAACTTGTAGGAATGCTGGGATTTGGTAGTTTTGCGGTGGTTTTGATTTTATTGTTCTTTATGGCTAATACCAATCGATTTTTTATCGAAAATCGCCGTAAAGACATCAGCATCTTCCATTTATATGGATTGAATTATTATCAAATCTGTCTTTGGTTTATTTCAGAGATTTTTTTAATCGGGATTTTCTCTTTTGGAATTGGAATCGGATTGGGTGTATTGTTATCCAAACTTTTTAGTATGATCTTAGTCAAAGCGATGGGACTGGCATTACAAGTCCATTTCTTTTTTTCCCCCGATGCGATCCTCACGACTGGTATCGTCGTTCTTTTTATTCTTGGTGTCGTCTCTTTTCAAATTTTGTGGTTAGTATCAGGATATAAATTTTCTCATCTAAAAAAACAACGACTTCGTAAGGTTCAAGCAATGAAGATCTCGATTTGGCAAAAAATGTTAGGATTCCTTGGTGGCTTGTTTTTACTCAGCGGTTGGATGATGGCTGTAACGTACGTTGTTTTTACCCGTAAATTGAGCGATTCCTTTGGCTTACTGCAAGGAAATCTATTGGTAATGGGAATCATCTTATTTTTATGTATAGTAGGAAGTTATCTCTTTTTTGCGTTTACACTGCGTTGGTACAATTCCTATCGTCCAAAACGATTAAATAAAAATCTTGGCATGTTATCAAGAAGCGAATGGCAATTGCGGTTGTTCAGTGAATGGCGCTTTTTTGGCTCAATTACTGTCGCTTTAGGTCTAGCTTTGGCCTTCTTGGGAGGAATGACCGCCCTTGTCTCACTAGAGATGCGGTCAGTTGACGAAAGTGCGCCAGCTTCATTGATGATCACACAAGAAAGTTACGAAAAGTTTGCACCGAAATTGCAAGAAGCGCTTCCTTATCAGCAGCAAACGCTGCACTTTAAAGCAATACCTGCTAAACAAAATGTTAAAATCTGGGGAGAAGGTGTGAATGACAAACCAGAAGTTATGGATATGGTGGCTATTTCAGATTATCGAGCGTTTCAAAAAACAAATTCTACTTTGCCTGATATTCAGTTAAACGCTGAGAATTCGACTGTTATTTTGAGTTCTTATCAACGTTATTTGAATGACTATACTCGTTATAGCGAAACTATCAATCTAAAAGAACAAAAGTTGACTGTTCAGGCTATTTTTCCTAACTACTTTGGGGATCCGAATTTACGTTATGGTACTGGGTTGATCGTAGTTTCAGATAAACTATTTAACGAAACAACTGGCTTATCTTATGCGACTGAAGTGATTGATGTAGAAGATCACTATGAAAATAAATTGAATCAATTGATTCGTGAAAATCTAAAAGGCGAGTGGGACAATCCGATCCATTATGAGCTAGCTTGGAAAAATCAGCAGATCATCGGAGAAATCGTTGAAGGAAAAACAACTAAAAAGACAGAAACAACTGTTTATCGTACAGAATATACATCTTATCAAGAAACGTATCGAAACACGCGAAGTAGTGTAGGGTTAGTTTTATTTGTGGTGACATTTGTCACGACGACATTTATTATTACAACAGCTAGCATGGTGACTTTGCGTCAGCTTTCAGAGTTTAAACAAAAGAAAAAACAATATCATTTATTGCGGCAGATGGGAATACCGAACCAAACAATCTATCAAGAGATCCGCCGCGAAAATCGTGTCGTATTTTTCATACCGGCAATGTTGGCACTGATCCACAGTATGTTGGCACTTTCGGTGATTGCTCACGTAGCAAGAAATGCAAATTATGGATTTGTTTATCTTTTCTGCGGTTTGATGCTAGTCGTATATGCATTTTTTTACTGGGCAGCTTGTGCTTATCAGAAAAAAATGCTTTAAAAAAAGACTTGTTGTTTTTGATACCAATGACACAAAAAATAAGCGTATCTTAATAAGAACGCTTATTTTTTGTGAATAAATTTTTTCCAGTCAAAGCAAAGTCCTTGACCTTTCTACTACATAGTAATATTATATACCAGAACCTAGTAATAGCGAGTACCGGGAATACGGACTGAAACAAAGTATTTGATGTATGTTCACTACTTAGTATAACTATATACGAGATGTAATCAAATTGGCTAAAAGAAGGGAAATGTTGATGAAAGGATTAACAGAATTACTCAAAGGTGTATTAGAAGGGATTGTTCTTCAAAAAATCGCTAAAGGAGAGACTTATGGATACGAGATCACCAATTATTTAGTAGATCTTGGTTTTGAAGACATCGTTGAAGGAACGGTTTATACCGTTTTGCTTCGACTGGAGAAAAAAGGATTATTGATTGTTGAAAAACGAAAGTCTGAATTAGGACCCCCACGTAAATTCTATACGTTGAATGCAGCTGGTCACGCCTACTTAAAAGAATTTTGGGAAAAATGGAATTTTTTAGAAGAACGACTGCGGGAATTAAAAGGAGAGAACTAAGATGAAATGGTATAAAAAAATGCGCAATGAGAAAAAAAGATACAAAGATTATTTAAAAGCAAAAGAGGAATTACCTAAAGAGTACGGGCAAGCCTTGACAGCATTGGATCATTATATGATGAATTTTGTCGGCAGCGGGGATTTTATGGGGATTTTTGAAGATCTATTGCAATTATTTGCAGATGGCGCTGCTGAAGGACGATCAATCAGTGAATTAGTAGGAAATGATCCAGTGAAATTTGCAGATGAAATCATGGCAGAATATCCTGAAGTTCTTTGGTACAGCAAAACACGCAAAAAATTAAAAAATGAATTTGAAAGGATCGAAGATAAATGAACATACTCTCATCACAACCTATTATTACAATCAAGCATGCAAAAAAACAATTCGATCAAGTCAGTGTCTTAAAAGATATTTCTATGTCGGTACAAAAAGGTGAAATCTATACGTTATTAGGAGAAAACGGGGCTGGAAAAACCACTCTAATCAAAATGATGACTACCTTGCTCCAACAAGACAGTGGTGAAATCCTCATCGCTGGATTGTCAGTGAAGGATCAGCCAGACAAAGTTCGAAAATTGATTAGTCTAAATGCCCAAGAAACAACCGTGGATATGTTTTTTAGCGGCTATGAAAACTTGCAGCTAATCGCACGTCTACGAGGGGTAAAAGATGTTAAAGCTGAGATCGAACAATTGACTCAACGACTGGGATTAAAAGAATTTATCGACCGACGAGTTGCAGAATATTCAGGAGGCATGCGGCGCCGACTAGATATTGCCATGTCACTTGTCGGTGATCCGGAGATCGTCTTTTTAGATGAACCAACGACAGGCGTTGATCCTAAAAATCGCTTAGAGATTTGGCGAATCATTCGGGAAATCCGTGATTCTGGAAAAACTATTTTTTTGACGACTCAATACCTAGATGAAGCAGATCGTCTATCAGATCATATTTCTTTCTTACATCAAGGAGAGATTGTCTTGACCGGCACTCCTGCTGAACTGAAAAAAAATACGAGTAAAGAAATTAAGATCACACTTGAAACAGCTCAACAAGAACAAGGAAAAGTATTGTTGGAAGAAGCTAGAATTCAGTTTACAGACGAGGAAGGGCTGATCATCTCAGAAGCCGATCAACAACAAGCACTTGAATTATTTGTTGCTCATGAATTGACGATCTTAGCACTCAAAGCAGAAGAAATCAGTTTAGAAACAACATTCTTAATGATCACAAAGGAGCAAAACAAATGAAAACTTTTACCCAATTATTCGCGTTAACCAAGCGGATTTTAAAACAAAATTTGACAAACACAGATACATTGATCACTGTTTTTGGAACACCGATTTTTATGTTATTGTTTTTTGTCTATGTTTTTGGCGGCAGTATCAGTTTAAACGGTACTCAGACCAATACTTCGGATTACTTGAACTATGCATTGCCAGGCTTTATGTTGATTACGATGACGATGGGTTCGGCTTATACGTCGCTGCGTATCAACATGGACAAAACAAGTGGTTTCTTGGATCGATTGCATACACTGCCCATCAAACGGTGGATTGTTTTAGGATCGCATATCGTGGCTTCGGTTGTGTTTATGCTGCTATCTGAATTGACGACATTTGTCATTGGACTGATCATGGGTTTTCGTCCAGAACTTTCGATTGGCAGTTTCTTCCTCTTTTTACTGCTTTCGGTTCTGTTTGCTTTTGCTATGACAATGATTTCTATCCCATTTTCGATTTCAGCTAAAAGTTGGGAAAGTGCCGGCAGTTTCTCTTATTTACTAATCATGCTGCTGTTTGTCAGCTCAGCATTTGTTCCGACAGATGGAATGGCAAAACCGATTGAGATCTTTGCTGATCATCAACCAATGACACCAATCGTGGAAGCCGCACGTGCATTATTGATGGACATCGGAGTAAACAACGGGAATCTATTGCAAGCCTTTGGCTGGTTGATGGCACTAGTTGTGATTTTTGCCATCTTGTCTTATCGGAAATATCAAAAAGTATTTTAATAAAAAAATCAGAACGATCACTATTTGACAAATGTTATGAGGATCATCAATTGATCTTATCGTTTGGTCTCGTAGTGGTTTTTCTGATTCTTTTTTTATTATAAAAAATTCTTTTTACTACAATCAATCGTTTGCAAAGTGGCCCTACTTCGTTACAATAAAGAAAAACTGCGGGAGAAAAAATATGATCAAACTATTATTGGTAGATGACAGCGAATTGATCACTGGGGGATTGGCTGTTTTATTAGGTGTCGAAACAGATCTTACCATCGTTGACTGTGTAGATCGTGGAGAACGGGCAGTAGAACTTTGCCAACACCAACCAATCGACGTTGTTTTAATGGATGTTCGCATGCCAGGAATGAGTGGTGTTGAGGCAACCAAGATCATCACTGAGACGACGAACGCCAAAGTAATCATTTTGACGACATTTGATGAAGATAAGTATATTATCGAAGGTATCAAAAATGGTGCGGTTGGGTATTTATTGAAAAATACTGAACCTCAACAGTTGGTCCAAGCAATCAGAAGTGTGATGAAAGGCCAAAGTATCCTTTCCCAAGATGTATTGGAAAAAGCCAAGCAAGGATTCCATCCAGCACAAAAGACGGCAGATTTATCTAGTTTAACGCCAAGAGAGATTGAAATTACACGACTAGTCGCAGCCGGGTTGAGTAACAAACAAATCGCTAATCGATTGTATTTGACTGAAGGAACGATTAATAATAGCTTATCGACGATTCTTCACAAGTTGGCACTGGAGCATCGTACCCAAGTAGCTATTTATTATTTGACTGGTAAAGCGGGAGATCATGATGCAACGTTTTAATTTATTTTTCAGTGTGTTGACTGTTGGAAGTGTGCTGACGCTGCTTTTTGTACAGCAGTCACCTGTTTTGACGACTGCTATCATTGTGCTTTTACTATGGTTGAGTTTATTGTTATTGAGTGCTAGTTTCAAAAAATACCGATTTATTTTTCTATTGCTTCAGTTGGGGATTGTTTTAATTGTCTCCTTTTTTCAACCATGGTCCTTTTATCTCTTACCAGGAACGATTATGAATTTCCTAATTCTGAAAAAAAATCAGCGGCTGATACTATTTGCAGGAAGTGCCTTGCTCTTGTTTTATGGGATTCATTTGCCAAATTCAGCTATGCAGATTAGCGGGTTCCTTTGGACAATTTTTGTTTTTTATGTATCAGTAACAATTGCGGAATTGTCACAAGAAAAAAGAGGACTCAATGATTCTTCTGACATGCTGCGAGTAGAGCGCAACCGATTGGCGAGTTTGTTTGAACAAAGTATCATGAATAGTGAGGCTAGAGAAAAAGAAGCAATTTTATCGGAACGTCAGCGATTGGTTCACGAGATTCATGATGAACTGGGGCATAAATTATCTGGTGGATTGATTCAGATGGAAGCAGCCAGAGCTGTCTATCAAAAAGATGAAAAACAGGCAGAAAAATTATTGGATCAGGCGATTGTCACGACGCGAGAAGGTATTGACGACATACGAAAAATTTTGCATGCCGAAGCGCCTGAGCAAGAAACATTAAACTTGAATCGACTCAAGACAGAACTGCAACGCTTTACTGAACGCTATCAACTCAAAACATCGTTTCATTATTTTGGCAAAGTTGATCAGCTGAGCAGTTTTCAATGGCAAGTTTTGTTAGGAAATCTAAAAGAAAGCCTGACAAATACATTGAAGTATGCGGAAGCCACCGAGGTAGCCGTTCGATTACATGTCTTTAAAGGCTTTTTACGTTTTGAAATCAGCAACAACGGCAAAACGACTAAAAGTTATAAAAAAGGTTTGGGAATTTTAGGGATGGAAGAGCGAACCGCAATGCTTTCTGGACAATTAGTAATCGATACAACTAATGGCTTCACAGTAACGACGATTTTGCCAATAGTAATACGATGACTGTTACTAACATGAGAAATCTCATGGATAAATGATGAGAAACTACACTGGTGTGGTTTCTTTTTTTTGCGTATGCTTAGTGTAAGAAAAGTTGGAGGGGACAACTATGGAACATATCGTGGAGCTTACACAAGTAACCAAAAAATTTGGTACACACATTGCTGTCGACAATGTCAGTTTTACAGTGACAAAAGGAACAATTTTAGGTTTGTTGGGCCCAAATGGTGCAGGCAAATCGACAACGATCAATATGATCACTGGATTGTTGCGAAAAACATCTGGAGAGATCAAACTTTTTGATAAAGCTGTTTCCGAAAAAAATCGTGAATTACGAAAAAAAGTGGGCGTTGTGCCGCAAGAATTGGCTCTTTACTATGATCTGAGTGCCGAGGAAAATGTTCGTTATTTTGGCGGCCTTTATGGACTGCGCGGACAAAATTTAAAAGAAGCCACCGAACAAGCGCTGCGTGTTGTTGGATTGTGGGAACATCGAAAAGCCAAACCGGCGACTTTTTCTGGCGGGATGCAACGACGATTGAATATCGCAATGGCAATCGTTCATGGTCCGGAACTAGTCATTATGGATGAGCCGACGGTAGGGATCGATCCTCAGTCACGAAACTATATCATGGAAACGATTGAAAAAATGCGTCAAGAAGGCAAGTCTCTGATTTACACGAGTCATTATATGGAAGAAGTTGAACGTTTAGCCGATACGATTGTTATTATCGATCATGGCAAAGTCATTGCCGAAGGGACTGAGGCGGAGCTAGTCAATCTTGTGACGGATCAAAAAAATATTTGGATCACTGTTGCCAATCCAGAAGCCGTTGTTTTAACTGAATTGGAGCAGCAAGCAGGAGTAGTGCAAGTTAGTTTGCAAGATCAGCAGTTGGTCGTTACCGTGTCTGTCGAAAGCAACGCGCTGAATCATTTACTGATGCAGTTAATCAAACAAGGTGTCGAAGTTGATAGTGTTGAACAACAACGGATTGATCTGGAAACAGTCTTTTTGAATTTGACTGGTCGCAAATTAAGGGATAAGTAGGTGAGACGATGAATCGAACAATTATTATTCGCGCATTTGTTCAGCAGATCCGCGACAAATCTACTTATATTTATTTTTTACTCTTTCCATTGGCACTGATGTTAGTCTTAGGTTCGATATTACAAGGGGCATTTGGGACCTCTGAAATTGAAAATAAGATCGATCCGATTCAAATCCGCTATGTTGCCGCAGATCAGAAAAAAGGTGCGCAATTTGAAGCAATCTTACAAGAAGTCTCAACACCTAAGCTAGTTTTTAAGGCCAGCTCGGATGAAAAACAGGCGATCAACGCGCTGAAAGAGAAACAAGCCGATGTGTATCTATTGATTGGAAAAAACATTGATGTTGAAATGAATGAACTATCAGATATCCAATTTACGTTATTGAAAAGCTATCTAGTCGAACTATTCCAAACTATGCACCGTTTAGAAGGGGCTCAGCGATTCGGTCAAGCACCGGAAGAGATTTCTGACGTGTCTGAAAAATTGGATAAAGCACTCGTTGTTGATCAAACCAATTTGAAAAAACCGGCAACATCTTATCAATATTATTCTGTTGCGATGATTGCATTATTTATCTTGTATATGGCAGAAAATGGCTTAGAAATGTTTGGTAAAAGCCGTCGTCACAAAACGCTTCAACGAGAAGCAATCAGTCCAGTAAGTCGTCAAACGATCATCAATTCTACCTTTTTAGGTCATGTGTTATTAGGGCTTTGTGCAGTCTTTGTCTTGATGGTGATTACTCAAACAGTCTTTGATGTACCGTGGCAGCAACAATTTGGCTTTTCTTTTCTCAATTTGTCTTCGCTGATGATCTTATTTTTAGCGTTAGGGGCATTTTTAGAAACGATCGGTAAAGAAGTGGGTATGGGAATCACCCAAATCATCATTCAAATAGCTGCTTTTTTAGGTGGTGGGTATTTTCCTGTCAGCGAAGAAATGATGAATTTTTCACCAATGGGCTGGGTGATGGGGCCAATCCGAGAAGCGTTATGGACTAATAATGCATTACAATGGCGGGGGATCATTTTGAATCTACTCTTTGCCGTTTTGATGTTTCTTAGCATGTCGGTTGTACTAAATCGTAGGGAGGAATTCTAAATGAAAGATATTTTGTGGATCATTCGTGAACGATTCATTATTTGGAAAAATCATCCCTTGCAAGTTTTATTTTTACTCGGTGTTCCTCTACTGAGTATCGTGATGTATTTGTTTATTTATAACTCTTCTGGTACAGGTTCGGCCAATTCTTTGACGGTCGGAATCGTTGATCAAGACCAGTCGTCATACAGTCAATATTTTATCGATACATTTGATAAACGAATCCAGGTAAAAGAGCTTAAAAATCAAGAACAGGCGGATAAAGCATTAGCCGATCAGCAAGTCACAGCGACGTTATTCTTACCGAAAGATTTTTCAGAGAAAATCCGACAAGGTGACTTAGCTCCAGTGAGATTTCGTTCTTTTCAAGCAGGCGAAGCAATCGATTCTCTGAAAGAAACAACCAAAACTGTCTACCATGAGGTCCAGACGATTGCCAAGTTTGCCGCAGCCAGCGATGAAGAGAGTGCTTTTGACTTTGCTGCAGAAAATACACCGATTCGTTTTCGTTCCTTTGCCAAAGACAGCGTCAGCAAGGAAATGACACTACAGATTTTAGGTTTCATGTTGATGATGTTGCTTTATCAATCCGGAAATTTTGGGGCTAATTCTATTCAAAATGAACGACGCAACAAAATCTATCATCGATTGATGACGACACCTGTATCCAAAACTGCTTATTTTATTGGAACAGCTGTATTTGCTTTTTTAGCGATGATATTTGAAGTCGTATTTACTGTCGGTTTGATGACCCTAGCTTTTCGCATCGATATCGGATTAGCCGCAATTCAGCTCATCGGTATGTTGGCAGCCTTCGGATTAGTAGCTGTCGCTTGGTCAATCGCAATTGGTATCAATTCACCTAGTCAATCTTTTGCTTCTGGCGTACAAAGTATTCTTTTTACGATTACGAGTTTGATCTCTGGAGCATTGATTCCTAATGAAATCATGCCGGATTTCATGCAACAAATCGCACGAATCACCCCCCAATATTGGGTTTTAGATGGAATCAAACAACTACAAAATCAAAACAACGCCAATGTATGGCTTAACTTGGTCGTTTTGACTGCATTTTTATTGTTATTCTTCAGTATTTCCACCTATGGCTTCATGAAAAAGAAAAATTTGGAAGTCTTTGATTAAAAACAATAAAAATCGTTAATAAGAAAAACATCTTGCGATAATTGACATTGCGAGGTGTTTTTTTGCTTTAAAAGTTCGGCCAGCGATTCTTTTACAGGGAGTAACTTACTACGCAGAATTTTTTGACAATGGTATACTGAGCTTATGAAAAAGATTGCTATTTCGCTTTTTACGAATAGGAATCTGCAACAAGTAAGATTAGTCAAAGTAAAACAGGAGGAGTAAGTGTGGAAAAAAAAGAAGAACAGCTATTGATTGATTTGACTTCAGCACGAGGAATTGCCGGTAACGAAGAAGAAGTCAGAGAGGTATTTAAAAATTATGCAAAGGAATTTGCTGACGATATTTTTTTTGATGGCTTAGGTAGTGTGATCGCTAAGCAGGGCAGCGGTGGCCCAAAAATTTTTATTTCTGGTCATTTGGATGAGGTTGGCTTCATGGTCACAAAGATCACAGAAAAAGGATTTTTAGAATTTCAAACAATCGGTGGCTGGTGGAATCAAGTGATGCTGGCACAACAAGTAGAAATCAAAACGCGTAAAGGCAAACTGATTCATGGAGTGATTGGATCAAAACCACCCCATGTATTGACCCCTGAAGCCCGCAAAAAACCATTTGAGATCAAAGAAATGTTCATCGATATTGGTGCAACTAGTGCTGAAGAAGCCAAAAACTGGGGCATTCGACCAGGTGATATGGTAACTCCGTACATCCAATATCAACGGATGAATGACTCAAAATTTTTACTAGCAAAAGCTTGGGATAATCGTATTGGTACTGCTGTAGCTTTACGAGTTTTGGAAAATCTAGCTAAGCGTGAACATCACAATGTACTGTTTGCTGGCAGTGATGTACAAGAAGAAGTCGGGTTGCGCGGCGCACGAACGAGTTCTCACATCGTCAATCCAGACATCGCATTTGCGTTAGACACAGGAACTGCAGGCGACACTCCAGGAATGACGCCTAAAGAAGCAGATTCGATTTTAGGAAAGGGTCCGCAAATTTTGATTTATGACGCATCGATGGTGCCGCATAAAAAACTATTAGATTTTGTTATTGATGTTGCAGAAGAATTAGAGATTCCCTTCCAATATACAGTAATCGCCGGTGGTGGGACAGATGCTGGTCAAATGCATTTAACGCGTGATGGAGTTCCTTCATTAGCTATCACAGTTCCTGTTCGTTATTTGCATTCACATACATCAATCATCCATGAGGAAGATTATTTCAATACAGTTAAATTAGTCACAGAGGTCGTAGCACGTTTGGACTATGATACAGTTGGTGAAATCAAGAATTATTAAAAATCGTAAGAGAATAATTTCTTACAAATAAGGAGTGAACATATGCGTCTTAGTGACTATCGTCAATTAGCCAAAAAACGTTTAAATAATCAATGGGGAATCAACGTAGGATTGATCGTGATCATTGGATTATTGACAGGAGCAATCGGCGGCGTCTCATCCGTTTCTAGTAATGAGAATATTCAGTTGGGCATAACGTTTCTATTGAATATTTTTGTCTTGTTTGCATTTAGCTTTGCTCTTTACTATATCAGTTTATATGTCGTACGCGGAGGCAGAGCTCAGCTGGGACAAATCTTTGTTGTTTTTCAAAAAGGTTATTACGTGCCATTAATGCTGATTAATATTCTCGCACAAGTTGTCCAATACGTCTTAGCAGCGCTCTTTTTCTTGCCGTTGTTGCTACAAGCAGGAAGCAGTGTTTACTTGTCTCTTGTTTCTTCAGGTGGTGTGACAAATGTAGAGAATATGGGGACGTTGTTTAACATCGGCTTGTTCACACTGTATTTTATTTTATTGCTCGTCTTTTTACTAGTGACGGCCATCATCAGCATTCTTTTTCGATTTGCTGTCTGGGTGAAATTTGATTACCCCGAATTAAGTGTAGGTCAATGTATCAAACGGGCATGGTTTTTGCTAAGTGATCGTTGGGGAAAATATATTCTATTACAATTGTCTTTTATTGGCTGGTATATTTTAGGAATCGTTGCATTACTCGTCGGCTTGCTTTTTGTTGCTGTCTACGTAAATACAGCAAGTGCAGCTTTTTATGATCAAGCCTTGAAAGAAAAAATGGATCAGGAGGGATCAGTATGAAATTAACCGTTCTTGGTTGTTTGGGTGCTTATCCGTATAAAGGTCAAGGAACTACTAGTTATTTGTTACAATCAGAAGGATTCAATCTTTTATTAGATGCTGGCAGTTCAACACTGGTGGAGTTAGAAAAAGAAATAGACCCATTAGATTTAGATGCGGTGATTTTGACGCATTATCATCATGATCACATCGCAGATCTTGGTGTCTTGCAATATTATTGGCAGCTTTATCCAACTAAAACGCCTAAGCCTATCTTGCCAATCTATGGTCATACCGAAGATTCGTTCCATTTTGAGGATTTAACACTAGCAGGCGTCACTGAAGGGCATGCTTATTTTGAAGCGGAAGAATTAAAACTTGGGCCATTTCTAGTGACATTTATGAAGACTATTCATCCGGTCCCTTGTTATGCGATGCGTTTTGTTGAGGAAAAAACGGGAGCTGTTTTTGTTTTTACTGGTGATTCGGGTTATTTGGAGTCATTCAATGAGTTTGCTAAAGAAGCGGATTTGTTTTTAGCAGATACCTATTTATTTGACGGTAACGAACGGCATAAAGCCCATTTTACAGCAGGAGAGGCAGGAACTTTTGCTAAAGAGGCAGCAGTCAACAAGTTAGTATTGACACATCTGCCGCAGCATGGCGACTTAGAGAAATTACGTCAACAAGCGTTAGCTACAAGTGGAGGAATTCCCGTTGAATTAGCCCAACCACACAAAATTTTTGAAATTTAGAAAAATAAGAGATAAAATAATAAAGAGTATTTTATTAGAAAATGAGGAGCTGACACGATGTTATATGTACCAAATGATAAAGAACGCGACCCACGAGTGAATCTAGCCATCGAGACCTATCTATTGCAAAACATGCCTTTAGATGAGCCGATTTTACTTTTTTATATTAATCAACCATCTATTATCATCGGCCGTAACCAAAATACGATCGAAGAAATCAATAAAGAATATGTAGACGAAAATGGTATCCACGTTGTTCGACGTCTAAGCGGCGGCGGTGCGGTTTATCACGATCTTGGGAATTTAAACTTTAGTTTCATCATGCCTGATGACGGTAATTCTTTTAGAGATTTTAAAAAATTAACGGAACCAATTGTTGAAGCGCTTCATAAATTGGGAATCGAAGGAGCACAATTAAAGGGCCGGAATGATTTAGTGATTGATGATAAGAAATTCTCCGGTAATGCGATGTACTCAACGAATGGTCGGATGTTTGCCCATGGGACGCTGATGTTTGATAGTGACATCGATGAAGTCGTTAATGCCTTAAAAGTGAAAAAAGACAAAATTGAATCAAAAGGAATCAAATCAATCCGTTCGCGAGTAACGAATATCAAAGATTTCTTACCTGCAGATAAACAAGACATGACAACTGAAGAATTCCGTCAAGCGATTTTATTGCAGATTTTTGGTGTGGATAGTGTCGAACAGATCAAGACCCATGAATTGAACGAAGCAGATTGGAAAGCCATCAATCAAATTTCTGATGAATATTATAAAAATTGGGACTGGAATTATGGACGTTCACCAGAATTCAATCTAGAGCGTCAAAAACGTTTTTCAATCGGTTCGATTGAAGTACGGCTTGCTGTGGTCAACGGCGTGATTGAAAAAGCCAAAGTTTTCGGTGACTTTTTCGGCCTAGGCGAAATCAAAGATGTTGAAAATCAATTGATTGGTACTCGTTATGAGAAAAAAGCTTTAGCAGATAGTATTGATCAAATCGATTTAACTCATTACTTTGGAAATATTACAAAAGAAGAATTTTTAGAATTAATCTATTAAAAAAAAAGGCTGCGATAACTATCGCAGCCTTTAAGCGTTACTAAAAAATTATAGATCTAAAATAATTTTAAAATATTGTTGCTTCTCTTTTTCTTGCCACTGCCATTGCCCATTAGAACGTTTGACGGCTTGTTCCAATTCTTGATATGGCTCGATCATAGTAGACGTGGTGGCAAATTGGTCGAAAGAGTGGCGCGCCAAAGTGCTAGTTTTGCTTTCGATCACTAATTGGTCCTGTTTTTGTTGGATTGAAATATCGATGGTGCCGAAGATCGGATCTGTCAGAAACTTTTCAAATAGTTGAATCAAAAAGGTGAGTTTTTCATCATCTAACTTCTTCGTTTCTGGACTAGTTAAAAACTGGCAAGAAAAGAATTTTGCTTGTTTACGAAATTTTTTTTGATAATAATTCTCCATTTGATACAAGAAATGGGTCAAAGAAGGCGTTTGATCTACTTCATCCGCCTCTTTTTCTGCCATTAAATTGAAGGTTTCTAATAAATTTTTTTGTTTTTCTCTCATTATCAATCCTTGTTCAAGCTGCTTTTGCTGCTGGACTCGTTGATAATAACTAACACTTATTTCTTCTGTTATGTGGTAGCCGGAAATCAAGATCATCAGTCCGCTGAATAAGATCAACGGCCAATCCGTAGTCAAATTAGCTGATCCGGCAAAAAGTTGAATATAGAAGAAACAGTGGACGAATGCGGCCATAATAATTGCCGGCGAACAAATCGTATAAAAGCGATTATCGTTGGCAGATTCGGCTAAAGCAATCGCTGAAGTAAATAAAGTCATAAAGACGTTAAAACCACTAAAAATCTGCATCGCAACAGGTAAAGATAATTTACCGACTGCTAGAGAAACTAAGCCAAAAATAAGCAATAAAATCTGCAATCCAACGCCATAAAGGTAATACTGGCGATATTTATTTGTCCGCAACCAATAATAACTAGTCAAAAAAACCGGAATAAGAATGGATGTCAGATTATAGAGCGTTGATAAAGTGATTGGATCAAACAAGGCACTGGCAGGAACATTCAAAGCAAGCGATTGCAAACCGATAAGAAAAATAAAACCAATCAAAAGCAGCGACGAAAGGAGCTGTTTTTTTGATTGCGCTGGTTTCAAACAAATGACTGCAAACATCAGTGCAATTAACGTTAGGCACAGGCTGAAAAGTAAAAACTGAGGTAAGGCATGTAGAATAAAAAAGCGATTGACAGCAGCTGCTTCTCCAATAAAAATTTGTGCAGGAATGCCAGAATAATAATCATAAGGTGTTTTCGTAACGACTCGCAGTTTTTGTTGGCGATAGTTATCTGGCAGATGGATCGTTGTTTGTAATAATCCAGGTCTGCTCTGTTTATTTGTAGCATCATAGCTGTAAATAAGTTTTTCCCCGATATAGACGAATACCCATTGATGATTGGCTCGTAAGACGACTTGCGGATTTTTTAGTGTCATATCTAAAGGCTGTTGCATGATCAAAGCAGTATTAGGCGGGATATTTTTTAGCCGTTGATCTGTTTGCCCCACGATGTAATGATCAGAATGACCCTTGACGATAAAGGTCCAATGTCTATCTAATTCTACGACACTTGTTTTTTTTATTTCTTCTATCACTTTAAAACCAATGGTTAAAATAAATATTAAAATAACTGATATTATAAAAAGGAATCTCGTTTTATTAGACAATCGAAAAGTATTTTTGTGGAATAAAAATTTGATAACAAAGGCGCCTCCTTTTATTAAAAAAATAAAATAAATTATCTATAAACTATAATGATAGTAACATATTGCGCTTTCTAGTCAAATCAAATGCAGATTTTGTTCAATGATTCGTTAAAAAATAGAAAAATTTGAGTAATATGATATGATGGATATAAAGAGGATTTCTTTTTTTAGAGGAGGCGAAAGTCAGTGCCAAGAAATAAAAAAATAACATTTGTTTATGCTGTATTAATTTTTTGTCTATTCTTATTAGCTATCCTAACAATTGTTATTCCAAAAGTATTGAATGTGACACCTTATGTGATTTCAGACAATAAAATGGCACCGGGATATCGTAAAGGGGGATTAGTGTTTGTAAAAGATGTCTCAGAGCCCATTCATGTTGGGAATACCATCACTTATTATGAAAATCAAGGGAAAACGATTAAAACACGACGCGTCTTAGCTGTCGATAATAAAATTGATGGGTATTTTGTCAAAGGCGACAACTCTGATAAAGCTGAGATGGGCTTAGTACATGAACGAAACTTGATTGGTCGTCCATATTTTTATTTACCGTACATAGGATTTTTAGCAAATACAAAAGTGATGAATATTTTAAAGATAGGTTTATTTGTCGGTGCTATTTTAATGACACTTTCAACTTTGTTTTTTCAGACTGAGATAAGACAAAAGTTTCGGCAGCCAATTGATTGAATCTTTTGTCTTAATATCAAAATGTAAAAAAGAGAAAGCGAGCCAAACTTAGTCTGATAATGTTTGTTTGATAGTGTATCCATTTTCTTGCAAGACCGTGATGGCCGCAACATAGTCGTCGGCTTTGACTAAAATATAATCCGTATTATATGTTGAGACAGCGAAAATACTGATTTTTACTTCTGCTAATAAAGTAGCGATTTTTGCTAAGATCCCAACCAAACTGAAATCTAAAATTCCTTCGATTTTAAAAGCTTTCCAACCATCCTCGCGCTCAATCGTATCGGCAGGTACCGTATCAGTAGCAGAAACAACTGAAATTTCTTCATCATTTATACCGATAAAAAGCGGCTGTTGTGTCAGATCAACTGCATGTAGATCACTCACTTGGTACACAGATAATTCTTGCGGTAAGGTTATTAGATTCATTTAAAAACTCCTTTTTGTCATAGCCAGATTAATCAAAGATAGTTTCCTCTGATTGTTGCTGTCTACGTTTTAGTAGTTCAAAAAATACTAAAAAACCGCTTGAGATCGAGTCTCTAGCGGTTTTTTATATCACAGGAGGGATTCGAACCCCCGACCGTCCGCTTAGAAGGCGGATGCTCTATCCAGCTGAGCTACTGTGACAGTAGTTTTGCAACAACTGCTATTATAGAAAAACTACCATTACTTGTCAATCCCAATCCATGCTTTTACTTTAAAAGCAGCTTTTGAAAGATATCATAGAGAAAGATAACAGTTAGAGTAATTTGTTCCAATTACGGTCTATTTATTTTTTGAGATCAAAGCAACACCATCACCTAAAGGAAGCAATGTCGATGAAAGTTCGGGAGATTTAGTGATCTCTGCTAAAAATTCATTTAATTTGCGGTGGATTGCACGGTTTTTACGGGGAATCTCTTCGATAGGTTGTAAAATCGTCCCGGCTTGAAAAATATCATCCACCATCAAAATGCCATCATCTGCTAACAAACGCAAACATTCAGGCAAGAAGGTGATGTATTTTGCTTTGGCACTGTCCATAAAAATAAAATCGTAAGGCCCTTCTAGACTGCTGAGTAAATCTGCCGCATCTCCTTCTAATAGAGTAATTTGCTCAGTTAAATCAAGTTTTTCAAAATTTTTCTTTGCTTTTTCGATCATCACAGGGAAACGATCGATGGTCGTTATTTTTGCGTCTTCTCCAAGGGTTTCCGCCATTAGGCTAGCTGAAAAACCAATCGCAGTACCAATCTCTAAAACAGTTTTCGGCCGTTTTTGTCGCAATAAAAATTGTAGGAAGACGACAGTTTCATGAGGGATTACAGGGACGCCATTTTCATGGGCAAGCTCTTCCAATTCTCCTAAAGCACCAGTTAGAGATTTTTGTTCTGTTCGTAAATAGTGCAAAATATCTTCATTGATTATTGGGCGGTACATCATTTCATTACGCATTATTTTTCCTCTTTTTCTAGTAATTTCCCTAAAATCAGCCAATCTTTTTTGATTGTCTCACTTAAAGAACGATTATAAAAAATCGCTGCTGGATGAAATAGGGGGACGACAGTGTAAGTTTTTTCAGATAATTGATAATCATTTTTTTCGGTGGTCAATTCAAATATAGGACCATGATAAATTTCACCATGGCATTCGCTGATTTGCCACTTTGATCCAAGCAGTCGTTGTAGACCGATATTGCCTAAGGTTGCAATGATCTTTGGGCGAACAGTGGCAATTTCATAATCTAAAATCGGGGCATGTGCCAGTATTTCTTTTTTGTTCGGGGTTCGGTTTGGATAAACAGTCTCATTTTCCTTTGTTTTCTTATTAATCCGTTCAACAATTTTATACGGACGACTTCTGACCGCACTGGTGATATAAGTATTTTCTCGAGTCAGACCGATTGATGCCATCACTTGGATCAATTCTTTTCCAGCTGCGCCAGAAAAAGGGATATGATTGATGACTTCATTTCGTCCTGGTGCTTCACCCACTAACATCACTTTTGGCTGAAGTGGTCCTTGCCCTGCGATAAAACATTCAAGCTGGAAATCTTTTGATCGTTTTGCTACTAAATCGACTAGCTCTGTTGGATAATCCATGATGTCTCCTCACTTATTGATCACAAAATTTTTAATCCTTATGCGGATCATCTTGCCATACTTATTAAGACAGCAAGTAGATGATATGAATTGATTGTCTTACTAATAGTAGAAAAAAGCGGCGCGCCCGTCAATAATTAATCATTGACTTGACTAATCTTTTTTAGTAAACTATGAATGTTGTAATTGTGGAACCCACAGCTACAACCGCACAGAACAAGTTAGTAAGAACTTCGGTCACTTGGGATGGCGAGTCTAAGTATCTAATATAAGGAGGTGCCACAAGCATGTACGCAATCATCAAAACTGGCGGTAAACAAATTAAAGTTGAAGAAGGTCAAGCGGTCTACATTGAAAAATTAGACGTTGAAGCTGGCGAAAAAGTTGTCTTCGATCAAGTTGTTTTAGTAGGCGGCGAAACTACAAAAGTAGGAGCTCCTATCGTTGAAGGTGCAACTGTTGAAGGAACTGTTGAAAAACACGGCAAACAAAAGAAAGTCGTTACTTTCAAATACAAACCTAAAAAACATTCACACCGTAAACAAGGTCATCGTCAACCTTACACTAAAGTTGTCATTGACTCAATCAAAGCATAAAAAAAGAAGGTGCCTAAGTTGATCAAAGGTACATTCGCTCGAAATCAAGCAGGTCAAATCAATGAATTTACATTGACCGGTCATGCTGAAGCAGGGCCTTACGGTAGTGATATCGTTTGTTCTGCTGTTTCTGCACTGGCCATCAGCACTGTAAATAGCTTAGATGCACTAGCAGGTGTCATTCCTACCGTCGAAACCAATGATCGTGAAGGTGGTTATCTTCATGTAACATTGAACTTAGATGATTCGATGACTCAAGAGCAGATGAATATCTCGCAAATTTTGTTAGAGCATTTATTGTTAGGTCTGCAATCAATCGAAACTGAATATTTGGATTACATCATGATCCAAACAGAATCTAAATCATAGGAGGTGCAGCTCATGTTATTGAATATGAACTTACAATTATTCGCCCACAAAAAAGGTGGCGGTTCAACTTCTAACGGTCGTGACTCAGAATCAAAACGTTTAGGTGCTAAACGTGCTGATGGTCAAACTGTTACTGGTGGATCAATTCTTTATCGCCAACGTGGTACTAAAATTTTCCCTGGTGTTAACGTAGGTATCGGTGGCGATGACACATTGTTTGCTAAAGTTGACGGCGTAGTACGTTTCGAACGTAAAGGTCGCGACAAAAAACAAGTGTCTGTATACCCAGTCGCTCAAGAAGCTTAATTACAATCGGCTCTATCCCTTGTTGCTCAAGGGATGGAGCTTTTTTTGTTTGGCTGGTTATTTCGAAAATTGGATTCGTTTAAAAAGTTACTAGCTAGTTTTTTATGCTAAAATAAGTTCAAAGTGATTTGGAGGAATAAACCATTAAAAAACAATTTTTTTCTACTCGTGAATTGGCACTCTATGCTTTACTAACAGCTGTTTGCGTTGTTGGCCGATTATTGACTTCATTGATTCCTAATGTCCAGCCAATCACTGCAATCTTGTTGATTGTTACGTTGAATATTGGCGTATTGCCGGCGTTGCTCATTGGTTCATTGTCGATTGTGATTACAAATCTTTATTTAGGGATGGGGATTTGGACGATTGCTCAGATTTTTTCTTTTGCTATTATTATTTTATTGATGGGTGCATTGAAAAAGTGGACACCGTTAAAATCTTTTTTATTAGGTGAAGTTGTAGTTAGTTTTCTGCTGAGTCTGTTGTATGGACTGCTTGTTTCGCTTATGTTGGCCCCATTTTGGGGGATTAAACAGTTTCTGCCTTATTACTTAGCAGGTGTATCTTTTGACGTGATGCATGGAATCGGAACTGCTGTTTTTTATATGTTACTGAATAAACCGTTGATTAAAATATTTCAGCGATATCAAAGAAGAGAAAAGAGTGTGTGAACATGTTGTCTTTAAAGGAAAAAATTATTGCAGAAAGTAAACGGATTGGGATTGATAAGATCGGTTTTGCTTCGGCAGAACCTTTTTATGAATTGGAAGAATCTTTGCATGAGCAAAAAGCACGCGGCTACAACTCTGGGTTCGAACATAAAGTCGTAGAAGAAAGAATCTATCCTGAAAAGACTTTTGAAAATCCCCAGACAATCATTGCGATCGCACTAGCTTATCCGACAAAAATCCATGAAGAAATCCCTAATGATGAAAAACGCGGGATGTTCGCACGTGCCTCTTGGGGGATTGACTATCATGATATTTTACGTGATCGTTTGGAGAAACTGATCGCATTTATCAAAGAACAAGCGGCCGATCTGCAAGAACAAGAAAATTGGCGTTTTGCTCCGCAGGTAGATACGGGTGAATTGGTCGACGTAGCGGTCGCACAACGCGCGGGGCTAGGCTTTATCGGGAGAAATGGTCTGTTGATCACAGAAGAATATGGCTCATTTGTCTATTTAGGAGAAATCATCACCAATATTCAATTCGAAACAGATGAACCAGTCCCGTTTGGTTGTGGTGATTGTACGAGATGTGTGACGGCGTGTCCAACGAATGCCTTGCTAGGAGATGGCCGGATGAATGCGAAACGCTGTCTTTCTTATCAAACGCAAACAAAGGGTATGATGCCGGAAGAATATCGTAAAAAAATTCGAAATGTCGTTTACGGTTGTGATATCTGTCAGTTAGTCTGTCCATACAATCAAGGGAAAGATTTCCATTTTCATCCAGAGATGGAGCCGAAAGTCGATGAAGTTTATCCTAAATTAAAACCAATTCTTACCCTTTCTAACAAAGAGTTCAATGGTCAGTTTGGTCATTTGGCGGGTTCGTGGCGTGGGAAAAAACCGTTGCAACGAAACGCGTTGATTGCGCTGGCTAATCTAGGTGATCGCAGTGCATTGCCAGAAATATTGACTTGTGCACAAGAAGATGTTCGTCCAGTTATTCGTGGTACTGCCGCTTGGGCGATTGGTCGTTTAGGCAAACGAGAGCCTGAAAAATGGTTTGCCCAGCTAGAAGAATTGAAAAAGCAGGAGACTGATCCGGAAGCTTTAATGGAAATTGAACAAGCGATGGAACAACTGCACAAAAAAACAGCAAGAAAAGAACGAACACGAAAGAAAAAGATCGATAACGAATAAATTTTAAGCAGAAGGTGGCTCTGAGCTGCCTTTTTTTGTACTGACCATCACTGGCAGAGTACCGCTATTTTTTACATGAGTAAATCAGCTTAAAAATTGGATTATTTATGAGAATAATAAATTTTTTGATAGTAATATTTTGTCAGAGTGAAAACATTTGTGTACAATTAGCTAATACAACTTTAATCAAATACTTAGTCAGGAGACATTATGGAAAGAAAACTCTCATTAAAACAATATTTGTACATCGGTTCAATGCTTTTTGGTCTTTTTTTTGGTGCTGGAAATTTGATCTTTCCGGTCAATATGGGACAACTTGCTGGAAGTAATGTATTTTTAGCCAATCTTGGCTTTTTAGTTACAGGAATTGGGTTGCCATTTTTAGGAGTAATCGCAATTGGCGTGTCTCAAAGTGAAGGTGTTTTGGACTTAGCATCTAAAATCGGTAAAAAATATGCGTTTGTTTTTACATTTTTGATTTATATGGTAATCGGCCCTTTTTTTGCCTTGCCGCGGTTAGCGACAACATCATTTGAAATTGGTGTGGCCCCTTTTGTTTCAAGTGATCAGCGTGGAATCACACTGACGATTTTCAGTATTGTATTCTTTGTGCTGACCTGGTTTTTCTCACGAAAACCAACGAGAATCTTGGATTATGTTGGGAAATTTTTAAATCCGATCTTTTTGCTATTATTAGGGATTTTGCTTGTTTTTGGGTTTTCACATCCCTTAGGTTCAGTAGACACAGCATTAATCCAACCGGCCTATCAAACGACGGCATTTTTTAAAGGATTCACTGAAGGATATAATACATTAGATGCATTGGCTTCTCTGGCATTTGGTATCATCATCGTAACGACGATCCGTTCCATGGGGATAAAAAATCCAAATCAAATTGCACGAGACACGATTAAATCGGGTGCAATCAGTATTGTTTTGATGGGACTTATCTATACCTCTTTGGCTTATTTAGGAGCGATGAGTCTAGGAAAATTTGCT
Organism: Enterococcus dongliensis; assembly: GCF_005405225.1. Classification (GTDB taxonomy): domain Bacteria; phylum Bacillota; class Bacilli; order Lactobacillales; family Enterococcaceae; genus Enterococcus_A; species Enterococcus_A dongliensis. The sequence goes on from NZ_BJDQ01000001.1 coordinate 117,146, forward strand.
ATTAGTGAAAATGGTGGTGTTGCTTTAGCACAAATAGCGAATTATTATCTTGGAACTGCTGGGAGCATTTTGTTAGCCTTGATTGTTATCTCCGCTTGTTTGAAAACATCTATTGGCTTAGTTACAGCATTTTCTGAAACCTTTGTTGAATTATTTCCGCGGCGGAGTTATCAATTTTTTATCGTCATAGCTAGTGCGCTCCCTTGTCTTTTTGCGAATATTGGATTGACAAAAATTATCGAAATCTCTTTGCCAGTCTTGATGTTTATCTATCCTTTGGCGATGACGTTGATCTTATTGTCGATTATCAGCCCATTATTCAAACATAAAAAAATTGTGTATCAAACAACGACCGCATTTACAGTTATCGCTGCTATTTTCGATGCGTTAGCAGCAAGTCCAGCCGGGATTTCAGGACTGCCGTTAGTAGAAACACTTTTAACGTTTGCTGGAAAATACTTGCCTTTTTTCACCATTGGGATGGGCTGGATTTTACCAGCATTGGTAGGATTTTTGCTCGGCTTGATATATTCACGGGTCATTCAAAAGCAATAAGTTCTTTTAAGTATCTAGCAATTAGTAGTCCATCATGTGATGGGCTTTTTTTTATGATTTGCTGAAAGATCACCATCTGTTTTTTTGACTTGGATGAAGGAAGAAATCTTTCTTGGACTGTCGTTGTCTTTTCAATTGGAAAGGGCTAGAATGGGGAAACGAGAACATTAGTAATATGTAGGAGAATAAAATGAAAATTATTGTTTTAGGTGCTGGAAAAGTCGGGAAAGCTCTGACGCAGTATCTGTCAAATGAAGAGTATGATTATGATGTAGTGGTCGTTGATTTGCATGCGGAAAAAGTTGAGGCGATCGTCAATCAGTTTGATGTCTTAGGCGTGGTAGGTGATGGCGCGACCTATGATATTTTATTAGAGGCCGGTGTGAACAAAACAGATATCATCATCGCAGTAACACAGTCGGATGAATTGAATATTTTGGCCTGTTTAATGGCAAAAAAAATGGGAGCACAAAATTCGATTGCCCGTGTTCGGAATCCGGAATATTTGAAACAGCGTTCCTTTATGCGTGATCAGCTTGGCTTATCCATGATTATTAATCCAGAATTAGAGGCTGCTAACGAGATTCGTCGGATTTTGCTTTTTCCTTCTGCTTTTAAAGTAGATACATTTGTTAGCGGAAAGATTGAATTGGCGGAATTTCGCTTAAAAGAAAATGCCCGACTAATCGGTGTCTCGTTGAATCGACTGGACAAAGTATCTAAAGCCAATGTCCTGATTTGTGCAATTCGGCGAAAAGGCGAGTTGCTTATTCCTGATGGGAATGTCGTTCTTGAACAAGGAGACCGTATCCACGTAATGGGGCAACACCGTGATTTAGTCCGCTTTTGTCAAGACATCAATTTATTTGAACAAAAAACCAAACGGATCATTATTGTCGGCGGCGGCCGGATCGCGTATTATTTAGCGCATCAATTGATCGAGCATGGTATCCAAGTCAAGATCATTGAAAATAATCCTAAGCGTTGTGTAGAACTTTCCATCATGCTGCCAAAAGCAACGATTATTGAATCAGATGGCAGTGATGAAGAAGTCTTGATTGAAGAAGGGATTGAGTCAGTGGATGCCTTTGTTGCCTTGACCGGTCTTGACGAAGAGAATATCGTTATTTCGCTATATGCCAAGCAAATGAAGGCAAAAAAGACGGTTGCTAAAGTAACGAGAACCAATTTTATGAACGTCTTAGATCAATTGGATATCGACAGTGTGGTCTCACCAAAAAATATCATCGCTACACATATTTTGCGATATGTTCGAGCGAAAAATAATAAAGATGATGACAGCAGTGTTAAAACGCTGCATCACCTATTCAATGATGACGTGGATGCGATGGAGTTTGTCGTTACACCGCAAACCTGTTTTTTGAATCAGAAAGTCTCTGACGTGAAACTGAAAAATAATATATTGATCGCGGCGATTTCTAGAGAACGAGGATTTGTTATTCCAAAAGGGGATACAGAGATTCGATTAAAAGATCATATCGTAGTTATTACGACAGATCGAAAAATCAGCAGTCTGAACGATCTAGTGAGGAGATAGCGGTGGATCACTATGAATAGAAAAATGGTCGTATTTACGATCGGCAAATTGTTGAAAGTAGAAGCCTTGTTATTACTATTGCCTTGTATCGTCGGGGTAATCTATCATGAGCAAGCGGCGATAGCTTATCTAGTTGTAGCAGTCTTTACTTTTTTGGTAGGAACGCTATTGAGTTGGAAAAAACCTAAAAATCAAAATATCTTTGCTAAAGAAGGGTTCTTTATCGTCGGGATTAGTTGGACCTTGTTGTCATTGTTTGGGGCACTTCCTTTCATGTTATCTGGGGAGATTCCTTCATTTACAGATGCTTTTTTTGAAACTGTTTCTGGTTTTACCACGACAGGCTCATCAATTTTACCAACATTAAGTGGCATCAGTCAGGCAAGTTTATTTTGGCGCAGTTTCACTCATTGGATCGGTGGAATGGGAATCTTAGTGTTTACAGTGGCGTTTATTCCGATAGCTTCTGGTCGAACGATGCATATTTTAAAAGCTGAGATGCCTGGACCAATCATCGGTAAATTAGTGTCAAAAGTTAGTGTGACTGCTCGGATTTTGTATGTAATCTACACCGTGTTGACCCTGATTCAGATCCTTCTTTTAATGCTTGGTGATATGCCGATTTTTGATAGTATATTGAATTCTTTTGCAACAGCAGGAACAGGTGGATTTGCCATGAGTGATGCCGGAATTGCCGGCTACAACAGTGCATATATCGATGGTGTTTTGACAATCTTTATGATTTTATTTGGGATTAATTTCAATTTGATCTATTTTTTTATCTTTGGAAAGATCCTTTTAGTATTAAAAAGTGAAGAGCTGCGCGGGTATTTAGCAATCATTGCACTCTCGACGCTCCTAATCACTATCAACATCTCGTCGCAGTATCCATCATATCTAAAAGCTTTTCGGTATGCGGCATTTCAAGTAGCATCCATTATTACGACAACAGGATTTACAACGACGAACTATGATCTTTGGCCGATGTTTTCACAGGTGATTTTGCTTTTATTGATGTTTGTAGGAGCTTGTGCCGGTTCGACCGGTGGTGGAATCAAAGTTTCACGAATCCAGATCTTGATTAAACACGCAGTCCAAGAATTGAAAAAAATTCTTCATTCTCATAGCGTAACATCTTTACGCTATGAAGGTGAGACGATTTCAGCAAAAACGATGGGAAGTATCCATGCGTATTTGGTTCTTTATTCATTGGTCTTTATCAGCTCATTGCTGATTTTATCACTGGAGAATAGTTCATTTCAAACGATTTTTTCGGCTGTTGCTACCTGTATCAATAATGTCGGCCCAGGTTTTGAGAGTGTTGGTCCGACTGGAAACTTCGGCTTTTTATCTGATGTTTCTAAATGGACACTATCATTTGCGATGTTAGCGGGTCGTTTAGAGATGTTTCCTATGTTATTGCTCTTTTCCAAACCCTTTTGGAAAAGTTAAAAATCTTATCCTGTTTTTGGATAAGATTTTTTAGTATAATTTACCAGCTGGTAATAATTTTTTTTATTGCTTTACTGCTTGCTAGAAAATTTCGAGTTGCTTTTTTGAATATATAATAGTAGAAACTCAATCAAATAGTTAAATACATAAAAACGTATAGTGTATTGCTTTACAGCGAAATGGTTGACATTTTAATGAAAACTATAGATGATTGGTAGTATGAATACACTAATAAAGAAGGTGGCTAAATGGAACGACGGATTGACCGCATTTATCGCTTTGTTTTGGAGAATGCAAATGTCACAACAAAAGATGTAGCAGATTCATTGGACATCCAACGAACAAATGCTAGTAAAGATTTGAATCTCCTTGTTAAAGAAGGCCGATTAAGCAAAAGCGAAGGCCGGCCTGTTCGCTATTTTGTTTCGAGCCAATCACTAAATACGTCGTTTGACACAAACACTGCTCCTGTAAAATCAACTTCAGTAGTGTCGCCAGAAAAAAAAATCTTAAAACAAAATTCCAACAATGTCTTTACTCAAATCATCGGTTCGACTGGTAGTATGCGAAACGCTGTGGAACAAGCAAAAGCAGCAATCTTATATCCGCCGCGTGGCTTAAATTGTTTGATCACAGGGCCCACTGGTTCTGGTAAAACTTTTTTTGCGCACGCCATGTTTCGTTTTGCTCAAACAGAAGGTGTAGTAGAAGCTGATCGAGAGTTGGTAGTCTTTAACTGTGCGGATTATGCAAATAATCCGGAGTTATTGATGAGCCATTTATTTGGTTATGAAAAAGGCGCCTTTACCGGTGCTGATACAGAAAAAGATGGGTTGATCCAACAAGCAGATGGCGGGATGTTGTTTTTAGACGAGATTCATCGTTTGCCGCCGGAAGGTCAGGAAATGATCTTCTACTTTATGGATCATGGAACCTACAGCCGACTGGGTGAAACAGGAAAAAATCGTTTTGCGAACGTTCGAATCGTCGGTGCTACGACAGAAGATCCTCATTCAGCGTTGTTAGATACCTTTGTGCGGCGTATCCCAATCAATATTCAAATGCCGGCTTTTAGCAGTCGACCAGCAGCTGAACAGTTGGATCTGGTTCGTGTGATGGTGGCGATGGAAGCCAATCGGATTCAACGCAAAATCACATTGACAGAAGATGTTGTAAAGGCTTTGTTAGGCAGTGTCTCCTATGGAAATGTTGGGCAATTAAAATCCAATGTCCAATTGATTTGTGCACGGGGATTTATGAATCACATGATGAATGAAGAAATCCATATCACATTGAATGATTTGACAGAAGGAATCAAAGCAGGATTAGTCCAACTTTCTGCCGACCGAATCAAATCAACTGATATTTCGCCTTATCTTGAACCTGAGATGGTCGTCACACCTAACGAAATTGATGAATTAATCAAAACTGATACTTATGAACTGCCTTATAATCTGTATGACATTATTGGCGACAAAGCGGCTTTGTTAAAAACAGAGGGGTTGGATCAAGAAACAATCAACCATTTTATTTCAACAGATATCAATGTCCATTTGAAATCTTTTTATAAAGATCATGGGTTTACTTTTGACACTGAGACACGTTTGACAGAGTTTGTCGATAAACATGTAATCGAAGTCAGCAATAAAATTGCCGTGTTAGTTAGTGAACGTTTGCGAACACATTTTCAACAAAACTTTATTTATGCGATGAGTTTGCATATCTCTTCTTTTTTGAAAAAGATTCACGTCGGTGAGACCCGTGAAACCAATGCCAATATTCGTGAGATGGCAAAGGACTATCCAACTGAATTTTCTGCGGCTCAAGAGATTCGTCGCATGGTCGAAAAAGAGTTTCAAGTAAAGATTCCGGAAAGTGAAGATTACTATTTGACGGTATTATTAGTCTCTTTGCGAGAAGATCAATCTTCTGGAAAAATCGGGGTAGTAGTAGCGGCACATGGAAACAGTACAGCGTCCTCGATGGCTCAAGTTGTTCGGGAATTGTTGGATGTGACAAATATCATTGCTGTTGATATGCCATTGGATATGCATCCGCGCGTGGCTTATGAAAAAATTCGAGAGGCAGTCACTCAGATTGATGAAGGCAGCGGTGTCTTAATCATGGTGGATATGGGTTCACTGGCGACTTTCAATGAAGAAATCCAAAAAGAAACAGGGATTGAAGTTTGTACCTTAGACATGGTCACGACCCCACTCTTGATTGAAGCAGCACGTAAATCAAGTGTTTTAGGATCTGGTGTAAATGAATTGTATGAATCGTTACAAGGCTTTCGCGGCTACGGACAAATCGTAGAAAAAGAAGAACCGCAAGAAAAACAAGCGATTTTAGCAATTTGTGCTTCTGGTGAAGGAACTGCACAACGATTGAAAGAAATTATTGAACGGCCGTTGCAACAACGTAATTTAAAACACATCGAAGTATTGACGTTAGCAGTGACAGATATCAAAACAAAAGTCCCTCTTTTCAAACAAGAGTTCAAGATTTTAGCAACAACTGGGATCGTGGATCCTAAGGTCGGTGCCCCTTATATCCCGATGGAAAAATTCATCAATCAAAATGCCGATCAAGTATTGGATGAATTGCTGCTGGAAAATGATTTAGCTGAACAAGAAGAAGTCATGTTAGATGAGAATAAAGCGCGTGAGTTGTGTATCAAATTTATGGAAGAAAGTTTTACTTTCATCAACCCCAATAAGTTGATTGAGCCGCTTTGGCGATTAGCTAAAACAGTAATCAAAAACGATGGCGACTCCGCCGATTATGCACTGATGGTGAATTTTGTGATGCATATGGCAGGGACACTTGAACGCGGAATATTGAAACAACCATTGAAGGTTGACGAAAAAGCAAAACAGCTCTATCAAAATGTGACAGATAATATCGCGATGAATCGGGGATTGAATGAATTGGAGAGTCAGTTGCGTATTACGATTCCTACTTCCGAGCGCTATTATATTTACCAATTACTAAAAAACAATGATGAAATAAACGCATAAATGATACACAAAAAGGATACAGTATACTGTATCCTTTTTGTGTATCGCTATAAAAGGCGTTAGCTGAAGAATTTCTTATTAGTGTATTTTGGCACAGTACTTGCTTTATTATAAGTGAGTACGCTAACAGAGTGCTCAAAATTGTAGCAAGTCTTTTAGCATCTGGCCTTGTAGTAACAGGAGGTGGTGGGATGGTAATGGATATTCGACTTACTCGTATCGATGATCGTTTGATTCATGGTCAGGTAGCAACGGTTTGGTCCAAAGCAACAGGGATTGAGCGAATCTTAGTAGTCAGTGATGAGGTTGCAAATGATGAGTTGCGTAAGTTCCTATTGAAACAAGCTGCACCACCTGGAATCAAGTCCAATGTTGTCACAAAAAGAAAACTGATTGAAGTGTATCAAGATCAATTGTTTGATGGTATGAAGATTATGTTGCTATTTGCTTCGCCACAAGATGTGGTGGATGTCGTTGAAGCAGGTGTTGATTTACAAACAATCAACATTGGCGGGATGCGATTTAGTGAAGGTAAGAAAATGATCACTAATTTTATTTCTGTTGATGGAAAAGATATCCAGTCTTTTCTTAGATTAGCAGAAGCAGGGATTGAATTAGAGATTCGCCAAGTACCGACAGACAGAAAGACCGATTTGATACAATTGATCAAAAAAGAAAAGATGCTGCAGTAAATGAATTTTGGTTACAGGTTTTTTAAGAACTTATTTATATTTTTGAGCTGTAACAATAATAAGTAGGAGGTATAAAGATGGTAGGAATTATCATTGCTAGTCATGGTGAATTCGCTAATGGTATCTTGCAATCCGGAGCAATGATCTTTGGAGAACAAGAAAATGTCAAAGCTGTTACTTTGATGCCAAGTGAAGGACCGGATGACATTAAAGCAAAAATGAAAGAAGCAATCGCCTCTTTCGAAAACCAAGACGAAGTATTGTTCTTAGTCGATCTTTGGGGTGGAACTCCGTTCAACCAAGCAAACAGCTTGTTTGAAGAACACAAAGACAAGTGGGCAATCGTTGCTGGTATGAACTTACCAATGTTGATCGAAGCATATGCTTCACGTTTCTCAATGGAAACTGCGCATGAGATTGCTGCACATATTTTAGGTACAGCTAAAGAAGGCGTAAGAATTCGTCCAGAGGAATTAGAACCAGCTGAAGCAGCTCCTGCAGCTGCAGTAGAAAGCAATCAACCAACAGGTTCAATCCCAGAAGGAACAGTCCTTGGTGATGGTCACATCAAATTTGTATTGGCTCGTGTGGATTCTCGTTTACTTCATGGACAAGTTGCAACTGCTTGGACAAAAACAACAGGCCCTAACCGGATCATCGTTGTTTCAGATGCAGTAGCAAAAGACGATCTTCGTAAAAAATTGATCGAACAAGCTGCTCCCCCAGGTGTTAAAGCAAATGTTATCCCTGTTGAAAAAATGATTGAAATTTCAAAAGACCCTCGTTTCGGTAATACCAAAGCGTTGTTGTTATTTGAAAACCCTGAAGATGTATTACGAGCTGTAGATGGCGGTGTTGATATTAAAGAAGTCAACGTTGGCTCAATGGCTCACTCAGTTGGGAAAGTCGTAGTAAGCAAAGTATTGTCAATGGGACAAGAAGATGTTGATACTTTCGAAAAATTGAAAGCACAAGGAATCAAATTTGATGTACGTAAAGTACCAAATGATTCTAAAGACAACATGGATGAAATCCTAAACAAAGCAAAAGCTGAATTGAAAAAAGCTTAAGTAACGAAAATTAACTTAAATAGGAGGGCTTATAATGTCTGGTATTTCAATGGTATTAGTAGTAATCGTTGCCTTTCTAGCAGGTATGGAAGGGATTTTGGATGAATTCCAATTCCACCAACCGCTAGTAGCATGTACATTAATTGGTTTAGTAACCGGTAATTTAGAAGCTGGGATCGTCCTTGGCGGCTCACTTCAAATGATCGCCTTAGGTTGGGCAAACATCGGGGCTGCCGTAGCACCGGATGCTGCGTTGGCATCTGTTGCATCTGCAATTATTTTAGTTTTAGGTGGTCAAGGAGTTAAGGGTGTTTCTTCAGCTATCGCAATCGCTGTTCCTCTAGCTGTTGCCGGCTTGTTCTTAACAATGATCGTTCGTACATTGGCTGTGCCAATCGTTCACTTTATGGATACTGCTGCTGAAAAAGGTGAAATGCGCAAAGTTGAAATGTGGCATATCATCGCTGTATGTATGCAAGGGATTCGTATTGCAATCCCAGCTGGTGCATTATTAGTTATCCCAGCTGACACTGTTCGTGGATTCTTAGAATCAATGCCTGCATGGTTAACAGATGGTATGGCAATCGGTGGTGGTATGGTTGTTGCCGTTGGTTACGCAATGGTTATCAACATGATGGCTACAAAAGAAGTATGGCCATTCTTCGCAATTGGTTTTGCTATCGCAGCTATCTCTCAATTAACATTGATCGCACTTGGTGTTATCGCAGTCGCATTCGCTTTGATTTACTTGAACTTACAAGAAAGTTCTGGCGGTTCATCTAATGGTGGCGGAGGCAATACTGGCGACCCATTAGGCGACATTTTGAATGATTATTAATCTTGAAGGAGGAGAAATAAAATGGCAGAAAAAATCGAATTAACGAAAAAAGATCGTTTAGCCGTTGCATGGCGTTCTACCTTCATTCAAGGTTCTTGGAACTATGAACGTATGCAAAATGGTGGTTGGTGTTATGCAATGATGCCAGCAATCAAAAAATTATATAAAACTAAAGAAGACCGTACGTTAGCAATGCAACGTCACTTGGAATTCTTTAATACGCACCCATATATCGCTTCACCAATTCTTGGGGTTACATTAGCACTTGAAGAAGAACGTGCCAATGGTGCACCAGTTGATGATGTAGCAATTCAAGGGGTTAAGGTTGGTATGATGGGACCTTTAGCCGGTGTTGGTGACCCAGTCTTCTGGTTTACTGTCCGTCCGATGTTAGGTGCTCTAGGAGCTTCTCTAGCATTAGCTGGTAACATCATGGGACCAATCATCTTCTTCCTTGCTTGGAATATCATTCGTTGGGCATTCATGTGGTATACACAAGAATTTGGCTACAAAGCTGGTTCTAAAATCACAGATGACCTTTCAGGCGGTTTGTTACAAAAAGTTACTAAAGGTGCATCAATCTTAGGGATGTTCGTGCTAGGAGCTTTAGTAGAACGTTGGGTAAACGTGAAATTCACGCCAGTTGTTTCTACTGTTAAGCTAGACGAAGGTGCATATATCGAATGGGATAAATTACCTGCTGGTGCTCAAGGAATCAAAGAAGCTTTGTCACAACAAGCTTCTGGTCTAGCATTAGATAGTCATAAAGTTACAACTTTACAAGACAACTTGGATCAATTGATTCCTGGTCTTGCTGCATTACTATTGACATTACTTTGCATGTGGTTATTGAAGAAAAAAGTTTCTCCAATCATCATCATTCTTGGTCTGTTTGTAGTCGGTGTTGGCTTACACGTATTAGGCGTAATGTAAGAGAAACAACCAGTAAAATGCTCGGGCTTGCCCGGGCATTTTTTTGCTAAATAGCTGAAAAATAAGTATAATGAGAAACAGATACATATATGGAAATGGAGTAGGTCTAATGGTTCAGTCAATCAATACAAAGGTCGATTTGACGATCGATGCTACCTCGTACCTCGGTGTTGCTGATTACGGAAAAATCATGATCGGTGATAAAGGTTTTGAATTTTTCAATAATCGCGATGCCCGAAAATTCGTTCAGATCCCATGGGAAGAAGTGGACTATGTCGTTGCTTCTGTTGTGTTTAAGGGAAAATGGATACCGCGTTATGCGATCCAAACAAAAAAGAACGGCACGTACTCGTTTGCGTCAAAAGAACCTAAAAAAGTGTTGCGTGCGATTCGTGAACACGTCGATCCTGATCACATGGTTCGATCACTTGGCTTTTTTGATGTCATCAAACGCGGTGTCCGTAACAAATTAAATAAATAAGAAGGAGTCGTTTATCTTAAAGATAGACGGCTTTTTAATTTTGGCACAGACCTCTGTGCCAAAGCTCTAGGTACAATTAATTGAAAGCGGATTATCAACAAGGTATGATAAAAATGTAAACGAAATCATTTTATATCAAGGAGGAAATGAAAATGGAAAATGCTGGACAGAAAAGTGGATTAAAAGCCAAAGTCCAACGACTAGGTAGTCACCTGTCGGGAATGGTGATGCCCAACATCGGAGGCTTTATTGCCTGGGGCGTAATCACGGCACTATTTATCCCAGATGGCTACATCCCTAATGAACAACTTGCCACATTGGTCGGACCAATGCTTTCTTACTTATTGCCATTATTAATCGCTTATACCGGTGGTAGCATGGTACATGGACAACGTGGTGCAGTCGTAGGAGCAATCGCTGCGATGGGAGTGATTGTCGGATCAGACGTACCGATGTTTATCGGAGCTATGATGATGGGACCATTAGGCGGCTGGTGCATTAAGAAATTTGACGAGGCTTTCCAAGAAAAAATCAAGGCTGGATTTGAAATGTTAGTCAATAACTTTTCTTCTGGATTGATTGGTTTTGCGTTAGCAATACTTGGATTTTATGGAATCGGACCAGTTGTTGAAGCGTTGACGAATTTAATGGCATCTGGTGTTGAATCGATCATCAATATGCATCTATTGCCATTAGCTAATATTTTCATTGAACCTGCGAAAATATTATTCTTAAACAACGCGATCAATCATGGAATATTGACACCGCTTGGAATTGAACAAGCAGCAGAAACGGGGAAATCGATTCTATTCTTGTTAGAAGCAAATCCTGGACCAGGTCTAGGGATCTTGTTGGCTTTCACATTATTTGGTAAAGGAGCAGCAAAATCTTCTGCACCCGGTGCAATCATTATCCAATTCTTAGGCGGGATTCATGAAATTTATTTCCCATATGTAATGATGAAACCACTTTTATTCTTAGCTGTTATGGCAGGCGGTGTTGCCGGAACCTTTACTTTCCAATTATTAGGAGCTGGTTTACGAGCTGCAGCTTCACCCGGTTCGATTATTGCCATCATGGCAATGACACCTCCCGAAAGTATTGTTGCAAACTTAGCTGGGATCATCGTTGGCTGTGTGGTTTCATTCTTAGTAGCGATGGTCATCATTAAATCAGATCACAGTGAAGATGACGATTTAGCAGCTACACAAGAAGCGGTTGCCAATGCGAAAGCTCAAAGTAAAGGGCAAGATGGATTAAAAGCAGACAATCAAGCAACATTTGGCAAAGTAAATAAAATCATTTTTGCTTGTGATGCTGGTATGGGTTCAAGTGCAATGGGTGCTTCAGTTTTACGCGACAAAGTGAAAAAAGCAGGATTATCGTTGCCAGTTTCTAATTCAGCAATCAATAATCTGACTGATGATCCAAATGCACTAATCGTAACGCAAGAAGAATTGCATGAACGTGCGGCACAAAAAGCACCGAATGCAACCTTTGTTCAAGTTGAAAACTTTATGAACTCCCCACGTTATGATGAAATCGTAGAAACGTTATCTTCAGCACCGGTTGCAGAAGAAGTGAAAAAACAACCTTTGACCGATGATGTAGTTCAAGGTCTTGCTGATTATTCAAAAATAGATCACATTGTCTTTGGTTATGATCAAGTAAAAGGCTCCGCAAACATGGGAGCAGTGACTTTGAAAAAACTATTGAAAGAAAATGAATTGAACTATCCTGTAACAGTAGTGCCGATCAGTGAATTGCAAGATGAAACAACGGCGTTAATCATCACTAATGAAAGTGAGACAGTCAAAGCAGAACAACAAGCACCAAGTGCGACACATGTACTTTTGACCGATTTCGTTGCTTCGGAAAAATACGACAAAGTCATTCAAAACTTAAAGAAATAAGTAGTCTTTTTCACAGAATCGTATTACTCTTAAAGCAGTGAGGATTCTCACTGCTTTTATCCTTTTGACATTATTGGAGGAGATAATGTGTATTTTTCGATTCGTGAAAAAAAGATACTTTCCCTTTTATTAGATTATCCCAACGGTATCACGCCGGAGGAATTGCAAGATATTTTACGAGTCAGCAAGCGTACGGTCTATCGCGAGATTTCAAGTATTGAAAAGACCATCAAATCGCAAGACATCCAAATCATCAAACCGCGAGGTGAAGGCTATCGTATCGTTGGAGAATCGCTGAACCTGGAACAGTTGCAGCAGCAGCTTGGTGAAAAACAAGCAGAATTATTCACAGATAATGTTCAACGACAAAGTGCGATTGTCTGCTCTTTATTATTAATGGACGAAGAAGAGACGATTGAAGGACTGGCACTTGATTTTAAGGTCAGCCCGGCGACGATTACTTCTGATTTAGCAGCGATTGAAAAAAGTTTGATTGACTATCGTTTAGAATTGCAGCGGCTAAAAGGTCGCGGGATTCGAATCATTGGACGTGAGAAACAGCGCCGCCAGTTATTGAGTAATTTGATTTACAACGGTGTCAGTGAATTTGATTTTTTCCATTTCATTGATTTACTGGATGAATCAGAAACTATGACCAATAATTTCTTTTTAAAGTTACTGAGCCAATCAAGTTTATTATTGGCACGTAAGATCTTTGAAAAAATTTCTCAACAAGCTTTTGAACAAGTTACGGACAATCAATTGCAGCGTGTGTTGATTTTACTTGCTTTGTCGATTGATCGAATGAAGCAAGAGCGCTTTGTAGAAGTTGAACAAGAGAACAAGGCCAAGCCTGACAGTATGCAGATTGCAGGTCAGGTGATGATTCAAGTAGCCACGACGATCGAAAAATCAATTCCCCCGCAAGAAGTCCGTTTCTTTGCTTTTCAATTAGAAGGTGTGAATTATAAAAAACCTCAAAATATCTTTATTGATAGTTTTGATGTGGAGTTATCGTATAAAATCAAAGAATTGATTCGGCTGGTTTCTGAAGCGACAGCAATCGATTTTCGGAAAGATGAACAACTGTTTAATGATTTATCAGCACATATGGCCGCAGCATTGAAACGAAATTTGACGGTCATTCAAGGTGCGAATAATCCATTGTTGCAAAAGATTCGCGAAAAATATCAACAATTGACTACCGCAATCATCCAAGAATTAGCAGTAGTTTTTCCTGACCATCAATTTACTCTTGATGAGTTAGGGTATGTCGTAATCCATTTTGCGACATCTTTAGAACGTCACCCTAGCGGCCGTGCGCTTTCAGCTTTGGTGTTATGTTCAAGCGGAATCGGAACGGCACGGATCTTAGAGAGTCGGATTCACAGATATTTAGATGAGATTCAAAATGTTCAAGTAGCTAAAATCTCTGAAATGAATCAGCTGGATTATAAAAGTTATGACCTGATATTAGCAACGGTCTTTCTACCGGGTTTTCATTTGCCATATAAGGTGATTTCACCGCTGCTGCTAGAAGATGAAATCAAAGAGATTAAAGAATATATCCAATCATTGCATCCAGATAAAATCAACGAAAATATCAATGAGCTCAAACAAGAACCAAGCGAAGCCTTTGATGAAATCTACGAAACGATGCGAATCGCAAATAATCTATTGCAAAATTTTGATGTCCGATCTGTAAAATCGCAAGAAACGATTGAGCAGACATTAGCTGATATCATTGGACAATTACAAGGAACGATCGTCACCGATGCTAAAAAAGTGACAGATAGAGTGATTGATCGATATTTGGTTGCGCCGATTGGTGTTCCCAAAACAAATTTTGCATTGTTCCATTGTGCAGATGTCCATGTCAAAGAGCCGCTATTTACCATTTATGATTTAGATCAGAAATTTATGATCCAAGGGATGGATAAAAAAAGTATTGAATTGACGCGAGTATTGTTATTGCTCGCACCTGATCCAATGCCAGAAAGTCAACAAAGTTTACTAGGAAAAATCAGTAGTTCAGTGATCGAAAGTGACTTGAATACAGAAATCTATAAATTCGGGAACAAAGAGATCATTTATCAATTATTAAGTTCTTTATTTGTTAAAGAGATCCGAGAAGAGTAGAGCTAGAAAAAGCGGGAGGAATTGTAATGGAATTAAAGCCAGAAATGATTTTATTAGATCAAGAATACACAAATAAGGAAGACGCGATTCGTGCAAGCGGTCAGTTGTTGGTAGAAGCTGGTTGTGTTGAAGAAGGTTATGTCGATGCGATGATTGAAAGAAATAAATTGGTTTCTGTTTACATGGGCAATTTTATCGCGATTCCTCATGGAACAGATGAAGCAAAACATTACGTGAAAAAAAGTGGAATCTCAGTCATCCAAGTTCCAAAAGGTGTTCAATTTGGGAAAGATGATACAGAGGACGTAGCAATGGTATTATTTGGAATCGCCGGGATTGAGAATGAGCATTTAGACATTTTGCAAAAGATTGCGATTTTTTGTTCAGATGTTGAAAATGTAGTAAAATTAGCAGATGCAAAAACAAAAGAAGAAGTCATTGGCTATCTTCAGGAGGTAGAATAACATGCAAGCAACACATTTTGGTGCAGGAAATATTGGACGTGGATTTATCGGAGAGATTTTAGCGAAGAATGGTTTTTCCATTGATTTTGTCGATATCAATGAAACAATCATCGATGCGTTGAAGGAGCGAAAAGAATATACGATCCAGTTAGCAGATGAAAGTCAAAAAGAAATCCAGGTCACAAACGTGGATGGCTTGAATAATCAAACTAATCCGGAGGCAGTCATCGATTCTGTCAGCAAAGCCGATATTGTTACGACTGCAATCGGACCAAATATTTTGCCGTTTATCGCAGAATTGATTGCAAAAGGCATTCAAAAACGTCGTAGTGAAGGGAACACAGCTTTCTTAGATGTCGTTGCTTGTGAAAATATGATCGGCGGTAGCCAATTTTTGTTTGAAAAAGTGCAAACATTCTTGTCTGCTGAAGATTTGGCGTATGTTGAACAATATGTAGGTTTCCCCAATGCAGCTGTTGACCGGATTGTACCGATCCAACATCATGATGATCCGTTATTTGTTTCTGTCGAACCTTTCAGCGAATGGGTCATTGATGCAACGCAAAGCAAAAATAAAAACTTGCGTCTAACGGATGTGGAATATGTCGAAGATTTAGAACCGTATATTGAACGAAAATTATTTTCAGTTAATACAGGTCATGCGACAGTGGCTTATACTGGTGCATACAAAGGGTACGAAACAATCGATGAAGCAATCGCAGATGAAACAGTGTTAGAAAAATTACGTGCCGTACTAGGCGAAACAGGCAGCTTATTAATCAATAAATGGGATTTTGACAAGGAAAAACATTTTGCTTATATTGATAAAATTGTTAGCCGTTTTGAAAACAAATATATTTCAGACAGTATCAGTCGTGTCGCTCGCACGCCGATTCGTAAATTAGGCTATGACGAACGCTTTATTCGTCCGATTCGTGAATTAAAAGAACGGGATTTGTCCTATGGGAATCTAGTTGATGTCGTAGCGATGATCTTGAAATACGATGATCCAAAAGACGAGCAAAGTGTTGAATTGCAAAGCTTATTAAAAGAAAAAACTGTTTCAGAAGTCATTCAACAAGTCACTGCCTTAAAAGATGATCAACTGATTACAGAGATCGTGACAAACTATCAAAAATAAACTTCTCTGACTCCTGCTCAATATTTTGAGCGGGAGTTTTTCTGTGTCTAGTTGTAAAAATGATAAAAAATTAATTTTTGGTCTAGACTTGTTGAAAAAAATAGGAAATGATGATAGGATTGGTGTATACCAAAATGATAAAGGAGCGTTTACCCATGAAAGTAATTCGCGTGAAAGATGCCAATGAAGGCGGAAAAAAAGCATTTGAAATCATCAAAGATGGAATGGCAAACGGTGCAAAAGTGTTAGGATTAGCAACTGGTAGTACTCCTGAAACTTTATATAAAGAAATGACGTCTAGTGAGTTAGATTTTTCAGAAATGACTTCTGTAAACTTAGATGAATATGTTGGATTAGCTGGCGACGATGTTCAAAGTTATCGCTACTTCATGAATGATCAACTATTCAACCAAAAACCATTTAAAGAAACTTTTGTTCCTAATGGTAAAGCTGAAGACTTAGCTGCTGAATGCAAACGATACGATGGCGTGATTGCTAATCATCCAATCGATCTACAAATATTAGGGATTGGCCGCAACGCTCATATCGGTTTCAACGAACCAGGGACACCATTTGATGTGACTACTCATGTCGTTGAATTGACAGAATCAACTATTGAAGCCAACAAACGTAATTTCGAGAAAGTTGAAGATGTTCCAACTCATGCATTGTCAATGGGAATCGGTTCAATCATGCAAAGCAAAAAAATCTTGTTGATGGCTTTTGGTACTGATAAAGCCGACGCAATCAAAGATATGATCAACGGTTCAGTAACAACAGATGTTCCAGCAAGTGTGCTGCAAAATCATGCTGATGTAACAGTAATCGTTGACGAAGACGCAGCCAGCAAATTATAAAATGTAACGGTTTGTACCAAGGATATTTCCTTGGTACTTTTTTATTTAAAAAATCCGGTGACAAACAACCGTTTAGTAAAAATGTTTAAACAGAACATCTTGCTTCTTATTCTTTCTTTGGCTATAGTGAAAACTAGAGAAATTTTTAGGAGGCTAGCAGAAACGATGCGTTTAGATAAATTTTTAGCCGAAGTTGGTTTAGGAAGTCGCAAAGAAGTCAAACAATTGATCAAACGAGGTCAGATTACTGTCAATCAACAGCTTGAAAAATCAGATAAGCGGCAGATTGAGCCAGCAAAAGATCTCGTCATGTTTCAAGATGAACGATTGCATTATCAAGAATTTTACTATTATTTATTGCATAAACCTGCTGGGGTCGTTAGTGCGACAGAAGATAAGCGCGATCGAACAGTCATCGATTTATTTGATGAAAAAGATTTTCGTAGTGATTTGTTTCCGGTCGGACGACTTGATAAAGATACTGAAGGCTTATTGCTGATTACAAATGACGGTAAATTGGCCCACGAGCTATTGTCACCGAAAAAACATATAGAAAAAGAATATTATGCTGAGATTGATGGCGTAATGACCAAAGAAGATCAACGACGGTTTATTGAGGGGATTGTATTGGATGGGACGTTGACGTTACCGGCAACATTATTGATCGATGAAACGTCAGAAAAAACATCCAAAGTTCGAATCATTTTACACGAAGGAAAATTTCATCAAGTGAAGCGGATGGTCAAAGCTTGTGGAAAAGAAGTGACCTACTTGAAAAGAATCCGAATGGGAGAGCTGACTTTACCAAATGCATTGACGAAAGGAACCTACCGACCGTTGAGTGCGGCTGAAGTAGACCAGTTAAAAGGTTAAGATACTCATTTTTTTCTTGACCGTGCTATACTAAAAGTATCAGTGAGTTGGAACATATCTAATAAAGATGTTGTTAGCAGAAACGAGGAGGCGATGCTCAAATGGATCTGAAATTATCTGTTTATGAAATTATGTTGCGTTTATTTTTAGCCATGATCATGGGTGGCGCCATTGGAATGGAACGTGAATACAAAAACCGACCAGCAGGAATCCGAACGCATATTTTGGTCTGTATGGGAGCGACCATCATTGCGTTGATCCAAGTAGAGATTGCCGATCAAGCATTGCAATACGCCGCGGCGAAGCCAGAATATGTTGGAGTCGTTCGAGCAGATGAAGCTCGGTTGATTGCACAAGTCGTTAGCGGAATCGGTTTTCTCGGTGCTGGGACGATTATGGTCAGCAATCGGTCGGTCAAAGGATTGACGACAGCTGCTTCGATCTGGGCAGGGGCTGGATTAGGAATTGCGATAGGAATGGGCTATTATACAATCGCTGTTTGCAGTTTTGTTGGAATCATTTTGGCGTTGACTGTTGTAAAACGTGTCGTGAGAATCAATGCTAGTAAAAAGCTTGAGATACGCTATATTCATCGAGAAGCAACGAAAGAGTTCATTATGAACTACTTTGACAGTAAAAAAATCGAAGTAGAAGATGTCGATTTTGATGTCGATTTTATGGATGATTATCGAATCTATACCAATGTTTATACCATTGATATGCCGCGTGGGATGAATTACACGGATGTGATCGAAGATTTATCGATGTATAAAAACATTACAAAATTACGAATGATTAATATCTAAAAAAAGAAACTCCAGAAAAGGAGTTTCTTTTTTTAGTCTAAACCAATCAAATAATCATCGTCATTCATCGCTTCAACATGACCAAGCAAGTAACCATTGCCCACTTGTGAGAAGAAGTCGTGATTGCTCGTCCCGGTAGAGATTCCATTCATAACAATAGGGTTCACATCATCTGCGGTGTCTGGGAATAATGGGTCCATCCCAAGGTTCATCAAAGCTTTGTTGGCATTATAACGCAGAAATGTTTTAACTTCTTCTGTCCAACCGATTTCGTCATACAATTCTTCGGTGTAATGTTCTTCATTTTCATACAATTCATAAAGCAGATCATACATCCATTCTTTCAGACGTTCTTGTTCGGTTTCAGGCAATTCGTTATAACCGCGTTGGAATTTGTAACCAATGTATGTTCCGTGTACCGATTCGTCACGGATGATCAATTTAATGATTTCTGCAACATTGGCTAATTTATTATTTCCTAAATAATACAACGGCGTATAAAAACCAGAATAAAATAGAAATGTTTCTAAAAAAACACTGGCGATTTTTTTTTCTAACGGCGTACCATTTTTGTAAATTTCATTGATTCGTTCCGCTTTTTTTTGCAAGTATTGATTCGTATTGGTCCATTCAAAAATGTCATCGATCTCTGATTTAGTGTTCAATGTGCTGAAAATAGATGAATAACTTTTGGCGTGAACAGATTCCATAAATTGAATATTGTTAAGAACGGCTTCTTCATGGGGAGTACGGACATCTTTGCGTAACTGATCCATGCCGCTTTCAGATTGGACAGTATCCAATAGTGTCAATCCACCAAAAACATATCCAACAACCGTTTTTTCTAAGTCTGATAGTTTCCGCCAATCATCTAAGTCATTTGATAACGGAATCCGTGTATCCAACCAAAATTGTTCCGTTAATTTTTCCCAGGTTGATTTATCGATGATGTCTTCAATCTCGTTCCAGTTAATGGCTTCATAATAAGTTTCTGCCATGTTTTTTCCTCCTATCACTCTTTTGCTAACACACAAATTTTTCCCTCTTGAGATTTACTCAAGAGGGACGTTGTTAAATGACGCAGCTCTCACATTGGTTCGAACCAATTTCTTCTGCATCGTCGGTAAAGGTGCGGACGTAATAAATTGATTTGCATCCTTTGTAAAAAGCGTAATTACGTAAAATATTCAAGTCGCGTGTCGTTTGTTTGCTTTCTGTCTTCCATTCATATAAGCCTTCAGGAATCTCAGAACGCATAAATAAAGTCAAACTCATGCCTTGATCGATATGCTGTTGTGCGGTTGCATAAACATCAATCACCTTGCGCATATCCATATCATAAGCTGAAGTGTAATACGGCAGTGTGTCATTATTTAAGTAAGGCGCAGGATAATAGATCTTGCCGATTTTCTTTTCTTGGCGTTCTTCAATCAGACGAGTGATGGGATGTAAACTAGCGCTCGTGTCATTGATATAAGAGATTGAACCATTTGGAGCAACGGCTAACCGATTTTGATGATACAAACCATCTTTTTGGACAGCTTCTTTTAAGGCTTGCCAATCTTCAGCTGTAGGGATAAAGATTTCTTTGAAAATCTCTTTGACTTTATCAGTTTTTGGTACAAACTCGCCGGCTGTGTATTTATCAAAATATGAACCGTCGGCATAAGCTGATTTTTCAAAGTTATGAAAGACCGTTTGCCGTTCTTTGGCAAGTTCATTACTTTCTACTAACGTCCAATAATTCAGTAATGTAAAATAGATATTTGTAAAATCGATGGATTCTGCTGAACCATATTCCATCAAATGCTTAGCAAAGAAACTATGCAAGCCCATCGCTCCAAGTCCGATTGTATGATTTAACTTGTTGCCATTTTGGATTGAAGGAACAACGTCGATATCTGATTCATCTGTCACAAAAGTCAGTGCACGCACCATCGTCCGAACAGATTGACCAAAATCAGGACTGTCCATCAAATTGACGATATTGGTTGAACCAAGGTTGCAGGAAATATCGGTCCCTAATACGTCATATTCTTGCCGACCATTGATTACTGAAGGGGTTTGGACTTGTAAAATCTCAGAACATAGATTGCTCATAACGATTTTTCCATCGATTGGATTGGTACGATTGGCTGTATCGATATTGATGATGTAAGGATAGCCTGATTCTTGCTGCAATTTAGACAATTCATTCTCCAAATCACGGGCACGGATCTTTTTCTTACGGATATTTGGATTGGCGACTAAGTTGTCGTATTCTTTTGTGATATCGACATAAGAGTAAGGGACACCATATTCGCGCTCAATACCATAAGGGCTGAACAAATACATCTCTTCATTTTTACGGGCTAATTCATAAAATTTATCAGGAACGGTCACACCTAATGAAAGAGTCTTCACGCGGATCTTTTCATCAGCATTTTCTTTTTTGGCGGATAAGAACATCTCGATATCTGGATGGAAGACATCAAGGTAAACAACACCAGCGCCTTGACGTTGCCCTAATTGATTAGAATAAGAGAAACTATCTTCAAATAATTTCATTACTGGAACGACACCGCTTGCGGCTCCTTCAAATCCTTTAATCGGTGCGCCGGCTTCGCGTAAGTTTGATAAATTGATTCCGACGCCACCGCCGATTCGTGATAATTGCAAAGCAGAATTGATGGAACGCCCAATACTGTTCATATCATCTGTCACTTGGATCAAAAAACAAGAGACTAATTCACCACGCCGTTTTCGTCCAGCATTTAAAAATGAAGGAGTAGCTGGTTGGTAGCGCTGATGGATCATTTCATCCGCAAGTGCTAGAGCCAATTGTTCATCTCCATCCGCAAAATACAATGCGTTAAATGCTACACGGTCTTCGTAACTTTCTAAATACTCTGTCCCAGCATTGTTTTTCAGCGCGTATTGGGAATAGAATTTATACGCTGCCATAAATGATTTGAAAGTAAAATCTTGGTCAGCTAAATAATCGAACAGTTTTTCAATAAAAGCTGGGGTATATTTGGCGATAAATGCTGCTTCTAAAAAGTCTTCTGTAATCAAGTAGTCGATTTTTTCTTGAACAGAAGAAAAAGTATGCGTATTTGGTTCAACATTTTCTTTGAAAAAAGCAGCTAAGGCTTCTTTGTCTTTGTTTAGTGGAATCTGTCCATTTACTGGACGATTGATTTCATTGTTCAACTTGAAGTAGGAGACGTCTCCTAAGTTTTTTAAACTCATTTCATCACATCTTTCCATTTTTATCTATAATAAAGAAGAAAACTTTGCAATCGTGGGACCGCAAAGTTTCAAATTAGGCTAATGCTTTCAATTGGTCTGGACGAAAACCGATAATGGTTTGTTGTCCACCGAAAATAACTGGGACACTCTGGAAACCTTGTTCTTGCAAAAAACTCAAAGCTTCGGGTTCATGGTCGATATTGACCTCTTCGAAGGAGATTTGGTTATCGGTTAAATAACGTTTTGTCATTTTACACTGCATACAATTATTTTTAGAATAGACTTTTACCATAAGACTACCTCCCTTGATTTCTACAATTACCAGTATAAAAGATGTAGGGAAAAAGTCAATTGTTTAATACTATATATTGTGGTGAGAAATGATTGGTATACTACTCTTTGTGTTTTTGCAAAAATAATGAAAACGGACGGTTGCAAAGAAAAATCCCTTTACAGAATCCAAAAAAACACGGAAGAATGTTTTTTTTCGCTAAATAAGTTTTTTTTAATAACGAAAATCAAAAAACGATATAAATAAATTAGAGATTGTCAAATAAGTTGCTTAGAAAAAAGTGAAAATCTCCGACCTTTCATTGACTTTGGAATCAAATGAAGCTATTCTTAGTGAGAAAGATTCTCATTATTAATTAGCTTCAAAAGTTGAACAGTAGGGTGGAGAAAGAGATGACAACTTTGGCAGATGTTTCATTGAACCATGTCGTTCAAATTGCTGAAATGACTTTAGACAATGAAGTAAAACATCGACTGCAGGATCTAGGCATGGTCGTTGGCTCAAAAATCGCGGTCGTGAATCATTCTGGAGATAACGGAATTATTCTATTACATAATACACGGCTGGCGTTATCCCAGTCTTTATTAAAAAAAATACTTGTGAAGGAGCTCACGGAAGATCTACAGACGTGGGTCTCATTGGATCAATTATGTGTGGGAGAACAAGGTGTGATTGTTAATGTCCATGGAAGCGGTTCAATTAAGCGACGTTTGATGGACATGGGACTGACCAAAGGAACACCGATCAAAGTCGTTAAATTAGCGCCCTTTGGTGATCCAATCGAACTACGAGTACGTGGGTATGAATTAAGTTTACGTAAAAGTGAATCAGAAATGGTAGTTGTGGCAAAGGAGGAAGAGTAGATGACAAAGATGCATATTGCTTTAGCGGGAAACCCTAACAGTGGAAAAACAAGCACCTTTAATGTCTTGACTGGAACGAATCAGTTCGTTGGAAATTGGCCCGGAGTTACAGTCGAACGCAAAGAAGGAATCTATAAAAAAGATGCGGCAGTAATCATCGATGATCTGCCGGGGATTTATTCACTATCGCCTTATTCCCCAGAAGAAGTAGTGGCACGAGACTATCTGCTCTCAGGGACACCTGATGCCATCGTGAATATCATTGATGGCACCAATCTTGAACGAAATCTTTACTTGACCACGCAACTGATTGAAACAGGGATTCCAGTAGTAGTTGCGGTGAACATGATGGATGTCATAAAAAAAAGTGGAAAACAAATCAACTTAGACAAACTATCCTACGCTTTAGGCACGCCAGTAATTGGCATTAGTGCATTGAAAAATTGGGGGCTGGACAAAGCACTCACTGAAGCGGTTCATCTAGTCAAAAAAGGTGTGGAAGAAATCAATTTTCCCCACTACGATAGGCGATTAGAAGCAGCACTTAGCGAGGTCGAAACGGTTTTAGGCAGTACGGTTCTAGCTAAATATAGTCGCTGGTATAGTTTGAAATTATTTGAACGGGATGAACGTGCGCAACGTGAGTTGAATCTAAGTACAATCCAGCAAAAAGATTTAGAAGAAATTATTAAAATCACTGAAAAAATATTTGGTGAAGATGCGGAAAGCTTAGTGATTAATGAACGCTATAATTTCATCACAGATCTAAAAACGCTGTGCGTAGTTGAAGATGACCAATTCAAATTATCTGTTTCAGATAAAATCGATCAAATCGTTACCAATCGTTTTTTGGCACTGCCGATTTTTGCTTTGGTTATGTGGTTGATTTATTACATTGCAATTCAGACAATCGGCACAATGGGTACTGATTGGATCAATGAAAATCTGTTTGGCGACATCATCCCAACGTTTGTCCAATCGACTTTACAGTCGTGGGATGTGGCTATCTGGATGCAACAATTGATTTTAGATGGAATCCTTGCAGGAGTTGGTGCAGTTTTAGGCTTTCTCCCACAATTGATTGTACTTTTCCTATGTTTAGCGCTTTTGGAAGACTGTGGCTATATGTCGCGGATTGCTTTTGTTATGGATCGGATTTTCCGTAAATTTGGTTTGTCAGGAAAATCATTTATTCCGATGCTGATTGCAACAGGTTGTGGTGTGCCAGGTGTAATGGCAAGTCGGACGATTGAAAATGAAAAGGATCGGCGAATGACCGTGATGTTGACGACTTTTATGCCTTGTTCAGCAAAACTGCCGATCATTGCTTTGATTGCAGGTGCTTTCTTTCCAAACAGCAGCTGGGTAGCGCCATCTGCATATTTTGTCGGAATGGGTTCGATTGTGTTGTCAGGAATCGCATTGAAGAAAACGCAGCTTTTTGCAGGTGATCCGACGCCGTTTATCATGGAACTTCCGTTATATCATCTGCCACGAATCAGTAATACGCTCCGTTATACTTATGATCATAGTAAAGCCTTTGTCAAACGTGCTGGAACAATCATTTTTATTTCTAGCATTGTAATTTGGTTTATTTCTAACTATAATTTCTCCTTACAAGCAGTAAATGAAAATGAGAGTATATTAGCTGCTCTAGGCGGTGTAATCGCGCCATTATTTGCACCACTAGGCTGGGGCGATTGGCGTGGGACGGTGGCAGCTATCACCGGATTGATCGCCAAAGAAAATGTAATCGGTACTTTTGGAATTTTATATCGTCATGCGGCAGTAGCTGAAGATGGGGTAGAAATCTGGAAATCCTTACAACTAGCGTATACACCGATTGCTGGTTATTCATTTCTTGTCTTTAATTTACTATGTGCACCATGTTTTGCAGCAATTGGTGCAATCCATCGTGAAATGGGCGATGCAAAATGGACATGGCGTGCGATTGGCTATCAATGTGGTCTTGCTTATGCGGTAAGTTTTATTGTCTATCAGTTTGGTCATGTGATTTTTGAAAATGGGAAAATCGGTATTGGATTGATGTTAGCAGCAGTAGTATTAATCGCGATGATTTACTTTGTTGTAAGAAGACCTGTTAAGCAAACACCGTCCATTACGATTGAAGAAATTAAAGAGGTGAAAGAATGGCAACTATAATCTTGAGCATTTTAATCTTTGGTGGTGCGGGAGTAATTATTTATCGGCGAGTTAAAAACGGTAGTTCTTGCGAAGATTGTAATAGCAGTTGTCCAGTGAAAGAAGAACAACAGCGGCATTAAATTGAGATTCGGCATTTGCCGGATCTTTTTTTGTATTTTTACTAATAAAAATACTAGCACGTCAATATTTGATGATTGGCATAGATAATGCTGAAAGAAAATCTAACGATTGACGGAGGAAAAATAAATAGAAGAGTTGACAATTGTTAGGTACCGAACTATAATAACGAATGAAATTAAGTTAGGTGCCTAACTATATGAATAGAAAAGGAGAATTTATCATGAGTGAGTTCACCAAAGATTTGATGCGTCAATTACGTTTTATCAGCTCTGCTAGTAATGCTTTTATGAATAGACGGCAACGATTGAATGGACAACAACGTGTTTTAGTAATTTTAGCAAAAGAAGATGGCTTGATTCAAAGTCAGTTAGCTGAAATTTTGGACATACGTCCAAGTTCATTGGCTGAATTAATGAAGAAGATGGAGAAACAAGGAGATGTGATACGAAAAGCAGAAGAACAGGACAAACGGATCAAACGCGTCTTCTTGACTGAAAGAGGAAAGCAAAAAGCACAACGGTTTAACAATGATCAGGATATGAGCGAGGCTTTTTTTGCTGGACTGACAGATGAAGAACAACAGAATTTTAGTGAGTATCTGCAAAAAATTTCTGCTGGGTGGCAAGAAGAATTTCAAAAACAGTCGGGGCGATTTGTAGATCCTATGGACCGTCTACGTCAGATGCAAGCCATTCGTGAACAAATTTCCGAAAATTGGCAAGACGATTGGCGAAAGCTTTCGCGAGAAGAGCAACAGCGCATGCGAAATCAAATGCGACGTGAGATGCACAATGTCTCAAGAGATTTTTCCCGTAATTTCAATCATGATTTTAGGTCGAATTTTTGGAACAATCATGACTGCTTAAAAAAATCAGATAAACCGAATCATTCAGCAGATACAGAGTGGGAAGATTTTTAACGGAAGAAGGAACCAAAATGGCTCAAAATAAAAATGTCGTACCAAAGCAAACGACGAAAGATACTAAAAAAAGCAACTACAAGTTAAAAGATTTTTTGCGCTTAATCTTGAGTGTCAATCCTAAAAAAATGTTGTTTATCATCGGATTAGTATTAAGTTTACTGACAAGCGGTGCTAGTTTGATTGTTCCGCAACTGACCAAAGGGTTGATCGACACAAGTAGATTGGCACAGATCGATAAAAAAATGCTGCTTGTTTTAATCTTAGCCTTCATAGCACAGTTAGCCTTTGGTGCAATCGGCAGTTTCTTCCTTCGTTTTGTTGGTGAAAGTGCAGTCAAAACACTGCGAGAAAAATTATGGGAACATCTGTTGCAAATGCCTGTCAGTTATTATGACGATCATAAATCAGGCGAGAGCAGTTCGCGTCTTGTTAATGATACGACAGTCATCAAAGATTTGGTCGCGACTCAGTTTCCGAATTTTATCACTGGGTCGATTCAATTAGTGGGATCAATGATCATCTTGTTTGTGATGGATTGGAAGATGGCAGCAATGATGTTTTTAGCTGTACCGATCATGGCATTAATCATGCTGCCGATCGGACGGGTCATGTCTCGTTTAGGTCGACAATTACAAGCGGCAACTGCTGATTTCAATGCAGAAGCTAGTGAGAAATTATCAGAGATACGATTGATCAAAGCTAGTAATGGGGAAAAATTTGAAAAAAATAGCGGCGGTTCATTTATCAACAAAATTTTTACTCTAGGGATTAAAGATGCAAAAGTGGAAGCCATCTTGCAACCAATCATCACAACAGTCATGTTAGGATTATTTGTGGGGATTTTAGGTTATGGGGCTGTCCGAGTGCAAGCGGGAACTTTGACTAGTGGTCAATTGGTCGCTTTCTTATTATATTTGTTCAATATCATGATGCCAGCAGCTAGTTTTGCACTGTTCTTTTCACAAGTGCAAAAAGCTATGGGGGCAACCGAACGAATTGAACAAATTTTGAAAACGGATCTGGAACCAATTAAGACTGGCAAAAGCATAGATGTTGCTGGTAAAATGATCAAAGCAGAAAATCTTTCCTTTCATTATGTTGCAGATCGTCCAATCTTGAAGAATGTTTCTTTTGAAGCAAAACCAAACACAGTGATTGCTTTTGCTGGACCAAGCGGTGGTGGTAAATCGACAATCTTTGCTTTGTTAGAACGATTCTATCAACCGACAGAAGGTTCAATAAAAATAGGTGATGATGCCGCCGATTCACTCAGTCTTACTAGTTGGCGCTCACAAATCGGCTACGTTTCCCAAGACAGTGCCGTTTTTGCTGGCAGTATTCGTGAAAATCTACAATATGGCTTGGAACGAACGCTGACGGATGAAGAATTATGGCACGGCTTGGAATTAGCGTACGCAGATCAGTTCGTTCGAGGATTTCCAGAGCAATTGGAAACGAAATTAGGTGAACGAGGAGTGAAATTATCTGGTGGTCAAAAACAACGGATTGCCATCGCACGCGCATTTTTACGTGATCCTAAGATCCTCATGTTAGACGAGGCCACTGCCAGCTTAGATTCACAGTCTGAAGAAAAAGTTCAGCGGGCATTGGATCAATTAATGACAGGACGAACGACATTAGTGATTGCACACCGGCTTTCTACGATTGTTGATGCAGATCATATTTATTTTATTGAAAAAGGGGAAGTAACTGGTCATGGCACACATAGTGAATTGATCGCAACTCACCCACTTTACGCCCAATATGTACAAGAACAAGTTGTAAGCTAAAAAAACGCCTTCGAGTTTTCGAAGGCGTTTTAATTAATAATTTGTCATTTTTTCTTCGTAGGCTCGGATTTCGTCTTCATACTGCAACGTGACACTGATATCATCTGACCCACTGATTAATTTTGCTTTCCAAGTTGGGTCGATTTGGAAGGTGTAACAAATTGATCCAGTTCGTACTTCTTGAGCGATTAGATCAACAGTGATGGATTGATCTGCAGGAAGCTGACTCAATTTTTCTCGCATATCTTTTTCCAAGCGAATAGGTAACAGGCCATTTTTCAGTGCATTCATATAAAAGATATCTCCATAACTTCCAGCGATGATTACTTTAAAACCATAGTCTTGGATAGCCCATGCAGCATGTTCCCGTGAAGAACCTGAACCAAAATTTTCTCCCGTGACTAGGATGGTTGAATCTTTTCGCTCAGAAGTATTCAAAATAAAGTCGGGATTCGGTGATCCATCGGCTAAATAGCGCCACTCATCAAAAAGATGTTTTCCAAAGCCGGCTTTGTCAACTTGTTTTAAAAATTCTTTGGGAAGGATTTGATCGGTATCGATATTATCATTCATCAAAGGAACCGATTTTCCTGTATAGCTGGTAAACTTTTCCATTAAATGACCTCCTTACGACTGTCGACAAAATTTCCATGAAGTGCGGCTAATGCGGCCATTACAGGACTGCAAAGGTGTGTACGAGCATCCTTGCCTTGCCGGCCTTGGAAATTCCGATTAGATGTTGAAGCACAATGCACACCGGCTGGTACACGATCGGGATTCATTCCTAGACACATTGAACAACCAGGTTCCCGCCATTCAAAGCCTGCATCTATAAAAATTTTATCCAAGCCAATCTTTTCTGCCGCTTTGCGAACAGGTCGTGAACCAGGAACCACGATAGCTGTGACGTTCTCATGGATTTTTTTTCCTTTGATGATCTTTGCAGCCTCTTGCAAATCAGACAAACGTCCGTTGGTACAGGAACCGATGAAAACATATCCTACAGGAATATCTGCTGGTGTTTGCCCCGGTTTCAAGTCCATATAATCATAAGCTTTTTGCATGTCAGGCGAAGTAATCTCTGGGAAAGTACCATCAAACGGGACACCCATTTCAGGGTTAGTTCCCCATGTAACAAAAGGAACTAATTCGCTGGCATCTAGGGTCAGTACTTTGTCATAAACGGCATCTTTGTCGGTGTATAACTCTTTCCAAGCATTGATGGCTGTTTCCATATTTTTAGGTGCGTACTCACGATGTGCAACATAGTCAAAAGTTTTTTCATCAGGTGCCATTAGTCCGATTTTTGCACCGCCTTCGATCGCCATGTTACAGATTGTCATACGTTCTTCCATTGATAGATTTTCGATGGTCTCTCCATAAAATTCAGCACCATAACCCACGCCAAAATCGGTCCCATATTTAGCAATCAATGCTAAAATAATATCTTTTGCATAAACACCTTTAGGTAATTTTCCCGTAATCTCAATCCCCATGTTTTTAGGTTTGTTTTGCCAAAGTGTTTGAGTAGCAAAAACATGTTCCACTTCACTCGTACCAATCCCAAAAGCTAAAGCACCGAATGCTCCGTGAGTCGCTGTGTGCGAATCACCACAGACGATTGTTTTCCCTGGTTGCGTCAAACCAGTCTCGGGACCGACCATGTGGACGATTCCTTGTCGATCACTACCATTGTCGCAAAGCTGTACGCCAAACTCTTGACAATTTTTTCTTAACGTATCGATTTGTTTCTTTGCAATCAGATCGGTGAAATTAAAAATATCCACAGTTGGTACGTTGTGATCCATCGTCGCAAACGTCCGCTCTGGGTGACGTAGTGTTCTGCCAGCTTCACGAATCCCTTCAAATGCTTGAGGGGAGGTTACTTCATGGATCAAATGCAGATCAATATAAAGTAATTGTGGCGCACCTTCATTCCCGTAGACGACATGTCGGTCCCATAGTTTATCAAATAGCGTTTTTCCCATAGTTTATGCTCCTTCCAATTCTTGAATCACAGCTTCAGTAAATTGGGCTGTGGTTGCTTGACCACCTAAGTCATGTGTCAACAATCCTTTTGACAATATTTTGTCACAAGCGTCTTCAATGGCTTGCGCTGCCGTTTCTTCTTGAAATGATTGTCTCAGCATCATCGCTACAGATAAAATCATCGAGATTGGATTGGCGATTCCTTGCCCTGCAATATCTGGCGCAGAACCATGGATTGGTTCGTAAAGAGACGGACCATCCGTGCTGTAACTAGCACTTGGCAACACCCCTAATGAACCGGGCAATACGGAAGCTTCATCACTTAAGATATCGCCAAATAAATTGTCGGTGACAATCACATCAAAAGCTTTTGGATTTTGGATTAATTTCATCGCAGCCGAATCAACATACTGATGTTCCAACCGACAATCAGGGTATTCTTTGGCAATTTCTTCTGCTGTTGCGCGCCATAATTTACTAGAAGCAAGAACGTTTGCTTTATCTACTGAAGTTACTTTTTTTCCACGACTTTGTGCCAGCTTAAAAGCAGAGTGGAGGATTCGTTCGATTTCATTTTTTTGATAGCGTGCGGTATCATATGCCATCTGTTCTGTTAGCTCACGCGGCTCTCCAAAATAAATCCCGCTGCTTAATTCTCGTACAATAATCAAGTCAGTTCCTTCGATAATCTCCGGTTTTAAAGGCGAAAGATGGATTAAGGCAGAAGAGACGGCTACTGGACGAATGTTTGCAAATAAATTCAAAGCCTTTCGAAGAGCTAGTAAGCCTTTTTCTGGCGTATCTGACATTTTTTCCCATTTAGGACCGCCAATTGCTCCTAATAAAATTGCATCGGCATTTTGACAAGCAGCCAATGTTTTTTTAGGTAAAGAAGCACCAGCTTCATCAAGTCCAGCACCGCCGAAAGGATGTTCTTCCAGCTCAAAAGAGTGGAAGCATTTTTTTGCGACAGCGTCCAATACTTGAAGGCCGCTTGCCATAATCTCTGGTCCAATCCCATCACCAGCTAAAACCACAATTTTCTTTTTCATTTTTTTACTCCTATCTTTTATTTAAATAACATTTCTCTGTTGTGAAAAAAGTCGCATTGATCTTAGCTAGTCGTTTTAAATCGATTGCTGGCTTTTACATATGCCTTAGCAGAAGCTTGTAATACATCAAAGTCTACACCGATTCCACGAAATTCTTGTTTTGTTTTTTCATCACGAATGGTTACACGAACTTCAGCCTGTGCATCTTCGCCGCCTGTCAGTGCTTGAATCTCATATTCTGTGAGTTCGATAGTTTGTTGGAACAATTCATCAATGGCATTGTATATTGCTTGGATACTACCTGAACCGATGCGGGAAGCGACTTTTGTTTCATTTTTTTCATTAATGATTGACACGATTGCACCTTGATAACCGTTAGAACTGTATTGGACTTGGACATCAGCTAACTTGAATGCTTCAGTTTCTTCACGTGATTGGTCGGCCAGCAAGGCAATCAAATCTTTATCAGTAATTTGTTTTTTCTTGTCAGCCAATCGTTTGAATCGTTTGAAAGCTTCTTTACTATCAAGGTCTGTCAATTGATAGCCAAGTTCTTCTAATTTTGCATTAAAGGCATGGCGTCCTGATAATTTTCCAAGTGGGAGCGAGTTTTGTGTGACGCCTACCATAGTAGGTGTGATGATCTCGTAAGTCTCAGGATTTTTCAAGACACCGTCTTGATGAATGCCAGATTCGTGTGCATACGCATTGTCACCGACAACTGCTTTGTTTTTAGGAACAGGAATACCCGAAAGATGAGCAACCAATTCACTTGTTCGTTTTGTTTCATTTAATACGATGTTTGTTTCGCACTGATAAAAATCTTTGCGGATTGCTAATGCCAGTGCGACTTCCTCTAACGCTGTATTGCCAGCACGTTCGCCGATACCATTGATGGCACCTTCAACACGATTTGCCCCGTTTTCAATCGCAGCTAGAGCATTTGCTGTAGCCATTCCTAGATCATCATGACAATGTGAAGAAAAAGTAATTTCTTTTTCACTATGGATATTTTCAATCAATGACTTAAAAATAGCTCCATATTCAGTTGGGTTTGAATAGCCAACGGTATCAGGAATATTGATAATCGTGGCTCCAGCATCAATCGCTGTTTGGACAGCTTCTAACAAGAAACCTTTTTCAGTCCGTGAAGCATCTTCTGGCGAGAATTGAACTTTTTCAAATAAACTATGAGCATAACGAACATGTTCTTTAATAGAAGCTAACACTTCTTCACGTGTCATTTTTAATTTGTATTGCATATGGACATCACTCGTTGCTAGGAAAACATGAATCTGTGGATCAACCGCTTCTTTTAGTGCTTCATACGCCCGATCAATATCTTTTTTCTGGCAACGTGCCAATCCTGTCACAGTCATTTTCTTTACTTGTTGAGCGATGGTCTGGACAGCTTCAAAATCACCGGGTGAGGCGATGGGAAAGCCTGCCTCAATAACATCGATGCCCCATTTTTCTAGTTGAAGTGCAATCTGAACTTTTTCTTTTGTATTAAAATTTACACCAGGTGTCTGTTCACCATCTCTTAATGTGGTATCAAAAAATTGAATCTTTCTCACTTTACTTCCTCCTTCAGTCAAAACGGGTATAAAAAAAGCACTCCATCACAGAAAGACCATTTCTTCTGCGATGCAATGCGAATAGGGACTTCATGAAATAAATTTCAGAAAGTCCCACCTATAATAATAAAGTTGCGTTATAAGATATTGTTGATTTTGTCATAGCAACCACCCGTTTATTGTCAGAATTTTTAAAAAATTATTGTACTCATCGTATAAAAAAAATTAAACCTTGTCAAGCGTATAATTAAAAAAAGATTAGATTTTATTTATAAAAACTCATTTAATATCATAGAAAGAAATACAAAACAGTCAATGAGGGGATCTTCACTCCATAGATAAAAAAGCGAATCTACGCTTGTTTTGAATCATTTTTTTGACTAGCAGATGTATCCGAATAAAAAATTGATGAGTCTCATTAGGAAATCTAGATCTATTTATTAAAAAACAATGGCTAAATCTGACTAGTTAGTTATAATTCCAGAATGGTCTTAGGAAAGAGAAATGGGGGAATATTTTAGTTTTGAGCTTTGTCTAAGAGGTACGACGAAGATGATATAGGTAGGGGATGTGTGAATATATGTACGTTTTAAAAATAACTGAAAGTCGAATTTTCATGATATTTCCAGGAAATATAGAGTTAAAATTTCAAAGAACGAAAGTGATTATGGGGGTTTCTAAGAGATTTGATAATGAATTACATATATAAGCCACAACGGTCGAACCAATTTAAGACGAGATATTGTTCAGGCATTGTGACTAAGTTTGACTAAAAATGGTATGATGACTCCAAATCTAAACTTGATCTTTTCAAATCAACAAAATTTTATAAAGGTTGTATCCTTTCAGTTAGTGCTTAGTCTGAGAAAAATTACTTCTCGTTAATTTATTTTTGAATACTATAAAAATTGTGATTAACTAACACTAGGATTTTGGTATAATGAAAACATCATTTTTAAAGAAAAGGTGTAATAATGAGTTCAAAGATAAGTAAAAAAGAAGTTTTAAGAATGTTACTATTCCTTGCAATTGTCGTATTTTTGATGATATCAATACAAGTGTATAAGAAAGCCATTTTTCTAGGCGATGATATAACTTTTCATTATCAGAGATTCTATGAAATGTTTATGCAAATAAAGAATGGAAATATGAATTATTTTCAGTCAATCTACTCGTTCAATAGTAGTGGAAGGATTATCAATGCTTTATATGGATATGATTTTGCTTTTATTCAAGGAATAATCTTATTTTTATTTAGGTCATGGGCGAAGTTCCAAATAGTGACTTCATTTTTATGTTTTTATACAAGTGGAGTTTCAATGTATTTCTTAGCACGGACGATTAAATTAAGTCCGAAATTTTCGTTTATTGGATCTGTTATGTATATGACCACGTCGGTTGTTTCTTCGTATCCCTTATACCAAGCATTTAATGGGTGGGGAGCTGCTTTCGTACCGCTATTATTTATTCCTGCAATAAAATCTGTGGTTGATTCAAAAGAGAGAATTAATCCGGTTTATCTTGCTATTCCAGTCAGTATTTTATTGTCTGTTCATACTCTGTCTGCACTCATTGGTGTTTTAGCGATTGTTCCATTTTATATTGTAAGTTTCTTATTAGAAAAAAATAAATTAAGATGGATAAAAAATGGGTTTATAGCAGTACTATTAACTTTGTTGATGGTTGCAAATACGATTTTCAGCTATGTAGATGTGTACTCATCGAACAAAATATACGGTCCCACATTGATACAAAAGATGTCTGATTTTAGTGCTATACCAACTTTAGGTGGAAATGATTTGAAAAGCTTAGGTCTGGTTGTTTCAATTGTTTTCATTTTCCAGATAGCCTACTCAATTTTAAATTGGAAAAAATACCCACTAATTTATAAGTTAATAAATTCAGTGGGAATAGTATTTTTGATTTTATCATCTACTATTATTCCTTGGGATGCTTTAGCAGCGAGACTTGATTTTCTACAAGTTTTACAATTTCCGCATAGATTCCTAATGATAACCTATGTTTTACTATTACTAGGTTTTCTAATATCTATGAGTAGTCTATACAGTAAACTAGAAGAAGCAAATAAAAATGTTCTATTTTCAATTGTGGTAACAATTACCGGATTAATGATTTTTGGGTTAAACAGTGCGATCACAAATAAGACTACAATTTGGTTCAGCGATTCACCTCAAAATAATGGAAATAACGGGTATGCGCTTAGGGAAAGAAATCCACAGAAAATTCGAGATGGATTCAAAGATAAAGATTTAACAAAAGCATTTGGTATTGTTGTAAAGGGTACAAGTGATTATCTTCCTATGCCAAAAAATGAAGATGCAAAGAGCCTTCTAGATAAGGGGCCTTATGGAATGTACTATAGAGAAATAGTAGATAATCAAATTGGTTATAAAAAGAAGATTTCTGATAATGGATCAATAATTATAAGCTGGAAAAACAATGATGAAAAAACTGTAGAAAAAGTAGTACCAGTCATTATTTACGGGCACTCAATTGTAAGATTAAACGGTACTGAAATCAAGCCTAGTGATCTTCCCAAAACAGATATTGGAGTAGCAAAAGTAAAATCAAAACCTGGTATGAATGAACTAGTTGTTGGCTATAAACCTTTCTTCAGTATGAAAATTATATTTGTTTTAAAAATAATTGGATTAATTTCATCAGCTGTATTTCTGTTCTTAAATAGAAAAAGAAAACACTAAATAAAAACAAGACTAAGGGAAGGTCTTTCTACCTTTAGTCTTGTTTTTGTTCTTTATCTTTTTCAGTTTCTTTTACAATATAGACAGGTCTTTTTTTTGTTTCAAGGAATATCTTTCCTAAATATTTTCCAATTATTCCTATACTTAGTAATTGAATACCTCCAATAAATAGAACTATTGTAACCATTGATGGCCAACCACTTGTGGGATCGCTAAAAAGAAGAGCACGTACAACGATAAAAATCATAGATAGAAGGGCTGCAAAACAAGAAAATGCACCTATAATGGATGCAATGTTCAGTGGCGTCTCTGAGAAATTTACAATACCATCTATTGAGTAATTAAATAATTTCCAAAACGACCAAGTGGTTTCGCCAACGATTCGTTCACGATTCTCAAATGAAATATATTCTGTCTTATATCCTACCCAACTAAACAGACCTTTTGAAAAACGATTATATTCAGTCAATTCTAAAACGGAGTCAACCATTTGTCTGGTCATAAGGCGGTAATCTCTCGCCCCATCTACCATCTCTGTATCGCTAATTTTATTGATTAACTGATAAAACTTTCTTGCAAAAAAACTTCTAATTGGAGGCTCACCTGTTCGATCAGCTCTGCGAGTACCTACGCAGTCAATGTCTGTCGTCTCAATCATTTCAACCATTTGAGGCAATAATTCAGGAGGGTCCTGTAAATCGACATCCATAACAGTGACTAAATCCCCTTTAGAAGCCTGTAAACCTGCGTAAAGAGCAGCTTCTTTACCAAAATTACGTGAGAAAGAGATGTAGCGAACATTTTCATGTTCTGAGGCTATCTTTCGTAATATTTCCAGCGTTCTATCACTTGATCCGTCGTTGATAAAGATATATTCGAATTCATGGGAGAGTCTATCTTTCAATTTTTCCATTTCTGAA
The DNA here is from genome assembly GCF_005405225.1 of Enterococcus dongliensis. Lineage (GTDB taxonomy): Bacteria > Bacillota > Bacilli > Lactobacillales > Enterococcaceae > Enterococcus_A > Enterococcus_A dongliensis. Next base: position 153,583 of record NZ_BJDQ01000001.1, read on the forward strand.
AAATATAGTGGGATAGACTCCTCTTCGTTAAAGCATGGAATGATTATTGAAATCATAAAAAACCTCTCTAATTTAAAAATAAATTATTTCCAAGTATAACATATTGAATGAAATATGCGGCAATGAATTATTTATATCCATTGTTGTAAGCAGCACAAAAAATCTTACAGTGAATTTTCTAGATATTAACAGTCGTAATCTATAAGTTTTCTTGATATAAATCTGGTTGAGGAAAATTATACAAAGTATTTATCTTACGGATAAACCCTGGTATATGTTAATGACTATATTTTTTGAAAACTGCCCTTGAGACAAAAAAATACCACATCAAGCGTTTTTTTCTAAACTACCGAAGTAGCCAAAAACGCTTATGTGGCGTGGGTTTGGCACCCAATGGGCCGTGAGGGGCTCGAACCCGCGACCCGCTGATTAAGAGTCAGCTGCTCTACCAACTGAGCTAACGGCCCAAACAAAGTACTTTCATATGGTAGCATTGCAAAAAAAAAAAAGCAAGATGAAACTAAAAAAAATTCCTTAAAACCGTTTTAATTATCTAGTTTCTAAAACTATATTGTATAATTATCATAATTTTGTTAAACTACCGATGAAAGGGGTTCAAATGATGGAAGATACAAAGCTTAGATCATGGGCAGAAGGATTGAAAGAATTACGCTTGCCTCGCTGGGAAGAGCTGCCTGAATTAGAATTATATATGGATCAAGTAATCACCTTAGTTGATCGCTACTTAGCGCCGTTGATTGAAGATGAGAAACACCAACTTTTATCTAGCGCGATGGTCAATAATTATGTGAAACATAAACTAGTCCCGCCACCAAATAAAAAAAGATACAACCGAAACCATTTGGCGTATTTGATTGCAATCACGTTGTTAAAACAAGTTTTTGCAATTCCCGACATCAATGAATTGATTCGGATGCAATTAGCAATCAACGAACCCAAAGATGCGTATAACGGTTTTTGTACAGTACAAGAAGAAGCATTAATCCAAGTAGCTAAAATTGTTCTAGGAGAAGAAGTCAGTTTGACACGCAGGAGCAAGGATTTTTATTACTTAGCAATGGAAAGCGCTGTCGCTTCATTTACACAAAAAATGTTAGCTGAAAAAATCATTCAATTAGATAAAGAGAAAGAAGGCGAAAATGATGAGTGAAAAAATTGCGATTCTCGTTGATTCTGGGACAGATGTTCCCAAAGAAGTTATAGAAAGCGGCCCCTTTTTTATGGTGCCTTTACGGATCATTTTTAGTGATCGAGAGTATCGTGATGGGATCGATATTAGTTCAGATACTATTTTTCCACTGATCAAAAAAGAGTTGCCTACGACTTCTTTGCCTGATGGGGAGCTGATCCATCAAGTCTTTGACAAAATCAAAGAGCAAGGATATACACATGTAATCATTGTTACGATCTCTAGCGGATTAAGTGGGACGTATAATGCATTGCGAGTACTTGGCGAACACTATGAAGGATTGGTCTTTCATTCGATTGATACGAAAAATGTAGGAATCGGAGCGGGGATATTAGCCATTTATGCAGGGGATTTGGTGAAACAAGGGAAATCTTTTTCTGAAGTCATCAATGAAACAGAAAGTAAGATCACAAAGACAAAAATCTTTTTCAATGTTGATACGTTGGAATATTTACAAAAAGGCGGTCGGATTGGTTTAGTGGCTTCCTTATTAGGCAGTGCGTTAAAATTAAAACCAATCATCTCATGTAATTCAGAAGGCATCTATTATACAGTCGCAAAGGTACGAGGATTAAATAAGAGTATCGACAAGACAATCGGGTTAGTGAAAGAACATATTGGTAATCATAAACGCTTCAATTTAGCAGTGACACAAGCAGATGCATTGGAAACAGCCGAGAAGATCCGCCAACGTCTACATGAATTATTCCCAACAGCGGAAAATATTTATTTTGGTAAAGTTTCACCGGCATTATCGGTTCACACTGGACCTGGTTCAGTAGGAGTCGTCTGTCAAGTATTGGATTGATTTAGTGAATGCTAGTCAAGAAACTATACTCATAAGTATAGTTAACTAAAAAAAGACTCAGTTGAAAAACTAGTTATAGCTAAGAGATCGTGGCAAATGTCATGATCTCTTCTTTCATTTTTTATTAAGTAATACTTGTAAAAAAACCGTCGTCTATTTGAAAAGATGAAACAGTACTGAAATTATTGTATAATAGGAAGGCGTACATACAACTTTATAAAGGTATGAGGTGACTCTTAGTGAAAAAAATTCTAGTAGTTGACGATGAAAAGCCGATTTCGGACATCGTAAAATTTAATTTAACCAAAGAAGGCTATGAAGTCTTTACCGCGTATGACGGTGAAGAAGCCTTGAAAAAAGTCGAAGAAGTCAATCCAGATCTAATTTTATTAGATTTGATGTTGCCTAAAAAAGACGGTTTAGAAGTAGCTCGTGAAGTACGCAAGACTCATGAGATGCCAATCATTATGGTTACAGCAAAAGATTCTGAGATTGATAAAGTTTTAGGCTTAGAATTAGGAGCAGATGACTATGTGACCAAACCATTCTCCAATCGGGAGTTGATTGCTCGAGTCAAAGCCAATTTACGTCGTGGCGGACAAGCGCCTAAAGAAGAAGAACAAACGACGCAAAGTGATTTGACAATCGGTGAACTAACGATTCATCCAGATGCTTATATGGTAACTAAACATGGTGATACGATTGAACTGACCCATCGTGAATTTGAGTTATTGCATTATCTAGCTAAGCACATTGGTCAAGTAATGACGCGGGAACATTTATTGCAAACAGTTTGGGGCTACGATTATTTCGGTGATGTGCGCACAGTGGACGTGACGGTTCGGCGTTTGCGGGAAAAAATCGAAGACAATCCAAGTCATCCGACCTATTTAGTAACAAGACGTGGTGTAGGTTATTACCTGCGCAACCCTGAACAGGAGTAAGTATGGAAAAGAAAGTCCGTTTTTACCGATCAGTCAATTTTAAGATTGCTTTTTCATTTATCTTGATCTTACTGATTTCGATTGAGATCATCGGTGCTTATTTTATTCGTGGACTTGAAAAATCAACCATCGATAATTTCACCAAAGATATGAATCAGCGAGTGTCGCTGTTGAGTACGACATTAGGAACTGCGATGGCAGAAGATAGCGAGAATGAAGGCGTGCAATTGCAACGCATCCTTGAGAATAACACTGCTGCAGACATTACTGAGATGTGGGTAGTAGATGATAAAGGAATTGTGATAGCTACTAATGATGTGGGACAAAAGGATTCTATCGTTGGAAAGAAAAATGAATACAGCGATATCGATGATTTTTCAATCAAACAATATGTGACACTGGATGATAATAATAAACGAGTGTGCATTAATGTCCAACCTATTCAGTCCCCGACCGGCGATTCGGCTGTGATCGGGGCTCTTTATGTTAAAAGCGACATCGAACAAAAATATACTGAAATCAGCAACACGGCGCTGATTTTCTTTACGGCTTCTTTGATTGCAGGGTTGATTTCAATCGTAGTCTCATTACTGGTGGCACGATCAATCACAAAGCCGATTAAAGAAATGCAAAAACAAGCTGTTCGGATCGCTCAAGGCGATTATTCAGAAAAAGTAGATGTCCAAGGTCATGATGAATTGAGTCAATTGGCTGAGACGTTTAATAAATTATCCGATCGGATTGAAGATGCCCAAGACACGATGGAAGCTGAACGTAATCGTTTGGACAGTGTCTTGACCCATATGACAGACGGGGTTATTGCGACCGATCGTCGTGGAAAAGTTATAACCATTAACGAGATGGCGTTGTCGTTATTAGATACCACTAGCGAACAAGCAATTGGTCAATCAATTTTAACTTTGCTTGATTTGGAAGAAGAGTATACGTTACGGAAATTGCTCGAAACGCCAGATGAAATCTTGATTGATCGTTCAAAATCTGAGTTAGAGGAAGATCGTATGACTTTACGGTCAGATTTTGCAATGATTCGTCGTGAATCTGGTTTTATCAGCGGGTTAGTGGTCGTATTGCATGATGTTACCGAACAAGAAAAAACAGCAGAAGAGCGGCGACAGTTTGTCTCAAATGTTTCTCATGAACTACGGACACCATTAACAAGCGTTCGCAGTTATTTAGAAGCATTGGAAGAAGGCGTCTGGAAAGATGAAAATGTTGCTCCGCAGTTTATCCATGTAACTTTAGGAGAGACTGATCGGATGATCCGCATGATCAATGACCTGTTGAATCTTTCTCGCATGGACTCAGGAGCGCAACAATTAGATCTCGAATTGGTGAATTTTAATGAACTCGTTGATTATGCCTTGGATCGATTTGATATGATGGTGAATAATCAAGAAAAGAATTACCGTATCGTCCGTGAATTTACAGAACGTGATCTATGGGTCGAGATTGATACAGATAAGATCATGCAAGTGATCGATAATATTATGAATAATGCCATCAAATACTCCCCCGATGGCGGCAAGATCGAGGTCCACTTAATGGAGACCCATAATAATGTAGTCTTGAGCATTTCTGATGAAGGACTGGGGATTCCTAAAAAAGATTTGGAAAAAGTTTTTGAACGTTTTTATCGAGTAGACAAAGCGCGAGCGCGTCAACAAGGTGGGACAGGACTCGGGCTAGCAATTTCTAAAGAAGTCATGAAAGCTCATCAAGGACAAATCTGGGTAGAAAGTGTCGAAGGCAAGGGATCCACTTTTTATATTTCTTTACCTTATGAACCTTACGAGGAGGATATTTGGGAATGAAACTATCAGAGAAAATCATTCGCATCGCGCTTGTTGCGTTGATCCTGCTCAGCCTCGTTTTGACTTACGCTATCTGGCTAAGTCCTACTTCTAAAACAGCCGATGTGAATACGAGCAAGCAAGCGGTGAAAAATGATCAAAATTATACAAAAGCTACGGATGCTTTTTTACCAATCCGAGGTGTTTGGCATGTAGCAGAAGGAATTTTTCAAACGAGCAGTGAGAATTTATTAGCAACGACGCAAGCGCGCCTAACTGAAGGAACGTATGGTCAACTTCATGAAGTTGCACAAAACGAAGCAGAGAGTAAAAAATATTATCATTTAGATAATGGTGTCGAATTAAATTATGAGGGCAGTTTTTCACTGGCTGAGTATGTAAAGGTCTTTGATATGCCAGTCAGTTTGAGTTCGTTAAAAGAAGCGGAAAAAATTGATTTTTCTCAGATTCAAGTTGATTTCTCTAAGAAAAAGCTGCGTTTTTTGAATTACAGTAAAGGCCTAGTATATGAAGCGACGATTTCGGCTGATTTTACCAGTCTGACTACAGTTTTTCAAAAAAATCAAGGACGCTATTTAGCAATGTCTGATGATGATCCGGGAGCGCCACGCGTATTACGTACCAAAGATCGAGTTCGTTTAAAAAAATATAGCTATATTTTGACGACACAGTCGTATTCGCTTTTCCGCAACGCATTCTTCCAGAATCCAGAACAAGCAAAAGGGGAAGAAGCCAGCGGGACACGTTCTTTTGTCAGCGGCCATGAAGAGCTTATGATGGATGAGCAAAAACGTCTTGTTACTTTTGCTGGTGAATTGCCAACGGACCTAACAAAAGAAAGTTCTTACAGTCAAAGCTTTAATTATGTTAGTCGTTTGGGAACAGCAGTTGGAAATTTACGTTACTTTGATCACCATGACGGACAAATCAATTATCGAATTTTTGTCGAAGGTTATCCAGTTTTTAGCCATTCATCCAAAGGCAAGATGAGTGTCAAGATCGAACCCGCTTCAAACACAACATCACCACAAGTTGAGATTGAGACCAGTATGGACACCGTTCAAGTACCGATACCGTCAGATGAAGAAGTTGAGCTGCCTAGTACATTGGAAGTTGAAAACAATCTAGCAGCCGTAGGGATTGATCTTTCTAAGGTTCAAAATTATATCATCGGTTACATTTGGCAAGACATCGATGGCGTAAATAAATTAGTTGCATTGACTCCAGAATGGTTCGTCAAATATGAGAATGTTTGGTATCCGGCAGATCAGCTGATGCAAGGGAACCTAGAAACGGGGGCGAATTAATTGGATTTTAGAAAAATCGAGTGGATTTTCCTTTTCGTTTTTATGGGATTGAATATTTTTCTTTTCAGTATTTACTGGAGTAATCAGCATGAGCAGAGTCTTGTCACAAATTCAAACCAACGAGAAGATATTTTACGTCGTTTGGAAAATGATGAAATCACCATCAAAGATGATGTCTCTGAAGAGCATCGAGAAGGGTATTATCTAAGTGCGGAACAAGACAATTTTGATTCGTTGCTAAATGAAGCGGGAAATCAAACGATTGCTCAAAATTCAAACATCTCAGATCGAGTGTTGACCAGTTATCCAAGTAGTCAGGTGACATTTGATTTAAAAAAGGCCACCAATAGTTTCAATCGTCTGATGAACGATAAAGAAATCATTATGGCAGGACAAGAATATACTTACTTGCCGGATGTTTCTAAAAAAGATGAGGAATTGGGGAAAATTGTTGGTGCACAGAGTTATGAAGGTATTCCATTTATCGATGAGACCTCGCGAATAACGCTAGATATAGGAGACGGTGACCAAGTGACGAAATACACGCAGACACGTGTAAAAGAAATTGAACCACTCCGAGAAAAAATGGCACTCTATTCAGAAAAAGAAATTTTGAATACTTTGTACATCAATAATAATATCCCTAGCAAGTCAACGATTACTAATATTTATCTTGGGTATTTCAAAACCCTTGAAGTGCGTGAAAAAAATGTTTATGTCCCTGTGTGGTTTGTTAAGTTAAAGACTTCTGATAAGACGACGCAAATTGAAAAAGTCAATGCTTTAAACAACCAAGTGATCACGAATAATTTAGTTCCGAAGGTGGAAAATCCCTAAAAAGGGTTGTATACTGAGAACAGTTTTAAAAGAGAGGACCAAGTGCTCATGTTAGAAATGAATAATGCCTTCAATGTCAGCATTTTAGCTAGCGGAAGTACAGGAAATTCCTTGTACTTAGAAAGTCCGCAAAAAAGAATTTTAGTCGATGCTGGATTGAGTGGAAAAAAAATCACTTCGCTATTAGCAGAGGTCGATCGAAAACCTGAGGATCTAGATGCGATTTTAGTCACGCATGAACATCGGGATCATATCCATGGTGTAGGCGTGCTTGCAAGAAAATACAAATTACCAATCTATGCCAACGAAAAAACTTGGGAAGCGATGGCTCCTTTAATTGGAAAAGTTGATGTAGCACAGCAATATATTTTTGAAATGGGTAAAGTACTGACTTTTGGTGATTTAGATATTGAAAGTTTTGGCGTTTCTCACGATGCGGCAGCACCGCAGTTTTATCGTTTTTACAAAGATAGTCATTCTTTTGTGACGCTGACAGATACAGGTTATGCGAGTGAACATGTTAGAGGCGTGATCCGGGATGCAGATGCTTATTTAGTTGAGAGCAACCATGATTTAGAGATGTTGCGAATGGGCGCCTATCCGTGGAGTTTGAAGCAGCGGATCTTAGGCGATCGAGGACATTTGTCTAATGATGACGGTGCATTAGTTATGACGGATATTTTAGGAGATCGAACAAAACGTATTTATTTGGGACATTTAAGTAGAGAGAACAATATGAAAGAATTGGCACACATGACGATGGAAGAGACATTGACACGCTATGACCTTGGTGTGAACCATCAGTTTCAAATCTTTGATACAGATCCAGATAGTGCGACTGAATTGTTTGCGATCTAAAAAGATAAATAATTTATTAATGATAAAAGGACTGTGGCCTAAAAAGGTCGCAGTCCTTTTATTTAAAAATCAATTGTATACACTAAAATGTTGATTTAAATGATGCGGCTCAATTACTTCATCAATGATGGCGATAGCATAATCTGCCATGCTGATCTCGCTTTTTCCCGCAGCATTTTTTTGTAAGTGATCGTCACTGATTTGATAATGACCTGTACGAGTGCCAGCAGGAATAAAATCTGCGGCTGGACTTAGATATGTCCAATGCACGTTCTGTTCAGTTTTTAAGGCTAAAAATGCTTGGTACATATTATAAGCAGTCGGGTAATAATCTGCTTTTGGATCAGAGACATCGATCATGCGGTGACTTTCATCGACAAATAGAGAAGATGCTCCACCTACAACGATCAAACGAGTATCAGTTCCTTGTAAAAGCGTGCTGAGATGTTTCAAAGAGGTTTGGTGCAGCTCTTCTTGTCCCACCGGTGGGCGAAAGGCATCAATTACTGCATCAAAAGAAGCCAACTCTTCTTTTGTGAGATCAAATAAATCTTTGGCTATGACTGGTACTTTTACTGTTAATTTTTCTGGGTGACGCACGATAGCGGTGACGATTAGATCACGTGTCAATGCCTCTTTTAAAATCAACGAGCCGGCGTGTCCAGTAGCGCCGATAATTGCTAGTTTCATAAAAGAACCTCCTTTGATTGTTACTTAGTTTTGTTAAATGATGTCGTTTCTCAGACTGCTGAGTACACTTAGTCTAAGGAGTTTCTTTTAAAAAGGCAAAGGATTAGTATTGGATTTTTTTATTATCTTTGCAAGGCTAATTGGGTTAAAACGACTAGCAGATTCATTCCTACATGGGTAATCATTGAAGTCCAGATACGCCCACTGTAATGATACATCCCGCAAAATAAAAATCCTAGACCAGCATACAATAGGTAATGCCCATCGTTATGAGCAAGAGCGAACAATACTGAACTTAAAAGTGCGGGAATGAAGAAACCTAATTTGCCTTCTAATGAACCAAAAATAGCCCGTCGGAAGACGAATTCTTCCATGATTGGCCCAGCGATCGTAGTAGCTAAAATAAAAATCATATTCTCTTTGATCAATTGGACGATAGTTTGCGTATTTTGTGAAGAAACCGTTTGGCCTAAAAAACGTTGTTCGACTTGTAAAATAGCCATTTGTACTAATAGGGAGACAGGTATTCCAATAATTCCAATCAAAAATGCGATCAATAGATTTTTCTGGCGTGTTTCTAAGTTGAATAGCTGTGACTTAAAGCGATAGAAAATCATTAAAACAGCACCGAAAAAATACGCAAATGTCGTCAATTGAATAATTTGAGCAGAAGATACTTGAAAGACGCGTTGAAAGATGACAGGTGAAAATAAAACGAGCCCATAAGTAAAAATTGTAATAAAACTATATTTTTTTTTAGTCATTCGTTTTCCTTTCTAAATATGTACTATTTTAAGTATATCATAATATCTTTCATCCCTTAGCAGGAGAAAATTCAAAAATACAAACGAAGGACTTGCAAAAAGGAACAGAAATGGTATCATAAGAAATGTGAGTTAGCACTCTTATCTGTAGAGTGCTAATGATTTGAAAAATCATTACTAGTTGGAGGGATTTATCGTGTTAAAACCATTAGGTGATCGTGTCGTTCTTGAAGTCACTGAAGAAGAAGAAAAAACAGTTGGAGGCCTAGTCTTAGCTTCTGCGGCTAAAGAAAAACCACAAACCGCTAAAGTTGTAGCTGTTGGTGAAGGGAATGTACTGGAAAATGGTCAAAAAAGTCCAATGCCAGTAGCTGTTGGTGATATGGTAATGTTTGAAAAATACTCAGGTACAGAAGTAAAATATGACGGCAGTGAATACTTGATTATCGCTGCAAAAGATATTATGGCAATTGTCGAATAAAAAATTAATGAGGTGAAAGAATCATGGCAAAAGATATTAAATTTTCTGAAGATGCACGTGCGGCAATGCTTCGCGGCGTAGACAAATTAGCTGATACAGTAAAAGTAACATTAGGGCCAAAAGGACGGAATGTTGTTTTAGAAAAATCTTACGGTTCGCCATTGATCACAAATGATGGTGTAACGATTGCAAAAGATATCGAATTGGAAGACCATTTTGAAAATATGGGTGCAAAACTTGTTTCTGAAGTAGCTTCAAAAACAAATGACATCGCTGGTGACGGTACAACGACTGCGACAGTTTTGACACAATCAATCGTTCGTGAAGGATTGAAAAACGTGACTGCTGGCGCAAACCCAATGGGAATCCGCCGTGGGATCGAATTAGCGACAAAAACAGCAGTAGAAGAATTACACAGCATCTCTAAAGTTGTTGATTCCAAAGATGCGATTGCTCAAGTTGCTGCTGTCTCTTCTGGCAGTGAAGAAGTTGGTGAACTGATTGCTGAAGCAATGGAAAAAGTCGGCAACGATGGTGTGATCACAATTGAAGAATCAAAAGGTATCGACACAGAATTAGATGTGGTTGAAGGGATGCAATTTGACCGTGGTTATTTATCTCAATACATGGTCACAGATAACGATAAAATGGAAGCAGCTTTAGAAAATCCATACATTTTGATCACAGATAAGAAAATCTCTAACATCCAAGACATTTTGCCGCTACTAGAACAAGTGTTACAACAATCTCGTTCATTATTGATTATTGCAGACGATGTTGATGGTGAAGCATTACCTACATTAGTATTGAACAAAATTCGCGGAACATTCAATGTAGTAGCTGTTAAAGCACCTGGTTTTGGTGACCGCCGCAAAGCAATGCTTGAAGATATTGCAATTTTAACTGGTGCAACAGTAATCACAGAAGATCTAGGTTTAGATTTGAAAGAAGCAACAATCGAAAACTTAGGTACTGCTGGTAAAGTAGTTGTTGATAAAGATAACACAACAATCGTTGAAGGAGCCGGTGACAAGGCAGCTTTGACCGATCGTGTTGAAATGATCAAACGTCAAATCGGCGAAACAACTTCTGATTTTGATCGTGAAAAATTACAAGAACGCCTAGCAAAACTTGCTGGTGGAGTCGCAGTAGTTAAAGTTGGTGCGGCAACAGAAACAGAATTAAAAGAATTGAAATTACGTATTGAAGATGCCTTGAACTCCACACGTGCGGCAGTTGAAGAAGGAATCGTTTCTGGTGGTGGGACAGCATTAGTTAACGTTATTAAAAAAGTCTCTGAATTAGATGCAGAAGGCGATGTAGCGACTGGTATTAAAATTGTTGTCCGTGCATTAGAAGAACCCGTTCGCCAAATCGCTGAAAATGCTGGTTTTGAAGGTTCTGTTGTGATCGATAAATTAAAACATGCTGATCGTGGTACTGGTTTTAATGCAGCAACTGGCGAATACGTGAATATGATCGATGCCGGAATCGTTGATCCAACTAAAGTAACTCGTTCAGCTTTACAAAATGCTGCCTCTGTTTCAGCTTTATTGTTAACAACTGAAGCAGTTGTTGCTGATAAACCAGCTGAAAGTGGTGCAGCTGCAGCTCCAGCAATGGACCCATCAATGATGGGCGGTATGATGTAAACGACCATCAATTAAAAAATTACTTTTAGATAACTACAACGCTGTGACCTTTTTGTGTCACAGCGTTTTTATTTTAGCCATCTGTCTCAGGATTTTTTTCATTTTTTATAAAATTATTCTATTCATAGAAAAAAATAACTGTTTATTATGGTAAAATAATCAATGTAATGAAAATAAATTATTCATGTAGATTAAAATATAGAAAGATAGGAGAATGTGAATGAAATTAATTGAGACCCCTTTAAATAGTAATGTTAACTTAGAGACGTTATATCCTAATTTAACGAGATACTTTTTTGATAAGCGTCAAGCTGTGAAGTTGCTTAAACTCTACGCTTATGATCGTACAAAAATTATTTATGTTGATCGTTTTGACACGATTGACTTGTTATTGTTAAATCGCCAACGAAAAATCAGCCATCAAGAAGTAGAAACGATTATCCATCGTTTACTAAAGGTTGAGCGAAAAGATGTGCTTGTAAATGTCGGCTATAAAAAACAAATTTTAGAAGCTGGATTGCGTCCGAAAGAATCCTATAAAGATATCATTGCTGTAGAATACAGACTTCCCAAATAAAAAGATGTCGTATGAGAGGATTCATCGCTAAATACAAGTAAAGAAGCTGATTCTTTTCAAGAGCTGTAACGGATACCCGTTACAGCTCTTTTTGCAGGACAGTTAATTTTTTATGATAAAAATTTCTCACAGCTGTTAGTCAGCTAAAACTACTCACTTAAAGCCGTTATGATATAATGAATAAAATAGTTTTAATTACTAAAAACAAATGAGGAGCATGACTATGAAAAAGTTGTACAAAGATGACAGTTTGACACTTCATACGGACCTTTATCAAATCAATATGATGAAAACTTATTGGGAGACTGGTCGAGCAGACCTTCAGGCTGTGTTTGAGTGTTATTTCCGTAATATGCCTTTTGATAATGGCTATGTCATCTTTGCTGGTCTGGAACGACTTGTAAATTATTTGGAAGAGTTGACTTTTAGTGAAAGTGATTTGGCTTATTTAACAGAAGTCGAAAAGTACCCATCAGATTTTATTGATTATTTACGAGATTTCAAATTTACTTGTACCGTTCGTTCAGCGGTGGAAGGTGAATTGGTCTTTAATAACGAGCCGATTATTCAGGTGGAAGGGCCGTTGTTACAATGTCAATTGGTCGAAACAGCACTTTTGAATATTGTAAATTTCCAAACATTGATTGCAACAAAAGCTTCCCGTATCAAATCAGTAATCGGAAATGATCCGTTATTAGAATTTGGAACACGGCGCGCACAAGAAATGGATGCTGCTTTATGGGGAACACGAGCCGCTTATATTGGAGGCGCAGATGCGACAAGTAATGTACGTGCAGGAAAAATTTTTGGTATCCCAGATAGCGGAACACACGCTCATTCATTGATCCAATCTTATGGCAATGACTATGATGGGTTTAAGGCTTATGCTCAAACGCACCGTGATTGTGTCTTTTTAGTGGATACGTATGACACGATTAAATCTGGTGTACCAAATGCAATCAAAGTAGCTAAAGAAATGGGTGATAAGATCAATTTCTTAGGTGTACGGATTGACAGCGGTGACATGGCCTATATTTCTAAACGAGTGCGTCAGCAATTAGATGAAGCGGGTTTTCCGGAAGCGAAAATCTATGCGTCAAATGATTTAGATGAGAGTACGATTCAAAACTTGAAGATGCAACACGCAAAGATTGATGTTTGGGGTGTTGGGACAAAATTGATTACGGCGTATGATCAACCAGCGCTTGGTGCAGTCTTTAAATTGGTTTCAATCGAAAATGAACAAGGAGAAATGGTCGATACAATCAAACTTTCGAGTAACGCAGAAAAAGTTACGACTCCTGGCAAAAAACAAGTCTGGCGTATTACACGAAACTCAGATGGCAAATCAGAAGGAGACTATGTGACCTTATGGAGTGAAGATCCGCGTAAAGAAAAAGAAATCTTCATGTTCCATCCAGTCTATCCATACATCAACAAAACCGTGAAAAATTTTGAAGCACGCCCGATTTTACAAGATATTTTTGTGAAAGGGGAACGAATCTATGAATTGCCGGATTTAGAAACAATCAAGCAATTTGCTAAAGACCGATTAGATTCATTATGGGAAGAATACAAACGAGGACTTAATCCACAAAAATATCCAGTCGATCTTTCTACAGAATGCTGGACCCATAAAAATAATATTATGGATCAAGTGCGCAAATCTGTGATGAAAACAGAGCAAGACGATTAAAGGAGTAGATTTGTTAATGACGTTGCAAGAAGAGATCATCAAACAATTAGGAACAAAACCAACAATCAATCCGCAAGAAGAGATCCGTAAGAGTATCACTTTTTTAAAGGACTATCTTAAGAAATATCCTTTTTTGAAAACATTTGTCTTAGGAATCAGCGGGGGACAAGATTCTACATTGGCTGGTCGGCTAGCACAACTTACAATGGAAGAAATGCGGCAAGAGACAGGAGATCTGGATTATAAATTCATTGCAGTGCGCCTGCCTTATGGTGCACAGGCAGATGAAGCAGATGCCAAACGAGCATTGACCTTCATCCGACCAGATAGTAGTTTGAGTGTGAATATCAAAGGTGCAGTAGATGCGCAAGTTTCTGCACTAGAAGCAGCCGGTGTTATGATCAGTGATTTCAATAAAGGCAACATCAAAGCTCGCCAACGAATGATTACACAATACGGCATTGCAGGGGATAATCACGGGGCAGTTATTGGAACGGATCATGCGGCTGAGAATATCACCGGCTTTTTTACTAAATTTGGTGATGGCGGTGCGGATATTGTTCCATTGTTTCGTTTGAATAAACGGCAAGGAAAACTGTTACTAAAAGAATTAGGAGCAGAAGAAGCACTGTATTTAAAAATCCCAACAGCAGATTTAGAAGACGGTAAGCCGTTAATTGCCGATGAAGTCGCTTTAGGTGTGACATATGACGACATTGATGATTATTTAGAAGGCAAGCAGATCAGTGAAAAAGCACAAGCAACGATCGAAACTTGGTGGCATAAGACCCAGCATAAGCGTCATCTGCCAATTACGATTTTTGATGATTTTTGGAAATAAAAAAAGTTGTGGCAGTCAGCTGTCACAACTTTTTTTTTGCGTAAGGCTCAATCAGTCAATACTTGAGTGATTTTGGCATTCTTTACTTTCAGCTGTTTTCTCGCTAAAATATTTAAGAGTTCACAGATGGGAGACAGTTATGCAAAAATTTTACAAATTCCCTTGGCGCCAAGTGCTAAAGTTTATCGGCGTATTAGGATTGATCATCGTTTCAAATCTCTTTTTTCAACTGATGCAAAATGATTTTTCTTTTGATTTAGCAGTTAAATTTGCCTTTTCATGGCATACACAAAAATTTTTCTTAGGTTGCTTCGTCTTGCTTGTCTTTTTTGGCTGGCTTAGTAGTCTATTAGGATCATTGAGAATCGGGGTACTGGCATATTTGTTAGTAGTGCTTGGGATTGGCAGTGCTAATTTTTTAAAAATGAATTATCGCATGGAGCCAATTTATCCCGATGACCTAAAAATGATCACCGAATTTGGCATGATCCGTGATATGGTAGGTCTGCCTATTTTTCTCCTATTTTTATTGCTTTTGGCAGCAGCAATTTTTCTGCTTATTTTTAGTTGGAAGCAAAGTGTGAATTTAGAAAAAAAACAACAATGGCTTCGAATAGCTTGTTTTGTGCTAACCAGCAGTTTGCTTGTTTATATTGGGAGCTTCAATCAACAAAACAACTTATTGCGTAAGGCTTATGATAAAACCGCTTTGTGGATTCCTTATAGTCAAAAAATGAACTATTATAATACCGGCTTTATCGGCGGTTTTTTATACAACTTGCCTGTCGAAGCGATGGAAAAACCAAAAGGGTATTCTGAAGAGACTGTCAAAAAAATAGTGAAGAAATACCAAGTGTCCTCAAAGAAAACAACTGAAAAACCCAATATTATTTATATCATGAGTGAAAGTTTTTCTGATCCTAGTCGTTTGAATGGACTGGAGATTTTAGGCGGCGATCCATTACAAGCCTATCGCTCCGTGGCTGATAAAACATACAGCGGACAAATGTTGTCGCAAAACTATGGTGGAGGCACAGCCAATATCGAGTTTGAGGCGTTGACCGGTTTTTCAATGGAACTTTTCAATGCTCAAATGACGACGCCGTACACGATGCTAGTTCCAGAGTTCTCTTCGTTTCCTTCGCTAGTAGAAACATTGAAAAAACGCGGCTATGAAACAACGGCAATCCATCCGTATAATACTTCGATGTATAAAAGAAAGGATGTTTATCGGACATTTGGCTTTGATCATTTTTTAGATGAACAAACGATGAAACATAAGAAGAAACTTGAGAACAATCCATATATTTCTGATGAAGCAGCCTACAGAGAAGTTTTTGATCAATTGAAGAATAAACAGCCGCAATTTTTACATTTAGTGACGATGCAGACACACATGCCTTATGAAAATAAATACTCAGACGTGTCTTATACAGCTAAAGGAGATTCTTCGCTGGCAGTGAAAAATTATTTGCAAGATATTGCCTACAGCAGTGAGGCTTTGAATAATTTTTTGAAAAAATTGGATCAATTGCCTAAACGAACATTGGTCGTTTTCTGGGGGGATCATTTGCCGGGAATCTATTCTGATACGATCCAAGCTGCCAATCAAGGGCCTTTATTGCATGAGACTGAATTTTTAATGTATGATAATCGTCATGAATTGGCTCAGCAGCAAGTAACAACAAGTCCTTTTTATTTTGCAGCAGATTTATTCCATCAAGGCAACTTACCGCTGACGGGATTTCAAAATTTATTACTTGCGTTACAAAAAGAATGGCCGGCTTTTGAAAAAGAAATGTATTATCAAAGTGGAAAATGGTTCAAAGAAGCACCAGTGAATAAAGCGCAGGAAGAAATCTATCAAAACTATCAAATGATTCAGTATGATATTACAACAGGCGAGCAATATAGTTTGCAGGAAAACTTTTTTGAATAATTAAATGAAAGGAGCAAGTAGATTGGGAGTAAAAAAGAAGGACAATCAAACTTACTATAACCCACTTCGTCGAGCAATTTTGGCTCATCAAATGATTGAACCTGGTGACAAAGTAGCTATCGGAATGAGTGGTGGAAAAGATAGTACTACGTTACTGTATTTATTGGATCAGATTCGACGACAACGCCGATTAGGATTTGATTTTGAGATTGTACCAATTTCATTGGATATGGGATTTCCAGATTGTGACACTGCTCCTATGCAACAGTTTGTGGAAAGTTTAGGCTATAAACTTGAAATCGTTCCAACAACTATTGCAAAAGTTGTTTTTGATATTCGCAAAGAAAAGTCGCCGTGTTCATTATGTGCAAAGCTGCGGCGAGGGATTTTGTACAATCGTGCAAGTGAATTAGGCTGTCAAAAAGTCGCATTAGGGCATCATGTTGATGACGCAATTGAAACGTATTTTATGAATTTTTTGTTTCATGGTAAGTTGAACAGTTTTGCTCCTAAGAGTTATTTATCCAAAACAAAGGTGACATTGATTCGACCAATGATTTATTTGGAAGAACAACAAATTATCCGGCTGGTGAAACGGGAAGAGTTACCGGTTGTCTTTAATCCTTGTCCTGTGGATAAAAAAACAAAACGCGAAGAGATCAAAAACTTAGTGACCCGCATTGCTAAAAACTACCCAGACATCCGAGAAAAGTTTATAATGGGAATGGAACAAGGCACAACAGAAGATTTTTGGACAAAAGTCTCTAGTGGAAACTCTTACAATTCATTAATCGGTAAGTAGTGATTGTATTCCAGTCTTTTCTCATGCTATAATTCGTTTTGTATTCATGAGGGAGTAACTAGCAGCGCAAGCTGTGACAACGCCACCAGCAAGAAAAGAAATTTTTCTGGTGTTGTCTTAAATAGTGAGACTTATGTATGTGTCTTTTCGCATACACAAGTCTATTTTTTTTACTTCCAAGTAGAACACCAATTTAAGGAGGAAAATAATGTCAGAGGAGAAAAAGCAACAACTACTAAAGCCTTTTTACTCAGAAGAAAAGGAACAGGTTTTGGCGGAAGTTCAAACGACCGAAGAGGGCTTGACCTCTGCTGAGGCGGAGAAACGTTTAAGTGAGTATGGTCAAAATGAATTGGATGAGGGCGAAAAGAAAAGTATGCTCGTTCGCTTCTTAGAACAATTCAAAGATTTAATGATTATTGTCTTACTATTTGCAGCAGTGATTTCAGCCGTTGTTTCTCATGAAGTAGTCGATTCTATCATTATCTTAGCCGTTGTTGTCATCAATGCGGTAATGGGTGTCGTCCAAGAATCTAAAGCAGAACAAGCGATTGAGGCCTTGCGAGAAATGTCAACGCCAAATGCCAATGTTTTGCGGGATGGTCATACTCGTTCAGTAAAATCAACAGATTTAGTTCCTGGTGATATCGTCATGTTAGAAGCAGGAGATGTTGTACCGGCAGACTTACGCTTGCTTGAAATTGCTTCATTAAAAATCGAAGAAGCAGCATTGACTGGTGAATCTGTTCCGGTTGAAAAAGAATTGATTGTGATTGACGAAGGCGAAGTCGGTATTGGTGATCGTGTCAATATGGCTTACTCAAATAGTAATGTTACTTACGGGCGTGGTAAAGGGGTCGTTGTCAATACCGGGATGAATACCGAAGTCGGAAAAATCGCCGGGATGTTGGCACAAGCAGATGAGACCGAGACACCGCTTAAAAATAATTTGAATCAACTAGGAAAATTCTTGACCTTTGCTATTATCATCATCGCTGTTGTGATGTTCTTTGTTGGAACAGTCTTCAATGATACTTCTTGGGTCGATATGTTGTTGACTTCAATCTCATTAGCTGTTGCAGCTATTCCAGAAGGATTGCCAGCGATTGTGACGATTATCCTTGCTTTAGGGACACAAGTAATGGCAAAAAGAAATTCTGTTATCCGTAAATTACCAGCTGTGGAAACATTAGGCTCAACGGATATTATCGCTTCAGATAAAACGGGAACATTGACACTGAATCAAATGACCGTTGAAAAATTATATGTAGACGATCATCAATACGATGCTAACGGCGAAGTACCAGTCGATAGTATGGCGATGAAAGTAATGAACTATGCGAATGATACAAAAATTGCTCAAGATGGTAGTTTGATTGGTGATCCAACTGAAACGGCATTGGTCCAATTCGGGTTGAACAATGATTTTGATGTTCGTGAAAAAGTGGCTGAAGAACCTCGTGTAGGAGAGTTGCCATTTGATTCAGATCGTAAATTGATGAGTACTTTGCATCAAGAAAAAAGCGGGAAGATTTTAGTCGCTGTAAAAGGTGCGCCTGATGTCTTGCTTAATCGTACGTCACAAATCTTGTTGAATGGTCAAGTCATCTCAATGACAGACAAAGAAAAACAAGCTATTTTGGCAAATAATAAGGACATGGCTCAACAAGCATTGCGTGTTTTAGGAATGGCTTATAAATATGTTGATCAAGTTCCTGCAGAATTAGAAACTGAAATAATCGAAAATGACCTGATTTTCGCTGGCTTAGTCGGTATGATCGACCCTGAACGAGCTGAAGCAGCAGAAGCTGTTCGAGTAGCTAAAGAAGCAGGTGTTCGTCCACTGATGATTACAGGAGACCACAAAGATACTGCCGAAGCGATCGCTGTTCGTTTAGGAATCATCGAAAAAGGTGACGATGATGCAGTATTGACGGGTGCACAATTAAATGAGATGTCTGATGAAGAATTTGCTCAAAATGTCGAACGTTATTCTGTTTATGCTCGTGTTTCTCCAGAACATAAAGTTCGAATCGTAAAAGCATGGCAAAAAGAAGGCAAAGTAGTTGCTATGACAGGTGATGGTGTCAATGATGCCCCTGCATTGAAACAGGCGGATATTGGTATTGGTATGGGAATTACTGGGACAGAGGTGTCTAAAGGAGCTTCTGATATGGTCCTTGCTGATGATAACTTTGCAACGATTGTTGTTGCTGTTGAAGAAGGGCGAAAAGTCTTTTCAAATATTCAAAAAGCTGTCCAATATTTGTTAGCAGCTAATTTAGGTGAAGTGTTAACTCTGTTTATTGCTACGTTACTTGGTTGGGATACATTGCTGCCGATCCATTTATTGTGGATCAACTTAGTGACAGATACGTTCCCAGCGATTGCACTAGGGATGGAACCAGCAGAAAAAGATTTGATGTTGCATAAACCGAGAGGACGCAGCTCAAACTTATTTTCTGGAGGAGTCTTCTCAAGTATTATCTATCAAGGGATCTTAGAAGCGGCAACAGTATTGTTTGTTTATTGGTCGGCAATCCAATGGCCGGTTCATACAAGTTATGTTGAGATTCATTCTGATGCATTGACAATGGCATTTGCGACATTAGGCTTGATGCAATTGTTCCATGCTTTCAATGTGAAATCTGTTCATCAGTCATTGTTCAAAGTCGGCGCATTCCGCAACAAGAGTTTTAACTGGGCAATCTTGCTTTCCTTTATATTGATGATGATAATCATTGTAGTGCCTGGATTAAATGATGTCTTCCGAGTAGCCCATCTTGATCTATATCAATGGGGAATCGTTATTGGTGCATCGTTTGCGATTATTCCAATCGTTGAAATTGTAAAAGTTTTCCAACGAAGCGCACAAAAAGCAGATTAAGTTAAAAATAAAACTTCGTATGAGTTCCTAGGAGTCATACGAAGTTTTTTTATTTATCAAGTGAATTAATCTATCAAGTTCTTTTTTGCTAAAAATGGATGGGTCGATTATCTATTAGATTTTTTCAGGATGACCAGAAAGTGAAACAATATTTAATATTTACTGAGTGGCTTTGCATCTCGATTAAAAATCGGTAAAATGAAGGTATCAAAAGATAGAAAGTAGGAATAAAGGAATGCGACCTAATACAGGGTTTTATGCACGAGAAATCAATGAAATTGTTCAAAATACAGAAAAAATGGGCGAACGTTTGCATCCAAGCTATGAAGAAATCCGCAAAGCCTTAGATGAGAAGAATATTGCGGCTTTCGATCAAACACGCTTGTCAGAGATTCATGAATTATTTAAAGAAGGGACGCAATTTTACCAACTGAATTTAGAGAAAATCAATTTGCTTAAAGCTCCGCCGAAAGTGATGGGCAATCATAAAAACTTTGAGAAAGCCTATATCCAATATGTCGCTGGCTGCCAAGAAATGACGAATAGTTTATTGCCAGAAGTAGATGAAGAAGCTTTCAATGCTGCTGAAAAAAAACAGGATGCTGCGACAGATACAATTTATAAAACAATTCAAAAAATCACAAATTTGTTATTGAAATAGTGATCAATCCAAAATACAAATAGAACAAAGGTTTTTTAATTGTATTATAACGTTATTTTAAGTACAGTGAGAAGAGAATCGGGTATGATTAATCCATAACCAATAACAACCTTTTCTTTTTCATTGCATTTATGTAATACTCCTTTTGCACCGATTTGCCGATCGGTGCTTTTTTTTGTGGAAAGATTGTTTAGGGTACGTTAATAAGAAAAAACTGACCAAATGATTCAATGGTCAGTTTTGTTCCTTAATTTTCAATATTTCTTACATAGTTTTCGAAATAGTCATTCAACTCTTTTTTTATTTTTTGATAATCTTCCTCGGTGTACTCTTTTTCCTCTAAACGACCTTTAAAATTGGGCAAGCCCAACTCTTTTTTTAGTCGTTCAATAACGGCTTCTTTGTCCATAGAAACGTCCTTTCTTAATCAAATAGTTTGTCGTATCAGCTAATTGGTAGAAGTTGATTAATCAAAATATACACAAACAGCTTCTGGTGCAAAGACATCTTTTTGGATCATGGTTAAGCGCCCACTCTCATTGTCACGACGATAAAGAGTCAAGTTGTCACTGTTTTGGTTGGCAACAACAATGTATTTATTGTCTGGACTTAAAGCAAAATCTCTTGGGAAATCACCTTCTGTGGCAATGGATTGGATCCGCTCAATAGTCAATCCAGTTTCTGCAATGGCAAAGACAGCAATGGAATTGTGTCCCCGATTAGAGGCATATAAGAAACGTCCATCATTGGATACGCGGATGGCTGCACCGCCATTTTCACCGCTGAAATCTTTTGGTAAAGTTGAAATTTTTTGTTTTTGAGTAAAGCGGCCGTCGGTTCCGTCATAGGCTAAAACACTCACGCTGCTATCTAATTCACCAAAAAGATAAGCGATCATTTTAGTAGGATGGAAGACTAGATGACGAGGACCTGTGCCAGGTTCCGCTACATAAACGGCAACTTCTTCTACATCTCCTGTAGCAGAAACATCATATGTGTATACGCGATCCGTTCCTAAGTCACAAACAACTAAGCGTTGATCAGGTGTCAAATCAGTGTAATGGGTATGGGCTTTGTCTTGATTTTTATGAGGACCTGTAGGCTCAGAATGAAAAAGTGATGCAGCAGCTTTAAGTGAACCATCTGGTTGGATTTTATAAGTGTTTAGTTCGCCTTTATGATAATTTGCTCCATAAACTAATTGACGAGCTTCATCAACTGCTACATAGCAAGGTGCAGCGCCTTCTTCTGTCACCGCATTCAAAAATTCATTTTGTTGATTATAACTGGATAGTCCACCTTGATTATCCCGACTGGTGACAGAATAAAGAACGTGTTCGTTGCTTTTAGCAAGATAGGTGGGACTGGTTTCTGCTGTTACTAAATTGAGATTTGTTAATGTTTCAGTTGAAGTATCGAGTTCGATTTGGTAAATTCCTTGACTGATTCGTCGAGTGTAGGTACCTAAAAGTATTTTATGGATCATAAAAAAACCTCCTTCATGATATCTACATTCTAGCAAGTTTATTCTCGCTTGGATAGCGCTAACTTTGTGATATAATTGAAAAATAACTGAGAAAAGAGTGTGACAGATGACAGCAACAGAAATTACTCAAATTGGAGAAAATGCCGTTGATGATGAAAAGATTTTAGTTCTTTTTGGTCAGACAATTACACCAGACTTATTGGATGTTTCGATTGTACAAAAAGCACTGAATGAAGATCCGATTGCCTTAAAAAAAGGAGGACAACTGATTTTCGGAGATCAAACATATCAGGTAAATAGTGTAGGGCCGTTAGCAAATCAAAATCTAAATGAGATCGGTCATGCGACGATCTTTTTCCAAAAAGAAGTGGGGGCAGTCCCTAACGCAATTTATGTCACCCCAGAAAAACTTCCAGCATTGGAAGTTGGAATGAAAATTATCTTTCAGTAGGAGCGTGAGTAAGTGGATAAAAAGAAATTAGCACAAAAAACTTCTTGGTTTTGGAAATGGTTTTTAAATAGCCAAGTCGTTGTAGCATTGATTATTGTATTATTGCTGCTGCTGATTACCTTGGTTTTTACAAAAGTATCCTACCTTTTCGAACCTGTTGGACAATTTTTTGCCATTGTAGGTCTACCTGTCGTCATTGCGGGGATTCTTTATTATTTAATGAATCCTGTGATCAACTTTTTAGAAAAAAAAGGGTTGAATCGAACGTTGGCGATTGTCTTGCTTTTTATAGCAGTCATCGCTTTGCTTATTTGGGGTGTGGTAGTAATCATTCCACAGATTCGTGAACAAATAGGATCGATGATGCAGAGTTTGCCAGGTTATTTTGATACAATCAGTGACAAAGCAAATGAAATTTTTAAAGATCCAGCTTTCAAACCATTTCAGCAGCACGTTGACAACAGTCTACAAAAAATACTAGGGTCATTGACTGAAACGGCACAAAATATTTCACGTATGACTTTACAAGGCTTGGGTAGTGTTGTTTCAACAGTAGCTACTGTAGTGATCGCATTGATTACTGCACCGATCATTTTGTTTTTCTTATTAAAAGATGGCAATCGCTTGGCCCCCTATATCCTTAATTTTCTACCGACCAAAACTCGGAAACCAACATTGAAGGTCATGTCAGAAATAAATTCCCAACTGGCTTCTTATATCCGGGGTCAATTGACAGTGGCTTTTTCAGTAGCAGTGATGTTTATCATCGGATTTTCATTAGTAGGGATGAAATATGCAATCACATTGGGTATCTTAGCTGGATTTTTAAATTTGGTTCCTTATTTAGGCTCATTTTTCGCAATGGTACCAGTAATTTTTATCGCGATTGTTACTGGTCCAGTCATGTTAGTCAAAGTGATCATTGTTTTTGTGATCGAACAGACGATCGAAGGACGGATCGTTTCCCCATTAGTTTTGGGCAATCAATTGAAGATCCATCCAATCACAATCATGTTCGTGTTGTTAACGGCTGGTAAGATATTTGGTATCACGGGCATCATCTTAGGAATCCCTTTTTATGCAGTAATGAAAGTGGTCGCTATCCATGTGTTTGAATGGTATAAAGGCGTTTCAAATCTTTATGAAGAAGAAAAAAAACCTGTCGACTAGTCGACAGGTTTTTTTGATTGATTAAAATTGTGCAGCTAATGATCGAGCCATTTCTTTTGCTTTATCCATGATTTCAGGGGCTTTTTCTGGATCGTAATCAGCGCCTTCAATATAGATAGAATCAAAATCAGTAATCCCAATAAAATTTAAGATTCCTTTGACATACTGAGCAGAAAAATCTTGCCCTTGATACGTACCGCCGCTTGATTGGATATGCAGAGCTTTTTTATCAGTAACTAAGCCGATCGGTCCATCTGCAGTATATTTGAACGTTTTTCCAGCAACGTTGATCGTATCGAACCAAGCTTTTAATCTGGTAGGGATATTTAGATTCCATAAGGCGTTAGCGATTACGATTTTTTGACTAGCTAAAAATTGATCAGTGAATTCATTAAAAACACGAACTTTTTCTTGCTGAGCAGTAGTCAAATCGGTAAACACAGCCCCTTTTTGCAATGATTGCCAAGCTAGCAAGAGGTCACTATCGATCTCTGGAAGATCCATGTGATACAAATCCAGCGTGGTAAAAACATCTTCAGGATGACTAGCTTGATGTGCTTCGATAAAAGTTTCTAAAACGGTCACTGTTTGTGAATTTTCTGCGGTCAATGGATGGGCATTCACGATTAGAACGTTGGCCAAAATTAACACTCCTTAAAATTAGTTATAAGCAAATCCTACACAAAAGAAGGACCATAGACAATTTATCTGCTTAATGATTAAGTTCAACTAGCTAGATAATGCTGATAGGCAGCCGCACCACCAATTACGTTGACCACTTGAAACCCTTCCTTGCGTAAAAATTGCGCCATAGTTTTGGAGCGACCACCAAATTGAGTAAACAGGTAATACGTTTTACTTTTGTCAAGTTGGTCTAAGCAATTAGGTAACTGAGTTAAAGAAATCTGAGTGACAGCTGGGCCTTTTAATAATTCAAAAGAATCGATAAATTCAGGATCTCTCAAATCTAAAATCTCGATGGATTCATTTGCCGCTAGCAGCATAAATTCGTTAATTGTTACGGAATAAGTCATTTTTTTCAACAGCCTTTTCTTTTTAGATTGATTCCCACTTTAATTGATGAATGGATTAGATTCAAGTTTTCTCCTAGTAGTTTAAATGAATTTGAAGAAAAGTAAAGAAAACAGTCAAAAAAATTCAACTCATCAATCCCACTGAGTTTCTAGTCACCCAAAAGAGAAAAAATCCCTTTTCTATCTATGGAAAGGATATCACTTGCGTGAATTTGAAGGCATCGGTAAAATGGTAATGACGGAGGGAAGAAAATAATGGAAAACTTTCAGTTAGGAAAACTTCATTTAAAAACAATCGCTATTCGGGTACGTGATCGCGATGGCATGATCCACTTTTACCGAGATATCATTGGCCTTCATTTATTGCGAGAAGAAAATGAATTAGCGATTTTAGGATACAAAGATCCAGCCAGTGAATTGCTTTGGTTGGAGGAAAGTCCACGGGCAGATGAACATCGTGGCGAGATTAAGAAAATGCAGCGAGTGTCATTAGTTGTACCGAACATTGAAGAACTAGCCAATGTTTATTATCGTGCAGAAAAGGCAGACTATCCAGTCAAATCAGCTTTGCAAGCGGATGAGGAAAAGGGACTACTTTTTGAAGATCCTGAAGGCAACGAACTTGAGATTTTCTATGCACCTAGTAATGAACGATCGATTGCAGAACCGATTGAATTGGATTCTACTGAATTGTTGAAAGAATCGACCAAACGTGAAAAGATCCATGCTGCTTATTTTGACAAGATTCATTTAAATGTCAGTGATGTGGAAAAACAGCAAGCATTTCTAGCCGATATTTTAGGATTGACTGTCCATGATGAAAGCAAAGAAGAGCTGTTGTTGAATCGCGGCGAATTTAATGTAGGCTTAACGACAGCGACAGGCGGCACAATTGATTTGCCAACAGATAAAGTGTTAGGCTTGGATTTTCTACAATTCAAAGTGTCTAAAGAAAAGTTATTAGAATTACACAAGCATTTGAATGAAGAGAAATTAGACTATTTCTGCGATAAAAAAGAAACTTTGATTACACTCTACGATGCGGCTGGGATTGAATGGTGGTTCGTATTGAAATAAAAAAAAGACGTGACTAGTTGATGTCACGTCTTTTTATGCAATCAATCGAACATGATTCCAATGCCTAAAGGGTAGACAAACATTGTTATACAGCTTAAAAAACTGTATTTTATTAATAATAAGTAATTTGTTGATTTATAAGGATACTTTCCAAAAAAGGAGGAGTTTTATGTATCCTGAAACACTTCGCTTGATTGAAGAAAAAAGACAAGCCGGTGTTTTTCCTGGTGCTGTTTTTAGTTTTATCGAAGACGATCGTGAAGAGAACCACGTTTTAGGCAATAGCCAAGTGGAACCGGAAGAAATTTTGATGCACGAGGATTTTCTTTTTGATGTGGCTTCGTTAACCAAAGTTGTTTGTACGACGACAATGCTGCTGAAATTAAAAGAAGCTGGTCAGCTTTTTTGGGATCAGTCCTTGCATGAAATATTGCCAGAATTTCAAGATGAATCGATCACATTGCGTCATTTATTAACACATACGTCAGATATCAAGACGTATATCCCACAACGTGACCAATTAAATGCAGAAGAATTGCGTGCAGCGTATTTGACCTTACAACCTGGTGATCAGCTGGGAAAAATTGTGCAATATACCGACGCAGGAACAATTTTACTAGGTTTTTTGCTTGAGAAATATTATCAAAAAGATACAGTAGCTGTTTTTAAAGAAGAAGTATTGCAGCCGTTAGGAATGACAGACAGTCTTTTTTTGCCGCAAGCTCCTTATGATAAAATCGTGCCCACTCAAAAATTGGCTGATGGTACCATTTTGAAAGGGAAGACTCATGATCCCAAAGCGCGGGTTTTAGCTGCACATGCCGGTAATGCAGGATTATTTACGACTGTGAAAGATTTAAGTAAATTTGCAAAAATGTATTTGAATCTCGGACATATAAAGGATATGATTTATTTAAAAGAGGAAACAATCCGAGAATTATTGGACGATCAGACCCCATCAGGAAAAGGGAAGCGCTCGATTGGTTGGGATTTGAAATTTAGTCCGCTTGATCAATCAGTGCTGCTTTTCCATACCGGTTATACCGGGACTTTTCTTGTGTTGGATATCATAAAGCAGTCTGCGTTTATTTTTCTATCCAATCGTGTACATCCTAGTGACCACCGCGCTAGTTATGTAATCCAGCGTGATGAGATCTTAGCCAGCTATTTACAAGAACGGGCAACGAGGTATCAAAAGTAATTAGATTTTTAATCGATCACTTGAGTTGATTAAAAAAGTTGTGCAAATGAGCAGCAAACTATCAATAGGATAGGTTTGTCAATGTACCTTATTTTCTACTAGAAAAAATAATACAGTAAAAGGAGCAAAAATCATGGAACCATTATTTTTACAACCAGTTTTTCAAGAAAAAATTTGGGGCGGCAATCAGCTGCATACCATTTTTGGTTTTGATATCCCTAATGAAAAAATTGGAGAGGACTGGGCGATCAGCGGGCATCCACACGGTGTCAGCATCGTAGAAAACGGACCTTACAAAGGCTGGAAAGTCAGTGACCTTTGGACTGAACATCGAGAATTATTTGGTCATGCAAAAGGGGATGTGTTCCCGTTATTGACTAAAATCTTAGATGCTGAAGATGATCTGTCTGTTCAAGTCCATCCAGATGATAGCTATGGATTGGAACACGAAGGCGAATTAGGAAAAACAGAATGTTGGTACATTATCAATGCTAAACCAGGTTCAGAAATCGTTTATGGACACAATGCTAAAACACGTGAAGAACTAGCCGAAATGATCAAAGAAGAACGCTGGGATGATCTGCTTCGTCGTGTTCCAGTAAAAAAAGGTGATTTTTTCTATGTGCCAAGCGGAACGATTCATGCAATCGGAAAAGGCATCATGATTTTAGAAACGCAGCAAAGCTCAGATACGACTTATCGAGTGTATGATTATGATCGAAAAGATGATCAAGGCAACACCCGTGAATTACACATCCAACAATCCATTGATGTGACGACAGTACCTGCAATCAGCCCAGAATTAGAAGTATCAGAAAGTAAAAAAGGAAAATCATCTGTCGTTACTTATTTGAAAACAGATTTTTTCAATGTCTACGAATGGGATGTCGTTGGTGAACTTTCTTTGAAAAAAACAGGAGATTATACGCTTGTAACTGTAATTGAAGGATACGGAAATCTGATTGTCAACGATCAAAGTTACGAAATGAAGCCAGGAACAAGCTGTATTTTGCCAGCGCAGATTACTGAATGGAAAGTGGAAGGCGAAATGAAAATCATCGCTTCGACACCAGGAGAATAATCGGGTCATCGATTAGAAAGATGCGAAAAACTAAGCCGACTTTTTTATAAATAGTTAAGGGGCTGTGACAGCAATCTGTCACAGCCCCGATTTTATTTATGGAAGTTGCGGTAATTCTACCGATTCGCCATATTTATTTTTTAAAGCAGTATGAAGCAAACGCACAGCTAATGACTTGTTACGAGCTAAGATTGGTCCGTGAAAATATGAACCGTAGACATTTTTGTAGATGACGCCTTCGCCTTGATCTTCACCGTTATTTCCATTGCCTTTAACGATTGTGCCAAGGGGACGTTCACCTTTTCCTAAAAAGGTACGGCCATTGTGATTTTCAAAACCATAATAAGTTTCGCCAAATTCTTCATTGTGAATCTCAATATCACCAATGAAGCGATGGTTATCTTGACTCAAAGTATAGTGATCCAACGCACCGATTCCTTCAATTTTTTCGCCATTTGCTCCAATGTAATAGTGGCCTAACAATTGGTAGCCGCCGCAGATTGACAATAATACACCGTTATTTTCAATGTATCGAGTCAAGTCTTCTTTTTTTGTTTGGATGTCTTTGGAGACGATCACTTGCTCGTAATCTTGTCCGCCGCCAATAAAAACAAAATCATATTTATCTGGATCGAATTCTTGATAGATACTGACAATCTCTGAGTGGATTTGGATGCCCATTTGTTTGGCATAATAATTTAAAGTCAAGAGATTCCCATTATCCCCGTAAGTATTCAATAAATTCCCGTATAAATGTGCTAAGTTCAATTCATAGTTAGCCACGATCCATACCTCCATTGATGTAGCCTTGTTGGGCTAATTCTTTGCGTAATTGTAAAACGGCAGTGTAAGTTGCTAAGATATACACGTGATCAGTCGGCAGTTGTTGAATCTTTTCAATCACGTCTGTTAAACTTTCTGTCTCAGTCAACTTCTCATCAAGAATACCGGCAACACGTAATCTCAATGCCATATCCGTATGGCGATCGCCGCCTGCAATCACTGCAGGAATATCCATTTCAGCAAAGGCTTCGTGATTGCCATCCCAGATCCAACTGATGTCGATACCGTCTGCATAATTCGCATTCAATAATGAGACCAGTGAGAAAGGATAAGGTGCTAAACCGATCATGTCGATTACTTGGTTCAAACCAACAGGATTTTTTACTAAGACCAATGTGCATTTTTTTCCAGCGATGTCGAATTCTTCTTGTCGGCCAAAAACTTTTTCATCATAGCCTAAGCCGCGTTTGATTTTCTCTTTTGAAACACCGTAGTATTCTGCCACAGCTGTCGCTGCTAATGCATTGTAGACGTTGTACATCCCGCCAACTTCGATTTTATATGCTTGTCCATCGATTACAAACTCTGAAGATTGATTGTCCATGGCTGTTATTTCAGTCAGTTGATAATCCAATTCTGGACGATGGAAACCACAGTTGGGACAATAGTATTTTCCAAGGTTGGCGTAAGTGATCATTTTATACCGTAAAATATGCTGACATTTTGGACAAAGCAGGCCATCAGTATTGTAATGGGCCTCTTGATCTTCATCAGGCAAATGATCAAAACCATAATATTTTCGCGGATTGACCGTTTTTAAGGAATTAAAAATAGGAGAATCCCCATTACATAAAATCGGAGCCTCCGGGGACTTTGCCGCGCCGTCAACGATTAATTTATAAGTCGTATAAATCTCACCATATCGATCCATTTGGTCACGGAAAATATTAGTAAATAAGAACAATTCCGGTTTGATGTACTCAGTCACTTTGCTTAGACTAGCTTCATCAATCTCTAGAACTGCAATTTTTTTGCCGCCTTTTTTTCCTTTTGCTTTCAAAAAAGTTGAGACGATTCCTTGTGCCATATTAGCACCAGTGGGGTTTGTTAGTACATCATCAAATTCTTGTTTTAAAATATTAACAGTTAAAGCAGTCGTCAATGTTTTCCCGTTAGTTCCGGTCACGACGACGACTTTGTAATCTTTTACTAAAGTATCTAAAATTTTAGGGTCCATTTTTAAAGCAAGCTGACCGGGATAACTCGATCCGCCTTTAAAAAAAGTTTTCAATACCCATTGAGCGCTTCTACCAGCAGTGATCGCTAGTTGACTACGTAAGCTCATCATACATCCTCCATGTCTGTAACAAATTTAATTTATCTTATCATATTTAAAAACAAAGTTTAAACAGCTTTCCTTTTTCTTAAGGTTCTAATCAGTTGGAATAGTGAAAAGTTCTTTCACAAAAAAAGCCGGAGCAAGAATTTGCTCCTAGCCAATAATAATCTTTTCTTCTGGAAATTCATAGCCTAAATCTTGGGTTTCTTTCGGTACAAAAAGCAGCAACGTATACAGCATTCCGATGCGGCCGATGAACATCAAAATAGCAATCATAATTTTTCCAGTATTAGAAAGATCAGCAGTGATGCCTAGTGAAAGTCCCGTTGTCCCAAAAGCAGAAGTAACCTCAACAATGATTGAAATCAAGGATTGATCTTCAGTCGCCGTTAAAAAGAGGATACTGAACAAACACATCCCCGCAGAGAGCATAAAGACGACCACTGATTTACGAACATCTTCTTGAGCAATCTTCCGACCAAATACGTTGATGTCATTTTCATTTTTCAAAAAAGAGTACAAATACAAACCGATAATAGCAATCGTTGTAGTTCGCACCCCGCCACCGACAGAACTAGGAGAACAGCCGATAAACATTAACAAGGCAAAAATAATCAACGTCGTATTTTGAAAACTGGACAAATCATGGATCTGCAGACCAGCATTCCGTGTCGTCATAGAGTAAAATGAAGAATTCAGCCACTGATCAAACACATTCATGTCAGCAAAACTATGATCTTTTTCTAATAACCAGATTGCAACAGCGCCGCCGATAAAAAGTACAAAGAATGCTAATAAAGCGATCTTTGAAAAAAGGCTGAAACGAAAAGGCAGTTTTGAATCAGATTTCTTATGAAAGATCCAGCCATGAAAATCCATCAAAACTGGAAAACCAATTCCACCGATAAAAATCAAAAGCATAATCGTAACGATGAAAAACACATCATGAGAAAAAGGGATGATCGATTCTCCAGTCACATCAAAACCAGAATTGGTCAGCGCAGAGATTGATTGATAAAAACCAAAAAAGATTGCTTCGGAGATTTTTTGATAATAACCGGCAAGATAAAAATAAAGGGAAAAAATCGTGCCAAAGAGAACTTCGATTGCTAGCAGCATCGTAAAAGTGACCCGGATTAAGTTGACGATGCCGCTAAGTCGGGGCTGGTTCATATCGGTCATGATTAATTGCCGCTGTTTCAAAGTGATCCGTCGTTTGGACACAATAAAAAAGAAGGTAGTGATCATCATGATTCCTAAACCGCCGATGTGAAATAAAACTTCTAACACTAAAACACCGGCGTCATTAAAGACTGAATTGATATCAAACGTTGTTAAGCCAGTAACTGAAATCGTTGAGATCGCCATAAAGACCATATCTAAAAATGAAGCGTGTGAATCAGGTTCGCGAAAAGCAGGCAGATGAAACAAAATCAATGCCAACACGGTCATTGCCAAGTAATAAAAGACGATGATCTGAATCGAAGAAAAATGATTGTTTATTTTTTGCCAATTTTTTTTGAAAAAACTAACTCGTCGATCAAAATTCATGAAAAACTCCTTTGATGATCTATTCAAAAATTTGAACAGTAAAATTTTTAACAATAAATTCAGTATAGCATGGTTCTATAAAAAAAACTTCCGCCAAATCGGTAAGAAAAGAGCCGTTGTCGGCACTTGATTGGCTCCTGATCTTAGCTATCATAGCGTGATCTGTCATCAAAGTTTTTCGCAATTGCTCTACAGGACTGACGCCAATTATAAAAAATGGGCACAAGTTATTTGTTTAACAGTCAACCACGACTTTCTTGAAAATAGTAAATGATTCTACTAAGACGGTACGTTCTTGAAAATTATTACTGTAAATAATCTAGCTTTTCCGCTATAATACGATAGGAACAAAAGGGAAAGGTGACAAGAAATGGCCCAGCTTTTTTTTAAATATGGTGCAATGAATAGTGGTAAGACGATTGAAATCTTAAAAGTTGCCCATAATTATGAGGAACAAAATAAACCGGTGGTCTTGATGACCAGTGGATTGGATACGCGTGAAGGCGTAGGAACGATCTCTAGCCGGATCGGGTTGAGCCGCTCGGCGGTGCCGATTTTTCCTGAGACCGATATTTTTGAATTTATTAACAGTCTTGATTACAAACCTTATTGTGTGCTCATCGATGAATCACAGTTTTTAACGAAAGAACATGTTATCCAATTGGCTCAGGTTGTAGATGAACTGGATATTCCAGTGATGGCTTTCGGCTTAAAAAATGATTTCCGCAATGAAATGTTTGAAGGCTCAAAATATTTGTTGCTTTATGCTGATAAATTAGAAGAACTAAAAACAATTTGTTGGTTCTGCCATAAAAAAGCGACAATGAACTTGCATTACATCGATGGACGTCCAGTCTATGAAGGTGATCAAGTTCAAATCGGCGGTAATGAAGCTTATTATCCGGTTTGCCGCAAACATTATTTACATCCGGGAATTGATCATAGAGCGTAGATACGTTAAAAAGTGATTGAATCGTTTCGCTGAATAGTAAGCTGATTTTTGTAGGTTTTAAAAATTTCGTAGAACGATCCACGTGATGAGTCGCAAACGGATTGAAAGTAATTATAGTAAAAAATTAGGAGGAATTTTATCCATGTATGATCAACTGCAAGCAATCGAAGATCGTTATGAAGAGCTTGGCGAATTATTGAGTGATCCAGAAGTTATCAGTGACACTCAGCGTTTCATGCAGCTGTCAAAAGAAGAAGCCAACACTAGAGAAACTGTTGCCACATATCGTCGCTATAAAAAAGTAGTAGAAGGTATCCGGGATGCAGAAGAATTGTTAGGTGAAAATCTAGATGCTGAAATGGCAGAGATGGCCAAAGAAGAACTATCTGATTTGAAAAAGGAAAAAGAAGTTCTAGAAGATGAAATTAAAATTTTACTTTTACCCAAAGATCCCAATGATGATAAGAACATCATCATGGAAATCCGAGGTGCAGCTGGTGGGGATGAAGCCGCATTATTTGCTGGGGATTTGTTCAATATGTATCAAAAATATGCGGAAAGCCAAGGCTGGAAGACAGAAGTCATGGAAGCTAATGTAACAGGAATTGGTGGATACAAAGAAGTCATCATGATGATCACTGGCGATAATGTTTATTCAAAATTGAAATACGAAAGCGGCGCTCATCGTGTTCAACGAGTACCGTCGACAGAATCACAAGGGCGTATCCATACATCTACTGCAACAGTCGTAGTGATGCCAGAAGCAGAAGAAGTAGAGATTGATATGGCGGACAAAGATATTCGAACGGATATTTATCACGCATCAGGTGCCGGTGGACAGCACGTCAATAAAACAGCATCGGCTGTTCGTTTGACACATATCCCAACAGGAATCGTTGTAGCGATGCAAGATGAACGTTCACAGATAAAAAACCGTGAAAAGGCGATGAAGATTTTACGTGCGCGCGTCTATGACAAAATCCAACAAGAAGCGCAAAGTGAATACGATGCTAGCCGTAAATCTGCAGTTGGTACAGGTGATCGTTCTGAACGTATCCGTACGTACAACTTCCCACAAAATCGTGTGACCGATCATCGTATTGGTCTAACTATCCAAAAATTAGATCAGATCTTAGCAGGCAAGCTAGATGAGATTATCGATGCCTTGATTATGTATGATCAAACCAAGAAACTGGAAGATATGCAAAATGGCTAAAACTTATGTAGAAGTCCTGTCAGGGGCTTCTTCTTTTTTAGAAGTTGCTGGTAAAGAAGGCTATGCGATTGAGTATCTTTTTTTAGCTCGAAAAAAATGGGATAAAACTCAATGGTTGATCCATATGCGCGAAGAGATTTCACCAGAAGATGAGGAGCAAATTAAACAAGATGTAGCTCATCTGATGAAAAATATTCCTCCTCAGTATTTATTGGGATATGAATATTTTTTCGATCATCGCTTTAAAGTTACGACGGATACATTGATTCCACGACCAGAAACAGAAGAATTGGTCGCTCTTTGTTTATCTATGAACGGAGATTTTCCCAAAAAAGTTGTAGATATTGGGACGGGGTCAGGAGCGATTGCAATCAGTCTAAAAATGAAACGTCAAAATTGGCAAGTAACAGCTGTCGATATTTCTGAAGCAGCATTGCGAGTTGCTAAAGAGAATGCAAAAAATTTAGCGGCGAAGATTCAGTTCAAGTACAGCGATGTATTATCAGCAATAACTGAGAAACAAGATATTATTATCAGCAATCCGCCCTATATCAGTAAAGCAGAATGGGATTTGATGGATGAGAGTGTCCGTACGTATGAACCTAAAACGGCACTGTTTGCAGAAAATGACGGACTAGCAATCTATCAAAAAATCTCAGTAGAAAGTCGAAGATTGTTAAATCCGCAAGGGATGATCTTTTTGGAGATTGGTTTTCAGCAAGGAAGTGCTGTACAAGAAATATTCCAGAAGATTTTTCCTGAAAAAAAAGTCACTGTTCATCAAGATATGTCCGGCAATGACCGAATGGTCGTTGTTTACTAAAAATTATTTTTAGTGAGAATAATCATAAAAGAACACTGATATAACAGTGTTTAAAAATAAAAAAAAGTTATCAACATAGTTATGCACACTTGACAAGACCGTTATCCACAATTCGGGGATAACTCGCCAATGAATAGGTTTAAATGAAGGAAAAGAAAAAAAGGAGCTGTGGAGAAACTGTGGAAACAAAAATTTTTCAATCAGATCAAATCAATCATGCAGCAGCATTATTACGTCAAGGAGAATTGGTGGCTTTTCCAACCGAAACTGTTTATGGACTAGGGGCTAATGCATTGTTACCAAAATCAGTCGCACA
This sequence comes from Enterococcus dongliensis, assembly GCF_005405225.1. Classification (GTDB taxonomy): domain Bacteria; phylum Bacillota; class Bacilli; order Lactobacillales; family Enterococcaceae; genus Enterococcus_A; species Enterococcus_A dongliensis. Next base: position 188,849 of record NZ_BJDQ01000001.1, read on the forward strand.
AGTTTTTGCGGTGAAGGGACGTCCTAGTGACAACCCATTGATCGTCCATGTAGTAGATTTTCCTATGACACAAAAATTTGTGGAAAGCTACCATCCATTGACCGAAAAAATTGTGAAAAATTTTTGGCCAGGACCACTGACATTGATTTTTTCAATTAAATCAGGGAGTTTGAGCCCTGTGGTCACTGGGGGGTTATCCACAGCAGCATTTCGAATGCCAGATAATAAAAAAACATTATCTTTAATTGAAGAAACTGGTGCACCGTTAGTAGGACCAAGTGCAAATACTTCAGGAAAACCAAGTCCTACAACAGCAATGCACGTTTATCATGACTTAAAAGGAAAAATTGCTGGTATTCTAGACGATGGCGCGACACAGATTGGTGTAGAATCGACTGTTTTAGATTTAAGCGGCGAAGTACCGACAATTTTACGTCCTGGTGCGGTGACGAAGGAGCAGCTAGAAGATGTATTAGGAATTGAAGTTCCTTTAGATAAGCATTTAGTCAAAGAAAGTGAAACACCAAAGGCTCCAGGAATGAAATATAAACATTACTCGCCAGATACACCAGTCTTGATGATTCGACCAGATGATTGGGAAAAAGCGCTAGATTGGGCAGAAAAAAAAGACCAAAAAGTCGGCTTATTAGCAACACCGAAAATTGCAGAAAATTATAAAACAGCTGATCGTTTTGTATTTGATGAAGATACAATCGAAGCAGCGACTCGCGGATTATTTAGTGGTTTACGGGCCCTGGACGAAGCGCATAAAGTGGATGTGATCTTTGCAGAGATATTTCCAGAAGATCATTTAGGATTAGCTTATATGAATCGTTTGAAAAAAGCTGCTGCCCAAAACTATTTTGTAGAAAAGTAAACAAAAAATTCGATTATCTGTTAAATCTTTCGTATACTAAAATCAGAAAATGGAAAGGTGGCGTTGGGATGGATTATAAAGCATTGGATCCCGAACTATGGGGAGCAATTGAACACGAGGCAGAACGACAAGAACAAAACATTGAATTAATTGCTTCAGAAAATATTGTGTCAGAAGCTGTACAAATGGCACAAGGGAGCGTTTTAACGAATAAATATGCGGAAGGCTATCCCGGTCGACGTTATTATGGGGGCTGTGAATTTATTGATGTCGTAGAAAATTTGGCGATTGATCGCGCCAAAGAATTATTTGATGCAAAATTTGCCAATGTGCAAGCTCACTCAGGCTCACAGGCCAATCAAGCAACCTATTTCTCATTGATCCAACCCGGTGATACAGTTTTAGGAATGGATTTGTCAGCAGGAGGACATTTGACGCATGGCTCACCAGTCAATGTCAGCGGAAAGTTGTATAACTTTGTCAGCTATGGTGTAGATCCGCATACAGAGACAATCGATTATGAAGTCGTTCGTATTCTAGCACGAAAACATCAGCCTAAATTGATTGTAGCAGGCGCAAGTGCTTATAGTCGGACGATTGATTTTGCACGTTTTCGAGAAATTGCCGATGAGATTGGGGCAAAACTAATGGTTGATATGGCTCATATTGCCGGATTAGTTGCAACGGGTCTTCATCCTAACCCAGTGCCTTATGCAGATATCGTTACGTCAACTACACATAAGACATTGCGTGGGCCACGAGGTGGATTGATTTTAACCAATGATGCGGAATTAGCGAAAAAAATCAACAGCGCTGTTTTCCCTGGTTTGCAGGGAGGGCCGTTGGAACATGTAATTGCAGCCAAAGCGGTGGCATTTAAAGAAGCTTTAGCACCAGAATTTAAGAGCTATAGTGAACAAGTATTAAAAAATGTACAAGCAATGGTAAAAGTTTTCAATCAAGCGCCAGAAACCAGAGTAATCTCAGGCGGTAGCGATAATCACTTATTGTTGATTGAAGTAACTGGTTTTGATCTTACAGGTCGTGCAGCAGAAGAATTACTAGACAGCGTGCACATCACCGTCAATAAAAATTCTATTCCTTTTGAATCAAAAAGCTTCAAAGAAACTAGCGGCATTCGTATTGGAACAGCGGCCATTACTAGCCGTGGATTTAACGAAGAAGCTGCAAAACAAGTTGCTGAATTAATCGTTAAAACGTTACGTGCTAATGGTGACGAAGAAAAATTAGTAGAGCTTCGCAAGGCTGCATTAGAATTAACAAAATCTCACCCAATTCACTCACATTAGACTAGTTTTCTGATAGTAGTTGTCATATAATTAGGAGAAATGCAGAATAAAGGAGCAATTTAATATGGGCAAGTTTCAAGTAATTGATCATCCATTGATCCAACACAAATTAACGATTATTCGTGATAAAAACTGCGGAACGAAAGTTTTTCGTGAAGTAGTCAATGAAATCGCGATGTTGATGGCGTATGAAGTTTCTCGTGATATGCCGCTAGAAGAAGTAGAGATCGAAACACCGATTACAGTATCTACTCAAAAAACATTATCAGGGAAAAAAGTTGCAATCGTACCAATCTTGCGTGCAGGAATCGGTATGGTGGATGGTATTTTAGAATTGATCCCAGCAGCGAAAGTGGGACATATCGGTATGTTTCGTGATGAAGAGACCTTTGAACCACATGAATACTTCTTCAAGATGCCAGAAGACATCGACAGCCGTCAATTGTTCATCGTTGATCCAATGTTAGCTACTGGTGGCTCTGCAATCATGGCGATTGATTCATTGAAAAAACGCGGGGCATCAAATATGAAATTTGTTTGTTTAGTCGCTGCACCTGAAGGCGTAAAACTTTTACAAGAAGCACATCCTGATGTAGATATTTATACAGCTGCATTAGATGATAAATTAAATGAACAAGGCTACATCGTTCCTGGTTTGGGCGATGCAGGAGACCGTTTATTCGGAACAAAATAAAAAAAAGCGAGCCGCTTAAACGGTTCGCTTTTTTCGTATAAAACTAAATGATTTTCATTTGTTTATAGTTGATGACGACGACACCATTGGATTGATTAATCAAGTCTCCATTGTCTTGTTTTTCATCAATTTCAATGACTGCCGCGTTTTTCAATTGTTTAGCAACGACCCCGGTTTGGGCTTCGCCACGAATAGTGAACATAACGTGTGTCTTTACGGGGAATTTTTTCCCAGCTTCGGAAGGATCAACGTGTGCCTCTATTTTGCCAAATGTAGCCATCTGTTTCGAACGCCTCCTTTTATCACATAGTTTATTTTAACATATTTTCAACTTTTTTTCATGTAATCGCTTTTTAAGAAGAATCTTACTTTACTTTTTCGTAAAAGTTTTCTATAATTTCTCTTGTACTAATTGCCAGCTTAGCTCAGTTGGTAGAGCAACGCACTCGTAACGCGTAGGTCACAGGTTCAAATCCTGCAGCTGGCATTTAAACTAAAAGACAAACCTTGATACAATAAGGTTTGTCTTTCTTTTTGTGCCAAACGTGTGCCAAATCACTTTTAACTTTTATAAATATCATCAAAGATGGACTTAATATGTTCATCTTCCCTTTCTTCAAGTTCTTTTACCGCATGACTATAGACTTCCATTGTGACGGCTAAATTCTTGTGTCCTAGGTGTTTTGAGACAGCCATAATATTAACACCCTTGAATATCAAAACAGATGCGTGAGTGTGCCTTAAACCATGCATGGTGAGCGGAGTGTCAATTTCTAATTGTCTTAGAAGTTCCTTCAGCTTTTTGTTCGCAGCGTTGTTTGATATCAATCCTTCTTTTGCGTTGTAGAACACAAAATCATGCTTGGGTTTAATTTCCATTTTCTGAAACAGTTTTCTTTGTTCACTTTTGAATGATTGCATTATTTTTGATGTTTCAGCATCCAAAGGTACTTTTCGAACAGACTGCTCATTTTTAGTTGGTACAAAATCTTGAGTCTCAGTGTAATCCCAAGCACGATCTACGAAGATCGTTCCTTTGTCTAAATCAACATGGTCCCATGTTAAACCTAGAAGTTCTCCAAAACGTAACCCAGTAGCGGCGGCAACGACAATCATGAATCGAGAAGCAAAATGAGGATCGAGCCGTTCTTTCGCAAGGTTAACCAATGATTCAAACTCTGAAAAATTTAAAAATTTATCCTGCTCGTCTACACTGGGAGCCTCTCCTTTGATCACGGCTCCTTTAGTGAAGTCATACGGAATAACTCCTTCGTCTATAACATTTCTCAAGCTCGCCTTGATCTGAGTGTTTAAACGTTCAACGGTCGCATCGGCGTGTACTTTAGAAAACTCATTTATTTTTTCTTGATAATGAGTCCTTGATATTTTTTTAATCGTGTCATCTGTAAAATACTTCTCGATGTTCATTAATGTGTTCTTGTATTTTCTAAAGGTAACATCAGAAACTTTTCCTTTTTTATACACGTTCATCCATTGCTCAAAATGATCAGAAAGTAGGATATCTTTACTTGTAACTTTTAGACCTTTTGCGAGACTCGCCTCAATTTCTCCAGCTTCAGCAATAGCGTCTCCTTTTTTTGCAAAGCCACTTTTTCTAAGCTTTTTATATTTCCCGTTCTCGTCTTTATACGATATTTCGTATTGCCAAGTTTTGCCACGTTTTACAAATCTAGCCAATTGAATCAACTCTCTTTCTTTGATACAATAGGCACAGTTAAATAAGCCTATTGTTATAGGTAATATTTATGTGATCACGTCGTTCAAACTTTGCAGGGGAGAGCGACGTGTATTTTTTATTCAAATTCAACTTCAGAAGCTCCTTCGTTAAATCCTTCCAAAAATTCGTTTTTTTCCATAAAGTCTAACCAAATTTGTTTTCCGTTATATTTAGGAACGCCCTCATGTGCTTTGATTTGATCGTATGCTGCAGTTGCTACGTTATTCCACATGCCTTGTATTGCTTTTTCCACTTTTCGATCGTTCCATTTACTTTTTCCAGAACGATTTTTGTTTTTCATAAGCTGAAACTCCGTAGCTTTCTCAATAAAAATAGGATACCCGCTCGCATTTTCTTCTAACCATTCTTTAAATTCTTGATATAACATAAAAAAACTCCTTTTTTACGAATGTATGTTCGTTTTTTATTTAAAAAATATATTGCCGGATTTAGCTCCGACGAGATATCGTGTCATAAATTCTTTAACCATTGGTTCGTATTTTGTTTCAATTTCATAACTTTCTAAAAAGTTTATGTAATTGAATGAACTGGGTTCAAAATCAGGTTCGTTAAGTTTAGCTTCTAATACTTTTTCAATCATGAACTCCTCTGCTTCATTTTCCATTTGAGAATGAAGCGAAAAAGCCAGATTGTATAGTTTATAGTCGTTTCTCTGCTTAGCTAGATGCCCCAATTCATGCAATAAGTCTTTTTGCTGTTGCCATTCAGGATTGTGCGAATTGATTACTATTAGATTTAAGTTTGGGAAGCAATAAGCATCCTTTTTAAGTTCATGATCGTACACAACCGTTACTTGTAATATTTCGATAAACTTTTTAATAAAACTGTCCATCCAACCACCGCCTAATTTTTTCCGTCTAAATATGCTTCGATAATACGAGTAAGCGTGGGAATATCATCAGCATCGATTTCTTTCCCATCTTTGCCCATAGCAGATTCCAAAGCTTCTTTTATTGTTAACTTTCTTTGCTCGGGAGAAAGGCCAGCATATTGGTTGTCAGTTCTGCCTAAAAGGTAGTCAAGACTAGTGTTGAAATAGTCTGCAACTTTTTTCAATCTTTCAGTATTAGGAATTCTTTTTTTCCATTGATAGATTGTGTTGCTAGGCAAGTCTAAATTATCTTCTAATTGAGATACAGTAATACCTCTTGATTTACAAAGTAACTTTATTCTTTCTAGTAAAATTTCCATCTGGAATCACCTTTTTCCGCAACGAAAAAACAAATGCTAACAAAAATATTAGTTTTTGGTTGACAACTAATAAAATTATTAGTATTATAAATCCGTAAGCTAATTCAATACGCTAATGAGCAATAAGAAAGACACCTATCAAAATAAACAATTCGAGGTCGGCAAACTTAGAACGTTAATTTATAGGGGGAGTTCTATGCTTATTTAACTATGACTTTATACTAATACAATCGTTAGTCCGTGTCAATAAATATTAGCTAATTTTATTAGCTTACAAAAATATGGAAGGAGAGTGATTTTTTTATGTCTCAAGATTTAATTACAAAAATCAAAATCGCATTAGTGAAAAAAGGGAAAAATCAAGCTTGGCTGGCTGAACAGTTAGGGATTTCTACTGCGTATATGTCCGACATAATGAACGGCAAAAGAAGCCCACAAGCGAAAATTGAAGAGATCAAAGCGGCTTTAGATTTGGATAAGGGGTAATGAGATGGCTGAACAACAGATAGAGGCAAAAGTAACAATTGAAATATCTGATAACTTAGTCCTGATTGAAAAGGTTCGATTGAGAGAGCTAGAAGAAAAAGAATTCGCCGGTCAAACTTTTACGATGAAAGATTTTGTTTCTAGATCTAATCGCTCATCTGTTTGGCTGCGAAACAAAATTTTGAACAATCCTAAGTTGATTAAGAAGTTAGATGTTGAAAATGGTGGCTGGGTTTATTATCCCTATTCACAAAGTGATCGTTGGCTTTTCAAGCCTCAAGGGATGATCGATTTTATTGACAACGAACTTTGGAAATATCTAGGAGGTAAACGATGAAAAAACTTTATTGGCTGCGTCGACTATTCGCTTTGACAGTGATGTTTATCATCGGAGCAGCGTCAACTGGAACCATACCGACATGGATCAAAATTCTATTAGTAGTTAGTGTTGTAGGCTATATCTTGCTATCTGAGGAATTTGAGTTTGATGCCAAAAAGATAGAAACGAGGTGATCGCGTTGAAAAACTGGACTACTAAGGAAATCCAATACCTCAAAAAGAATGCGCTACTTGCTGAAACTAACGTTGTTCTAAATATCGACCAGTTAGCAAAAAAGCTAGGCCGATCTGCTAAATCCGTAGATGTAAAAATCTATAAGTTGCGAAGAGATGGTCAGTTCCCGCCAACTGATTTTAGCAAAGCATTTGATCCTAAAGGAAGAAATTTTACTGACCAAGAAGACAAAAGAATCATCGCCATGTACAAAAAAGGCGCAACCTATAAAGAAATTGGTATAAGCCTTGATCGTTCAGAACAATCCATCGGCGGTAGAATTATGAGACTTAAAAAGATAGGTAAGTTAAAACAACCAAAAAAACAATGGTCACAAGATCAAGTAAATATTTTACTAGCAAATATCAGATTTGATGAAAATGGGTTCTGTTGTAATCATGTTGAGCTTGCTAGATTGTGTAACCGTACTTTTGAACAGGTGAATAGAAAACTAAATGACCTAAGAAAAAAAGGTGTAATCACCGTAATGCCTGATCGAAGTAAAACAAGCGTTAAATCCAAGGAAGCTATGAATCGTTTCAACGAAGCACGCTTTGCACACATTCCTAAGAAAAAGGAGGATGTTCTTATGACAGGATCTACAGAGAAGCCGGCAGATATTTCTATCGAGTCGAAACAAGTTAGCTTGATTTTAACCACCGTTATTGTTAGCGGTCAGCGAACAGATCAATACTTCACACAAGATGGGGAATTGATTGCAACAAAAAAAGAGCCTACCTCGGGGGCAACCGAGATAGACCAAAAATATAACTAACTACAAGGAGAGTTTAACATATGAAGAAAATGACTGAAAGAGTAAAAGAATTTGAATTATCAATTGATGTAGAAGCGGAAAAGTTACTTGATGAACTAAAAAAGGAATGTATAACTTACGGTGAAATCATTAAAGCTTTGGATGTGAACTATGGTGATGCTGCGTACAATTTTGTTATTGCTAAGGCAAGAGTATCGCTGAAAAAAGAAATCAGTGAGATTCCGATTAAGGAAAATCACTGATTACTCGGTTACATTTCTTCAATCTTTACAACTAATTTTGAGTTGAAATAGATATCTGGTTTTTCAACATCGAAAAAGAATTCTGAATTAGCTAATAATTCAAGAAAACTTGGAAACAAACCATTGTGATGATGAGACCATAATGAATAATTTTCTGATAATGATGGACTGTTATGGGCTGGAGTCACAGCGTTGTCTTGTCGGAACGAAACAGTCGTAAACATTTGATCTTCATGAAATATTTCTGTAGATCCATCAGCAAAGAAAACTTTAATTTCTGGCATAAAATCACCTCCTCAAAGGAGAGTATATCAAAGGAGACTTAGAAAATAATGATGAAAATTAACAAACTCGAAATTGAGAACGTCAAGCGAGTAAAAGCCGTCAAAATCGAACCAACAGCTAATGGCCTCACCATCGTCGGAGGTAATAACAATCAAGGCAAAACAAGCGTCCTTGATGCAATTGCTTGGGCGTTAGGCGGTAACAAGTACAAACCTAGCCAAGCACATCGTGAAGGATCTATGACGCCGCCACACCTGAGTATCACGATGAATAATGGACTAATCGTAGAACGTAAAGGGAAAAATTCCGATTTAAAAATTATTGATCCAAGTGGTCAAAAGGGTGGTCAAAGCCTGCTGAATAGTTTTGTTGAAGAATTAGCCATTGATCTACCAAAATTTATGGAATCTTCTTCAAAAGAGAAAGCGAAAATCCTTTTACAAATTATTGGTGTTGGCGATCAGCTATTTGAATTGGAACGTGCCGAAACCGAAGAATACAACACACGTCACACAATCGGGCAAATCAAAGATCAAAAAGAAAAGTTTGCCAAGGAGATGCAATATTTCCCTGATGCGCCAAAGGAGTTAGTCTCCATCCAAAAGCTAGTGAGTCAACAACAAGCTATCTTAGCTCGTAACGGAGAAAATCAGCGCAAAAGGCAACAGGTCAATGAAATTGGGCAACGTTTTGAAGTAGAACGTCAGCAAATTGAAAATTTACGCCAACAGCTGCTTGAATTAGAAACAAAGCATAATCAGACGTCATTAGACTTAGAAACGGCTCAGAAATCAGCGAAGGACCTTCAAGACGAGTCAACAGAAGAGTTAGAAAAGAACATTGCTGAAATCGATGAAATCAATCGTCGTGTCCGAGTCAACCTTGATAAGGACAAAGCGGAAGGGGATGCTGCAGAGTATCGGCTTCAGTATGATCAGTTAACTACGACCATTGATGAAATCCGTCAACAGAAAGCTGAACTGCTTGATAAGGCGGAATTACCATTACCAGGCTTATCTGTAAAAGAAGGCGAACTGATTTACAACGGTCAGCAATGGGACAACATGAGCGGTTCTGATCAGCTTAAAGTTTCCACTGCGATCGTTCGCAAACTGAAACCAGATTGCGGATTTATATTGCTGGATAAACTTGAACAAATGGATATGAAATCATTAGAAGAGTTTGGGCAGTGGCTAGAACAGGAAGGCTTACAAGCGATTGCCACACGGGTTTCTACTGGTGATGAATGCTCAATCATTATAGAGGATGGCTATGCAATCAAAAATGAAACAGGTGCATCAACGAATGAAGCACCAGCTACGCAAACATGGAAAGGAGCAGCATTTTAATGGACATCATAACAGGAAAAATACCTAAAGCACAAAAAGTAGTCTTGTATGGCGTTGAGGGAATTGGTAAATCGACTTTTGCAAGTCAGTTTCCTGCCCCGCTGTTTATCGATACCGAAGATTCAACGCTACACATGGATGTCAAACGATTTCCTAAGCCGACTAGTTGGGAAATGCTGATGCAACAAGTTGACTTTGTAAAACAAAACAAACCTTGTCAGACATTAGTCATCGACACAATGGACTGGGTGGAAGATTTATGTAAGCGGCATTTAATGGCAGCGAACGGCTGGAATGCTATTGATTCAGAAGGCTACGGAAAAAAGTTTGTAGCATTAGCAGAACAAATGGGTGGATTATTGAACAAGCTTAGCGAAGTAATCGACTTGGGAATTAATGTAGTCGTTACTGCCCATGCAATGTTGCGAAAAAAAGAAGAGCCTGATGAAATGGGGGCATTTGATCGCTATGAGTTAAAACTCGAAAAGAAGACAGCACCCTTGGTTAAAGAATGGGCGGATATGGTTCTTTTTGCCAACTATAAGACAACCGTGATCACCGATAGTAAAACAAATAGCAAAAAGGCTACTGGCGGTCAACGCATGATGTACACTACGCATCGTCCGGCTTGGGATGCAAAAAATCGGATTGGTTTAGCAGATGAATTGCCATTTGATTATGCGCAGATTACACAAGCATTTAGCGAAGTGACTCCACCGCAACCAGTACCAGTTGCTGAACCAGAACAAAGTCAACCAGTTCAGTCAGAACATAACTTTGAGCCAGAACGAAACGAAGAAATTCCTGCAGTTATCCCGCGTTCTGTTGCTGATTTAATGAAGAATGATCAAGTCAGTGTGGACGAAATCAAGCAGATTATTTACCAAGGCGGTTTTATGCCAGCAGACACACCGATTGAAAATGTACCAAATGATTTGTGGGATTATCTAGCTACCAACTGGGATAGTGCTATGAATTTATTAAACACAAAAATAAGAACATTTTAGGAGGATATTTACATGAATAACGAAGAAAACGAATTTTTAGGCTGGGGCGACAGTTTTATCGCTGAAGAAAGCTCATTTACATTATTACCTGCAGGAGAATACCCGTTTAAGGTCGTTGGATTTGAACGGAAAATCTATGATGGCAATTCTGACAAGATCCAAAACGGTACACCATACGCTGAAATCGAAATGGAATTTACCGGTGCAGAAGGAACCACGAAAGTCTTTGATCGTCTTTATATGGTTAAAAAATGGCAGTGGAAGCTTACGCAATTCTTTACGGGTATTGGGCAAGCACCAGTCATTGGACAACCGTTCTCACCGAATTGGGGTGCTGTAGTGGGCAGTCAAGGGCGTGCAAAGTTAGCAATCAATAAATATACCAGTTCAAAAACGGGCAAAGAAAATAAGAATAATCAAATTGATGAATATTTAGCACCTGCATCAAATAGCGGTGTTGTATCTCAACCGCAACAGCCTTATCAAGCGCCAACACAAAGTACCCCGCAACAAGGCGGATTTCAACCAGGAGCATTTTAGGAGGGATATATAAATGGAAAAACCAATCGATCTTCAACTATCAGAATTAGCGAATGGAGCCGTTCAAGAAAAATTGGACGGTGAGCTAAACAAAGTATTCAACAATATTCACGATCCAAACACATCTGCAACTGCTAAACGTGTGGTCACAATCAAACTTGAGCTTAAGCCAGATGAAACACGTAAGGTCATTTCACTTTCTAGCGACTTCACAACTAAGCTAGCTCCAGTTGAAGGGGTAGCCACTACCGTATTGACTGGTAAGGATCTAACGACCGGCAAAGTTGAAGCACATGAATTGAAATCAGAAGTTCCTGGTCAAACGTATATTGACCCTGATACCGGACAGCCTAAAACAGATGTTGGCCAACCAATTGACGTAATCGAAAAAGAAGAAGCGAAACAAAAACAAATCATCGACTTACAAAAGAAAAGAGGATAAATAAATGGATTTAACAAAAGATGCAATCAAATTTATGACTGAAATGGAAACAAAACCACACGAAAGAATTGTTGAACTAAATGACCGCCTATTTGCGGTTAATACTGCCGGCAACGTAGAAGAAATTTTTCCACGAGTTTTTAACGCAGAAGAACCATTGGTGCTTAACACACTGTCAGGCTTCGTTAAATATGTTCAGTCTAATTTGGATCGTCAAGATGAATCACTAATCATTCATGTAAAAAATGAATCTACCGTTTATTTAAAAGGGTTGATTGCAGGAGACGGTAGCCGCGAAAAATTGGCAGTAGCACAAGCGATCATTCCAAAATTCGATTTTAATTACTTCATGGACACGGAAGAATTCAATATTGCTTTGCAGTCGAAATTTGTCCTTAACAACGATCGTCAAATTCTACTGCAAGTAGTCGGAAATGTATCTGAGGAAAATGTAAAAAATACTGGTGACGATGGAGTTAGCCAAGCCGTCACTATCAATCAAGGCGTTGCATCAAAAGCAGATGTCAAGGTGCCTAATCCAGTTGTGTTAGCTCCATACCGTACTTTCTTAGAAGTTGAGCAACCTGAAAGTCAATTCATTTTCCGAATGAAAGATGGTCCACGCGGTGCGATTTTCGAGGCAGATGGCGGCGCATGGAGAAATCAAGCAATTGTGAATATTCGGGAATACCTCAAAGAACAACTTAGTGAAGAAATTTTTGAAAAAAGAATTACTATTTTGGCGTAGGAGTGATTAGATGGAACTAAGACCTTATCAGCAAGAAGCACGAGAAGCTATCCAGCACGAGTGGGAAGACGATAAAAAACGAACTCTTTTAGTCCTTCCGACTGGCTGTGGTAAGACAATCGTATTTAGTAAGGTCATCGAAGATCGGGTGAAATTGGGCGAGCGTGTGCTCGTCCTCGCTCACCGCGGTGAATTACTGGATCAAGCTTCTGACAAATTACAAAAGTCTACAGGACTCAAAACAGCAACTGAAAAAGCAGATCAGACTAGCATTGGAAGTTTTTTCCGAGTAGTCGTTGGATCAGTACAAACTTTAATGCGGGAGAAACGACTATCACAGTTTCCTCCTAATTTTTTTGACACAATTGTGGTCGATGAAGCTCACCATGCTATTAGTGATGGTTACCAACGAGTTCTACATTACTTTGAAGATGCAAATGTATTAGGCGTGACTGCAACGCCTGATCGTGGAGATATGCGAAATCTAGGTTCCTATTTTGAAAGTTTGGCTTATGAGTACACGTTGCCAAAAGCCATCAAAGAAGGATTTTTATCACCAATCAAAGCATTAACCATACCGCTTAAATTAGATTTAACTGCAGTTAAGCAACAAGCCGGTGATTTCTCAACGAAAGACTTAGGAACGGCGCTTGATCCATATCTATATCAAATCGCTGATGAAATGACAAAACACTGTAAAAACAGGAAATCAGTTGTTTTTTTGCCGTTAGTGAAAACATCCAAAAAGTTCCGTGATATTTTAAACGATCGTGGATTTAACGCTGCAGAAGTAAATGGAGAATCAAAAGACCGTGCTGAGATCCTAGAAGACTTTGAAAATGATAAATACAACGTCCTTTGCAATTCGATGCTGCTAACAGAGGGTTGGGACTGTCCATCAGTTGATTGCATTGTCGTTCTTCGACCAACGAAAGTTCGTTCTTTGTACTCACAAATGGTAGGTCGCGGCACCCGTTTAAATGAAGGGAAAACAGAATTACTATTATTGGATTTTCTATGGCACACAGAACGCCATGAGCTTTGTCATCCAGCACATTTAATTGCCAGTTCAGATGAAGTTGCTAAAAAAATGACTGAAAATATCGAGGAAGCTGGCGCTGATGGCTTAGCGATTGATATTGAGGAAGCAGAAGTACAGGCTGAGAAAGATGTTGTTTCTGAGCGTGAGGAAGCTTTAGCCAAACAATTAGCAGAAATGCGGAGACGCAAACGCAAATTAGTTGATCCACTTCAATTTGAAATGTCCATTCAAGCAGAAGACTTATCAAGTTACGTTCCAAGCTTCGGCTGGGAAATGGCACCGCCATCTGATAAGCAAGTATCAGCGTTAGAGAAATTGGGGATTTTGCCAGATCAGATTGATAATGCCGGCAAAGCGGCTAAAATGTTAGATCGCTTAGAAAGACGACGCGTAGAGGGGTTAGCCACTCCTAAGCAAATTAGACAGCTTGAGCAACGGGGATTTCTCAATGTTGGTACTTGGAGTTTTGACTCTGCCAGCAAAATGATTGGACGGATCGCAGCGAATGGCTGGAGATTGCCGCAAGGGATCCATCCTCAAACATATGTGGAGGGTTAGCTTATGCCGAAGAAACAAATTCGTGAACTAGCTGAGCAATACGGCTATTTCCGATTAAAAAAATATCGAAAATGGGATGACGTTCATTTTTCTGCAGAGGTAAATGGAATCGTGATCGTAGTCAATATTTCTTCGGGGGAATTATTCGAACGGAACCCGTTTACTAAACGACTAGTGAAGAAGCAGCAGGTACGTTAGCTGGGGCTATCACGTAGGAAGGAGTGACTGGTTTGCCCAGAATTTTAGATGCTTGTTGCGGCAGTCGAATGTTCTGGTTTGATAAGAAAAATCCAGATGTGACATTCATGGATTGCCGGCAATATTACGAAGAACTACCAACAGGGCATGTTATTAACGTTAATCCAGATGTGGTTGCAGATTTTCGTGATATGCCCTTTGAAGATAATGAGTTTGATTTAGTTGTCTTTGACCCGCCACACTTAAGGCATGTCGGTGAAAACTCATGGCTTGCCAAAAAATATGGAAAATTAGACGAACTTTGGCCAGAAGACATCAGGCAAGGTTTTGCAGAGTGTATGCGAGTTTTACGACCTTCAGGAACATTAATTTTTAAGTGGAACGAGGAACAGATACCACTTTCTGATGTGTTAGAGGCTATTGGAGAACAGCCATTGTTTGGTAATAAGCGAAGCAAAACACATTGGCTTGTGTTTATGAAAAAATTCAGCTAACTGGCGCTATCAAGGAGGTTTTGAATATTGGAAATAATTAATTTCATTTTAGCAGGGATTCATCACTTTTTAAATATCACATGGAGTTTATTACTTGCTTTCTTTCTGTTATTCGGCGGGAAGTGGTGCATTGGAAATTTTATTGAGATCACCATGCCAGGCATTATGCGAAAGAGTAAGCGAGCATACAAGGAGGACGGCGAATGAGTAAAAAAGAGGGTTTAGTTGCCGACAATATACGCTTTATCAGTAAACATGTGGGCGGAGAAAGTGTCTTGTATTTTGATGTAAGCAAAGATGAGGTTTGCATCCAAACAGTTAGGGAACCTGAAAATACTCAGCATGACATCGTAATGACGAAAAATGAATGGGAAGTGTTAAAGCGACTTATTGATATTCAATTAGTCCGCTAACCACGCCAATTAAGGAGGAAAATAATGTTAGAAGAAATAATAAAAGAACTTGTTGAACAACAAATTATTTTATTGTCCAACAAGTCAAAAGTAGAGGTATTACCTGAAACATTAATAGAATACTCAAATTCCATAGCGAGATTAGCTTCAATTCTTAAAGATTAATTTGTAGATAGCGATCCTCATCTCTAGAACCTTTTTTTAGAATAGATTGTCGCACTTCTTTGTAAACTTCAAAATATTTTTTTGTAAGCTCTTCGGGAGAAAGATCTTTCAAATCTTGTTGCTGTAAATAAAGCATAGTTAGTGCTTCAACTCTATTCGATGGGAATGAATTTAAAGTAATATCATCTTTCATTAGGCACCTCCTTATCAGTATTTCAGTGGACCACTCACTGATAAGGAGATTATATCAAATAAAAATAGGTCGAAACGCTTTAAATTATTTCGACTAAGTCAGCTAACGACCGCAATTGAGGAGGAAGTAGTAATGGAAAAACAGGAATTGATTGAGAAAGTAGAGGTGAGATAGATGTTAAACAAGAAAAACATCATGGGGATCATACAAGACCATCAAGATGAAATTGAGCAATTGGAATATGAACTTGAACAAGCAAGACAGTGGTGCATGACGGAAAGTGTGAAGTCACTAAGTAACAGATTATCTTATCTGAGAGACAATCAATACAGGTATAAGCTTCAGGCGAAAGCTTGGGGCTTGATCGAGAAAGTGTAGGTTCAATCGGATGATCAAAAAAATAAAAACTTTGATCGATGGTTTTATGCTAGAAAGAAAACTCGTTAAGGTTAGAGAATTAATAAAGAGTCATATAGATAGCGGTGAACGTTCAATGTATTGGGTCGCTACTGATAGCGAAAAGCAGAACTTTATGAACATGATCAGATTTTTTGAGATTGCATTCGAAGATGGATATTTTGCGACTGGTGAGTATTTTGATGCATCTTCATGGATGTCTTCGAATCCAGAAGAAGTGTGGCAAATTTATTTGGAAATGAAAGAGGTGTCGGAATGAATAAAAGACAGCGGAAAAAAGAATTAAAGAAAATAGGTGTTAATTTGTTTGAAGCAAGTAAAGACCCAGTTGATGCAGTTCAACGGGCTTCAGCCATTATTGCAGCTGTCTATCAGTCTGATGATTCATCAGTAACTAAAATGGCTGTTAAGAGTGAAATCATGCGATTGAGCTTACTATAGTAACCGAAGCGATTGCATAGGAAAAGACCGTTGGGCTGATTCCAACGGTCAATGAATTAGATTTAATTTAAAAGATAAAGCTAATTCGGAAAAAGAGCCTTCGTCTAGTTTCCGCTAGACTAAAGCATTCTATCATAAAAAAGACCATTGGTTAAATCCAACGGTCTGTGAGCTAGTTGAAATATGCTTCAGATTAATGAAATCAACAAGGAAGAACCTAGCTCGTTTAAATTATATCACAAAAAAGGACTACCGCGGTATGTAACGGCAGTCCATGAGCTAGGGGTTATTCATAATGATTATTGAGTGTGATTTATGATCTAGCTCACGATAATTGTACACCAAAATCAGAAAGAGATGTGAAATAAATGATACCAAAGTTTAGAGCGTGGCACACGCCTTTCAAGGGAAAGAAATTTGGACAGGAAATGAAATACGGGAGGGTTGGAACGTTATTATCGTTTGCTGAAATGAGTCCAGACGATTATATCCTCATGCAATCCACTGGCTTAAAAGACAAGAACGGCGTTGAGATATTTGAAGGGGATGTTGTAAAAGTGTCTAATCATCCTTTTCAAAAGAAAGAAGACAGTGCAGGTATCGAAATAGATGGTAACTACTTAATTAATTGGTCAGAACATAGCTTAACTTGGTTAGCGGGCGATTTACTATTGTACCAGTTAAAACCTTATATCGAAGTTATCGGCAACATCTACGAAAACCCAGAATTATTAAACCTACGTTAACCACCCGAATCAATGAAAAAAAGACTATCGAACATTCAATAGTCAGCAGTGTTTTACACGTTTTCTTGAAATATGAATTTGCTGCCCGGTGACACAACACGACAGCGCTAACCCTTTAGTGAGTGGTTCTCACCCTCACCATTACGTTGCCAAGTCAACGTTTTATTAGTATACGATAATTTTTAAAAAAAGGAAGAAAAAAATGGAAAGCAAATTAAATTTAACAGAGCTACTTCAATACGTTGATCCATCTGCGCTTTCTTATCAAGAGTGGGTCAACGTGGGAATGGCTCTTAAACATGAAGGATATACGGCAGCTGATTGGGACCAGTGGAGTCAGAATGATTCCCGGTATCGTTCCGGTGAAACTTTCAAAAAATGGAGTTCATTTGAAGGCGCGAGCCAACCGGTTACCGGTGCCACGATCACACAACTAGCAAAAGAAAATGGCTGGCATCCAATTCATGATGAAGATGATGATATGATTTTGGGCTGGAACGATAGCTTCACCGCTACTGCGGTAGACAAGAGTTATCGCTTAGTCAACACTGATTGGGTTCTTGGCCAAGAAGTTCATGAGCCAAAGAAATGGGATCCCTCAAATGAAATCATCAAATATTTAGAGGCTGTTTTTGATCCGGGCGATATCATCGGCTATGTCAACGATGGTTTTCCAGTTAAGCGAACCGACGGATCAGAAAAATGGCTGCCAAAATCAGCTGGCGTCTATACAAAAACATCTGGTGAAATCATTGATAATTTACGCCGCTGCAATGGTGATATCGGTGCTGTCATTGGGGATCCCAATCCGAATAGTGGGGCTTGGGTCCGAATCAATCCGTTGGATGGGGAAGGTGTCAAAAATACTAATGTTACTGATTTTCGCTATTCATTAGTTGAATCAGATAGTATGTCGATTGATCAGCAAAATGAGATTCTTCGAGAATTAGAATTGCCAATCGTCGCGCTGACTTACAGTGGTGAAAAAAGTCTTCATGCGATCGTTAAAATTGATGCAGTCAATTATCCGCAGTATCAGGAAAGAGTCGATTATCTTTATAAGATCGTGGAGAGTAATGGTCTTAAAGTTGATAAGCAAAATAAAAATCCATCAAGGCTTAGTCGCTTGCCCGGTTTTATCCGTGGTGAGAAAAAACAATTTCTCGTAGCAACCAATATCGGTAAAGGTTCATGGGAAGAATGGCAAGAATACATCGAAGACATGAACGATAATCTGCCGGATCCGGAAAGCTTAGCTGACTTATTTGAGCAAGAAATTATTTTAGCACCGGAATTGATTCAAGGGATGTTGCGGCAAGGGCATAAGATGCTGATCGCTGGGCCATCGAAAGCCGGCAAGTCATTTGCGCTTATGCAGCTAGCTATAGCAATTGCGGAAGGTCACAACTGGTTTGGATTCGGCTGCGAGCAAGGGAAAGTTTTGTACGTCAATCTTGAACTTGATGAAAAGTCAGCGAAGAAACGTTTTATTGAAATCTACAACAAACAGAATCTAGGTCATGCGAATGTCTCAAATATTGATGTTTGGAATCTCCGTGGAAAGACTAGTCCAATGGACAAATTAGCTCCAAAATTAATCCGCCGGGCACAAAAAGAAAATTATATTGCAGTGATCATTGATCCGATTTATAAAGTATTGACTGGTGACGAAAACTCCGCGCATGAGATGGCCAATTTTACAAATCAGTTCGATAAAATCGCCACAGAATTAGGTTGTGCAGTTATTTACTGTCATCACCACTCAAAAGGCTCTCAAGGCGGAAAAAGTTCAATGGATCGCTCGAGCGGCTCTGGTGTATTTGCCCGCGATCCTGATGCGATTTTAGATTTAATCGAACTACCAGTGACGGAAGATCGGTACATGCAGTTAGAAAACGAAGCGATTTGTCAAACGTTCAACGAGGCGATAAAAATCTATAATCCTTCTTATAATGATGTTGGTCTTGATGATCAATTTAGTAAAAAACAAATGCAGCATCATCTAATGTCTGCGATCCATTCGCAAGATACTTTGCAAAAAGTTGAGCAGCAACGATTAATTGCAGTTGAGTCTACCCGTCAAGCTTCTGCTTGGAGATTAGAAGGAACGTTAAGAGAGTTTCCTAAATTCAAACCTGTCAACGCATGGTTCAGATATCCAGTTCATGTTTTAGACGATTCCTTGCAAGATATTCAATTGGAAGAAGATCCAAAAAAAAATTGGAAAAAAGGTGTTCAGAAATCAAATGAATCACGATCGGAAAAAGCCGCAAAAGAATTAGAAGAAGCCTTCAATATTTTGAGCGAAGACAGCGGACCAATTGAAGTAAATCAGATTGCTGATTATTTGGAGCTATCGAAGAAGTCAATTTATGGACGAGTAAAAAAACATGAAAGCTTCTATGTTGATGGCGGATTAGTTATTAAAAAAGAAAAATAATTTATCACTAGCTATTTAGAGAGTTACAGAGGGTTAAAAAATATTTTGTTCGTTACAATCTATCAGCTAGTAATAAGCCCGTAACAGTTCAGAAAGCTTATTCTGTCGCTGTCTCACCGTCCCGTTACTCTCTCCCTCTGGGAGTAGAGAGTAACGGAGACTGAGAGAGACAAAAATTAGAGAGTAAAAGAAAAATTGAAAATAGGTATGTACCAATATAAAATAACAAGAAATGAGATGTTTAGATGTCACCATATACTAAAAAACAAATTATAAAACATGCCTTGAAATATTATATTCAACGACCAGATGCCGATCCGAAAGATGTTCATAGAGAAAAAACAGTCCTTCGACAAGTTGAGGAAGATATCAATCGGGAGATGGAACGGAATGGGATTAAGCCAAAGGAGAGAAGAAAGCAATGAAACTCATCGATCAGGTAAAAAATGCAAACGAGGAATCTTTTGAAACATGGTTTAGTCGCTGGTATGAAAAACAAAATTTAGATAAAGACATCATTCGTTCAGCGCAAAAAGGATATAGTGGTTTTAGAATTACGATTACTGATCGCTACGAATCTAAAAATGATTTTTCTAAAGAAAGAAAATACAAAAATAGACGATTACGCGACGAGAGGACCGTAGAGAAAATTCGAGAAAAACTCGGTGAAGGATTTGATGTGACTTATAAAGAAGATGTTCAAAAATCAAAAATCCTTAGTCTAGAAGTAAGTCGTTTTAGTGATTGGATTGAAATTAGGTGGGACGCATGATTGAATTTTTCATGCCTATGGCAAAAGTTCCCACAGTTACCCATCAACAAAAGCAAGTTCATGTTGTAAATGGTAAGCCGGTGTTTTATGAACCAGCAGATTTAAAAGCAGCTCGATCAAAATTGAATGGCTACTTGTCACACAATGTTCCGGAAAAAATGATTGAAGGCCCAGTACGTTTGACAGTGAAATGGCTATTCCCATTAACTGGTAAACATTTTAATGGTGAATGGAAATACACAAAACCTGACACGGATAATCTGCAAAAATTATTGAAGGACTGCATGACTACTTGCCGTTTTTGGAAAGATGATGCATTAGTTTGTTCTGAAATTGTTGAAAAATTTTGGGCGAATCAAACTGGAATTTATATCAGAATCGAGGAGTTGTAATGAACTGGGATGCCTTTTTTCGAGATGTGCAAAAATGGATGGAAGCCTCAAATGAGATCAGTAAGAAGCATCCTATTACATCAGATGCCTACTGGTCATGGTTAGTTGGTACCATCGGATTAATAGGTGACCGCTACAATAACCATCCTTTAGTAGTAGGCATTTTATGCTCATTAATTAAGTTTCAAGAAGATAATTATAAATTAGCAAAAGAAAAAATGTAAGTAGGTGAGTCGCTATTTTTGGATGGGTAGATTCGATAATTTCAATTGATCAAGAATTATTTGATTTAGGAATCTGTTTACAATTGAACGAAAAAGAGTTGGCTCGCTGGTCTAATTATGTTGATAATGACGGCGATTTAGCCAAGCACCAAACATTTTTAACTTCATTAGAAAAGCAAGCACGATTGAAGGAGGAAATCAGTAATTTGAATCAACGTGTTGAAAAACTGGCAGAAGAACGAAAAGAAATCATTCAAATGGTTGAGAAGTTTCAGGGATTGGACCAGCAGATTCTTAAAATGAAATATATTGATGGTCTAACCTTGGAATCAATTGCTGATGAGACTGATTATTCTTATCAGTACATTAGAAGTAGACACGCTGATATTATGCGGATGATTAGGTTCAGTAAAAATGTATAATACGTTGTCTACACATACCCAACAGACATATTGATTTTGGTGTGATATTCTATTACTGTCGAAAGATTAAGGGCGGCACACAAAAATAAAAGATAGGGGTGAAAACTCCATTTCTCTTTAAAGTTCATGTGCTGCCTGATACATATTTTTGGATCACTCATCGAGTGGTCTTTTTATTTTGGTTAGAAAGGTGGTGATGGAAAATGAGTAAGTTGAATCCTAAGCAACAAGCTTTTGCTGATGAGTACATCATCACAGGCAATGCTTATCAATCGGCTTTAAAGGCTGGATACAAAGAAAACTACGCCAAGAACGCACAAGAAAAACTGGTGGAAAAAGGTGGAAAAATATCCGAGTACATTCAAGAGAAGCTGAAAGAAGTTCAAACCAAGCGCCATTTGACTATGGAAGAAGCGCTAGCAATCACGGCTTCTATTGCTAAAGGTGAGCCACAACGTTTTGAAGTGATTAAGCGCGACCCAGTAACAAATAAAATTATCGCACGTGAAGTTAGTGAATATTCTGCCGGTTTCAAAGAACGCAATCAAGCGCTTGAACACTATTACAAAATAAATGCAGCGTTTGTAGACAAGCAGAAAGTCGAAGTAACTGAGGTTCCAATGTTCATCGATGATATAAGTAGTGATGAAGATGGCTAAAAAGCTTTCTAGTTTGTTACCAAATAAGTTTCACGGTGTTTGGAGAGCAACTCTTAACTCAGATATTTTAAATGTTGTATGTAAGGGCGGTCGTGGATCTGGTAAATCATCGGATATTGCACATATAATCACTCAATTACTAATGCGTTACGCTGTAAATGCAGTCGGGATTCGGTATGTTGATAATACGCTTGAGCAATCATTGTATGAACAGATGAAATGGGCTATAGATCAGCAAGGTGTAACACATTTATTCAAATTTAATAAATCGCCTTTGAGGATCACGTACATTCCTAGAGGTAATTACATGATTTTCCGAGGGGCGCAAAACCCAGAACGAATTAAGTCGTTGAAGGACAGCAAATTTCCTTTTGCGATTGGTTGGATTGAGGAGCTAGCAGAGTTTAAAAATGAAGACGAAGTAACGACTATCACTAACTCACTGCTACGTGGTGAATTAGATGATGGTCTTTTTTATAAGTTTTTTTACAGTTATAACCCTCCAAAAAGAAAACAATCATGGGTAAATAAAAAATATGAAACATCATTTCAACCGAAAAATACTTTTGTGCATCACTCGACCTATAAAGATAACCCTTTTATCTCCAAGGAGTTTTTGAGCGAAGTTGAAGCTGCTAGAAAAAGAAATCCAAGGCGTGCTGAATGGGAATACGATGGAAAAGCTATCGGTTCTGGAGTTGTACCTTTCGATAATCTTCAAGTCAAAGCCGGCAGCATCACTGATGAGATGGTTGCTAACTTTGACAACATCCGAAACGGTCTTGACTTTGGTTATGCTACTGATCCGCTGGCTTTTGTACGTTGGCATTATGACAAAAAGAAAAATGGGATTTACGCTATCGATGAAATGTACGGCGTGAAGATTAGTAACCGTGAAATCGCAAAAATGTTACATGTAAGAGGCTATCAAAACGATGAGATATTCTCAGACTCCGCCGAGCCGAAAAGTAATGCAGAACTGAAAAATGAGCATGGGATCAAGCGTGTTCGAGGCGTGAAAAAAGGTCCTGACAGTGTTGAATACGGCGAGCAGTGGTTAGACGACTTGGATTTTATCTGCATCGATCCACAACGCACACCAAACATTGCAAAAGAATTCGAGAATATCGATTATCAAACTGATCGCGACGGTAATCCGAAGCCGCGGCTAGAAGACAAAGACAATCATACGATCGACGCTACTCGATATGCGTTTAACGAAGATATGTGGTCTAAGCGTAAGCAGACCGTCACGAAAGAACAAAGAAACAAACTTAAGAGAATGTTTTAAAGGAGCGTGAAAAATGGACAAAGTGAACGAATTTGAACATGGTGCAGATATTCGCTATGCGAATGGCGTAAATCAAAACTTCGTTAGTTTCGATGTAGCGTCAAACTTACATTATAGATTTAGTTCAGCAGAAGATTTGCTAAAAGACTTACCAACGCTAGCTGCAATGATCAGGCATCACTATGATAATCAAGTACCACGTTTAGAAGTGTTAGATGATTACTACAAAGCTAAAAACACAAATATCATTAAGAATAGCCGACGCAAAGAGAAAGAAAAGTCTGACCATCGTTCAGCTCATAATTTTGGCAAGGTGCTTTGTACTTTTGATGTGGGTTATAACACAGGCAATCCGGTTAAAGTTCAAATTGACGATAATGCGAAACAATCGAGCATCGATGAATTTAATACAAATAATGACATCGACGGTTTAAACGCCGAACTCTGGCTTGATATGGATAAATATGGTCGCGCGTATGAAATTATGTATCGTGATAGTGATGATTTAGATTATGTGGATTTAGCTAATGTGTTCGAAACATTTGTCGTGTATGACACTACTGTTAAACGTGAACCGATTGCAGCAGTTAGATATCCTAAAACACGTTTCATGTCAGAAGTGGATAAACAAAAGATTCAACCGACCGTGTATACAAAAGATAAAATCGTGACGTTTGAAGAAACTACGTTAGTCGCTGTTGAGTTAAAGAATCCTGCAGAAGAATACCACGATAGAAAAGAAGTACCTATTACGGAGTATTCGCCTAATCGATTCAGAATGGGCTTATATGAGGATATCCTTTCATTAATTGACCTTTACGATGCTGGTCAGTCAGATACAGCAAATTATATGACTGACCTAAACGATGCATTGTTAGTTATCAGTGGAGATATTGAAGCTTCAGGAATTACGACAGAAGAAGCTATTAAGCAAAAAGACGCAAATATGTTGCTACTAGAGTCAGGTATCGACATTAATGGAAACAAGACTAGTGTTACAGCTGGCTATATCTATAAACAATACGACGTGAACGGTGTCGAAGCTTATAAGGATCGTGTGCGAAAAGATATT
>NZ_BJDQ01000002.1 GCF_005405225.1 Enterococcus dongliensis
AAATCCATCCTCTCGTAGATAAGTTTAATTTATTTCTGTCTCTACGAAAAGTTGTCTAAGATTTGATACTAACACCAATAAACCATCACCTTTTTTACTAATGACTTATAAGAATATAGAGATAAATGATAATTGTCTTAGAGTATACTTATAGAGAACTTTCGTTTACACTAGCCATAGGCTTTCGAGTGGGAAAATTGGAAGCTGTAAGTAAAAGTTGCAATGTTAAATAACGAAAGTAATGTTTATGGTAGAATTTGTAAGGAGTATGAGATATTGCAACGGAAAAGTAAAAAGAGGGATGATAGATGGAAAATGTAAAGAAGAGATCACAAACGGTTAGACATATAGGAATTTTTTTATTGGTTTTACTAGTTGGGCTGTTCTACGTGAAATGGTTCCCGTATTTTCAAAAAGCATTAGCAGCAAGTTCGACACATTCAATCGGGGATGCCATTATTAATGTTGGAAAAGAAGCGCCAATTTTTTCAATAGAATCTGGAATGACATTTACTATTGCTTATTTCAATTCCGTATGGAAAGCAGTCGTTTTAGGATTAATCGTTGGTTCATTGGTTCAAGTATTGATTCCTACACAATTAATAAAAAAATATTTGGGTGGCAGTAAATTCCGAAATTCCGTGTTTGCTATGGTATTAGGGATGCCAACTATGATGTGCACTTGTTGTACAGCACCAGTGGCCGTGGGATTAAAACGTTCACAAGCATCTGTCAATAGTGTCGTGGCCTTTTTCTTAGCTAATCCATTGTTAAACCCAGCAACTTTAGTATTTATGGGTTTTGTTCTTGGGTGGAAATTCACTTTTCTTCGCCTTATTTTTGGAGTTATTGCCGTTTTAGGAATTGCGACGATCGTTTCAAAAGTTTCTAAGGCAAAACGTGTTCATGTTCCAGATACTAAAATATTTGATCCAATCGAAGAGACACAACAAGGAGTGATTGTCCGTTGGATCAAGGCTTTTGGACGACTGATTATTGAAAGTATTCCAGCTTACATCGTCATCGTCTTTATTCTGGGAGCATTTCAAGGCTTGTTATTTCCAGCAGTCAATAGCGGACAATTAAATAGCGGGATCATCGCAATTGTCTTATTTTCTTTAGTCGGGACCTTATTTGTCATTCCAACAGCAGGTGAGATACCAATTATTCAAGTTTTGTTAGCATTAGGACTTTCTAGTGGACCAGCAGCGACATTGCTGCTTACTTTACCCGCAGTCAGCATCGTCTCATTAAGTTTGTTGAAACCAGTATTTACTTGGAAAGAACTAGGAATCATTGGCAGTGGGATAATTTTACTTGGAATTGTTGCCGGTATTTTCGGTAGTTTTATCTTATAAATTAATCCTAAAAAATAGAAGGTTAGATAACTAGTCTAACCTTCTATTTTTTTATATAAGCAGCAGTTTTTTCTGATTAAGGCTTGTTATACTACCTATAGAAAACTGATTTTAAAAGAGATATACTGTGTATTACTAGGAGTGGATACAATGACTAAAGGGTTTCAACCAGAGATTACTATTAAAGAAGCAATTGAAAATATCGATAAGAATAATTTTCTTTTACCGGCGATTCAGCGAAAGTTTGTTTGGAGTCCAGAACAGATTGAACTATTATTTGATAGTATCATGAGAAAATATCCAATAAACTCATTAATGCTATGGGAGATTACTTCTGATGACATCAAAAATAACTATAAATTTTATTCTTTTTTACGAAAGTACAAACAACGTTTTGGGGAAACAAATGCATACTTCAATTCCAAAGGCAGAAGTGATCACTTTTTTGCAGTAATTGATGGCCAACAGCGACTGAACAGTCTGTATATCGGCTTGAAAGGAACCTATGCCATGAAATTGAGCCATAAATGGTGGGTCGATAATGAGGACACTTTACCGCCGATGAAACTTTATCTGAATATAACAAAGCCTTATGAGCAAAATACAGAGATTGATAAAGAATATGAATTTAAATTTTTACGAAAAGAAAAAGTGGCGAAAGAGAATGCATTGAAAGAAAAACATTGGTTTGAAGTTGGAGAAATACTGGCTATGGAAAAACCGAAAGATCAGTTTACTTACTTAAGAAACAATGGTTTGGAAGATAATGACTACGCGCAAGAAACACTCGACCTGCTTTCGATGACAATAAATAAAGATAGAATCTTGAATTACTTTGTAGAAGATGAGCAAAATCCGGATAAAGTTTTAGACATCTTTATCCGAACTAATGATGGCGGAACCAAACTGACGTTTTCAGATCTGCTGATGTCTTTTTTGACTGCCTACTGGCCAGATGCAAGAGAGAATTTTGATGAACTGATTAGAGAAGTCAATCAATTTGGCGATTTCTCGATCACTCCTGATTTTATATTAAAGACCACTTTGGTTTTGTACTCCAATGATATTAAAAGCAGAGTCAAAAACTTTGATAAAAAGCTTATTATGAATATTCAAGAAAACTGGGATAGGATTCGTAAGTCTATATTACACACAGTCGAAATGATTTATAGATTAGGTTTTGAAAATCGAACGTTCCCTGCAAAGAATGCGGCGATTCCGATTATTTATTATGTATATATCAAACACTTAGAAGACGAAGTAGTAAAAACTAGATTTTTGGATACAAAAGATAAGAATGCCGATTCACAGATCATCAAAAAGTGGTTATTATTGGTCTTTTTGAAACGTCTATTTGGCGGACAGTCTGATAGTGTTTTACAAGATATTCGAAAGGTGATCAAAGCTTCAGCGGCTGAGACGTTTCCTTTATCTGAAATAATCGCCAAAGCAAAAAGCAATCCAGTTAAAAATTATTCATTCGATGAAGACATCATAAATGGGCTATTTGAAGTCCAGTTTGGTTCGGAAGATGCTTTTTTTGTTTTATCCTTATTCTATCCGGATTTGGATTATTTTAATCAGAACTTTCATATTGATCATATTCATCCAAAATCAAAATTTCAAAATAAACAATTTATGAACGAACACTTTACTGATGAAGAAATCAAACAAATCGGCGATAATTGGAATAAGCTGGGAAATCTGCAACTACTGAATAATGAAAAAAATATTTCTAAGCAAGACAAGTCATTGATTGAGTGGGTGAAGATGTATAAGTTAGATTCTTCTTTTCTTTTTGTTGATAAAGAGATTAGTCTAGAAATTACAGACTTTACAACGTTTTATGCTAACAGAGTCTCTAATATGAAGCAAAAGTTGTTAGAGATCGTTCGCTAGTTTTTTATAAACAAACTTTTAAAGGGTGTGTTGACTTGGAAGAATATGAATTAACCGACTATTTAGCAGCTAAGAAGTCATTAGTTTCAAGGCTGCATAAGATTGAGCAAGCACTTATCTCACTAGAAGAAAAACAAGCCGCTGGTGGAAATCTGAAAGCACAGATCACGTTATCAAAAGAACGTGTCAAGGCATTGAAACTTTCTTTGGCATTGATTGATCGTGAAATTACAAAGCTATCATAAAAACAGAGCCAAAACATTATACGTGTTTTGGCTCTGTTTTTTCAGAGATTTTTAAAAAGACTTAACAAAGTGATTGTTCTGTTTCTAGTTGGTTCATTGAGTACAGCTAATTCCTTTTGCTGCTCTTCGACAGAGACATCTTTCAATGAAAGCAACCGATAGATTAAACGCAAATCTTGGCGACGAACTTTTGGCAGATGCTGCATTAAAACTTGATTGAAATCAGCATTCATTTGATTGATACCGATTAGAGGGTCTTTTTGGAGGGTATAATTAGTCAAATAATGATTAAAATCTTGCATCGCAGCAATCGCTTTTTCAGGTAAGAGTCCATTGGCCCAAGTTGCTGTCAATAAGACAAAGCTATCGGTTTCAGCTAGTTCTTGTTGAAAGGCGGTAATTGTGGCATTTAGTACCTTCTCTTGTATCTCCTCAAACACAGCTGGTTCATTTTTTTTAATCCGCAAAAAATAATTAGTGAAGCCATCGCTATTTAATAGATTTAAATCAATTGCTTTGAACCAATTGTAGTGATACGAATTTAAATAAGAATATGTTTTTTCTTGTTTTGTTAAGCGAATCTCTTTTAGTTCATTAGTTGTTTTCATACTTTAAGTCCTTTCTTTTTATGATAGTATACTACTTTTTGGCAAGCCAATCTTTTTGTCTCTTATTTTGATTCAGTTATACTGAAAATAGGTCATAATTTTGAAAGGAAAGTTTATGAATGAATTGATTACTACGTTTACTGAAAGAAAAGATGAACTTTTATCGGCGATCTTTGAACATTTAGCAATTTCATTGAGTGCGTTGTTGATCGCGATTGTGATTGCGATCCCATTAGCGATCTTACTGAGTCAGCGGAAGAAAACAGCAGAAGTCGTATTACAAATAACGAGTATTTTGCAGACGATTCCTTCGTTGGCTTTATTGGGATTATTGATTCCTTTTGTCGGTATCGGGACAGTGCCAGCATTGATTGCTCTTGTAGTCTATGCATTGTTACCGATTTTTCAAAATACGTACATTGGTTTAGCAGAGATTGACCCATCGATTGAAGAAGCAGCCGATGCCTTTGGGATGTCACGCATGCACAAATTGCTGCGCGTCGAATTGCCGATGGCGATGCCAGTAATCATTTCTGGGATTCGTACTGCTTTGGTGCTGATTATTGGGACAGCTACATTAGCTGCTTTAATTGGTGCCGGTGGTCTAGGAACATTTATTCTTTTAGGAATCGATCGCAATGATCCTAATCTAACTTTGATTGGTGCAATCAGCTCAGCTTTACTTGCTATTATTTTTAGTACACTAATCCGATTTTTACAAAACCGCAGCGGAAAAGTCACCTTGCTTACATTAGGCATTATCTTTTTGAGCATCGGGGGGATTTTCTTCGCCCAAAATAACCCGATTGGTCATGAAACAGTGACAATCGCCGGTAAACTCGGTGCAGAACCGGATATTTTGATTAATATGTACAAAGAAGTCATCCAAGAAGAAGATCCTTCAGTTACGGTGGAATTAAAACCCAACTTTGGAAAGACGAGTTTTTTATTTAGTGCCGTAAAAAGTGATCAGATTGATATTTACCCCGAATTTACGGGAACGGTGTTAGAAAGTTTAGTGAAAGTACCAAAAAATACTCCAGAAAATCTTTCACCTAAACAAACCTATCAAGAAGCAAATGACTTGTTAGACACACAATTTGATATTCAGTTATTAAAACCGATGGCTTATGAAAATACTTATGCTTTAGCTATGAAGAAAAGTGAAGCAGAGAAACGAGGAATCACGAAAATCTCAGAATTACGTGGGCAGCAAGAGCAATTAAAAGCCGGATTTACTTTGGAATTTATCGATCGGCAAGATGGCTATCGTGGAATTCAAGACAAATATGATATCAAATTAAGTTCTGTTCAAAGTATGGAGCCAGCATTGCGTTATCAGGCAATCAATAATGGAGATGTCGATGTGATCGATGCTTATTCAACGGATAGTGAGCTCAAACAATACGACTTAGTGACCTTAGAAGACGACCAACAGCTTTTTCCGCCGTATCAAGGGGCACCTTTAATGAAGAAAGAATTTGCTGATAAACACCCCAAAGTCGTGAAAGCTTTAAATCGATTGGCCGGTAAAATCACTGAAGAACAAATGATTGAGATGAATTACCGTGTCAATGTAAAAAAAGAGCAACCAGCTAAGGTCGCTCACGACTTCTTGGTGAAAGAAACTATCATTGGGGAGGGAAATTAGATGGAATCGATTATTGAATTTAAAGATGTCAGCAAAGAATTTGAAGGCAATCTTGTTTTGAAAGATTTAAATTTAACGGTAAAAAAAGGGGAAATTTTCGTTTTAGTAGGACCTTCTGGGAGCGGAAAGACAACTTCGTTAAAAATGATCAATGGATTGATTGAACCTACTGATGGTGATCTTTATTTTAAAGAAAAACGCATCAAAGATTATAATCTTCAGAAATTACGTTGGCAGATTGGGTATGTTTTACAACAAATCGCACTTTTTCCAACTATGAGTGTGAAGGAAAATATTGAAGTTATTCCAGATATGCTTGGTTGGACGAAGGAACGGCGCAAGAAAAGAGTCGACGAGTTGCTGCAAGAAGTAGATATGGAACCTGAACAGTTTAGAGATCGAATGCCAAGCGAATTGTCCGGTGGTCAGCAACAAAGGATTGGGATCATCCGTGCCTTGGCATCTGAACCGGATATCGTTTTGATGGATGAACCGTTCAGTGCACTTGATCCAATTTCGCGAGCAAGTTTGCAAGATCTTGTACTGAAATTGCATCAAAAATTAGGGAACACGATTATTTTTGTGACTCATAATATGAAAGAAGCGATGAAGATTGGCAGCCGAATTGCAGTGATGCATGAAGGGAAATTAGTCCAATGCGATACCCCAGAAGAGATTCAAAAACATCCTGCAAATCAATTTGTCGAAGAATTTTTTGATGAAACGACCGATGAAGTGTACGCTCAAACCCTTGAAGCGTTATATAATGGCGGATTTTATCAAAAAACAACATCGGCTGACACTGCTTTAAAAAATTTATCACTCGATACTAGTTTGAGTGAAGTTTTTGAATTATTGACTGAACAAGATGCCTTTTTGATCAAACAAGACGAAAAAATTCTAGGATTGATTAATCGAAGTGACGTTTTCTGCTTTTTAAGCCGGGAGGGATAATGATGGAGAAATATGATGTGATTGTGATTGGCAGCGGACCAGCGGGAAATTCAGCTGCATATGCGTTAAAAGAACAAGGAAAAAAAGTGGCAATCATTGAATCGGATCTATGGGGCGGTACTTGTCCGAACCGCGGTTGTGATCCTAAAAAGATGTTGATGAGCGGAGTGGAAGCTCATCAACGAATTGCAACTATGGTCGGCAAAGGATTTGATCAAACACCAAAAATTATTTGGGAAGAGTTGATGGCTTTTAAGAAAGAATACACCGATTATGTCCCGCAAAATACAAAAAAGGGCTTAGATACTACAGGAATCGATTCTTTTGAAGGACAAGCGGAGTTCATTGATGCAAATCATATTAAGATTAACGAGCAAAGACTAGCAGCAAAACAGTTTTTGATTGCCACTGGGCAACGCCCGACTAGACTGCCGATTAAAGGAAAAGATCTATTACAAACCAGTACGGATTTTTTAGAGTTTGAACACTTACCTAAAAAAATAGCATTTATTGGCGCCGGTTACATCGCTTTTGAATTAGCAATCATCGCTAATGCTGCAGGTTCTGAGGTGCACATCATCCATCACAATGATCGACCATTGAAAGAATTTGATTACGAATTGGTGATGGATCTTGTTGAGCATATGAAATCTGCAGGCATTCAATTTCATTTCAATATAGAGACTACCGCAATTGAATCACTGCATTCACAGTACCAAATTAGCGGAGAGCGCTTTGAATTGATGGTTGATTGTGTGATTGGAGCAACTGGACGTATCCCTAATCTCGAAGGATTGAGTCTAGAAAAAGCGGGAGTTGATTACGACAAAAAAGGAATCAAAGTCGATGATCATTTACGTACGACACAACCAAATATCTTTGCTTGTGGTGATGTTTTAGCTAAAAATCAGCCTAAACTGACACCAGTCGCAAGTTTTGAAGCTGGGTATGTGGCTAAGGCAATGAATGGGGCTAGTGATTCGATTGACTACCCATTGATTCCAACAATCGTTTTTGGTGATCAGCGTTTAGCCAGAGTCGGGCTCAGTGAAAAAGAACTTACTGAGCATTCGGCGAATTATCATTCTCAGACAATCGATTTGTCTAGTTGGTATACGTATCGCCGAATCAATGATCAAGGTGCAAAAATAAAG
This sequence comes from Enterococcus dongliensis, assembly GCF_005405225.1. GTDB lineage: Bacteria > Bacillota > Bacilli > Lactobacillales > Enterococcaceae > Enterococcus_A > Enterococcus_A dongliensis. The sequence continues at coordinate 7,870 of NZ_BJDQ01000002.1, forward strand.
TTTGTCTATGATGAGACAGATACAATCGTTGCAATCAATTGTTTGAGTCAAATCGCTGATGAACTCATCAATTATCTGTTAATCATCTTATCGAAAAAAATGAACCATGAAGAGATTGAAAAGTATATCTTTGCTTATCCCGGTCCAGCTAGTGATCTTTCATATTTTATTTAAAACAGAGGTCGCCCTCTGTTTTTTTTTCGGCAAATATGCTAAAGTTTACGAAAATACGTTCCCGTGGTGAGATTATGAAAACAACATTAACACAAGAAATTGAAAAAGCTTTGTACTATTATTGTATTGAACTCGGCGGAATCGTCGTAGAAGAAGTCACTATGCCCGATGATCAAGGTATTGTTGATACGCTGGCTTGTTTTTTTAAGCCGAATGCTGCGACAGAATGGCGCTGTTATGAGTTGAAAATTACAAAGGCGGACTTTTTTTCAAAAGCTAAACTTTCTTTCATCGGCCATTACAATTATTTTGTACTGACTGAAGAATTATATGAAAAAGTACAAGAAGACATTCCGCGCGAGATTGGGGTCTTAGTCTATCGTCCGTATCATCAAGCTGAGGATCTGCCGGCAGCTGGGACTTTTTTCATCGCAAAAAAACCAGTAAAACGCACATTGCAAGTTGAAGAGTCAGCATTGACGCAACGATTCATGGCTTCATTATTTCGTGAAGTGCAAAAAGCCAAACGAATGTCTTATGGAACCAGCTACTTTTCGACCGAGCAACTTTACAAAGAGTTACGCCGACGTTTGGCTGAAAAAGATAGTTTACAAGCAGATAATTATTACCAGCGATTTATTGAAGATGTCCAATTAGCTCGAATCGAAAGTTTGGAAGAAGAGTTGCGGGCATTAGAACAAGATTATGAATTTCTACGTCAGCAAAGACAACTTCGAAAAAGACCGACAGAACCATTGGAGTGATTTGATGTATTATCCTTATTTGCGGGGAAAGCAGTTTGATTTATTGGCTCTTAATGCGTTGATCAATGAACAGCGCTGGTCAAAGAAAATTCGACCAATCATTGAACCCGTTCGTGATTCAGCAACTTTGAAAAAAACACTTGAATTATTCGACAAAAATGAATTTATTTGTTACCTAATTTCGAATCCGCAAGTTGGAACAGCAAAATTTTTTAATGAACGACGTTTTGACTGGCAACTAAAAGCAGTTTCTAGTGTAAAAAATGCAGAAATCGTAATACAAGAAAATCCATTTGAAGCAGGACTTTACGTATTTAATACCCATTCTCCACGAAAATTAGAACAAGCCAATTTCTCACAAGAAGTCCTTTCGGTTATTCCAGATCAAGGTAGATTTAGAATTTTAGAAATACCAAATAAAATTTTACTCAGAGAAGCCTTTCAAACACGAAAAAGTGTTGCAGATTATGGGGAAAAAGAAGATGATTTTTACAGTGACGAACATCTTTATCTAGAATCTGCTTCCAACGGATTTAGTGATTATACAATCGAAGGCAGCCATTACTTTGATAAGGGTGGTCCTAGTCGTGCTATTGCGCTGCACATTAGTTATTTTGATGCGTATCTCAATTTAAGAGTCCGGCATTTTGTGTCTGACAGCAATGAAAATGCACAAGATCAAAAAGGAAAATTTTTTGAAGCGTTAGAAAAATTAACGACTTGGTATTATCGAAATCAAGATCAGCTGCTATTGACTCTTGGATTAGCTGAATTATTGAATTATCAAGAAACACAAAAATTCCCTGGTCTAGGAACAATCAAAAAATGGACATTGGCGCATCATTTAGAATTAATTGGCGCTTTTTTAGAGCAAGGCGATCATTGGCAGAAAGGGTGGTGAAACAATGGGCTATGGAAAAGAAGCGTTTATGAGCAGAGGAAAAAGAGGCAAGCAAAATGAAGATATAATTGATTTTCGTTTAAGTACATTAGCCGATATTCCCCAAATCGGCAGTATCATCAACGATGCGAAGCATTATTTGAAAGAACAAGGTTCCCCTCAATGGCAAAATGGGCATGAACCTCATGAAGCTGTTATTCGTGAGGACATCCGAAAAAAAGCCAGCTATGTGCTGACGCTAAATGATGAAATCGTCGGAACGATTGCGCTGATTGCAGAAAAAGATCCTAGTTACGAGGCAATCGAAGGCTCCTGGCAAGGTAATGGACCTTATGTCGCACTGCACCACGCTGCTGTCAGCCAAAAATATCGTGGAGCTGGTTTAGGCAAACAGTTATTGATGCAGGCGATAAAGCAAGCACAAATTTTAGCTTATCAAGATATCCGGATTGATACGTATCCAAAAAATCAAGCAATGCTCCATTTGATTGAGCAACTGGGTTTTATTTATCGTGGAATGATTTATTTTCCTTTTGAACATGGCGAGCGCAAGGCTTTTCAGCTAATTTAGTGCCTGGCGTAGCTGGGCTAGCATATCATCTAAAGATGTTTCTCCGTCAATTTCGATTAGATTAGGAAACTTTCTTAAACAAGCCAAGTTTTCTTGATCTGCTTGAAATATCGCTGTGCGACGGGCTAATTCTTCGGCAGTAGCTCGTTTTTTTAGCCGATTAATGATTGTTTCTTTCGAAATGTGAATCCAGATTGGAACCATTTGATCGCCGAAAATGCGCTGCAAGTTAAGAAAGCCTGTAGTCGTAATCGGGTCGTAACAGTCGCCTGCAGCTAGAGCTTTTCGTAAGGTGGCTTTAGCAATCCCATAAAATTGCTGGTCATAACAATCATATTCAGCAAATTGTTCCTGTTTTATCATCGTTTCAAATTCTTTTTTTGAGATGAAGAAATAATCACGGCCATGTATTTCACCTTGACGTGGTGCTCGTGTTGTATAAGAAATAATTTTTTGTTCGGGAGAGAAAGCTCTCTCAGCCAAGCTTGTTTTACCTGAACCGCTTGGTCCAATAAATAAGTAGCAATGATTCATATCGTTAACACGTCCTTTTTTATAGTATAAAGAAGACGAACAAAAGATGCTAGGGAGGACCCTATAATGGAAAGAAGTTCACGCAAGACAAAAAAGAACAAACTGCCGATTATTATCGGCGGAATCATCATCGTGCTCATCGCTGGTTTTTTTAGTATTCGTACGTATCAAGCCAACCAGATCAAAAAGCAAGGTGAAAAAACTGTCACAGCTTTTGTTAAAACACTCCAAGATGGTACGTATCAAAAAACAGCAAAAAATTTAACAGCTATTTCTATCAAAAAAAGCGGCTATACAAAAGAACAAGTCATTGAAAAATATCAATCAGTTTTTTCAGGAATCGGCGCATCAAATATCAAATTAGATGATTTAGTTGTTGATAAAAAGAATGGCACCTATCATTTTTCTTACAAGTTATCAATAAATACCAGTTTTGGTCAATTAAAAAATCAAGCCTATTCCGGGACATTAAGTGATGACGGCCAGGCAATCAATTGGAAGCCGAATTTGATTTTCCCTGGAATGACTGGTAAAGACAAGATAAATTATTCTATTGATCCGGCGGTCCGTGGTGAAATTTTAGATCGTAACAATCAAAAAATAGCAGCCAATGGAACTGTTTATCAGCTAGGTGTTGTCCCTGGAACTCTCGGAACAGCAGAAGAACGGTCAGCAAAAATTGAAACGATCGCTAAAAGTCTAGCGATTACTGTTAAAGAAGCAGAAGCGACATTAGCACAAAGCTGGGTGCAAGATGATTTGTTCGTTCCGTTAAAAACAACCGTAGAAGCGCCAAAAGAGATTCCAGAAGGATTAGAAATCAAAGAAACAACTGGACGGACCTATCCGTTAAAAGAAGCGGTAGCACAATTGATCGGTTATGTAGGTAAAGTAACCGCAGAAGATTTGAAGAAAAATGCGGATCTTGCTAGTGATAGTCTGATTGGTCGCAGTGGTTTAGAGATGGCTTTAGATAAGCAATTGCGCGGAAAAGATGGCGGTTCATTAGCGATTACTGACAGTAAAGGCAACGAAAAAAACGTTTTACAAAAAATCGAGAAAAAAGACGGCGAGAATATCCAATTAACGATCGATAGCCGTGCGCAGCAGATTGCCTATAACAGTTTAAATGATCAAGCAGGCTCAAGCGTTGCAATGGCGCCAAAAACAGGCGAACTCTTAGTCGCAACTAGTTCGCCGAGTTTTGACCCTAACAAGATGACCAACGGTATCAGCCAAACCGATTATGAAGCGTATAGCAATAATGAAGACCAACCTTTTATGAGCCGATTTGCTACAGGCTATGCTCCTGGGTCTACATTTAAATTGATTACTTCAGCGATTGGTTTAGATGCAGGCACTTTAAATCCCGAGGACGCCTTAACTATCAACGGTTTAAAATGGCAAAAAGATAGTTCGTGGGGATCATATCAAGTCACGCGAGTTTCAGATGTGAATCCAGTCAATCTGAGAACAGCGTTGATTTATTCAGATAATATCTACATGGCACAAGAAACTTTAAAAATGGGTGAAAAAACCTTTCGTGCGGGGTTAGATAAATTTATTTTTGGAAAAGATTTGGATTTGCCGATTGCGATGGATGCCGCTCAAATCTCTAGTAAAGATCAGTTTGGCTCCGAGATCTTATTAGCTGATACTGGCTACGGCCAAGGTCAATTGTTATTGAATCCAATCCAACAGATCACTGCCTATTCTGTCTTTCCTAACAATGGGACAATGGTGTATCCTAAATTACTTGCTAATCAAAAAACAGCAAACAAAAAAGAAGTGATCCAAGCGAGTTCAGCTAAAAAAATTACTGAAGATATGCAAGCGGTCGTCAGTGATGAAAACGGGACAGCTCATAGTTTGGCAGCATTGAATATCCCATTAGCAGCTAAAACTGGAACAGCAGAGATTAAACAAAAACAAGATGAAAAAGGACAAGAAAATAGTTTCTTATATGCATTTGATTCAGAAAATCAAGACTATTCAGTAGTCGAGTTGTTAGAGAATAAGCCTGAAGGAACTTCTGCTACGGATCTTTCCAAAGACTTACTGACTTATTTGCATCAAACCTATCAATAAAATACTTGTCTGAAATGCGGATGCTTGGTAAGATATCCAAGAAGGACGGTGTCTTATGAACAAACGGCAACGAAAAAAACAAGCATATAAGCAATATATTCGTGCAATTTTTGAAGGGTACGAAAACATGTTGGAAGATTCCAGCATCGCTGAATTACAGTTCAGCTATTTAAAAGAAACGACTTACTTGGAACGCGATGACCAAGGAAAGATCCATTTTACTACTAAAGAAAAATAAATTAACAAGGAGACTGTAGCAATCAATTGCTATAGTCTCCTTAACTATAGGTAGCATTTTACCTAAGGCATAGCGGAGAAATTTTTACCTCCGACTAAAGGCTGAAAAAATCATTAAGAGATTCTTGACTTAATAAATAATTGTTTAAGGACAGGTGCTTGACGCAAGAAAATAGCCATAAATGAGTTAAAATACGTATATCAAGATATACAGGAGGCATTACAATGAAACTTCATAAATCGATTTTAATCGCTGGAGTGGGTCTTTTTCTAGGCGCTGGCATGATCAGCCAAAAAGTTCACGCAGCCTCAGATGACGGTGCAATTAATGAACGTTGGGGAAAACCAACATTTGTAGCGGGAGCTGGTTTAAATCAGCAACAACTCAATGAAACGATGAATAAACTAAACATCAATCAAGAAAATGTTAAAATGGAACAAGCGACTGGGGCAGATTTAGTAAAATATTTAGGTTATGGCAGCGGAGATGACAGTGTCATGCTAAGCTCGGTCGTTGTAAATCGTGAAGATCAAGGAAAAGGAATCAATGTTGAGATTTTAACACCAGAAAATATTACGCAAATCACTGCTGACCAATATAAAAATCCATTAGTTACCGCTGGAATCACAGATGCAACCGTCAAAGTTGCTAGTGTCGTAAAAGTAACAGGGGAAAGTGCTTTGACAGGTGTTTACAAGGCTTTTGAATCAAATGGTGAGACTGTTGATCCTCAACGTGCACAATTGGCACAAACGGAGCTAGATACAACGTCAGATGTTGCACAATCTGTTGTTGATAATGCGAATGAGCAGCAACAAAATCAAGATTTATCTGATAGTGAAAAAGAACAAGCCGATGAAGCCTATAAAGCCCAATTAAACCAGGCTTTGGTAGATATCAAGAAAGATCTAGCTGAACTTAAAGAGAAACAAGGGGAACTAGCTACAAAAGAAGATGTCGAAACGATTGTTAATGATGCGTTAGAAAAAAATAATCTATCGCAATATGTGACAAAAGATGATATCAATAAACTGATTGCTTTAGCTCAACAATATCAAACAACCGATGGCGTGTTAGACAAAGAATCGATTGCACAATTGGACAAAATCAGTAGTGACTTTAAAGGAACTGTCAACAAATTATCAGATCAACTTGGTAAATTTGGTGACTCGCTTAAAGGGACTCTAGAGGATAATCAAGGATTTTTCGCCAATTTATGGCAACAAATCAAAGATTTCTTTAGCGGATTAACAAATTAATAAAAAGATTGTGTCCTGTTTAAAATAGGTCACAATCTTTTTTTAGTTACTTTAATAGTTTATGCTTATCATTATAGCTAGGCTAGGGTAAAATAGAGTAGTGGACTTCAATTCTAGTTAGAAGATTTTTTGATTCTCTCTGCTTTGAAGCAATGAACTTATCGTATTCGAGACAATTAATCAAATAAAGGAGGGTCTTAGATGGAGACTCCAAGTAAAAAGGAAGAAATCCAAACTGAAACATCCTTTGATTCAGTGAAGGAATCAGCTTCTGATGTGTTAGGTGGGTTGTTAGGAAAGATCAGACGGTTAGAAGCAGCAATGAAAGCTGAACACATGGGTGATGTTTATCAAATTTATTGGCAAGAACTGCCTGCTTCGATTCAACAATCTAGTAATACCAATCATGAGATGGATAATTTCTTGACAAGCAAGTTAGATCAGGAACTTCAAAAGACATTTCCTTTTATGATCATGCGCGAGGTCATCTCACCGATCTTGATGAATTATCAAATCGGCAGTTATTATCGTGATCGTGCAGTCTTACAAGTAGATGCGACTCAACCAACGATTGAAATTTTACCTGATATCCGTGAACAATGGGAAAAAGTAGTAAATGGGGACTATAAAAAACAATTGCTCGAACTAGAAAACCAACAAGACGACTTCGATGCAAAAACTATTGCTGCACGGTCAGAATTACAAAAAATCAATGATGAGATTGCTCAACAAGAAAAACAAAAGGCTGAATTGGAAGAAACCAAAAGCTTTATGAATCGTAAGAAAATAGAAGAAGAAATCGACGTCATTAATCGTAAATTAAAAGAATTGACACAGCAGCAAAGCCAATGGGCACCGTTTGCTAGTGACCAATTATCAGGAGAATCACAAAAAATCGAATTAGCCAATAAGATCGATAGTTTAGCGTTAGAACAAGCAATCGCCTTAAAAGAATTGCGGTTGATCAAGAAACGGTTCGGCGGATTAGAAGAGATGGATGCTGCGCTTGAGAAATTTATCAAGGATTTCTTAGACAAGGGGGCAGAATAAATGGCGGAAGAAAAGAAAAAAATCAACCAGATTTACGATGCCTTAGTTGACTCTGAGGAATCTAATTTAAATATTCAGGAAAAAGAAATTCTCCATCCTGAAGATACAGAATCAAAAGAATCGCTTAAAGCGACGCCTTCAACGAAACCGGTCAGTGATTCTTCGTTGAATTACTATGACAATCGAGAAGAAAATTATCAAGACTTGCTGCTTTTGATCGCTGATGCGGAAAAAGAAATCGCGGATCTTAAATTCAGAAAAGTTTTGATGGAATCGGATTTCCCGACATTATTAGATTATTTCAAGCAGATTTTTATCGACGAAAAATTATCCGTCTCTGCTATCGCCAAAGGGGCGCTACTAGAATATTTCACCTTTGAATTGATCAAACCGTTGCAAAACCAAGAGTTATATCTGTCAACAAATGAATTTTCAACGTGGGAAAGCAAACATTTTAATTTAGCCTATCGTTTGACAAGTACAAATGAGATTCTCTTTAGCTTTATGATGCCCACTTCAGATGGAAAATTCCGTAATGAAAAGATCAAATTAATGGAAGTTGCTCCTGAAACAATGAGAGTGAAGGTGCTGGACAACGCAGTCTTGACATTATTAAAAGATTGCTACAACAAACACATCTACACGAGCGGCCAAAACTCTATGTTCAGTCGTGAGATGAATGACGTTATAGCAAATATGAAAGAATTAGGGTTTGAATTTGAAGAGAATTTATTAGACAATAGCAAGCCGTTAGACTTGTCGGTGGACTTACATCATAAAACGCCTGTAGACGTATTGGATAAGATTTTTATCACTACGATGAACCATGAGGAGTATGATTTTAAAAAGATTGGCGAAAACAGTTACTTAGTCGCTTTAAACGACCATCAAACTGTTACCATTAAGCAATCTGCTGATCAAACTACTAGCTTAAAACTTGATACAGATCGTAAAAACAAATCATTGATCGAATTTTTTGGCAGCTACCCGTTTTTAGTGCCATTAACGATCACGGATAACCAATAAGAGGAAAAAGCAGTACTCATTTGAGTGCTGCTTTTTTGGTCGCTGAATTATTTAGAATCAAAAGAAAAAGGAAGATCCTCTTTGAAAAAAATTAATCTTTGGTAGTTTTTTTAGCGGAAATCACGTTCACTCGTGAAAGTGTAGAAATCCTATGATATACTTTGAAAGTTGATATGAAAGAGTATCAGTTTACCATGTTTGAAAGAGGGTAGAGATTGTGTGTGGAATAGTAGGATTTATTGACCGTTCAAATACAACGCAAAAAGAACAGATTGTAAAAAATATGATGGATACGATTGTTCACCGCGGTCCAAACAGTGCGGGACAATTTATCGATGAAGGTGCTGCATTAGGCTTCCGCCGTTTGAGTATCATTGACCTTGAAGGCGGTACGCAACCGATCAAAAATGAAGATGGCACAAAAATCATTACCTTTAATGGAGAAATCTACAACTATCAAAGTATTCGGGAAGATTTGATTGCAAAAGGTCATATTTTTACGACCCATGCCGATACAGAAGTATTATTGCATGGCTATGAAGAATACGGTGTAGACTTATTACAAAAAATCCGTGGGATGTTTGCCTTTGTGATTTGGGATACGAAAAAACAAGAATTGTTTGGTGCTCGGGATCATTTTGGGATTAAACCACTTTATTATGCCTTGATGAACGGGACGTTTATGTACGGCTCAGAGATTAAGAGTTTCTTACAGCATCCAAATTTTGTAAAAGAATTGAATAAGGAAGCTTTGAAACCATATATGACTTTCCAATATTCAGCACTAGATGAAACGTTCTTTAAAAATGTTTATCGGATTAAAGAAGGGCACTATTTCACTTACAAAGATGGACAGTTAGATATCCAACAATATTGGGATGTCAAAGAACAAGAAACCAATATGACTTTAGAAGAAACGGTGGATTTGATCGATGATACTGTCGTGAAATCTATTGAAGCCCATCGGATTGCCGATGTTGAAGTAGGTTCATTCTTATCTTCTGGTGTAGACTCAAGCTATGTAACGGCTGTTTTACGACCAGAACATTCTTATTCCATTGGATTTGGCGATAACTCATATAATGAATCTATCGAAGCGAAAAAATTAGCTGAGTTAATCGATCTAAACAATACTTCCCGAGTGGTTACAGGAGATGAAGCATTTGAATATTTCCCGCTGATTCAGTATCACTTAGATGAGCCTGATTCAAATCCATCTTGTGTCCCTTTGTATTTCTTAGCAGAACTTGCCAGTCGTGACGTACGTGTGGCGTTAAGTGGTGAAGGAGCAGACGAATTGTTTGCAGGCTACCAAGCGTATGGGATGAATACTAAGTCTAAAGCCGTTAAAGTTGTTGCAGAAGGCTTGAAGAAATTGCCTAAAGGAATGCGTTATTCGATTGCCAAAGGCTTAAAAGGAAAATCATTCAAAGGTGCCTTGCATCTTTATACATCATTGGCACCGGCAGAAGAATTCTTTATCGGACAAGCAAAAGTCTTTGAAGAAGTTGAAGCAGTTGATTACTTACAACCAGAATACCAACAAAGCCCAACTATTAAAGAAATCGTCGATGTCCACTACGAAAAAGTTCAAGACATGTCTGAAATCAAAAAAATGCAGTATTTGGATATGCACCAATGGATGCCAAAAGATATTTTGCTGAAAGCTGATAAATTATCTATGGCTAGCTCGTTAGAAGTTCGAGTACCATTGTTAGATAAAGAATTAATGAAGGTGTCAGAAGTCGTACCGACAAAATACCTGATCAATGCTGAAAATACAAAATATGCATTTCGACAAGCAGCAGCACGTCATTTACCAGAAGAATGGTACAATCGTGAAAAATTAGGTTTCCCAGTACCGATTAAAGACTGGTTGCGTGAAGAAAAGTATTATCAACTTGTCCGCAACGTATTCACTCAAGATTTTGTTAAAGAATTCTTTGATCAAGAAAAGATCGTTAAATTATTGGATGATAACTTTGCTGGTACAGTTGATGGACGCCGGAAAATCTGGACAATTTACACGTTTTTAACTTGGTACCAAGTTTATTTCATCAATGAAGGGGTAAAACCCATTCCTACGACGATTGCGTAAGGTGATTGACAAATAACAGCGGCCACGTTAAACTAAAGGTAAGGAAACTTAACAAATTTATGAGGTGTTTTTGGTGAGTGTAGTTATTTAATTTGGAGCAACTTGATAGCGAAAAAAAGACTGTTGATACAGGTTTATTTCGCATGCCAAATTAGATACCTATCAAAGCTGATGAATTGAAATTCAAGCTGTGAAGAGGAATCTTCACAGCTTTTTTGTCTGTATTTATCTCTCAAGATAGCCCCTGAATGATAGATATAATGTTTTTTTATCTATTAAAAACGATATGCAATCAGCGGCTATTTATATCATTAAGTTTCCTGTAATGATAGGTGTCTTTTCAAATTGAAAGGAAAGAGACTATGAATAATCAAACATTCACTAAAACACAATTTAATGAAATCAAACAACGACTTAGCAGTTATGCAATCAGCAGTTTTGGCAAAAAACGTATCGCTGAAATGCATCCTCATACAAAACTATCTGTAGTAGAAAAAAGACTGACAGAAACAACTGAAGCCAAAAATCTGCTTGATAGCAACCTTCATGTGCCTTTTATGGGACTACAAAGTATTGAACATATAACCAATCAATTAGAAAAAGGCTTCATCCTGTCTCCTCAAGAATTACTTGAGTATGCTGATTTTTTACGCAGCCTTCGCTTGATTCGGCAATTTTTTGAAAAAAATCAAACAATCGCTCCTTTATTGAATCGCTACGGGCAGGGATTAAGTGATTTTTCTGAGATTGAAACAGAGATTTATCAAGTCGTTCGTAACGGAAGAATCATTGATGATGCTAGCCGTGAGTTGCGACGAGCGCGAAGAGATATCACAGAGACACAAGATAAGATCCAAGAATTATTGAAGAAATTCATTCGTCAAAATAAAGAAAAACTCCAAGAAGCGATTATAACAAAACGCAACGACATTTTCACAGTGCCGATCAAAGCAGCCTATAAAAAGCAGATTTCTGGAATGATTGTTGAGCTTTCGAGCAAAGGGACAACTGCTTATATTGAACCTAGCAATGTCAGTCGCTGGAACGAACAATTAACCTACCATAAAATGACAGAAGAAGCAGAAGTTTATCAGATCTTAGCCACACTTACTGGATTGTTGGCAGAAGCTTTTCCGCTGATCCAGCAAAATTTAGAAATCATTGCTGAATTTGATCAGATTTTTGCGCGGGGAAAATTCAGCCGTGAATTAAATGGGATTACGCCCAAAATAAATGCTGATGGCTATATTCGATTAGTGTCTGCCACACATCCTTTGATCGATAAGGTGGTGCCGCTGGATTTGACCATCGGCGACACTTATCGTGGATTGACAATCACCGGCCCAAATGCCGGGGGAAAAACGGTTGTTTTAAAAACTGTCGGATTGCTGACGCTCATGACGATGATCGGTTTGCAGATTCCTGCTAAAGCAGGTACAGAAATTGCGATTTTTGATCAGATCTTTGTTGATATCGGTGACGCACAGAGTATTGAAAATGCATTGAGTACATTTTCTGGTCATTTAAAAAATATCTCTGAGATCCTGCGACAAACGCGAAAAAATAGCCTGATTTTATTGGATGAATTAGGCAGCGGTACTGAACCAAATGAAGGAGCCGCTCTAGCAATCGCAATCATGGAAGAATTCTATCAGCAAGGGAGTATTTTAATTACGACGACTCATTATGGAGAGATTAAACGTTTTGCTGAACTGCATCCGGATTTTATTACTGCAGCTATGGAATTTGATGCACAACATTTAACGCCTAAATATCGCTTATTAATCGGTCAAACCGGTGAAAGCAATGCTTTGTGGATTGCTAAGAAGATGGCTCTTTCGGATCAAATTATCGCAAAAGCACAAAACTATTTTACGAGTCGACAGTATCAGCTTGAAAAGAAACATTTCAAAACGAAGACGACAAAAAAACAAGCGCAATCTGCTAAGGAAATCACTTATCACAAAGGAGATAAAGTCTTTTTATTAGAACAACAGAAATCCGCATTGATCTATCAAGAGATTCCATTTTCAGATAATGTAACAGTATATCTGGAAAATCAATTTATCGAAGTCCCTAAGCGGCGAATTACTCTTGAGTTTCGTGCAGCAGAGCTTTATCCGGCAGATTATGAAGTCGAAAATCTATTTGAGGACTTTAAAGCAAGGAAAGAGCGACGTGATATTGATCGTGGTTCAAAAAAAGCACAACGTAAACTACGAAAAGAAGCGGCTCAAAGAAAATCAGAATAAAAAAACTCCAGCTAAGCTGGAGTTTTTTTATTCGTATTGTTGATAGGTTTTTGTCTTATATAAACCGACCGTGGATCGTTGATTGTTTTCACTGTAAAGACTTGAAGACTGTGTCCCTTTTTGGCGTTCGATTTCTTCCATCCGCGCTTTTTGATCATGATAATCAAATGAACTTGGGTCGATTGATTTTAAGCCGCTATCTTGGTAATATCTTAACAAATCTCCATTAGTGATTTTATCTGAAGTAATCAGTTGTTGATCTACGTCTTGATTCAATTCAACAAAGAATTTTTCTTGTTCAGGTGTCGGTTCATCGATTACTTGCTCTGTTTGATTGTCATACATTTTTCCACCATAGAAAGTGTATTCCGGTGTCACAAAATCACCGTCACGAAAAGCGACGACTTCCTTGTGTTCAGGTGAGAACAAATCTTGACCTAGTTGTAGATATTTTTTAGAATCAACTCCCAATAAATGAAGTAAAGTAGGGAGTGCGTCAACTTGTCCGCCATAAGTATGATTGATTCCGCCAGTCGTTGTTCCAGGGATATGGATCATAAACGGCACACGTTGCAACTGAGCATTATCATAATCTGTCCAATTAGAAGAATCTTTTCCTAATAAGGGAGCTAAATCTTTATTTCGCGTATTCGAAATGCCATAGTGGTCACCATACAATACAAAAATCGATTTCTCGTATAAACCGCTTGCTTTCATATAATCAAAGAATTCTTTCAATGCAGTATCTAAATAATTTGCCGTTGCAAAATAACCATTAATTGTTTCATCTTTTGTATTCGCTAACGGAAAGCCATCTTCATCATTTTTAAACTGAGAATAAGGGTAGTGGTTTGATACCGTAATAAATTTTGCGTAAAAAGGTTGTTGCAGATGCTCTAAATACTGGACAGACTGATTTAAGAAGGGTTTGTCATGCATTCCATATTGAAAGGAATTATCGTCATTAATATCGTAATAAGAAGAATCAAAGAAATAATCAAAACCTAAGTGTTTATAAGTTTTGTCACGATTCCAAAAAGATGCTGAATGCCCATGAAAGACTGCTGAAGTATAATCTGCCTTTTGTTTTAAAATATTAGGCGCAGCTTCAAAAGTATTTTTATCGCCCATTTGAGTAAATAGTGCACCTTGATTCAAACCAAATAGCGAGTTTTCCATCAATGTCTCAGCGTCAGAAGTTTTCCCAGCTTTTACTTGGTGAAAAAAATTATCAAAGCTATACGTGCTTTCTCCATGATACAAACTATTTAAAAACGGAGTGACTGTGTGAGGTACACCGTTTTCATCAGGTAACTGATAATCGATTAGAAATTGTTGGAAACTTTCCAAATGAATGTAGACTACATTTTTTCCTTTGGCAATTCCATACATGGCATCATCAGGTTTTGCATAATGCTCTTTGACATAGCTTTTTACTTCTTTAAGATCATTAGGACTAGCTTCCGCACGAATCTGGTTGTTTTGATATGTCTGATAGCTATCGTAAAGTGTAAAAGCATTCACACCAAGATATTTTACTAAATATTCACGGGAAAACTGGCGACTCAATAAGCCAGAGCGATCAATCTCAGCAAAGAGAATATTTCCGCTGCCAATCAACAAAGCAATTGCAGACAAGGCAAAAGCTTGGCGAAAACGTGGATAGCTTTTATCGATTTTGATTTTTCTTTTAAAGAATAAAATAGGGAAGACGAATAAATCAAAAATATAAAAAATATCATACCAACGAAATAATCGAACAGCACTTTCGCCTAGACCTGTCGAAACCTGACCGGCACCAAGCAGCGTATTGATAGTAATAAAATCGGTAAATTCCCGATAATAAACAGCATTAGAAAAAAGCCAGATCGTCAATAATCCATAAATAATAAACAATGTTGCGTAGGCAGCTTTTTCTCGTTTGATAAACAATCCGATACTAAGCAGCAGCATGGAAACACTTAGTGGGTTAATCAGCAAAATAAATAATTGCATGAAGTTTTGGATTCCTAGATGAAAATCAACTAGATAAGCAAACATATTTTTCGACCAAAGCAAACCGATCAATAAGCTAAAAAATCCAATTCTAGTCTTAATAAAATCACTATATTTTTTTAAATGAAACATTCTCATGCTCCTTACAATTATTTTCATTTTCTTAAATAGTTTATCGTTTTTTTAGCACAAGGTCAAACTAAACCGAGAGAAATCCGTTGATATAACAGCATTTCATTCGATAATTCATTAGAATGTAAGTAATTCTTAACAAACCGATAGTTAAAATCAATTATCAAGTTGCAACAACTTTACGTTGTAAGTAACGGATAAAGAATGACTAATGATTAAAGTAGCGACAATCATGCTAGAATAAGTCATTTCGATATCTTCAAAGTAAAATTTGTAATAAGTTAGTTCCATTAGTTAATAAATAGATAAAACATTGGCAAAGAACAATAAATTTTTATTTTAGTTTACATAATATACATTAACAAAAGTTAAATGCTGGGAAATTAATCAATTTTCTATCAGATCAATTGACAACTTGCATTTATCTCTCTTACGTATCTTTCATTAAATGATGCTTTATTTAGAGATATTTGCAATAAAAAAGCAATTTTTTTCTTAAAATAATGGTTAAATCAGATTTTATTCTAATTGCTTGCTGGTCAATATAAATATTAGCCAAAATAATCTCCATCGTAAAATAATTTTTCTGTCTTTAGCGACGTCAACTAAAGTTTTGTTAACTAGCCAATTATCAGCTATTTAAGAGTAAAATTGATTGTTTAATGAATTTAATTGATTAAAAAAATTTATATATTTTGTATGCGATATTTTTAGTCCGTAAATTGATGCATTCCACAAGCATTGAAACATAAAAATAATCACCTAAATTTATCATTTCATCTGGTGATTATTTTCTACTTTTTAATTTTTCGATTACTTGTGAAAAAAATTTTTTTATTCTTGTCTCAGGTGTATTTATTGTCTCTGTTGTCTGCTTACGATTTTCTACCAGTTTGATTTCAGGATATTCAGCACGGAATACCTCTCTTTTGATTTCTTCTATACGTAATAGTTTTTTTAGTGCTTCTGGATCTTCTTGAAACACCTTATTTATTTTCTTATCGTGGATTTTTTCAGTTATCTTCTCATTTAACAGACTAATTATCGCTAAATTAATCAACAAAAGGATCAACAGAAAATTATCTGCTACTTGTGCACGACTTAGATAGCCATTTAGAAACAACCAAATAATATAGCAAAACAAAGCGATAGAACTAAAAACTTGATACACACGTAAAATTTTTTCATGTTCTGTTCGATCTGCAAACGTCGGTTTTGTATCATTAAACAATGTTAGATAGATTGTCCTTGCTTCTATAAATTCTGGACGTGTCTTGTCAGCTGTTTTATTTGCGTCGTGTTTAGTAAATCCTTGCTTTTTCATATAGTAGTTTATAATTTTTCTTTTTCGGATCATCTGAACCCCTCTTCACTTTCAAACCATGGAATGATTTAAAGATCCATTAAGTTAACTCATTAACTACAGAATATCTCCTTTTGGTCTCACCTATTTTATCATTAAGTTGCATGAAAAACTAAGAAATAGATGATTTTTTTTCTTAGCAAACAACTAAACATTAAAAAAGCCATCCAGTAAGAACAAATCACTGAACAGCTTACTTTTTAAATCTGTTTGATTGCTTCGGCGATCGGTGTTTCGCCCGATCCCATCAGGATGATCTTTTTGATAGTATTATCATGATCTAGCAATTCAGCTAAAACGCTCGCGACATCCTCAATCGAATTTTCTGTTCCTCCAGTGATGTTCGTAGTAATCTTGCCGCTTCCGGGTCTTTCTATTAAACTTCCTGGTTGTAAAATCGTATAGTCTAATTGGGTTTGTTCTATCAGCCAATTATCTGAAAAGAATTTTGCAATATTGTAATCAGTCAATGATGGATGCCAGTTTTCTGGCTGCAAAGCAAACAGTGAACTTAAATGGATATAACGTTTGATCTTTTTTTGTTCTACGGCTTGCATCAGTTTTACACCACCAAATAAATCAGTCTGCAATAAATCTTTTCCACGTGAACCTGCAACAAAATATACTGCTTCGGCATCAGCTAATGTTTCGGCAATTTCTGATACAGAACGATGTAAATCTAGATGAACTGGCTGGACGAAAGCATTTTTCGTTAACTTCTCCTCATGTCGTGCACCAGCGTAAATGGTATGACCTTGCTCGCTCAATTTTTTGGTCAATTCTTCTCCTACACGTCCGGTTGCCCCTGCTATAAATATTTTCATAAACCTTATCCCCTTTCTTTGATGATTATGCTAACTCATTTTATTAGATGGAACAACTATTTCTACTTAAAATTGGATGAGTAATAAAACAACCAATTGGCTGTTTTATTTTTTAGTGTACATTTTATAATGAATGCAGTAAGGAGTTTATCTATGACAAAAACAGTACTCACGATTGCAGGTTCAGATACATTGGCTGGTGGCGGACTACAATCAGATTTAAAAACATTTGAGAATCATCATTTATTTGGTCTAACGGCGATTACTTGTATCGCTGTTATAAAAGACCACCAATTTGAGATCAATGATCTTTCCCCAAGTCTATTACAAGACCAATTAATGTCTATCAAACAAGAAGTAACCCTATCAGGTATTAAACTGGGTCTGATTCATGATATTGCGTCACTTTTGATTGTAAAAAAATTTTTAGCTGATTTTATCGGCCCAATCGTGATAGATCCAGTAATGGCTTTTAAAGAATCTGATCAAATTTACAGCCAAGCTTATCGAAATGGATTAATTGAACTTTTTCCACTTGCTACAATTATTACACCCAACCTGAAAGAAGCGGAGTTATTAAGTCAGCAAGTAATCACCAATCTAGATCAGATGAAACAAGCGGCTCAGATAATGATTGACTTAGGAGCACCTGCTGTCGTCATCAAAGGCGGTGAACGTTTAGCCGGTGACTTGGCTTCTGATTTGTTTTATGATGGCAACACATACCAACTTTTTTCAAAACCAAAACTAGCTAAAACGACGATTAATGGAGCTGGATGTACTTTTGCTTCTGCGATTACTTCAAACTTAGTTTTAGGTAAAGATTTACCGACAGCTATCGCAAACAGCAAAGACTTTGTCTATCAAAGTATCCAACGCGGTATCATTTTAAACAGCGGCGAAGGCAATGTGTGGTACGGAAAAGATGTAGAAACGGAGGAAAAAGCATGAAAACAAAAGACATGACAAAATTAGCTATGATGGTGGCACTGACTGTGACACTATCTATTATGTTCATTATCCCGATACCGGCAACTAAGGGCTTTGTAACGCTCTGTGAAGTTGGGATCTATGCTTCTGCATTACTTTTTGGTCCTACTGGCGGCTTCTTAGTCGGTGCGTTGAGTGGTGGCTTGATCGATTTGATTTCTGGTTATCCCGAGTGGGCAATTTTCTCTATTATAATCCACGGTGTTCAGGGATTTCTATTGGGCTATTTGTATAATAAATTTCCCAATCGAAAAGGACTATTTTTAGGATTCCCACTTGCTAGTCTGTTCATGATGATTGGTTATGCCTTAGCTACCGCACTACTTTATGGTTGGGCTGCGGGACTTGCTTCACTACCTGGTAATGCTGTTCAAAATATTTTTGGAATTGCTGTTACTTTACCGCTTTTCCAAGCATTGCAAAAAGTTTTACGTCATCCCCAATACAAATAGAAAGAAGTTTTAAAAATGGAAAAAGAGAAATTACAACAAGAATTAACAATTATCGTTAACGATGTATTAGCTGCAGCGAATTTAAAGGCTGGAGATGTTTTTGTTTTAGGTTGTACCACTAGCGAGATCGTCGGCGGGACAATTGGGAAAAATTCTAGTCAAGAAACTGGTCAATGGGTCATCGAGACGTTAAAGACAATTCTTGACCCTAAAGATATTTATTTAGCTGTTCAAGGTTGTGAACATATCAATCGTGCAGTTGTAGTTGAACGAACACTTGCCGAAAAGAAAAATTGGGAGATCGTTTCTGTCAAACCAGCATTACACGCTGGAGGTTCTTGCTCGGTTGCGGCTTTTGAACAATATTCTGATCCAGTTGAAGTGGAACACATCATAGCCCAAGCTGGCATTGATATTGGTGATACGTCCATTGGAATGCACGTAAAACATGTTCAAGTACCCGTGCGTCCTTCGATTAAGGAATTAGGCAGTGCTCACGTAACAGCTTTACGCAGTCGACCAAAATATATTGGTGGCCCACGCGCGACTTATTAATCGCTAAAAAAGATGTGCTCAGTTTTCCTGAGCACATCTTTTTTTAAATAAAACGAGCAATCAATCGTAATAACTGTTGTGGTAACGTCGTGATATCCGAGATATCGACAAAATTATTTTCTCCATACAATGTTCTCAATTGTTCTTTATCTTCTCCGATGGCACAAGCAATAAACAAAATTCCTTGTCGCTGGTAATCATTTAAAACAGTTTGAATATCTTTCTTTGCTTTTTCTCCAGTATAATCTGGCAAAGCTTTAGGTTGTCCGTCACTGATTGATAATAACACCTTAGTATCTGCGTTCTGTTGATTGAGTTTTTCTGCCAATAAACGTAAAGGGACCCCGTCGCGATTATTTTGACGCGGTTTCATTGTCGCAATTTTTGCTGCCATAAAATCATAGGAATCATCAAATTCTTTGTAAGAATAAATCGAAGTTTTCTCTCGTTGACTGAGATCCGCTGAATCACCGTACAGCATTAAGGGAATCTGTGTCTTTTCGGCAAAA
The DNA here is from genome assembly GCF_005405225.1 of Enterococcus dongliensis. GTDB lineage: Bacteria > Bacillota > Bacilli > Lactobacillales > Enterococcaceae > Enterococcus_A > Enterococcus_A dongliensis. Next base: position 27,645 of record NZ_BJDQ01000002.1, read on the forward strand.
AGACTCAAAGCTACCGCCGCTAATTTTGCCGTTGTCATTCGATCATCTCGTAACATCGAACCAGATTCATCGACTCTCACAGCTAATGCCAAAGATGGTTGATCATTTGGTGGATTTTTTTTGTCAAAATTTCGTAAATCCCCATAAGCAACATGGCTAGAATTAAAACGTGCACCATAATAGCTGCCGTTAGAAAAATCATTACTGATCTCCTTGTCTAGCAAGTCATTAATCACTCGACTCAGACTTTCAACTTCAGGTAAAACTTTTTGTGTTAAGATCTGTCCTTGTTCTAAATCTGTTTCTGTAATTTTTGGACGATGCAAGATCGTTCCTTCCTTAGCGTGAATCGTCTCTTTTAATACTTCTCGAACTGCACGATTCAATGCTTTGCGTTTCTCTTTATCCATTTCAGCTAGTTCATCTAAGGACATAGCAGAGCCGATTTTGTCTTCTTCAGCAAGTGAAGCTGTCGTGCTTTTTGCTTCACTTGCTGAAGTTTTCCCCTCTGTTGGTATATCTAGCGGTTCTTTGTTTTTTTCTTCTGCTGATGCGGATTCAATGGTTTCTGTTGCTGCATTTTCCTTTTCTTGGTCCTCAGCAAGCGATTCATTTTTTAATGTAGCTGATTCAGCTTCTTCCACGATGTTTCTTCGGTCAGCTTCTGCTTGACTGATTTTCCGACCTTGTTGCAGCTTTTGTTGATTTTTAACTTGTTGAAGTTCTCTTAAAAAACCGCTTTGTTCTAACGCTGTTTGTAAGATTTGTAATTCTGTTTCATCAGTCGTCAATTTGTATAATACTTTAGGAAACATACTTTCTAAAGGATCTTGACCTTGTTTTAAGCTGTTGACCCAGAAAAAATATGAGCGCATGCCGGCAACACCTTTGATCGCATTTGCTTTTGCAGTCTCATCTAGTAATCGAATTATTTTGGCCATGATCTCTAAATAATCACGTGCCATGAAATCAGTTTTGGCGATTGCTCGTTCGATCATCACTTCGATAGATGGCAAATCCATCTTTTCCGCATGTTGTACGCGATCACGCAACGATTCATTTAGCGGCCGATTGCCTTGATAATTACGATTAGTAGTGATCACTACGACACAGTCTGAATGACGGCGAATAATACCAGTAGGAATATTTAATAGACCATTGGGCTCTAATGCAGAGTTTAAAGCAACTAATACTGAGGCGTCACGAATGACTGTAGGTTCTTGAATCTCAAGTAAATACCCCTTCTGCATAGCGCGAACGATCTCAGAAGGATAAAATTTATAGTCTATATTGCTGGATTGCTCCCTTTGGTCAATCCGTTCAATTAATTTACTTAATCGTTCCTTCGCTTGATTGGCATCGATTTGAAAATGAGTTTCGATTAAACTTAAAACACTTTGTAATGAATCGGTCTGATAAATAGCTTCTAAAAGTTCTTGATCTTCATTCTCATCTGTGGTTACAACTGGTAATAATGCACCAAAGACATCGGTTTTATCCATATCAGCAAAACAAGTTACTTTTGTGTAAGGAAGGTGTAAATCAGCTGAAAGTGCACGTGCTAATTGCGTTTTCCCTGAACCGGCATCACCTTCTAACAGAATATTCATGATCTTCATCTCAGGATCTAGCCAATTGTTTTTGATCTCAGTAGCAATCCGTAATTCTTCTTGACTTGTTTTATGACTTGCTGGTTTCTGCCAAATCATTTGTTCTTCTACTTTAGTAAAACGCCGATCTTCTGTAACTACAAAAGATTTATCCATCTTCACTCACCTCGTACGTTGAAAATTTAATACCCTAATTCATCTAACAAACGTTTTAGGGTTCGATAACGTTGGGCGATCAAATCGCCATCTTTATTCATTGTATCATTGAATAAAATAATGTCCTCGTCAATTTTAGGATTTTCAGTATCAACTGTTACTTCCATCCGACCGCCTTGTAATCCAATAATCTCTACTTTTGGATCTTCTGGATTATAAAATTTTTCATAGCGGTAAGCATCTTGTAGATAAATACTTGATTGCGCCACTAAAATCGCTAAATCTAAAATTCGGGTGATAGGCAGTTCTTCTGACTGACGCGACCATTTTTCTCCTGTATGGCGCCAAACTTTCCCTGAGATGTCGACTCGACCACGATCATTCCATTGAGCTAAACCAAGCGTTAAACCTTTGGCATCACTATCCCACGCATTATGACCATCGATTTTATCGTAATCCTCTACTAAAAAAACTGGCTTGTGTTTCAGATTTGTTGGTATTTTCATCAGTAACTTCCTCCCTGAACAATTCTTTTATCCGTTAGTCGTTTACTAAATTAGTAAAGTACTAACGGACTAATGAAGAAAGAATACGCAATTCTTACAATTTTTGCAACTAACTTCTATCAACGACAAAAAAACTCACTAGAATTAGTGAGTTTTACTTTATTTTGCAACACCTAAAGCGATGGCTTTATCTCCTAAATGTGTTCCGATGACTGGACCAAATGTGCCGATGTCAATCGTTGCTTCAGGGTATTTTTGACTCAATTTTTCATACTCTTGTTGGGCCAACTCGGGATTGTTCCCATGGATGACAAAAATACGCAGATCTTGATCGTTTTTATGCCGTTCTTCAATGATTTCTTCCGTGCGTTGTAAGGCCTTCTTCAGTGAACGAATTTTTTCAGCTAAAACAATCTTTCCTTCATCAAAAGTTAGAATCGGTTTGATTTTCAATAAACCACCGATAATCGCTGCACCGTTAGTCAAGCGGCCGCCGCGAACAAGATTATCTAAATCATCGACAATAATGTAAGCATTTGTTGTATCGCGGATCAAATCAATCGCAAGCAAAATATCGTTTAATGATTTTCCTTCGTCGCTCATTTCAAGTGCTTTTTCCACCATATACCCCATTGGAACGCTGGTGATCTTTGAATCATAAGGAATGACTTGTAATCCGTCGATGTCTGCTTTAATTGCCGTTAAAGTCCGTACAAAGCCGGAGATTCCTTCAGATAGATGGATACTGATGACGGTATCGTAGCCTTGCTCTTTGATCGAGCGATATAAGTCATATACTTCACCAAGAACCGGTTGAGAGGTTTTTGGGAAATCTTTGCTGTTTTTCAACTTTTGATAAAATTCTTCATAACCGATATCGACTCCTTCTTCAAAAGGCTGATCATCAATAATAACCGGGATCGGAATAACAAATAAATCTTTATGATTGCGCGTGCGTCCATTCAGATAAGCGGTACTATCTGTCACGATCGCTAATTTCATACTCGCTTCCTCGTTTCAATCAAAATTTACAATAGTTATAATATAGCACACTCGTAGTTTCATGGGAATCAAAATTCTACTACTCCCCTAAAAATTCTTGCACTGCTTGCGCATTTTGATTGGTATCAACAGCTAATGCGCTACCTGCATTGGCGGTATCGATGTACGTCCATGAACCATCAACTGGCAAAGTCAACCGTTCGATTCCTCCAATAGCTTTAGCAAAGTTAAACAAATTTCCTAGTAGAAAGATAGTTGGCATATCTGTTGATAAATACCCCCAGATTTTTCCAGCAGCATAAGGTCCGCGTAATAATACAAGCGGATTTTTTAATTGGCCAAAAACTGTCTGCATCACTTGTTGTTGGCGACGAACACGACCAAAATCGCCTTCTTCATCCATCCGAAAACGCGCATAATTTAACAAAGTATGCCCGTTCATTCGTTGTGGCCCTTTTGTTATCGGTTCATCAATATAGGCACTCATATCCTTTTCTGCATCGATCTGTACACCACGAGGAAAAAGTGTATCTACCCCTTTTTCGAAGGTTTGAAAATCGACCATTGCATAGTAACGACAATCAATCCCAAAATTAGTTTTTAACGTTTGACGAACAAGATCTGCGCCACCATAGGCGTAGGCTGCATTTAATTTATTCTGTCCAACACCAGGGATATCGACATACATGTCACGCATGAAAGAAATCAATTTAGGTTTTCCATGTCCGTCAACTTGCAATACCATCATAGAATCCGACCGGCCGCTAATATTGTCACGAGTATCGCTTCCTAAGAGTAAAATATTTTTAGTGCCATTTTCTGATGCCGCACCATTGAACTCTTGTTTTTCCATTTTAGCCATGGAAGAATCATGTTTGGCAACAAAATTTCCAATACCAAACGCAACTATGGAGTAACCGAAGAGTAAAATCAATACTAGAAATAACGTTTTTCGCCAACTGCGCTTTTTTTTCGGTTTTTGTTCATAAGGATTTTTTGCTGATCGTTTAAATGGATTCTTTATAGGGATACGATTGAATCGAAAGCGTTTCTTTTTCGGTTCTTGATAATGATCCTCATAATAATGTTCATTTTGTGGTTTTTGATATATTCTTTGTTTTTCGTAACTAGTCTCGTCAAAATAAGATCTCTCGTCCTCTTTTGGTTTTTTCTTTGCTTCACGTCGAAAGGCAGAAGATTTCTTATCTTCTTTTTGACTTTCCTCGTGGATTTTTTTATATTTGTCCATTCGACTCATAGCGCACCTCTTCATCTCTTTGCTATCACTAATAAAATAGCAAATCATTTGACCTTTGTCTTATTTTTCCAAAAAAAAATTAGAAAACCTTAACTAAGATTTTCTAATCTTTGGTATATAAGTGGGATAATTACCGATCAATGTTACCGTGAATCTCTGCTCTTTTAACCGTTGCAGCACTTTTTGCAGTTTTTCCTCTTCAGGAGTTTCAAGATCGATAATAAAAAAGTATTCTCCCAGTTTCGTTTTTTGAGTTCGCGATTCAATTTTGGTTAAGTTGATTTTTTCAGCTGAAAAGATAGCCAGACATTTGTACAGTGCTCCAGGATGATCTGAATCTAAATCAAACAAAATAGTTGCTTTCTTTTTTTTCTGAGGCAATGCTTTTGTTAATGGTTGTGTTCCTAAGACCCAAAAACGTGTCTCATTTTCTTTGACTGACTGGATATTTTCTTTCACAATCGTTAAGCCAAATTGTTTGGCCGCAGTTTTTGAACCGATTGCAGCATATTTTTTTTCGGGATGATCGGCTACTTTTTTGGCGCCTTGTGCAGTGGAACCGATTTGTTCTATATCGACAGTTGGAAAATGATTCAATAAAAAGACTTGTGATTGTGCCAGTGCCTGAGGATGACTACAGATCAATTCAATCTCTTTCCAAGAATCAGCATGATCAGGATGGACCATCAGTTGTTGTTGAATCGGTAGGACGATTTCAGCTTGGATCGTTGGCAATGTTTGGAAAATCAAATCCAATGTCGGCAAGACCGAACCTTCAATCGTATTTTCAATCGGTACAATACAATAATCCAACGTACCTTTTCTCTGTTCTTCAAGCAATGCTGTCAAAGACTCATACGGAAACAATTCACGCTCTTTGAAAAAATTCACCGCAGCGCTATAGGTAAATGACCCTTTTGGTCCTAAATAACCCACTTTCATTAAGAAGCGACCTGTTGTATGATTTCAGCGACGATCTCTTGTGGGGATTTTCCCGAAGTATCCACCGTGATCTTTGCTAATTTTTCGTAGAGTTTCTCTCTTGAAAAGAATAACCGTTTCAAATCCCCATCGTCATTTTTGATTGCTAGGGGGCGAATATTTACTTTATCTTCCCGAATTCGTTGGACTAAGATATTTGCATGAGCTTTCAAATAAACGACTAATTTATCTGATAATTCTTTTTGATTTTCCGGTTGTAAAATCACACCGCCGCCTGTGGCAATGATGGAATCTTCATTTAATGCTTCTTTTAAAAGATTTGTCTCATGTTCACGAAATGAGGCTTCGCCATGTTCTTCAAAATATTCACTAATTGGTTGACCGATTCGTTCAACTAAAACATCATCCATATCCACTACACGGGTATTTAATGCTGCGGCAAGTTCTTTACTGACAGTAGTTTTTCCGGCTCCCATAAAACCGATTAAGACGATTGATTCCATTAAGCATCCTCCTTTATTAATAAGCTTAAATCACTGAAAAAGTTTGGATAAGAAATATTGATAGCCTCAGGTTTATGTAGCTCAACTGTTTCTTCCGTTAACAATGCCGCAATCTGCAGCATCATTCCGATTCGATGATCACCATGACTGTTGACAACACCACCATGCAAAGGTGTCGGCCCATGAATAATCAATCCATCCTCTGTTGTTTCAATCTTAGCCCCTAGCTTATTCAATTCCTGTGCTGTCGCATCGATGCGATTTGTTTCTTTTACTTTTAATTCTTGGGCATTAGAGATAACCGTTGTCCCGTTCGCTTGGGTCGCGGCTAATGCAACGATCGGCAGCTCATCGATTAAGCGTGGAATAATTTCTCCTCCAATTGTTGTTGCCTTCAACACAGCTGATTGGATCAATAAATCTGCTGCTTGGTTTTGTGGATCATAAGCTAACTGTTGGATGTTTGCGCCCATTTCAGTCAATACATCCAAAATACCTGTACGTGTTGGATTGACACCGACATGATTTAAGCGCAGATTACTATTTGGCAATAAACTGGCAGCTACAAGATAAAAAGCAGCAGAAGAAATATCGCCAGGAACTGTCACTTCTTGTCCAATGAGTTGTTGCCTTCCAGGTACGGTGATTTTTTTATCTTCTACAACGATCTTTCCACCAAATTGCTTGATCATCTCTTCTGTATGGTTGCGTGAGTTTTCTTTTTCAATAATCGTTGTTTCACCCTCTGCTTGCAAAGCGGCAAAAAGAATCGCTGATTTCACTTGTGCACTTGCAATCGGCATTTCGTAGGTGATTGCTGATAAATGACTGCCTTGCACTTCAATCGGTGGAAATTCACTGCCATCACTTCCGCTCAGCTTTCCTCCCATCTCTCGCAATGGTCCCATGACTCTTTCCATTGGTCGGCGATTTAATGAGGTATCTCCTGCTATTTTTGAAGAAAAAGATTGCCCTGCTAAAATTCCTAATATTAGACGCAATGTCGTCCCAGAATTTCCAGCATCTAAACGTTCCTTAGGTGCTTGCAACTGGTTGAACCCTGCTCCTTCGACGATAATATCTTGTCCATCTTCGTTAATCGTCACACCTAGTGCCTTAAAGACCGCAATCGTACTCAAACAATCTTCCGCTCTTAAAAAATTGTGAATCGTTGTTCTTCCCTGACTGATTGCACCAAACATAATGCTGCGATGCGAAATCGATTTATCTGCCGGTACAGTGAGTGCACCATTGACCCCTGAATTTGTTTTCAATAGTTTCATTTGTTAACTCCTTCTACAACAATGGAATTCTGCTTCTTCAATTACTAATTGCCCTTTTTCCAAGTCTGCTTGATTCTTAAATGAGAGTTCCAAGACTCCAAAAATATCTTCACGTGTTTCCTGGATCTTTAAGTTAATAATAGAAATCCCCGCTTGGCTTAACAGTGTCATAACAGTTGCGATAGCTCCCGCAGTATCCGGGATGTTGACATAAAGATCATAAAAAGCTGGAATAACTCCCCGATCTTTTATCGGCAGGTGATCCCGAGAATGTTTCGCCTGACTAAAAAAATCATAGATTGCTGATTGATCTTGCTCCAATAAATTTTCACAGATAGTTGAAATCTCTTTTTGCCATTTACCCAATAGGTCTAATAAAATTGAACGATTGGTCAATAAAATATCTGTCCACATCTGCGGATCCGATGAGGCGATTCGTGTAATATCTCGGAATCCTCCTGCTGCTAGTTGTGTTGCGCGAGGATATTCCTCCGTTAAATGATCGCTCATTCTAACTAGTCCAGATGCTACAATATGAGGTAAGTGACTCAATACGCCCACAATCTCATCATGAGACTCAGGTTCAAGAACGACAAATTTTGCCCGAGTCGGTGCCAATAATTCGATTAATGGTGTCACTTCGACTCCTTCTGGCGGTGTCAAAATATAATAAGCTTCTTCAAAAAGATTAGGATTTTCTGCTTTGACACCCGATTTATGGGATCCCGCCATTGGGTGACCTCCAATAAATGTAAAAGGGAAATCTTGCGCTTGTTTCATGACTTCATTTTTAGTACTGCCAGTATCTGTAACAATCACAGTTTTTTTCAATGGAAGTTGTGCTAATTCATGTAAGTAGTGCAACGTAGAACGAACGGGTACGGCTAAAATAATAACATCCATCTCAGGTGCTCTTTCAATAGAAGTAATTTGATCAACCAGTTTGACTTCGTGAGCAATCTTCCGGGTTTCCAATGAATGATCCCAACCAAACAACTCAATTGCTGGATTTTTGATGGCTCTACAAAGTGACGCACCGATTAGACCAATTCCTAAGACGAACACTCGCTTTTTCATAGACGTACCCTCTCTCTTAAAAATTCCTGATTGCTTCCCGATATGCTTTTACTGCTTGTTGTAACTCATCCATCGTATCTGACGAGAATTTTTCTAAAACTTCTTCTGCTAATACTGTTGCAACGACATTTTCTGCAACGACAGAAGCTGCTGGAACAGCTGTACTATCAGAACGCTCAACGCTTGCCTTGTAGGGTTCTTTTGTATCGATATCAACACTCATAAGTGGTTTATATAAGGTCGGGATTGGCTTCATTACACCACGCACGATGATTTGCTCTCCATTTGTCATGCCGCCTTCAAAGCCGCCAAGATGATTACTTGTCCGTTTATATCCATCATCCCAAATGATTTCATCCATGACTTTTGAACCTGGTTGACGAGCTGCTTCAAAACCGATTCCAAATTCAACTCCCTTAAAGGCGTTTATACTCAATATGCTTTGTGCAATCTTCCCATCAAGCTTATGATCCCATTGGACATAACTGCCAAGACCTGCAGGGATGTTGTCTGTTCGGACTTCTACGACTCCTCCAATTGTATCGCCTGCTTTTTTCGTTTGATCGATCAGTTTTTTGACAGACTCTTCAACTGATCCATCCACCATATTGACTTCTGAAATAGCTGTTTTAGCTTGGATATCCTTAACACTTAATTTTTCTGGAATACTTGCTTCGATGCCGCCCAGTATCACCACGTGGCTAGCAATCTCAATTTCTACAGCAGCTAAAATCTGCTTAGCAATCGCTCCGACAGCTACTCGCATCGTCGTTTCACGAGCAGAAGAACGTTCTAAAACATTTCTTAAGTCACTATGATGATATTTCATTCCGCCAACTAAATCGGCATGTCCTGGACGTGGTTTTGCCACTCGGCGTAATTTTTGTTCCTTTTCAGAAACAGCTTCAACAGACATAACTTTCTGCCAATTTTTCCAATCACGATTTTCGACAATCATAGTGATTGGCGAGCCCAATGTCTGACCGTGACGTACGCCAGAAGTGATGCGCACTTGATCTTTTTCGATCTTCATGCGGCCGCCACGACCATAGCCGCCCTGTCTTCTCGCCAACTCATGATTAATCGCTTCAACAGACAGTGTCAATCCTGCTGGAATTCCTTCAATGATCGTCGTTAGTTCTGGCCCATGTGATTCGCCAGCTGTTAAGTAACGCATAAGCTACTTCCCTTCTATTAAATAGTCTTTGATTTCTGTCAATTTGATTTTTTGAATAAATGCTTTTCCGATCTCTTTTAATAAGACGATATTCAGACTTTCTCCTCGTGCCTTTTTATCGTGTGTGATCGCAGCATAGAATTTTTCAGCTTCCCAAGGTTGATAGTCGATCGGCAATTGGTACTTTTGATTCATCGCGATGATTTCTTGTGTGATACCAACCGGAGAAAGGTGTTTTTTTTCGGCTGTTTGCGATATTTTTATCATGCCGATTGCTACTGCTTCGCCATGGCTGATCTTGCCGTATCCGGCGGTATTTTCAATCGCATGTCCAATAGTATGTCCGAAATTTAATAGTAAACGTGCGCCGTTATCAAATTCATCTTCTTCGACAGCTGCTTTTTTTACTTGTAAGGCTTTTAAGATTATCGCTTCACTGTGAGCTAAAAGGTCTTGAACCCCGGTTAATTTTTCAAGATCTTGCCATAATGAAGAATCACTGATAGCACCGCATTTGATGATTTCTGCAATACCTTCACGAATTCGAAGTTCAGGTAAGGTATTTAATGTTTCCGGATCAATCAAAACTCCGTCAGGCTGAGCGAATGTACCAATCATATTTTTTGCTTTACTTGAATTTACCGCTGTTTTTCCACCTATACTTGAATCAACTTGTGCTAATAAAGAAGTCGGGATTTGAACAAACGCGATGCCTCGCATATAGGTAGAGGCGACAAAACTAGCTAGGTCGCCAACGACACCACCGCCTAAGGCAATGACCGCGTCACTGCGGGTAAAATGCTGATCCGCCAAAAAATCATAAAGAGTATTTGCCATATCTAGCGATTTGCTGTTCTCACCTGCTGGAATAACGTAATGAGCAACCTCATAATCAGTTAATTGTTGACAAATCTTCTCGCCATAAATAGGAAATACATGATCATCACTAATAATAGCGATTTTTTTATTTTGCCACAGTGAAGCAATCCATTCACCTACAGATTCTAATGCATGACGCTTTACAACGATTTCGTAACTTTTTTCTGATAAAACAATTTCCATGACAGTCTCCTACGGTCTCTATCCATCCTTTTATTTCTGCCATCCCGATTTTTCCAAATCGAAAATGGCAGAAAATCGTGTCGCGCTTCTGATTAGATAAGTGACGGTTCTTTTGTTAGTTCGTTGATTTTTTTCATTGCTTCAACCATGATTTCGACTTCACTCATCATTTTCAAGTAATTTTTTTCATTTAATGATTGTTCCCCATCAGACCAAGCATGTAATGGATCAGGATGGATCTCAACGATCATTCCATCAGCACCACTGGCAACTCCTGAACGAGCCATTGGTCCTACTAGATCCCAAACACCTGTACCATGGCTTGGATCAACAATAATTGGGAAATGACTTAATTTTTTGATTAACGGTACAGCACTTAAATCAAATGTATTCCGTGTGGCAGTTTCGTAAGTCCGAATTCCTCGTTCGATGAAAATAATGTTTGAATTGCCTTGTACCGCGATGTATTCAGCAGCATTCAACCATTCTTGGATTGTTCCAGAAATCCCACGTTTTAATCCAATTGGTTTGCCTGTTTTACCTACAGCTTCCAATAAACGGAAGTTTTGCATATTTCGTGCACCAATTTGAATAATATCTGCGTATTGACAAACAACATCGATATGCGCTTCATCCATTACTTCAGTAATTACTTTTAAGCCATGTGCATCTGCTGCTTTGCGCATGATTTTCAGACCTTCTTCACCTAATCCTTGGAAAGCGTATGGTGACGTACGTGGTTTGTAAGCTCCGCCACGCAAGATTTTTGCGCCGCCGGCTTTAGCCATACGTGCCGTCTCCATAATTTGTTCTTCCCCTTCGACAGAACAAGGACCAGCCATTGTAACAAAACTACCATCACCGATTTTTACCCCTTCAACATCAACAACAGTATCTTGAGGATGAAATTCTCTGGATGTCAATTTGTAAGTATTTGAAATAGCGACTGCTCGTTCGACTACGCTGTATGCTTGGAATGGGACATTTTGGATGATTTTTGGATCGCCCAATAGACCAAGAACTAAACGGTCTTTTCCACGATTAATTTGAACACCTAATCCTTCTTCTTTGATTCTTGATAAAATAGGTGATAACTCTGATTCTTGGATTCCTTTTTTTATAATTAAGATCATAATAATAACTTCCTTCACTTTTTTATTTTTTAATTTCTTTTTCTAATAACGGTTGAATCAATGCTACTGGCATTTCTTTTCCTGTCCATAATTTAAATGCGGCAGCACCTTGATAAAGCAACATATCCAAGCCATTAACTGCGGTTGCGCCGATTGCTTTAGCAGCTGTTAATAGTTTTGTTTCACCAGGGTGATAAATCACATCAAAAACTGGCAAGTCTTTTCTTAACAATGCTTCAGACAAAGGCATTTGATCAGTTTTTGGTGCCATCCCGATTCTTGTGGCATTGATCAATAGACTGCTGGTTGCTAGAGCATCCGATAATTGTTGTTCCTTCGCTAAATCGTGCAACTGGATTTGACAATTAGTCTCTTCTGCAATCTCAGCAAGTTTTGGTTTGATTTTTTGATAAAACTCATCTTTGATGTTAAATACATCAATGGCTTTTACACCGTCAATCGCAGCTTGTGTGATAATCGCTGTTGCTGCACCGCCTGCACCAAGAATCGTCATTCTTTTGCCGATGATGTCAATCCCGTTTTGTTTTAAACTTTCCATACAGCCGATACCATCCGTATTATGTCCAATCAGTTTACCGTCATGATTTACGATTGTGTTGATTGCTCCAATCAATCGAGCGGCTTGACTTAACTCATCGACATATTTGATAGCTTCCATCTTGTGAGGCATTGATAAATTGATTCCCAACATTTCAAGGTCACGAACGGCTTGGATACTTTCGCCAAGTCTTTTTGGCGGAACATCAAAACTTAGATAGACTGCATCGACCCCTGTTTCTTTAAATGATGTCGTATGCATCATCGGTGAAAAGCTGTGTCTTGCTGGCAATGCATACAATCCAGCTAATCGTGTCTTTCCTGAAATTTCATTTTCCATCTTCCCTCACTCCTTCTTATAAAAATCGTCAACCTTCAATCAACACGTTAAATATGAAAAAGGCCCATTGTAGAAAATCTACAATGAGCCTAGTCTCTCAAAAAATCCTAAAGAAAAAGCCACTATAGATTTTCATCTATGTGGCATTAAGTCATACTTAATATCTCTAGCCATCATAGATACAAACTGGTATCGTCTGCATCCATGAAACATGAATACAAACCTATCTAAAATAGCTAAAGTAATAATTATTCAGTTGTGTGTGCGTACTCTTATTCTTATTCATAAAGATCGCTCCAAACTGTGATTTAAGATTGAACTTAGTATAGTTTTGTTTCTGTAATAAGTCAACCTATTTTTTAATCTTTCTGTAAATATTTTTTATTTACATCTCATTTACTGTTGTTTCACTTTCTTCAAAAAGCAAAAATAGATCGGTCAATGATAACTGTTTCTTCGCTTCACCACGGATGTCTTTGATGATCTCTCCTTTTTCCATAACGATTACGCGATCACCATAATGCAAGGCATCTTCCATCTTATGGGTGACCATCAAACAAGTCAGATTCTCTTCTTTGATTCGCTGGTCCGTTAATTTCATCAATTGTTTTGCCGTTTTAGGATCAAGTGCAGCTGTATGTTCATCCAATAATAATAAATCTGGTTGGGTAATGGTCGCCATCAGCAAACTCAACGCCTGTCTTTGTCCTCCAGAAAGAAATCCAGTAGGCGTATCTAAATGATTTTCTAAGCCGTTGCCAGTTAGACGACACAATTCGCGATACAGTTCTTTTTTTTGATTGAGCTGACGTTGACGCAATCGCCGTTTTTGTCCGCGTTTTTCAGCCAAGCCCAAATTCTCAGCCACTGTTAAACGAGGAGCAGTCCCCATTTTAGGATCTTGAAAGACACGAGCGATTGAAGACGCGCGTTGCTCTTCAGAAAGCTTCGTTAGATCCTTTCCCATTACTGAGACAATTCCGCTATCTAATTGTAAATTACCAGAAATACTATTAAAAAGTGTACTTTTCCCTGCACCATTCCCGCCTAAAATTGTGACAAATTCTCCAGGGGCAATCGTCAGATCTACTTGATTTAAGATCTTGCGTTTATCGTTGATTCCATTGCTGATTGTCTTACTAGCCTGTTTTACTTCTAAGGCATTCATTGACTCACTCCTTACTAATAACTTAAGTCATTTCCAAGATTTTTTTCATGTCATTTAACGAGAAGTAGTATCGTTCTTTTTTTCTAAACCCGTCTTCAAGTTCAATGCTTCTTTTAAACGAGGGATCATCAAACATAAAGCTAAGATGATTGAGGAGAAGATCTTCAAATATGTCGTATCCAAACCAACTTTGATAATGATCAAGATCAAGAGTTGATAAATGATACTACCTAAAACGATCGCGACTAAGCGTTCGACAAACGTAACTTCACCATATAACACTTCACCGATGATGATCGAGGCTAACCCAATAACGATTACACCGACTCCTTTACCAATATCAGCATACCCATCATTTTGTGCAATCAAGGCACCTGATAAAGCAATCACTCCATTAGATAACGTTAGACCGATCACTTTCATTCGATCGGTATTGATACCAATTGAACGAGCCATATTTTCATTGTCCCCTGTTGCAATATACGCTTGACCAAAATCAGTGAAAAAGAAAAACAACAACAAGGCGATAATAATCAAAATAGCGATTAATCCTAACAAAACGATATCAAAATGATCAGGTAGTTTTAACTTAGTAAAAAAATCCTGAATCTTAGGCTGATTCAATAAAGAAAGGTTCGGCGTCTGCATAATAAAGAGCATCACCGAATTTAATCCCGACATAACGAGAATCCCTGCTAAGATGACGGGAATCTTTCCTTTAGTATAAAGAATCCCGGTAATGAAGCCTGCACACATTCCTGCAAAGATCCCTAAAAGAGTCGCAAGAATTGGTGACACCCCATTTGTAATAGCCGTCACACAGACCGCACCGCCTAATGGAAACGATCCTTCTGTTGTCATATCAGGGAAATTCAAAATTCGATAGGTCATAAAAATCCCTAAGCCTAAAATTCCCCATAAAAATCCTTGTCCAATTGCTGAGATTACCATTTGTTTATTCTCCTTTAACTACTTCGGCTTCTTCTTTGATGTTTGCTGGAATCGTAATACCTAACTCTTTTGCTTTTTCTTCATTGATAATCATGTCGCCATAATCGATTACATTTACTGGTGTATCGGCTGGCGTTGATTTTCCACTTAAAACAGCAGCTGCCATTTTTCCAGTCTCAACTCCTAGATCAAATTGATTTTGTCCGACTGTTGCAATCCCACCTTCTTTGACCATGTTGTCAACAGAAACAAAGACTGGTTTTTTTGCTTTATCAGATTCACTGATTAATGTTTGGAATGCACTAGCGATAGTGTTGTCTTGCGGGATATATAAGAAATCTGTTTCTTTACAAGCTTGCTGTGTAATCGTCGCAATTTCATTACTTGAAGAGATTGCATATTTTTTTACAGTATAGCCTACTGCAGCTGCTTTCTTTTCTGCTCGTTCAATCTGTGATTTCGAATTTTCTTCAGATGATGAATAGATCATCCCAACTGTTTTTGCCTTTGGAAAGAGTTCTTTTGCCATATCGATTTGTTGATCAACTGGTGTCAAATTATTTACCCCAGTGACGTTTCCAGCTGGTTTTTTCAAATTCTTAACTAAGCCGGCGCTGACAGGGTCACTGATTGCTCCCATGATGATCGGCGTATCATTTGTTGCATTTGCTAAAGCTTTTGCTGCTGGTGTTGCGATTCCGACTAATACATCTGATTTTTTTTCTAATAATTGCTGACTCATACTATTTAATTTGCTTTGATCACCTTGACCATTTAAAAATTCAACTTTGATATTTTTCCCATCTTCGTAACCTTCTTTTTTTAGTCCTTCAATCACACCGTCTTTAATCTGATCTAATGATGGGTGGCTGATGAATTGTAAAATCCCGACTGTTTTTACTTCTGTCTTTTTATCTGTAGCAGCATCGGTTTGACGCGACCCCATTTGATAAGCGAATACTCCAATTAAAACAACTGCTAATGCGATGATTGAACCAATAATCCCTTTATTTTTCATAATTTATTCCTCCAAGTTTTTTTATTTTTGTGTATAAAAAAGACAACTACCTAAAAATTCTACGGTAGTTGTCTAAAAAAACAAAAACCGCATAGATAGTCTCTATGCGGGAATAAGCATGAAAAAATATCCAGCATAGATACAAAATTTAGAAGTTGTCTAAACGTTGTATCTATGAGTGAATCCATAAATACAACTTATCTACGCCAGTTTTGCCAGCTATTCAATTGATCAGATAAGTTTGCATGTCTCATGAATGTCACTCCTTCTTGGTTTTTGATGTTGACGTTAGTTTAGCGAAAAAGAAAACAGCTGTCAATACTTTTTATTAAAAAAAACTCATTTATTTTTTTGAACTCTCATTTTATTTCTTTAAGTTCCACATCGGCAACCGGTTTAGTTCAGGGATGAAAGCTTCGTTTAAATCGTCTAATCCTTCAACTACGAAACGATTTTTTTCTTTACCATTGTGAAAGAAAATGAACGTTACTTGACGTGGGTCAAGCCGATATTTTTTTGCGATAGCTTCACTATCATAAACTATGGGATAATAATAAAACCTGCGATTCAGCATTCTTTCTTGCGCTGGATCATCAAGGAGTGTCATCACATTTTCAAAGGATGTCCCTCTTGGCTGACTGAACATGATTGAAATAGCCTTTGTATCCTTTACTTTTTGATCCACTGTTTGATAATCCAGCGGAATTAAATGATCTGACTTCAATGAACGAAAAACCAATTCATCTAATTGATCCTGACGAATCGTCTTTTGTGCAAAGAGTACAGAAACAGAGAAAATGAGCGCAACAAGTACTAAGCTTGCTGTAATCATCAGAGAGCGTCGTTCATTCTCTGATACGATGTTAATAAATCTCTCCCAGAGATCCAGACTTTTTTCTTTTATTAATGTTAAATATCTTTTCACGATAAACGGCCCTCCTCTTTTTCATTATATTGTTTTTCACTTAAAAGCGCTACCAGCTCGCTGGACTTCATTTTGCGAGATTGCTCCTATTTTATTGTTGGCGCTTTATTTAAATGATACGATACATTTGAGAACTTATTGAGGAGGTTTTAAGATGAGTAGTATTGAACACTTTTCACGTAAAAATATAACCAAGGATAATCCACTTTTTTCTAGTATTCGCAGCGTAATTGAAACGGCTTTTTATGGAAATAATGTTTCAAAAATCCGACATTTAACAGATGCCTATGCTTTAGCAAAGGCTAGTCCAGGTACGATCACAACAGATCTGGATGTTGCTTTTACAAATGAATTACAGCTACCCACCGATGCAAAAGTACTAGTGACTAATGACGGTGAGATTGTGGGCCGAACTGCTGCTGCTCGACGAATCATCGGTCAGCAAGGAATCGATGCTGCTTTTTATAGTGAACTTTTACGAGAAGCTGTCTTTAAAGCCCGAACAAAACAATTCTATTCGGGAGAAGTTATCGTGGGGCTGAATCAAGAGTTTACTATCAAATCACATTTGATGCTGCCAGCTGATTATAGCCCGAATCTTTACTCTTATTTACTAAACTTTCAAATCGGGGATGCCAAACACCTTTTTTATCAGCAATCTGTGAAAATCAATACTGGCGATATTTTTATTTTTGCTGATCCCGATTGGACACATCCTGATTTTCCTGAAGGAGTTGTAGTAATTGATCCACTTCACAATTGTGCCGGGATTTTAGGTTTGCGGTATTTCGGCGAATTAAAAAAAGCCACTTTGACACTAGCTTGGTCGACGGCTCATCGCAATGGTTTTATTGCTTGTCACGGCGGAATGAAACAATACTTACTGGAAGATAAAAAATATACATTAGCTGCTTTTGGTCTTTCGGGTTCAGGAAAATCTACGATTACTTTGGCGAAACCTAAAAATAAAGGCAGTGTCCACGTCCTTCATGACGATGCTTTTGTCATCTCAAAAGAGAAAGGTTCCACTACTGCACTAGAACCTGCTTATTTCGATAAAACACAAGATTATCCTATGACCAGTGAACAGATTAATTATATCGTCACCGCTCAAAATATCGGTGTTACCTTAGATGAACAAAACAAAAAAGTTTTAGTTACAGAAGATATTCGTAACGGCAATGGACGCAGTATTAAAAGTCGATTTGCAACACCTAATCGTGTGGATCATATCGCAGAAAAAGTCGATGGGCTTTATTGGATTATGAAAGATAACAGTCTGCCGCCATTAATCAAAGTAGATGATCCTTCTCTTGCCGCAATTTTTGGAGCGACCCTTGCAACAAAACGTTCGACAGCTGAGAATATCCGCAATCAAACTGCAAAGCAGTTAGTCATTGAACCTTTTGCCAATCCTTTTCGCTGTTATCCGCTGCAAGAAGACTACCAAGATTTCAAAGAATTGTTTCAACAACAAACTGCTTGTTTTCTTTTGAACACAGGAGATTTTCAAGGACGCAATATCACGCCTGAAGAAACGCTGGATAGCATTGAAAAAGTCATTACAGGAACAGCAACATTTCAACCTTTTGGCCCACTTAAAAAATTGCAGTATCTACCTGTTGAAAATCATGTGCCTGATTTCAATAACCGTACTTACTTGAGTCATTTATTGACACGTTTAGAAACTAGATTGGCTTTTGTCCAAACGCGTAAAACTTATCAAGCAGGTTATGACCGCTTACCAGACGAAGCAGAGCAACTACTTTTACAACTGCTTGATGAGCTTCATCGGTATTCTGAGTCTCTACACAACTAGAGAATAGCCAACTTCTTGATGAGTTAGTTGGTCATTGACACTTTTTTGTTTATAATGAATGTATTATAAATAGAAATGAGGGATAAAAAATGTCCTTTGATGGAGTTTTTACCCATGCAATGGTACAAGAATTACACAGTCAACTTGTTACCGGAAGAATAGCTAAGATTCATCAGCCTTACGAAAATGAAATAGTATTAGTAATCCGTGCCAAAGGAAAAAATCAGCGGCTGCTGCTTTCAGCTCATCCTAGTTATGCTCGTATCCAACTAACTGAGATTGCCTATACAAATCCTGATAATCCACCTAATTTTGTCATGATGCTGCGAAAACATTTAGATGGTGCGATTTTAGAAGATATTCAACAAATCGAAAATGACCGAGTTGTTCATTTTACTTTCAGCAAACGCGATGAACTAGGAGACTTGCAAAACATCGTTTTAATCGTAGAATTGATGGGGCGTCACTCAACAATCGTCTTACTAAATAAACAGACAGGAAAAATTCTAGACGCGATCAAGCATATCGGCCATTCTCAAAATACGTACCGTTCCATCTTGCCCGGCAGTCAATATATTGAACCGCCAAAACAAGCGCAATTAAATCCTTTTCATGCTGAAAAAGAATATGTCTTCAAGATCCTTTCCACTGCTGAAACGCTAGATGGCAAGTATTTGCAGCAGCATTTTCAAGGATTGGGACGAGATACAGCTGCTGAATTGGCTTTTCGTCTATTAGAAAGTCCCAATGAAAAAATGACTGTTTGGACTAATTTTTGGCAAGATATTCAGAAAAACCTTACTCCTACTCTTGGTTTGAAAAATAAAAAAGAATTCTTCGCACCGCTTATTTTTAAAACCTTTGAACAATCAACGGCTTATCCGAATCTGAGTGCCTTGCTGGATGCATTTTATGGAGAAAAAGCCGAGAAAGATCGGGTCAAACAGTTAGGCAATGACCTGATTCGAAAGGTCGATAATGAGATCAAGCGCAACCAAACAAAACTTGAAAAACGGGAAAAAACTTTACGTGATTCTGAAAATGCGGAAGAATTTCGTCGTGATGGTGAGCTATTGACGACTTTCATGGCACAAGTGCCGCGTGGTGCCAAAACGGTTGAATTGCAAAATTATTATGAAGACAATGCGCCGATTACAATCAAATTGAATCCTGCATTGACTCCCAATCAAAACGCACAGAAATATTTTCAAAAATATCAAAAGCTAAAAAATGCGGTCAAATTAATCTATGATCAAATTGCTGAAGCAAAAGATGAGATCGCCTATCTTGAATCAATCTTAGCGCAATTAGAAATTGCCGGTCCAATGGATATCGAAGTCATCAAAGAAGAACTTGTCGCTAGTGGTTACTTAAAGCAAAAACGCAGTAAAAAAAATCGAAGACAAGCTGCTTCCAAATCAGAACATTTTATTGCAAGTGACGGGACTGAGATCTTAGTTGGAAAGAACAATCTCCAAAATGATCAACTAACCTTAAAACAAGCTCGTAAAACAGATATTTGGTTACATGCAAAAAATATTCCCGGTTCTCATGTAATCATAAAAAATGATCAGCCTAGTGAAGAAACCTTAACAGAGGCTGCTGAACTAGCTGCCTATTTCTCTAAGTTTCGTCAATCAGCACAAGTACCTGTGGATTATGTCGCCGTTAAACACGTTCATAAACCAAATGGTGCTAAGCCAGGATTTGTTATTTATGAGAATCAGAAGACCCTATTCGTGACGCCAGAAGAAGAGTCTATTGAACGATTACGCAAAAACGGAACAGCTTAGGCTGTTCCGTTTTTCTGATAGAAATAGATTGGTGAAAAACTTGTTTAATTCAACCAATTTTCAGGATCTTGACGCCATTTCTTTAACAAGGTGAGTTGTTCCTGTGTAACATGGTTTTCTTGTAGCGCACTTTCAATTAAAGTAGAATAATTTGTCAGTGTAACTAGCGGTAAATCAGCTGCTTTAAAATTATGTTTTCCTTGGGCAAGTTCGTAGGTGAAAATTGCTGCTACGCCTAATACATCAGCACCTTCTCTGTTAGCAGCCGCAGCAGCTTCTAACACACTGCCGCCTGTAGAGATTAAATCTTCGATGATGACCATCTTTTGTCCATTTGTAATGCGGCCTTCAATTTGATTGCCACGACCATGATCTTTGGCTTTGCTGCGAATATAAACCATCGGTAAATCTAAAATCTCTGCCACCCAAGCAGCATGCGGAATCCCAGCCGTCGCAGTTCCAGCAATTACTTCAACTTCTGGAAAAGTCTCTTTGATTTTTTCTGCTAATCCTTTGGCGATTGCGCGGCGAACTTTTGGGTAGCTCATCGTTACACGATTATCGCAATAAATGGGCGATTTTAACCCACTGGCCCAAGTAAAAGGTTCATCTGGGCTTAAAGCGACTGCTTCGATTGATAATAAGTCTTTAGCGATTTGTTCTGCGATCATTTATGCGTCACCGTTCCATTCTTTTTTTATTTGCAAATAACTTTGATAAGGATCTTCAGCTTGTGTGATTGGTCGGCCGATCACGATATAATTCGAACCAATCTCACGAGCTTTAGCAGGTGTCATCACCCGTTTTTGATCACCGATACTAGCACCTTGCGGACGAATACCTGGTGTTAAACAGATGAATGCATTATTGGTCGTTTGATGGATTTGTTCTACTTCGTGAGCAGAACAAACAACACCGTCTAATCCAGCTTTTTCTGTGATCTTTGCATAATGCAAGACACTTTCTTTTAAACTGACAGTGATCAATTGATCTTCATGCATTTGTTTTTCGCTAGTAGAAGTTAATTGAGTCACCGCAATTAATTCAGGGATTGCTTGTTTATCCTCAGTTCCTTCAATCAATCCGCGCTTTGCAACCTGCATCATTTCTATTCCGCCAGCCGCATGCACATTTGTGATCTTGACTCCCAATTTCGCGATACCACGCATCGCTTTTTGAACGGTGTTAGGAATATCATGAAGTTTTAAATCCAGAAAAATATCGTGTCCTTGCTCTCGCAAAAAAGTCACGATTGCAGGGCCTTCTTGATAAAAAAGTTCCATTCCGATTTTGACGAATAATTTTTCTTCATTTGGAAAATAGGTCAAAAATTTTTCAATCGCTTGTTTTGAAGCAAAATCAAAAGCGATAATCGGTCGTTTTTCCATTAAAAAGCACCTCTGACTTCTTGTCGTAACTGCTCTAAGGATTCGATTCCTAGTTCCGCCATACGAATCGGCAGTTCATCGATTAATTTTGGACAGATGTATGGATCTGTGAAATTGGCAGTTCCGACAGCTACTGCGCTAGCACCAGCCATAAACATTTCTAAGACATCATCTACTGTCTGTACGCCCCCCATACCAATAATCGGTAGTTCACTAATTGCTGCAACTTGATTGATCAAACGAATTGCTACAGGTTTAATAGCTGGACCAGACAATCCGCCGGTACGATTAGCAAGGATTGGTTGACGCGTCTTCAAATCAATTCGCATACCTAACAACGTATTGATCATTGTAAAGCCATCTGCTCCACCTTTTTCAATTGCTTTTGCGATAGGAACAATATCTGTTACGTTTGGGCTCAGTTTGACATAGACTGGAACATTTGCAACTTCTTTGACTGCTTTTGTCAACCGATAAGCAACCTCTGGGTCTGTTCCAAAAGCAATCCCACCATGTTTTACATTAGGACAAGAAATATTTAATTCGATTGCTTTCACATTAGGTGCGTCCCCGATTTTTCCGCAAACTTCTACATAATCCTCTTCACAAGCACCGGCAACGTTGGCGATGATCGGCAGCTCTTGGTATTTTTCCAAACTTGGTAAAATATCTCTTAATACCACTTCCATGCCAGGATTTTGTAAGCCTATTGCATTTAACATGCCACTAGGCGTTTCTGCTACACGCGGTGTTTCATTGCCAAAGCGCTCGTTTGGCGTCGTTGCTTTGATCATGATGGCACCTAATTGGTTCAAATCATAATAATCGGCATATTCTTTTCCAAAACCAAAACAACCACTAGCTGGCATAATCGGATTTTTCAAGTCTAATCCTGGTAATTTCACTGCGATACTCATTAAAAGATGACCTCCCCTGCTTGGAAAACGGGACCGTCTTCACAAACTTTAACACTCTTATTTTCGTCTCCTGGCACGTGACAAACACAGGCATAACACGCTCCCATCCCACAGGCCATCCGAGATTCAATTGAAAGTTGAACATTTTCAACTTCAGAATAAAGTTGCTCAACTGTTTTTAATAATCCGTTATTTCCACAAGCAAAAACCGCATCAGGTTGAATAGATTCAGCTAATAATAAATTCCCGACATTCCCTTGAATGCCAAATGTCCCATCATCAGTTGAAAAGCGGGTCGTTCCCAATGCTTGAAACTCATCGGCGTAATAAACCGCCTCATAAGTTCCAAAACCTAAAAAGTGAACAACTTTGACACCTTTAGCTGTTAAATCTTTAGAAAGCTGATAAAGCGGCGGCACACCGATCCCACCTCCAACGATAAATGCTGTATCACCCGCATGTAATTCATCAATTTCAAAGCCATGTCCTAACGGTCCCATGACGTCTAATTGATCTCCAGCTGAAAGTTCTGAGAAACACTTAGTCCCTTCTCCTTCAACGCGGTAGATAATCGTACAAGTTTTTTCATCTTGATCGTATTGATTGATACTGATTGGGCGACGTAACAATAAATCGCTTCTTGGTACTCGAATATGTAAGAACTGTCCAGGCATCGACATTTCTTTAACTAATTCTCCTGTTAAAACTAATTCATAGATTTTCGGTGCTAACTCTTTTTGACGAACGATCGTCATCACTTCTTGCTTCATAACGGCCTCCCTATAAATCGACAGAGTGAAGCATGCTCCACTCTGTAAAGTTAAATTTTTTGAATTGAAAATGCGCGTGATTCCATTACTTGCAAAATAGCATCTGCAGTATCTAAAGATGTGAACAATGGTACACCATGTTCTACCGCTTCACGCCGGATGATAAAACCATCCTCTGAAACATTTTGTCGATTTTTATCCATTGTATTGATAACAACTTGTGCTTCTCCATTACGGATGAAATCAATGACATTATGATTGTCTGATTCAGAGATCTTAGCGATTTTCTTCGCACTCAACCCATTTTTTTCAAAGAATTCAGCAGTTCCTGCCGTTGCGATCAAACTATAGCCAACATCTTTGAAACGTCTAGCTAAATCCAATGCTTCTTCTTTCGTCTCATCTGCGACTGTAAACAAGACTGCACCAAATTCTGGCAGATGGAGTCCTGCCGCAGCAAAAGCCTTGTACAAAGCTTTTGCCAAATTTCGATCTGTTCCCATTACTTCACCAGTTGATTTCATTTCAGGCCCTAAATAAGTATCAACTTTTTGTAACTTCGTGAAGCTGAACACTGGTGCTTTGACGTGGACCAGCTCACTTTCTGGATACAGTCCATCTTGGTAGCCCAATTCTTTTAGACTTTGGCCTAAAATTGCTTTTGTGGCGATTTGAGCCATTGGAATATTTGTGATTTTACTTAAAAATGGAACTGTCCGACTAGCTCGCGGATTAACTTCGATAACGAATACTTCATTATTATGGATGACAAATTGGATGTTCATCATACCGATACAGTTCATCCCAAGCGCTAAACGACGTGTATAGTCTTCAATCGTCGCTTTTAGTTCCGCTGAGAAAGTTTGTGGTGGATAAACAGCCATTGAATCACCAGAGTGAACCCCAGCTCGTTCAATATGTTCCATAATCCCTGGTATCAAAACAGTTTCTCCATCGCAAATCGCATCTACTTCACATTCTTTACCAATCAAGTAGCGGTCAACTAGAACAGGATGTTCTGGCGAAGCCTTGACTGCATTTGCCATATAATCTTCTAAATCCGATTGATTTTCAACGATTTCCATCGCGCGTCCTCCTAGCACATAACTTGGACGAACTAAGACTGGATAACCAATTTTTTCAGCGATTTTTACTGCTTCTTTGGCACTTGTTGCTGTATCACCAGGTGGTTGCGGGATTGATAATTGTTGTAAAACTTGTTCGAATTGATCGCGATCTTCTGCTCGATCCAAATCTTCAATAGCTGTTCCCAATATTTTGACTCCATTATTTACCAAAGGTTCTGCTAAATTAATCGCAGTCTGGCCACCGAATTGGACGATTACACCAATTGGTTGCTCCAATTCGATTACATTCATCACATCTTCTAGGGTCAATGGTTCAAAGTATAATTTATCAGAGACCGAAAAATCAGTAGAAACTGTTTCTGGATTGCTGTTCATGATGATTGCTTCATAGCCGGCAGCTTGAATGGCTTTGACTGAATGTACCGTCGCATAATCAAATTCCACGCCTTGTCCAATCCGGATCGGACCCGAACCTAAGACTAAGACCGATTCTTTATCGGAACGAACACTTTCATTCTCAAATTCATACGTGCTGTAAAAATACGGTGTCTGTGATTCAAATTCTGCCGCACAAGTATCAACCATTTTATAGACTGGGAGAATTTTTTCAGCAATTCTAAATTCACGTACTTCGTTTGCGGTCATCTCCCAAAGTTGGGCGATTTTCACATCAGCAAATCCATTTTGTTTGGCTTGTTTTAAGCTAACACTATCTTTTTTGTTTTGTGATAAGCTCACTTCTAGTTCGACGATATGAAGTAATTTATCTAAGAAAAACAAATCAACTTTTGTCAATTTATTGATTTCTTGGATTGAATATCCGCGACGAATCGCTTCTGTCAGATAAAACAACCGATCATCTTGTGCTTTGACCATCTTTTCAGTTAATTCATCATCAGTAACTTCGTGTAATTCTGGTAATTCCGCATGATATGTCCCGATTTCTAATGAACGAACCGCTTTTAGCAATGACTCTTCGATATTTCGTCCGATCGCCATAACTTCGCCTGTTGCTTTCATCTGTGTTCCTAATATCCGTTCACCATTCTCAAATTTATCAAAGGGCCAACGAGGAATTTTCGCTACGACATAATCTAACGCTGGTTCAAATTCAGCGTAAGTTGTTTCTGTGACTGGATTTTTCATTTCATCTAAGGTAAGTCCTACTGCGATTTTTGCTGCTAGTTTAGCGATTGGATAACCTGTCGCTTTACTTGCTAAAGCAGATGAGCGAGAGACCCGTGGATTGACTTCAATGACATAGTAATTAAAACTATGCGGATCAAGTGCCAACTGAACATTGCATCCGCCCTCGATTTTCAACGCTCGAATGATTGACAGAGAAGCATCTCGTAACATTTGGTATTCATAATCCGATAAAGTTTGACTTGGAGCAAAAACAATCGAGTCTCCTGTATGAATGCCGACTGGATCAAAATTTTCCATATTACATACAACAATGGCATTATCTGCCGAATCACGCATCACTTCATATTCGATTTCTTTAAAACCTGCGATTGATTTTTCAATTAGACATTGGGTTGCTGGGGAAAGTTTCAGGCCGTTTTCTGCGACGGTTCGAAGCTCTTCTTCATTGTCGCACATCCCGCCGCCGGTTCCACCGAGTGTAAACGCTGGGCGAACAATGATTGGATACCCGATTGTATTGGCAAAAGCGACTGCTTCTTCCACAGTATTGACGATCTCAGACTGAGGAATCGGCTGATCCAATTCTTCCATTAATTGTTTGAATAAGTCACGATCTTCAGCTCGATCAATGGCTGATAATTTTGTCCCGAGCAATTCGATTTTTAATTCATCTAAAATTCCTGAGTCAGCTAGTTCGATTGCCATATTTAAACCCGTTTGTCCACCAAGTGTCGGTAAGATTGCATCTGGCAATTCTTTGCGTAAAATACGGGAAACAAACTCTAAAGTAATTGGTTCAATGTAGACAGTATCTGCGATTTCTTGATCGGTCATGATCGTTGCTGGATTTGAATTGACTAGAACGACTTCGTACCCTTCTTCTTTCAATGCTAAGCAAGCTTGAGTGCCGGCATAATCAAATTCTGCAGCTTGTCCAATCACGATCGGTCCTGAACCGATAACGAGAATTTTTTTTATATCTGTACGTTTTGGCATTTATGCTTGCTCCTTCCATGCATCCATCATTTCCATAAATTCATCAAATAAATGAACCCCATCATGTGGCCCTGGTGCAGCATCTGGGTGATATTGCACACTAAATGCAGGATAATTTCGATGACGAATACCTTCAACTGTGCCATCATTGACTTCTACATGTGTGATCATCAAATTTTCAGAATCAATCGTTTTTTCATCAACAGCATAGCCGTGATTTTGAGAAGTAAAATCAATTCGTCCTGTGGCAATCTCACGAACAGGATGATTTAATCCCCGATGGCCAAATTTCATTTTGTAAGTATCTGCACCATTAGCTAATGCGAATAACTGATGGCCAAGACAGATTCCAAAAATCGGTACTTTCCCTTGGATTTGTTTGATCATTTCAATTGCTTCTGGAACATCTTTCGGATCTCCCGGTCCATTAGTCAGCATGACGCCATCGGGGCAAAGATCAAGAATCATTTGAGCATCCGTATTATACGGCATTACCGTCAGATTACATTCTCGGCGGGATAATTCCCGTAAAATACTGTGTTTCAGACCAAAGTCGATCACTACTACATTTCGACCTACACCTGGACTTGGATAAGGCGTCACCGTAGAAACTTGAGCAACTTGATTGGTCGGTAAAACCGTTGCTTTCAACTGGTCAAAAGAATGTTCCAACTGATCAGCAGGATCAACGATGCTGCCTTTCATCGTCCCTACGCTGCGTAATTTTTTCGTAAGTGCTCGTGTATCAATTCCAGCGATTCCTGGAATTCCTTTTCGTTTCAAAAATTCATCTAGCGTCATTTGATTACGCCAGTTACTGGCTAGACGCGCATGTTCTTTAACGATTACACCTTTACATGTTGGCGCGATTGATTCATAATCATCACGGTTCACACCATAATTTCCTACCATCGGATAGGTGAAGGTGATGATCTGTCCGTTGAAACTTTGGTCAGTGATGGTTTCTTGGTACCCTGTCATACTGGTAGTAAAAACGACCTCACCAGCTACCGTTGCTTCACCTCCAAATCCTTCGCCTTCAAATACTGTGCCGTCTTCTAAAATTAAAAGTCTTTTCAACGTCTAGTCCTCCTTGTTGTATACCAACTGACCATCCACAAAGGTCATCAGTGTTGCACCTTTAACCGGCCAGCCAGTAAATGGTGTGTTCACTCCTAGTGATGCAAATTTTTTATCATCAATTTTTTCTTCATGATCTAGATCAAATACCGCAAGATCTGCTGGTTGACCGATCGTTAAAGTACCTACAGTTAGACCAAAGATCTCTGCCGGTTTGACTGCCATCCAATCGATCACTTGTTCTAAAGTAAAGCGTCCTGTTTCAACAAAGTGTGTGTAAATCAATTGGAAAGCTGTCTCGCTGCCGACTATACCGAATGGTGCTTTCAAAAAGCTTTGATTTTTTTCTTCAAATCCATGAGGAGCATGATCTGTTGCGATACAGTCAATCGTCCCATCAAGCAGTCCTTCGATTAATGCTGCCTGATCTTCAGATCCTCTCAATGGAGGATTCATTTTCCAGTAACCGTGATCTTCTGGAATATTTTCATCAACCAAGATTAAATGATGAGGAGAAACTTCAGCTGTTACGTGAACCCCAGCGGCTTTTGCCTCACGAATGATTCGAACACTTTCTTTAGTGGATACATGACAGACATGATAATGAACACCTGTTTCTTCAGCTAAGATCAAATCTCTTGCAATCTGGGAAGATTCTGTAGCACTTAAAATTCCTGGAAGATTTAATTTTTCACTAACAGTTCCTTTATGCATGACGCCGCCGAATAATAATGATTCATCTTCAGTATGAGCGACTAAGGCCATTTTATTTTTTGCGGCTTCTTTCATTGCTAAGTACATCGTGCCAGCAGTTTGGACTCCTACACCATCATTAGTAAAAGCAAATGCTCCAGCGGCCTTTAAGCCTTTTTGATCAGTTAAGACCTCACTGCGAAGTGCTTCAGTAATTGGCGCATATTGATGGACTTTTACCACTGCATTATTTGCAATCAAGGCTTTTACCTCATTGAATTTTTCTACTGTGTCAGGGACTGGATCCAAATTTGGCATTGCACAGACTGTCGTGTATCCGCCATGAGCAGCAGCTTTCGAACCATCTTTGATTGTTTCTTTATAAGTAAAACCCGGTTCTCGTAAATGAACATGAACATCGACTAAGCCTGGTGTGATCAACTGATTATTCGCTTGATATTCCTGATCAAATGCTATGTCTGAAAAATCCTTTCCAATCCCAGCGATAATGCCATCTTCTATCCAAAGATCGCACGTAGTTGTTTGATTACCTTTTGTCACGATTTTTCCATTTTTAATCAATGTTTTCATTTTATCTGCCCCTTTACGCTTTTCCTCTGAGTACTGCTTCTAAAATAGCCATCCGAATATAGACGCCATTTGTCATTTGTGAAACGATGCGAGACTGTAAACTTTCAACTAAACTATCGGCAATTTCAACATCGCGATTAACTGGTGCCGGATGCATGATGATCGCTCGATCTTTTAGTTGTCGGCCTCGTTCAAGTGTTAAGCCATATCTTTTATGGTAGTCTTCTTTTGAAAAACTTTCTTGACCGTCATGTCGTTCATGTTGGACTCTTAAAAGCATCATGACATCCACTTGTGATACTAATTCATCCAATGGTCGGTAAGTTCCGTAAACATCAAAACTTGTGTCGTACCATTCTTCCGGACCGGAAAAGTAAACTTCTGCTCCAAGTCGTTTTAACATTTGCATATTTGATTTGGCGACTCGCGAGTGAGTGATATCACCAACGATTGCAACCTTTAAGCGTTGAAAATGATCAAATTCTTGATAGATTGTCATGAGGTCCAATAAACATTGAGAAGGATGCTGACCACTGCCGTCCCCACCATTTACAATAGAACATTGAATCGTTTTACTTTGGATCAGCTCATCATAATAATTCTCATTTCCATGGCGAATCACAGCTACATCTGCGCCTAATGCTGACATGGTCAAAACGGTATCGTATAACGTCTCACCTTTTTGAACAGAGCTGGTCTTGGCATCGAAATCAATCACATCTAATCCGAGTTTCTTTTCTGCAACCTCAAAACTTTTATGCGTTCGGGTGCTGTTTTCAAAGAAAAGATTCGCAACAAAGGTTTGATCTTTGTGCGGTGTCCAACGTGCACCTTGTTTGAATTGCTGTGCCCGACGAATCAACCCCATCACCTCTTGATCGGTCAAAGCCTCGATTGTCAGTAAATGTTTCAGACTGATTTCCTCAGACTGGATGATCATGAAATCTCCTCCTCATACATGAATCTTTCTACCTAGCATGCTTGTAATCATTTCTCGCTACGTGCTTGTTCTGGCAAAATCAGATTCAAAATAATTCCTAAAACTGTCGCTAAAGCCATTGCAGATAAAGTGAACGTGCCTGCTTCAAAAACTAGACCTCCGATGCCGATGACTAAAATAGTTGAAGCAATCAACAAGTTTTTCTTACGATCAAAATCAATCTTGTTTTCAATCAAGATTTTTAATCCACTTGCTGCGATAACACCGAACAAGATAAAGCTGATACCAGAGATGACCGGTCCTGGGATACTTAGGATCAATGCGCTAAGTTTCCCGACAAAACCTAAAAGTACTGCAAACATCGCTGCTCCACCGATGACATACACACTGTGAACACGTGTGATAGCGAGAACGCCGATATTTTCACCATAACTCGTTACTGGTGGTCCGCCAACAAATCCTGCGACGATTTGTGCTAATCCATCCCCCATCAATGTCCGATCCAAACCAGGATCATCAAAGAAATTTCGTTTGGTCAATTTATTTAATACCATCAAGTGGCCGATATGTTCTGTCATTGTGACAAAAGCGATTGGCGCCATTGTTGTTATTGCGTTAATGTACAATTTTGGTTGATAGCTGACAAAAGGAACATTGAAAGCTGGCATGGCTAACCACTTAGCTTCGATAATCGGTTGATAATCAATGATTCCAAAGATCATCGCTGTGATGTACCCGCCGATGATACCTAACAAGATTGGAATCAATCCTAAAAAACCAGTGAAAAACATGTTGAAGAAAATAGTCAATGCTAATGTGATCAAAGCGACTAATACATATTTGAAACTGTACACACCGTCATGATACATCGCATTTTGTGCGGCGTTGCTGGCTAAACCTAAACCGATGACCATTACGACTGGTCCGACAACGATTGGCGGTAAAATTTTATCCAACCAGCTAGATCCAATCTTTCGGATGATAAAAGAGACAATCAAGTAGACCAGACCACAAGTTAATGCCCCTTGAGCAATCGCTGGATAACCGTCAGTTTTCATCAATAATTTCATCGCTGCGATAAAAGCGAAGCTGCTCCCTAGATAAGCAGGGATTTTTCCTTTTGTTACAGTCAAGTAAACTAGCGTTCCTAAACCCGAACTTACAAGTGCGATACTAGGATTGATACCGACTAAGATGGGGACTAAAACAGTCGCACCAAACATCGTGAACAAATGCTGGATACTTAATCCGACCCAATGACCAGCACTCGGGCGGTCATGAATATCTAAAACAACATCATCATTGTGAAACTTTTGCATGAAGCTCCCTCTTTCTAGTTACTACACGTTCATTATTTAGTTCTCTTTTTGAATTAGGATGCGATCTTGTCCATCGCTTTCTTCCATTTCTACGACGATTTCTTCGGTCAATGCCGTTGGGATGTTCTTTCCAACATAGTCTGCACGAATCGGTAATTCCCGATGACCGCGGTCGACTAAAACTGCAAGTGAAATACGATTTGGACGGCCTAAATCGATCACAGCATCCAAAGCTGCTCGAATCGTTCTGCCGGTGAACAAGACGTCGTCAACTAAAATCACTTCTTTGCCTTCGATTGAAAACGGGATATCAGAAGAATGAATCTCTGGTTCTGCTTCTTGAATTTTTACATCATCACGATATAAGGTGATGTCTAATTCTCCTACTGGGACATCTTTATGTTCCAATTGTTTTAGCCGTTCTGCGATTCGTTGGGCGATAAAGATTCCTCTTGTTTTAATTCCAATCAATACGATATCTTGTACACCTTTATTCCGCTCGATGATCTCGTAAGTAATTCGAGTCAACGCTCGCTTCATAGTTACCTCATCTACAACTTCTTTTTTATACATCCTGATTCCTCCTTAATTTTTGCAATAAAAAAACTCCTACCCGTAGTTAGGTAGGAGGAATGTTATCAACTTCGTCAAAATGATAGTGTTCTTCTAGGCGCACCTAGTCTAAATCACTATCGACTTCCTTCTTAGCCTCACGGGACTACTCTTAAAGGATCTTATTCAGTTATTCTTGCTACGAACACTATACTATTCCTTGGTGAAGAAATCAATCTTTTTCTTTCAACTGTTTTAAAGTTTTCTTGAAAATCTCAGGCAGCGGTGCTTCAAAAACCATCATTTCACCTGTTGTAGGATGTTCAAAACCTAATAATTTAGCATGGAGAAATTGGCCATTGCCCTTTAATGTCTTTTTCGGTCCATATAACGGGTCGCCAGCTACCGGATAGCCAATGTATTGCATATGAACTCTGATTTGATGCGTACGTCCTGTTTCTAGTTGCAGTTCGATCAATGTGTACCCTTCAAAACGTTGTAAGACTTCAAAATGCGTCACTGCTGATTTACCTTCTTCAGTAACAGCTTGCATCTTGCGATTGACTTTTGAACGCCCAATTGGCGCTTCGATTCGACCTTTTTCATGAGGAATCTCTCCATGAACTAAGGCGATGTACTTGCGTAAAGAGGTCTTATCTTTTAACTGTTTAGCCAGTACTTCGTGGGCATGATCATTTTTAGCTACCATTAATAAGCCTGATGTGTCTTTATCGATTCGATGCACGATGCCCGGACGCACGACGTCATTAATCGTTGATAGATTTTTGATTTGATACAATAAGCCGTTGACCAACGTCCCATTAGGATGCCCTGCTGATGGATGTACGACCATCCCTTGAGGTTTGTTGACTACTACCACATCTTCATCTTCATAGACGATTGTTAAGTCAAGATTTTCTGGAACTAAGTCTAACACTTCTGGTTCAGGAGTCGTAATGATGATTTTTTCTCCGTTATGGACTTTATAATTGGCTTTAATTGGTTTCCCATCGATAGAAACATGCCCATCTTTGATCCATTGTTGAAGTTGAGAACGAGAATACTCCGCCAAACGATCATTTAAAACTTTATCAATCCTACCTGTTTCATCTTTTATAATTACTTCAATCTGGTTATCCATTTTTTTTATCTCTCTCATCTAATAAAATATAAATAAATATCATGATCACTCCAGCAACTAAGGCCATATCGGCAACATTAAAAATCGGAAAATTAATAAAATCCAATCGGAACATATCCACTACATAGCCTAAACGAAAACGATCAATGAAATTACCTAGTGCACCGGCTAAGAAAAAACTCAATCCGATCGTCAGCCACTTGCTTTCATGCAAATGTTTGACTAAATAAAAAATTACTGCGGCAACTGCCACAACGGTGATCACGATAAAAAAGATCCGTTGACCTTCAAATAAACTAAATGCGCCCCCCGTATTGCGAATATGAGTCAACGACAATACGTTGGGAACGACTGTCTGACTATCGCCAAAATTATATTCATTGACGATCCACCATTTAAACCATTGATCTAAACCAACGATTCCTGCACTTACTAATAAATAAATGATTAACAATCCTTACTGCTCCTTTTCTTGACCATAGATATCTCGAGGTCGAATAATCCCTAACAAATTTCCGTTAGAATTCCCATCTTTAGTAATCAGGATTGCTTCTAAGGTTCCTTCTGTTTGGAACATTTTTTTTGCTTCTGAAACTTTTGTGTTCGCTGAAACAAATTTAAAGTTCACTCGCTTGCTATTTGTCAGCAGCAGATCTTCTGCTACCAGCCCCTTAAGATTGATTGTTCCAGTCAAACTGACTTGAGCAAAATAAAACCCAATCGTACGTAACGTAATCAATCCCATAAACTTCCCTGAATGGTAGACTGGAAACTGTGAAAAATGCTTTTCTGTAATAATCTTCATGATCTCCACCACTGGCAAATCTCGTTCAAATCCAGTCACTTTTTTTCCAAAACGCGGCAATACTTTTTCCGGTCTCAGCAAATTTTCTTCGATTTTTTTGATCCGTTCAACCGCCCATTCATTAGGTTCTGCGATTACAAAATCATCTGCTACTTGATCATGGACAATCGCATTGCGCAACTGAGCTAATTGCAATAAGTCGTTTTCGTTTCCGCCGATCAAATTGTCTCGGCGTCTTGAC
Source organism: Enterococcus dongliensis (assembly GCF_005405225.1). GTDB lineage: Bacteria > Bacillota > Bacilli > Lactobacillales > Enterococcaceae > Enterococcus_A > Enterococcus_A dongliensis. The sequence goes on from NZ_BJDQ01000002.1 coordinate 61,596, forward strand.
AGTCGGCGCACGGATTCACTAAAACTCATATTTTCTGGATTGCCTAACTGTCGTTTCAACTCTTTTTCGATTCGATTAAATGTACTTAAAAAAATATCTGCCCGTTCTCCCACTAGCTTGCTCCTTTATAGTTACTTAGTGACGTCTTATTATCTAATAAGAAATTGTCCTGCTTGCGATTGATTTTTCAAAAAAACGGCGAATGTTTTAATAATAAAAACATATTTTCACTACATTCATTTTCGGATTTTCTCTACTTACAATAATAAACTAGAATAAACGCCAGCATCCTTCAAATTGATACCTTCAGTATAAGTGAAAAAAAGCGCTAAGGAAAGCCTGAGACATTAAAAAGCTGATGAGAACGTCTACCCACAAAAAAAGTTGTACCAATTTTGGCACAACCTCAATTTAAAAGAACTTGTTGAATGATTTTTAAGCCTTGCATAAGTTCTGCTTGACTGATTGTTAAAGGCGGTAATAAACGTAAAACAGTTTGTCCTGCTTTAAGTGCTAGTAATTGCTGCTGTTTCAATTCAACGAGCACTTTTTGCAAGGTCTCAGGTGAATCAAGTTCAACACCGATCATCAACCCACTTCCTCGTACAGCGGTTACTTTAGCGGTTTGGTCGATCAGTTGTGTTAACCCCTCTTTTAAATCGTTTCCCTTTGCAGCTACTGCTGAAAGAAAAGCTGGTTGATTGATTTCAGTGACGACAGTTTTGGCAACTTGCATCGCCAAATTATTTCCGCCGAATGTCGTTCCGTGTGTTCCCGGTCCAAAAGCTTCAGCTAATTCAACTTTTCCTAACATCGCTCCAGCTGGAATCCCATTTGCTAAAGCTTTGGCAAGTGTAATAATATCTGGTTTGATTTCATATGCTTCAAAAGCGAAAAAGTTTCCTGTTCTTCCCATCCCACTTTGGATTTCATCGACGATCAGCAGGCTATTGTTTTCATGACATAATCGTGCGACAGTTTGTAACCATTGTTTTTCAGCCGGAATAATCCCGCCTTCTCCTTGGATCACCTCTAAAATCACAGCTGCGACATCATCTGTTAATTTTTCTTTCAAAGGTTTTAATTGATTGTAAGGAAGATAGTCAAAGCCTGCCACAATCGGATAAAACCCTGTTTGCAGTGCTGGCTGACCAGTAGCACTTAACGCGCCATAAGTTCGACCATGAAAAGATTGGGTAAAGCTTAAAATCTTGGTACGACCTGTCGCTTTTCTTGCTAATTTAATGGCTGCTTCATTTGCCTCTGTGCCACTATTACAAAAGAAAGTTAGATAGTCTTTTCCCATCGTCAACTTTTGCGCAACTTGTTCTTGTAAATGATTGGTATATAAATTGGAACTATGCCAAATCTTAGTTGTTTGATCAGTCAATGCTTGCAACACTTTAGGATGTTTATGTCCTAAATTAGTTACACCGATTCCACTAGTAAAATCTAAATACCGTCTCTGATCTTGATCATAAACGTAACAGCCATCTCCATCGACTAGATCAATGCTATCTCGTGTATAGTTTGGAAATAAATAACTCATACAAAAGTCTCCTCTTTTTTTATAACCGTCCCTGGACGCTCAATTCCATCAGTGATATGAATCTCCGAGACACCGTTGTTCAACGCTTGAATCGCACTAGTTAGTTTAGGAATCATACCACCTGTGATTACTTTTTCAGATATTAACTTTTCAACTTCAACACTTGAAAGTTCTTTTAACCATGCGCCTGCTTTTTTTACTCCAGGAACATCCGTTAATAAGTATAAGGCGTCAGCACCAATTGTTTCAGCGATTTTACATGCGGCGACATCTGCATTGATATTCAGCCATTGATCAGTTACAGTCATTCCTAAAGGAGCGATAATCGGAATATAGTTTTTATACAACATATTTTCAATCGGTCCTGCATTGATAGCAGTAATCTTACCGACAAGCCCAAATTTTTCTTCATCAAGAACTTTTCCTTGAATCAAGTTATCGCAAGAAGCATTAAGTCCAATCGCCGCAAAGTCATGCTGTTTAAATAGTGTCGTGATTGCTGGCTGAACTTGACCGAGCAAGACCATTTGTGTAACTTTTAAAGCTTGTGGCGTGGTAATTCGCAGGCCATCTTGTATCGCTACCGGGATGTTCAAACGCTCCATCATTTCAGTAATATAATACCCTCCTCCATGGATGATAATAATTTCCTGTCCCTGTGAACGCCAATGCTTGATTTGTTCGAAAAATTTTTTGGTCAGATTATCGCTAGCTACGCCGCCGATCTTTACAACAATTCGCCCCATGATCACTCACTCCTATTTCTGATGACTTTTGGATAAAACGCTATTTTAGTGATTAGAATAGCTTTATGTGTGGTATAACGCATTTACTTCAATATATTTATAAGTCAGATCACATCCCCACGCTTTCCCACTTTCTGTGCCAATATTTAATTCTACTTTGATAATGATCGTTTCTTTTTCCAGCGTCTCTTTCATGATTTTTTTATTGAATAATTGCGGCTGACTCTGTTTTAATAATTGTTGATTGCCAATCCACATATCGATTTTTTCAGGATCAGTCTGCGATCCTGCGTAACCAACTGCACAAATAATCCGCCCCCAATTAGGATCTTCACCAAATATCGCTGTTTTCACTAAACTAGAACCAACGATTTTTTTAGCTACTAAACGAGCTTCCAGTGCATCACGAGCTCCAGTGACTTGGGCTTCGATCAATTTTGTCGCGCCTTCCCCATCTTTTGCGATCATCTTAGCTAATGTCTCGCTAACTAATTGAAACATGGCGACAAACTTTTCGTATGCGGCCGAATTTTCTTCAATCACAGAATTTTTTGCTAATCCGTTCGCTAGTACCAATACCATGTCATTGGTAGAAGTATCTCCATCAACTGTGATTTGATTGAATGTCGTTTCTGTTTTTTGAGCTAAAAGAGTTTGCAGTAGTTGGGCAGAAATACAAGCATCTGTCGTAATGAAAGCTAGCATCGTTGCCATATTAGGATGAATCATCCCAGAACCTTTAGCTACTCCTGCCATTGTCACCAGCTGTCCATTGATTTTTTCAGTGACGACGATTTCTTTCGTATTGGTATCTGTCGTCAAGATTGCTTCATGAAAAGCAGAGGGTTCAGCTTTTTGTAGATCAAGTTCATTGATGCCTGTTTCAATGACTGACATTGGCAGCTGTTTTCCAATTACACCAGTTGATGCAATCGCAACATTTTCTTGATCAACTGCTAAATGTGCAGCAGCTAGTGCTTGCATTTTTTTGGCATTTTCCATGCCAATTTTTCCCGTACAAGCATTGGCCACTCCTGAATTGACCACTATCGCTTGCAGTGTCTGATTTTTTAGTGCCGTTTTTGTAACGAAGATTGGGGCAGCCTTTACTTGATTGGTCGTATAAACTGCCGCTGCGTTAGCGGGGACTTCTGAGTAAATTACACCTAAGTCTTTTTTTATTTTCTTTAATCCTGCATGCAATCCCGTGGCTTGAAACCCTTTAGGACTAGCAATTGTTCCATCAATAATCTGCATATTTTTCACACTCCAATTTTTATGGATAAATCGGTACAAGGTCTAAGCCGGTTTCTTCTGACCAGCCAGCAAAATGATTTAGATTTTGCACAGCCTGACCAGCGGCCCCTTTGACTAAATTATCCAAGACAGTAACTACTGTAATGATTTTGGTCACTTCATTGTAGGCCACCCCAATATCACAAAAGTTCGAACCAATGACTTGGCGTAAATCAGGATATATTCCCTGTTTTTGAACTCGGACAAATGGTTTTTCTTGATAAAAATTTTGATAAGTTTGCCATAACTGTGATTGTGTCAAATGTTCGTTGCTTTTAGCATAGGTAGTAATGAAAATCCCCCGAGTTACAGGAATTAAAGATGTTGAAAATTGGATTGCAGGAATTTCCTCGTCCCATTTTTGCAATTGTTGCATAATTTCAGGGATGTGTTGATGACTATTCATCTTGTAAAGCGTCATATTTTCATTGCTAGTGACAAAATGTGTCGAAGAAGATAATTTTTTTCCTGCTCCAGATAATCCAGATTTTGCATCTACGATCACTGAATCTTTCTCAATCATTCTTCGCTGTATCAACGGTGCCAACGACAATAAAGTCCCTGTTGCGTAACATCCTGGATTAGCAATTAACTTAGAAGCTGGTTTTGCATAAAAATCTGCTAATCCATAATGAGCTTTTTGCAAAGTTTCAAGTGGAGCACTTGAATTTTTATACCATTTTTCATATTGATCAGCGGCTTTTAATCGAAAATCACCAGAAAGATCAATAATCGGAAAATCTGCTTTGATGAAAGTTTGAGCGACTTTTTTAGAGATCCCAGAAGGAGTGGCAAGAAAAACTAAATCCGCTTGATCCATGATCTTCTCGGCATCAATTGCTTCCAAAGGAAGATCTAGTAAATAGTTTAAATGCGGCAAGTAATCGCTAAGCTCTGTAGTCTTTTGAGAATGACTGTGAATAGAGCAGATCTCCACATTAGGATGTCTTGATAAAATACGGACCAATTCGATTCCACTATATCCAGTCACACCGATAATCGAGACTTTCAAATGAACACCTCCTTAAATTTAAATAAAAATACGATTAAAAAGTTGTTATTTCCGATGATTATACGTGTCTATTTTATACAAGTCAATGGTTTTTTATAAATATTTTTGTATATTTATGTTGGTTTTTTACTAATACTGTCTCGTTTATGCAAAAAAAAGCAAGTATTCATTAAATGAATACTTGCTTTTTTCGTTAAAACAACCCAATCGCATTTCCTTGTTCATCTACATTCATGTTTAAGGCAGCTGGTTTTTTAGGCAGGCCAGGCATCGTCATCACTTCTCCTGTCAATGCAACAACAAAACCGGCACCGATTTTTGGTACAAATTCACGAATCGTTACATCGAAGTCAATCGGTGCTCCTAGTTTGGTTGGATCGTCAGACAATGAATATTGGGTCTTCGCCATACATACTGGCAAACGATCCCAACCGTATTTTTTAAAAGTAGCTAATTGTTGTTTGGCTTTTTTACTATAAACCACTTCATTTCCACCATAGATTTCGCGGACGATCGTCTCGATTTTTTCAGTTAGATCGTCTTGTTCTCTACTAAAGATCGAATGGAAATTATTTTCTTCCTTTGCAATCACATCAACAACTGTTTTGGCTAAGTCGATGCCTCCATCTGGACCTTTTTCCCACACGCTAGCTAATTCGACGTTTACTTCTTCTTGTTGACAAAGTTCTTTTAGTAACGAGATTTCTTTTTCTGTGTCGCTGATAAACTCATTGATTGCTACAATCACTGGTAAACCATATTTACGCATGTTTTGAATATGTTTGGCTAAATTACTGAACCCAGTTTTTAAAGCATCTAGATTTTCTGCACTTAGCTCTGTCTTAGCTACGCCTCCGTGCATTTTTAATGCGCGAATAGTCGCCACAACGATTACTGCATCCGGCGCTTTGCCTAGATTTGGTACTTTGATATCTAAGAATTTTTCTCCGCCAAGGTCTGCACCAAATCCTGCTTCAGTCACAACATAGTCGCCACAATGTAACGCAGCTCTTGTAGCTAAAATGCTATTACAGCCGTGAGCGATATTTGCAAATGGTCCACCATGCACAAATGCAGGTGTCTGATAAATGGTTTGAACTAAGTTTGGTTTGATCGCATCTTTAAGAACAAGTGCTAGGGCTCCTTCAATTTTTAGATCCCCAACTGTAACTGGTTCACGATCAAATGTATATGCGACAACAATATTTGCTAAACGTTTTTTTAAATCATCGATACCAGTCGCAAGACATAAAATCGCCATGATCTCGCTAGCAACAGTGATGTCAAATCCATCTTCTCGTGGGACACCATTTGTTGGTCCGCCCAATCCAACAGCGATATGACGAAGTTCACGATCATTTAAGTCAACAACTCGTTTCCAGATGACACGACGAGCATCGATATTCAATTGGTTCCCTTGATGGATGTGATTGTCTAGCAAAGCTGACAAGGCATTGTTAGCAGTCGTAATCGCATGCATGTCGCCGGTGAAATGTAAATTGATATCTTCCATCGGTAAAACTTGCGCATAGCCTCCGCCAGTTGCTCCACCTTTCATCCCCATGACTGGTCCTAACGAAGGTTCGCGTAAAGCGATGACGGTCTTTTTCCCAATTTTGTTCAAGGCATCGCCCAGACCAATCGTGACAGTAGATTTTCCTTCTCCTGCTGGAGTTGGATTGATAGAAGTTACTAAAATCAATTTTCCTTCCGGATTTTTTTTCATTTGTTCTAAAGCAGCAAATTCAATCTTTGCTTTGTACTTTCCATGTAATTCTAAATCATCAAAAGATAGATTGATCTTTTCAGCCACCTCAGTAATTGGTGTTAAAGTTGCTGATTGAGATATTTCGATATCTGTTTTCATAAAAACTCCCTTTCCCGAACGTTATTCAGAGAACGACGTTTTTTATTCGTTCATTTTTATTATAACGAATTTAGAAAAGAAAAACATCCTATAAAACTGGCAATCTTATTGATTCGCATTTTTTGTTTCCATCACGTATAATAAAACCAGCAATTGCAAAGGGGTGTTGCGTTATGAATAGTGGCATAGTTAAGTGGTTTGATGAGAAAAAAGGATACGGCTTCATTACCTATGAAGAAAATCAAGAAGTGTTTGTGCATTTCACCGCTATTGAAGAAGAAGGTTTTAAAACTTTGGACCCTGGTGACGAAGTAGAATTTGTAATCGTAGAAGGCGCTCGTGGTATGCAAGCGGCTCACGTTAAAAAGAAATAAACGAAAAGATCAGCTGCGGCTGATCTTTTCGTTTATTTCTTTTACTTGAATTTCAGGATAAAATGTTGCAAAATCTTTGATAAATGCGGCTTTTCTTTTTTTAGTCATCGCAAAATGGAAAGAAGTGCCACTAAGCCCTTTTCGCTGAATAACGATGCCATCTTTACAAAGAATCAAATAATCGATATGCTCACGCAAGATGGTTTCGTGTTTCCACAAACGAGAATAACGTACTTTTATCCCTGATTTCTCTAAAAATAAATAGCGATGAAGACCCACTAAAGCAAATAAAATAAAGACTCCAAGAAATACATTCCCTTTTAAATACGGATGGGTTTTTTCTAAAGTTAAAATCAATCCATAAAAAAGGATAATAAAAGTCACTGACCAATAAATAATACTAATTGATAACTCCGGTTGCCAAAAATAGCGTTTTCTTTTCATTCCTATGCTCCTATTCTAAAAAAAGGATGATTCTAATGTTGAAAGTTTTCACTGATGCCGCGACTAATTTAGAAAAAAGTGGTGGCGGGATACTAATTATTTCTAATGAACAGAAACAATTATCGATTTCATTGCTTGAAAAAAATAATCACCAGGCCGAACTGGCTGTGATTCTTTATGCCTTGAATTATTTGATTGACCAAGGGTTAAATAATCAGTCTGTCTTACTGTATTCTGATAGTAAAACTGCAATAAAAATTCTAGACCAAGGGCAAACAAAAAACAAGCTCTTCTTGCCATATTTATCAGAGTTTAATGAATTAGCTCCCAAATTCCCTTTATTAGTACTGCAATGGATACCTGAAATCAAAAATAAAGGGGCGGACAATCTGGCCCGCCAAGGATTACGAAAAAAGTTATAGAACTGGTGACAGCAAACGTGAGAAACGCTGTTTAAAATTCAACCAATAGGATTGATTAGCAATCATTTCATCAGTCAGTAAAATACATTCTTTCATGTCATCTTCAAAGATCTTCCGAAATAACTGTGCCACTTCTGGGTCATAGATGAAACTACTGACTTCAAAGTTTAATTCATAGCTGCGGATATCTTGGTTGGTCGATCCGAATGTTGCCAATTCATCATCTACTACAATTGTTTTAGAATGAAGAAACCCATCGGCATAATGATAGATTTTAACGCCGCGCTGGTGCAGATAATTGGCATAGTATTGAGTCGCTCGATAAATAAAAGGATGATCCGGCATATTAGGAATCATGATTCGCACATCAATACCTGAACGAACCGCAATCAAGATGGCCGAGATCATTGTCTCATCTGGAACAAGATAAGGACTTTGGATCCAAACACTTTTTTCAGCTGCTAAAATCAAACGTACGAAACCATCTTTAATGATCTGCTCACCAGAATCTGGACCGTCTGCAACGATTTGCATTGGTACTCCTTTTTTGATTTCTTTTTGCGGTAAAACAAAATATTCCGGCAGATAGCTCATTTTATCTGCCTTGTTCATAACCGAAGCGTTCCAATCACGAATAAAAATCTCCTGCAGTGTGAAACTAGCTGTCCCTTCAATTCTTCCATGTGTATCCCGCCATCTGCCGAAACGCTTTGATTCTCCTAAATACTGATCTCCAACATTGAAGCCGCCAGTCCAACTGATGCTCCCATCAACGACAACGATTTTGCGGTGCAGGTGATAATTTAAGCGTGTCTTCGCTAAAATATTTCTAGATGTAATAAAAGGGGTAACTCGACCACCATTTTTGACCAGTGTTTCAAAAAAATTTTTATTTGTTTTTGGTGATCCCCACGGATCATAGATCATTCGTACTTCAATTCCTTGTGCGGCTTTTTCTTCTAGGATACGCATAAACCGATTGCCGATATGATCATTAAAAAAAGCATAATATTCTACATGAATCGTATGTTTAGCCTCTCGTAGATCCACGAACAAGCGCTCGAATTTTTCCGTTCCATCTAAAAAAAATTCCAATTCATTTCGAATCGCTAATGGAGACTCATCCAAATTTTTAAAATATTTCACTAATGATTGGACAGCTGGATACAGTTGGTTTGGTTCATTATGATCTACGTGCTGATTGTCTGTCTGAATAGTCTCATTGATTTCCTTCACACGTTTTGCATCCCCTTGTTCAAAGCGATACATCGTCTCTCCATCGATCCCACGACCACAAAAAGCATAGATCAAAAAACCGATCACTGGTAAAAAAATCAAAGTCAACAGCCAAGCCCAAATAGTCGTGATATTCCGCGGTTTCCGAAAAACGGTAACAATTGCTCCGATGGCATTAATAACAAAGACCCAAAAAATAATTTGCTCAATAATCCCCAAGTGATCTCCTCTTTTCTCAAAATAAATTCTCATAATGATTATACCTAAAGCGCTTGGACATTAAAAGAAAACGTGACGGCTCCACGTTGTTTTCTCATTTAAATGAGCTTTTGTAAAAATGAGCCTATCTCAAATTTCACGGTATAAAAATACCCGAATGATAGATATGGCTCTTGCCGTCCAGTAGGACCTCATCGCAAATGTACGACAAACAAGCAGCTTGCATTCTATCATCCGGGTATTTCGTTTAATTTTTACTTAGTTCATCATCTAGTTTCAGATTAGGCTAACCAGTTGGCTACTTCAGCTAATGCCTCTGATAACCCTGCTGGATTTTTACCGCCGGCTTGAGCCATATCTGGTCGGCCGCCGCCGCCGCCGCCAACTTTAGGAGCGATTGCTTTGATTAAATCGCCAGCTTTCAAGCCTTTTTCATTTGCTGTTGGACTCATTGCTGCTAAGAGATTGACTTTTTCTCCTTGGACAGTCCCAAGAACCAGCACATCAGATAGCGCTTTTTGTTTCCATTGATCGGCTAACTGACGCAATTGATTCATATCTTTAACATTGACTTGTGCTGTAATCACTGTTGTACCGTTGATTTCTTTTACATCTTTGAAAACATCACCAGCTTGTTGGTTTGCCAACTTAGTTGCTAGTTGTTCAGTTTCTTTTTGTAATTCACGGACTTGTTGCTGCAATTGCTCTGTTTTGCTGACTACTTCTTTAATTTGTGGTGATTTTACAATTTGAGCTACTTGCATTAATTGTTCTTCTTCTTCACGGAAAGCTTCATACGCTTCTTTTCCTGTCAAAGCCTCGATTCGACGAACACCAGCACCGATACCTGATTCAGAAACAATCTTGAATAAACCAATATCTTCAGTATTAGCAACATGGGTTCCTCCGCATAATTCGATCGACCAGTCACCGATGTTTACTACTCGCACTTCACGGCCATATTTTTCTCCAAATAATGCCATCGCACCCATCGTTTTAGCAGAATCAATGTCTGTTTCAATCGTTACCACCGGAATTGCTTCCCAAATTTTTTGGTTGACGATCTTTTCCATCTCTTTTAATTCCGCTGCTGTGACTTGACCGAAATGGGTAAAGTCAAAACGTAAATGTGCATCTGTTACCAATGAGCCTGCTTGATTTGCATGGTCGCCTAAAATTTCTTTTAATGCTTTGTGCAATAAATGCGTTGCGGTATGGTTTTTGATCACTTTATTACGGAAAGCTTGATGGACTTGTAAAAAGTAGGTTGTCCCTTCAGTTAATGTGGACAATACTTCAACAGTGTGTAATGCTTGGCCATTTGGCGCTTTTTGGACATCGATCACTTGGGCAACAATTTTACCCGTTTGATCAATGATACTCCCTTTATCAGCAATTTGCCCACCCATTTCAGCATAGAAAGGTGTTTGGGCAAAAATCAGTTGTGCTTGGTCTTTTGTTACTGTATCCACAATAGCATCATCTTGTAAGATGATTAAAAGTTCACTTTCGACCTCAAGATGGTCATAACCAACAAACTCGCTATTGACTTTGATATCTCCTAATAAGGCTGTTTGAACCCCCATTGATTTTTCAGTTGTTCGAGCAGCACGTGCACGTTCTTTTTGCGCTTGCATCTCTACTTCAAATCCGGCGTGATCGACTTTCAGTCCTTCGTCTTCTGCAACTTCTTCAGTCAGTTCCACTGGAAAACCAAATGTATCATATAATTTGAAGATCGTTTTTCCATCTAAGATCGTTTTTTCTTTCGCTTTCAGTTCAGCTAGTACATCATTTAGCATTGTTAGACCGTCATTGATTGTTTCGTGGAATCGTTCTTCTTCAGTCCGTACAACTTTTTCGATGAATGCTTCTTGTTGGTTAACTTCTGGATAATAACTTACCATGATCTCACCAACAACTGGGATTAATTTATATAAGAATGCTTGATCAATCCCTAGTTTCTTCCCATGCATGACCGCACGACGAAGTAAACGACGCAAGACATATCCGCGTCCTTCATTTGAAGGCAATGCACCATCACCGATTGCAAAAGCCAATGAACGGATATGATCGGCGATAACTTTGAAAGAAACATCTAATTGTTTATCACTACCATATTTTTTTCCGCTTAACTCTTCTACTTTGCTGATGATTGGTAAGAACAAATCCGTCTCAAAGTTGGTCGGAGCATCTTGGATGATCGACACCATTCGTTCAAGTCCCATACCCGTATCAATATTTTGATGCGGCAATGGTTCATACGTATTTTGTGGTGTATGGTTGAATTCTGAAAATACTAAGTTCCAAATTTCTAAATAGCGTTCATTTTCTCCACCAGGATAATTTTCTGGATCATCTTCGGCTAGATCGTTAAATGCTTCACCGCGATCATAGAAGATTTCTGAGTCCGGACCACTAGGGCCAGCGCCTAAATCCCAAAAATTGTCCTCAATCTCAATCACATGATCCGCAGGAATTCCCACTTCTTCTAACCAAATGCGTTTTGCTTCATTATCTTCTGGATAAACGGTCACATATAATTTATCAGGCTCAAAACCAATCCAATCAGGAGAAGTTAAAAATTCCCACGCCCATTCGATTGCTTCTGCTTTAAAATAGTCTCCGATCGAGAAATTCCCCAACATTTCAAACATCGTATGGTGGCGAGCAGTTTTCCCGACATTTTCAATGTCATTTGTTCGAATAGATTTTTGAGCGTTTGCGATTCGGGGATTTTCTGGCACGACACTTCCATCGAAGTATTTTTTCATCGTTGCGACCCCTGAATTGATCCAAAGTAAAGTCGGGTCATTGACTGGTACTAATGAGGCACTTGGTTCGATCATATGCCCTTTTGTTTTAAAAAAATCTAAAAACATTTGACGCACTTCAGCGCTAGTTAATTTTTTCATTTATTCTCCTCTTTTCTCAAAAAAATAAAAACTATCACTGCAGTCAAGGACGAAAATTCGCGGTACCACCTTGATTGCAATGATAGTTTGATCATTACCTCTTAAGCTCGTTAACGTGGAGCAACGTTGATCTTTCAACCAAAAAAATAGCGGGAGCAATTTATCTTTTGCCACGTGCAGCTTTCAGCAATCGTGCACTTTCTGTGGAAGCATAACCAATAAACCATATCCTTTTAAGAGTATAGAAAAAAGTCGCACAAAAGTCAAACTAGATCTTTATCAAAATTGCTTTACGATACAAATACTCACTTGGAGACAAAATCGCTTCATGTTGCATCGTTGTATTGTTGCTGTAATAGCTTGACAACGGAAGAAAATCAACAATTGGAATTCCTACATCATATTTTTTATTCGTTAGTTTCAAGACACCAGGATCTTCAGTAATCTCGAAACGTTCCATCGATGTGTCAAAAAATAAGCCAAACATATTGGCCTGTTCCATCATTTTTCTTACATTTTTACCTCGATAAGGATCTGTTACACTCAAATCATTGCCCCAACGAAATAACCGACGACTACCGGCACCATTGACATATTCCCATTGGTCTTCTGTCAATAAATCGAAATTCTTCTTACGAATTTTTTTTCGTAAACTACTATAACTATGTTTTTCATGACTAAAAACAGCATAATTATCAGAATGAGGTGTCATTTCAATATACCAGCGTCCTTCTTTTAATACATTTTTAGGAAATGACCAAGTCAGACTTTCTTCTGAAGTAAGATTAGGTGATAAAACTGCCTTGATTTCTTCTTCATATAGTGCGAATTGATCGGCTTCTCCTGAAAAACTTCCCGTTACCGAATCATAAACACCTAGATAGTTTGTTCCAGCTGGCAAAGCATGCCGTTGGACAAACATTGGAGGAATCTGAACTTTGCGTAAGCTTGTAGTCTTATCATTAATCATTTCACCTAACGAGGCAACATCAAAAAAGTTGTATTGTCCACGCAGCTCTTCTGGAATCATGATTTCTTGTGCACTAGGTGCTGTTTCTAATAATGACAATCCTTTTGTTCCTAAATTCCATCCTAAGATTGCATCTTTATTTCCGGGGATAAACACAAACTCTTCATCATCGATCATTAATTGAAACGTTTGGCACTTGATGCCATACAACTGAAAATCTTGCAATTCAATATCTGAAATCTTCATTAATGGATTGACGAAATGAAGCAATAACTGGCTTAATAATGTTCGTTTCTCTTTTGGATTTAACCGTTTCCAATAGGACCAGTCTAATTGATCTAATAAGTTCATAAATCTTTCTGCCTCCTTCAATACTCATATGCTAAAATTATACCATTATCCTATAGAAATGAGGAAAAAGATGGAGGAATATTTTGGTGCTTCACCTAAACTGCAAGCAGCCGCCTTTTATTTACGATATAAAGTCTTTGTTTTAGAACAACATATCTCACCAGACTTGGAATTTGATTCATTAGATACCCCTGATCGACAATATTTGGTTTTTTTTAAGGAGGAACTTCCTATTGCAACCGTGCGTTACCAAAAAATCGATGAACAAACATTGAATCCAGATCGTCTATGTGTCCATCCTAGTTTTCGTAAACAAGGTGTAGGCAAAAAACTTTTAACACACCTTGAGAAACACGCCAAAAATGAAGGGTGTCAAAAATCAATCCTTTCTGCTGAAATCCATGCGCAAACCTTTTACGAAAGTCTGGCTTATCGCGTTGTTTCAGCCCCTTTTGAAGAAGACGGAATCACCTGTATCAAAATGCAAAAAGACCTTGAATCTACTAAATAGCAGATTCAAGGTCTTTTACTCGTAAACAGCTCACATTATTTGCAGTTATTCGAGTACATATCTTTATGAATTTGAACGTTTTTTATTCTTCCGAACACTGCGTTCTTCTTGACGACGTGTTTGACGACGTTTTTGTTTATTAGATTCTGAAATTGCTCGATCAATTTTTTTCTTATAACCTGGTTTGATTTTTTTCTTAGATTTCTTCACTAGACCAATCAATGTTGGATCTAATTCGTCCTTTGATTTTTCTCGTTTTTTCCGACGATTCCGATCATAGGTATCGCTAATCTCACCATTTTTGATTTCTTTTGGTTGGAAATGGATACCTAAATTTTCAATCAGACTGATATCATTTTCATCACTTGGACTGTATAACGTAATTGCTGTTCCAGACAGTCCATTCCGGCCAGTTCTTCCGACACGATGGATAAAGAAATCTAAGTCTTGCGGGACTTCAGCATTAATGACGTGAGAGACACCTTCGATATCGATCCCACGTGAAGCCAAATCTGTTGCTACTACGTATTGAAATTCTAAGTTTTGAACTTGTCGCATCACTCGTTTACGTTCACGCGGTGAAATATCGCCGTGAATCTTAGCGACTTTCAACCCCTGTGATTTTAAATAGGCGCTGATCTCATCGACATGTTGTTTAGTATTAGCAAAAACGATTGCTAAATAGGGATGACCGATTGTCAGCAACTGATAGATCAACCGATTCTTATCCTGACCCTTTGTTGAAATCAACCAATTTTCGATTGTATCAGAAATAACAGCTTTCGATTTGATTTCTTCGATCACAGGATTTTCCATGTATTTCAATAAGAAAGGTCGTAATTTCTCAGGAATCGTCGCAGAGAAAACGAGCATTTGCAAATGTTTAGGCAAACGTCCTGCAATTTGATCGACTTCCGTCAAAAATCCCATATCCAATGTCATATCAGCTTCATCAACAACAAAATATTGAGCAGTATGAACTTTTAATGCTTGTTCATTCATCATGTCTAAAATGCGTCCAGGTGTTCCAATAACGACATGCGGTTGATGAGTGGATAATTTATCCAATTGACGATGTTTATCGGTTCCGCCGACAAAATTAGTCACGCGAATCTCAACAGGTGAAAATTTAGCGATTTGTAGTGCTGCTTGATAAATCTGGCTAGACAATTCACGGCTTGGGGCAGTAATCACGATTTGTGCCTCATCTTTTGTCGCATCGATCTTATTCATCAATGGCAATAAGAAGGTGTGTGTCTTTCCTGATCCCGTTTGTGATTGGCCGACAACGTTTTTCCCTTTTTTGATTAACGGGATGAGTTTTTCTTGAACTACAGTAGGTTCAGTAAATCCCTTATCCTTGATGGCTTCAAGGATGAATGGCTGAAAATTGAATGATTCAAAAGTTCGCATGTTATACCTCTTTCTTTATCGTGCTGATCGTATATGTGTGACTTGCTTTATCATGGAATAGGCGGCTTTTTCTTCTTATGAGAGCATACAATAAGTTGAATAGAAATAAAAGCAAAATTCCTAAACTAATAAAACCGAATGTGACATACGCAATAAAAATCGTATGATTAGTTGTCGTTAAATGGGTCATTGTAAACTGAAAAACTTGAACCAGTCCATAAAGGAATAGATAAAAAGCACTGTAGCGTTTCACCAAACTCCAAAAACGAATATGCTGATGTTCTTTTTCAACTACTTTGATACGGACGATTTTTTTCCCAATAGTTTGACCATTCCATAAGTACATGAAAATCATAAAATAAAGAACTACTTTCAGCGAGAAACTAACGATTGGATAATCTAATAGGACTTGCATCTTTTCAGGGACAAACGGCGCAAATAACCCTAGTAATGTACTGAAAAAACTAAGCAGCAGCCAGTCGACAAACATCGCTACAAAGCGACGCAGCAGCGACACATGCTGACCTTTGACTAGTGATTCTGAGTCTAGTTCACTTCTTGTAGGCAAGAAGAACGTAAATAGGGGCGCACCTATAAATCCAAGCATCCCGCCCAAGGTATTGTGCAGCAGATCATTTACATCAAACAGTCGATAAGGACGTGGATAGATAAAATACAACCCGCTCAACTGAGTCAGTTCAAAAAATAAAGACAAACAAAAACTTGCTAAAATCGTTTTACTAAATGAAAATTTAAAATAGTACCGACAATAGATTCCAAAAGGAAAAAGTAAAAAAATATTAAAGACTGGTTCAAGAAAAACACTTTGTTTTATTGCTGCTAAATAAGTGCTTGGATTTTCTAGTTGAAATACTGTTTGATTTATCAAACTATGCCATGGATGGAACAACCCAAGCTCATATCGCGGTCCGGTCATTTGTGCAACTGTTGAAATACCAGGTAACGGTAAGATGACTAAGTAATAAGTACACAATAAATAAAAAACGAATGAATATAAAATGACGCTTCTTAATTTGCCTAATTGTCCATATTTTCGGTAATAATAAATTAAAAATGGTGCAGTAATTGCTAAGGCTAAAAGTGGAAAAGTAAGCACTGCAGCTTTAATTGGAAAAATATAACTGTTCATAACGCTCCCTCGTTTTGCTTTTTTTACTGATCGTATTCTACAAGCCTTTTTTCTAGATTGTGGTAAAATAAATACGACTCTTTCTATTAACTATTGTCTAAGGAGGCAACAATACATGCTGAATCCCCTTTTTGCTTTTGGTGTTCCCGCGGCTTTGCTGATCGCGTACCTAGTCTTTTATTTGGCTAAAAAGATGAAAAATAGCGACTATCGACGTTTTGCTTTGACGTTGATTGCAGTTTTTTTAACGACTTTTAGTTATCAAGTTTATAACTACAGCCGAACAGTCATTGCACTTACTTCACCAGAAAGTTTTCAAAAAAACTTTGGCTACGCCCAAGGTCGTTTGCTTGTTCCAGTTGTGTTAGGTGCTGTTTTGACTATCATCAACGTTTACTATCTTTTCCGGCAATTCAGAAAAAAAGAATAACAGGATTTCCTGTTATTCTTCTAGATCAAAAAATTTGATTTCCACATTGTTTAACAATTTTAATGTATTTAAATCCAAATGAATCCACTCTTTTGATATGGGTTGATAATAATTATTCTCAAAGGACATTTCAATCTCATTCAAAAGTTGTTCGGGTGTTCCAAAGAAGCGTTGTTGCTCTTCCAGCAAGACGTTGAGCAATGCCAGATTTTCTATTAGGAAATGATCTTCCTCATATTTATATATGATCACTTGATAAGTCTTATTTGTTAGTTTACAGCGAATAGCAAATAATCCCTCCGACAAGTTCGGTATCTTTTCTAAAACTTCCTCAGGACTCAATATTTCGCGATGCAGCATCAGAGTTCCTCCTAACCAAGAACATTATAGGAGAAAAGTACGTTCACTGGAAATAATATGTCTTATAACAGAGAATCTTTTACTTTTATCTTATGATTTTTTCCTCATGTTTATGATAAATTCCACTCGTCATAAAATTCTGCCAGAAATTCTTCCATAAACTGCATTCGGCGTTGCGCTTCTGCTTTTGCTGCCTTGGTATTCATAGTAGCCGGCAATTTGAATAATTTTTCATAGAAGTGATTAATCACTATACCTTTTTGACGATAATCTTGTTTGCTCTTGAATTCTTGTGGGGCTATTTTGGGATCATACAACGGACTTTGCGTATGTCCGCCATAATATGCTGTGCGTAAAATACCAATAGCTCCAAGTGCGTCGATTCGATCGGCATCTTGCACAATCTCACCTGCCAACGTCAACTGAGCTTTTCCTGCATCTAATTCCTTGGAAAACGAGATATTTTCAATAATCTCAAAAATCTCTCTAATATCCTCTTCCGGAAAGTTAAGTTCTTTTAAAAACTTTTTAAGGCGCTCTTTTTCAACAGCGACATCTGCTACAACTTTATCATCAATGACATCATGTAAGTAGCTGGCCGCCTCAATAATGGATGTATCTGAAATTTTTTCTTGTTTCGCTAATTGTTTCGCGATTTTTGCTACACGTTCAACGTGATAAAAATCATGTCCACTTCGATCATCGCCAAGTTTTTTCTTCGCATAATTACGAATCGCTTCTATTTTATTCAACATCTACTCGCGGCTTTCTGGGTGGCCGTTCGCCCCAATATTGGAACAGATCCGTTCTCAAGGCACCATTGTATAATTTTCTTTTTTTAGTCGCTTTTGCCCCATAAAACTCTTCAAAAGCTAAATCACTGGTCAAAATATATTTACTCCATGTTTTTAGCGGACGGAAGACTTCTCCCATTTCACGATACAGCTCACGGACTTGTTCTTCTTCACCTAAACGTTCCCCATATGGAGGGTTCGCCACGATGACACCATATTCTTTTTCTGTTTTAAAATCTTTCACTGCACGTTGTTTGAACTGAATCGAATCACCTAGCCCAATTTCTTCAGCATTGGCTTGAGCAATTTCAATCATCCGTCCATTGATATCTGAACCAGCAATATCTAATTGGATATCATAATCAGCTGCTTCTTCTGCTGCAGCACGTACCTTGTCAAAAATCGCAGGATCGACCCAATCCCATGCTTCACAAGCAAATGCTCGATTAAAGCCAGGTGCAATATTGTGTCCAATCAATGCCGCTTCAATACACAATGTTCCTGAACCGCAGACTGGATCATAAAAAGGACGATCTTTACGCCAATTTGTCAACATCACTAAAGCAGCTGCCATATTTTCTTTTAAAGGTGCGCCACCTTTTTCCAGACGATAACCCCGTTTGAACAAACTAGGACCCGTTGTGTCTAAAGTCAGTACTACATGATCTTTTAATAATGCAACTTCTAATTGGAATAAAGCACCCGTTTCAGGCAATGGCACGCGAGCTGGGCGATGGTACACTTCCCGTAAACGCTCGACAATTGCTTTTTTTGTAATAGACTGGCAATCGGGAACACTATACAATTTGGATTTGATCGAACGACCGGCTACAGGAAATTCTGCGTCCATCGGCAAATAGTCTTCCCAAGGTATCGCTTTAACCTTTTCAAACAATTCATCAAAAGTAAATGCATCAAATTCATCCACGATTATTTTTACTCGGTCAGCTGTGCGTAACCATAAGTTCGCCGTAGCGATCGTTTCTAAATCCCCTTTAAAACGAGCGCGTCCATTTTCAACTTGACAATCAATTCCTAATTCTCTCAATTCCTTCCCTACCAACGCTTCGATCCCCGCTGCGGCAGTAGCGATTAAGTTATATTGTTTTTCCATAATATCTCCTTGTTTTGCTTAGATACTTATTAAAAATAAGTTTGAGGTCTTTGAGTATATTCACTTCGTTTCATTCTTTCAACCAAGAAACGTGTCACTTCAATAAAAAAACCTTCACAACAAAGTTGGAAGGCACACCCTGAATTGCTGCAATTTTCTGTAAGCCATGTTTTGTACGCCGATTAACTCAGGGAAGTGTAACCAGCGTGGTAATCATCTATCTCCGACATCACTGTCGGCTCTTTCATCGTTCATTTCCTTAGAAAAAGCGCCCCTACCATTGTTTGGGTTGCTCGCTCGAGGGGTTTACCGCGTTCCACCATTTTGATTTCTCAAAATGCTTCGTCACTGTGGCACTTTCAAGAATACTCAGACATAGATTGCTCCTTAGCCCTTTTTTCTGCCGTTACTCCAAAAGAAGTACCTTAGCTTATGGTTTCGCTAAGCACGAACACTACAGACATCTCAGTCTGTGCGAGCATGGACTTTCCTCAGCCTGCACAAAGCAGACCGCGATCACCAAAAAATTGCATCATTCAAATTTAAAATTGACGAGTCTTTTCGATGTCACTCTCATCTTGTGTATAGTTTTGACTAAAATCAGAAGAAGTAGCTTTGCTTGATGCTTGTTGATCAAGTTTTTTACCAAAGACTTCTCTTTCAAGATTTGATAGACGTTTCAAAATATCAAAATTGGTAACAGCTGAACTCTTAGGTGCCGCTTCTTTTACTCGTGAAGGTGCTGGTTGAGCTTTTGACAGTTGTTCCACTTTTGCTTTCAAACGATCATTTTCTTCTTTTAATGTTAATACTTCTTTGTTATAAGCTTCATAATCTTTGATGACATTGTCCAAAAATTCGTCAACTTCGATAGGATCATAGCCGCGCATTTTTGTTTTGAATTCTTGCTCCAAGATATCATTTGGAGTATAGATTACATTCGCCATTTTTTCACCTCATTAGCTCAATCTTAATTTGCTTCCTTATATATTCTAGCTGATATATCTAAGGAAATCAAACACTATCACCGAAGTCTGAAAAATTTTCTAAATCATCCATAGTGATCGTAAGTAATTCATAAGAATTTTTTTCTTGAAATTTGCGAACATCATCCAAGAAAAATTTACTTTTACCTGGGTATTCTGCGTCATATACTGCTAAAGTAGCATCGGTGTGCTGCAACAAAAAATTCACATGATTTTTAAATTGACTAGGGTGTTGGTACGGTTGATGACTGACCGAATCAACAAAATCAGCCGTATGGACAAGCTCGCTTAAAAGTAATTGATTCGGTTCTTTCCACTTGCTGCCAAAATTTTCAAAAGGAAAAAGGATGGCTAGCTTTATTTGTGGGTACGCCTGTTTCAATTCATTCACTAATTGCCCTGTCCAAATCTCGGTTCCAAGATTCCCGCTAATGATGATCCACTCTAAGCCATTTTCTATCAGTGCCATCAGTTCTCTTCTTAACACATTCTTAATTACTCCGACTCGAGGGTCCTTTTCACTAAAAATTCCTAGTTCATAACTTTGATAACCAGTCACGTATAGTCGTTGTATTATTTCATTCATTGCATTTTCCTTACTTTCACTTAAAAATAAAATATATTTCGAAAAAATTTGCTATAATAACAACCAGGAGTGTGATGAAAAATGACCTTCCATTACCCCAATGGTCAATTATTTTCACAAAAAAATCCACGAGAACGCTCATTAACCAAAGAAACAACGTTTGCTAATCGCGGGATGCGCTTTGAAGAAGCAATTAATCAAAGCAATGAATACTACTTAATTCATGATAAGGCAGTTGTCCATAAAAAGCCAACGCCACTTCAGATTGTTAAGGTCGATTATCCTAAACGAAGTGCCGCAGTTATTAAAGAAGCCTATTTCAGGCAGCCTTCTACTACTGATTACAACGGCGTTTATCGCGGATACTACTTAGATTTTGAAGCAAAAGAAACCAAAAACAAGACCTCGTTTCCACTTAAAAATTTTCATCAGCATCAAATTACTCACATGCAGCAATGTTTGAAGCAAGAGGCTCTTTGTTTTGTTTTACTTTGGTTTTCAAGCTTGAATCGTTGTTTTTTTCTTTCTGCCGAAAAACTGGTAGAGTACTGGGATCAACAAGAAAATGGCAAAAAATCAATACCACTTGATTTAATTGAAACTGCTGGTATCGAAATTATCCCAAAAATCGCTCCAAGAATCCCTTATTTAACAGCGATAGAACAATATTTAGAAAAAAGGAGTTAATCAAATGGCTAATCCCTCACGTTCGCAAAAAAATAAGCGAACTAGCAAAGGAAAGAAACCTACACCACCTATTTCTCAAAAGCGACATCTTGGATTAAAGATCCTCATAACGCTTTTCAGCTTATTATGCGTTGCATTGCTTGCGGGCATTGGACTTTTTTTCTTTTATGTAAAAGATGCCCCTGCTTTAAGCGAAAAGAAATTAGATGCTACGATCTCATCAAAACTTTATGATAGTGACGGAAATCTTTTTGAAGACCTTGGTGCTGAAAAACGGGAAAAAGTCAGCGCTACTAAGATTCCACAAGAATTAGATGATGCGATCGTTTCAGTCGAAGATCGACGATTTTTCAAACATAATGGAGTCGATCCTGTTCGAATAATGGGTTCAGTAGTCCATAACGTGACTAATAAAGGCAGCCTTCAAGGCGGAAGCACATTGACTCAACAATTAGTCAAACTGTCCTTTTTCTCAACAAAAACTTCAGACCAAACTTTGCGTAGAAAAGCACAAGAAGCTTGGTTAGCAATCCAGCTTGAGAAAAAAAATTCGAAACAAGAAATTTTGACGTATTATATCAATAAAGTGTATATGGCCAATGGTCTTTATGGCATGGAAACAGCCGCAGAAGCTTACTTTGGTAAAGAATTGCAGTATTTGACGATTGCACAAACTGCCTTGTTAGCTGGCATGCCCCAGGCTCCTAACTCATACGATCCTTATCAGCACCCAGAAGCAGCAAAAGAACGACGAGATACTGTTTTATACACAATGTTAAAAAATAAAAAAATCTCTCAAGAAGACTATGACAAAGCAACGAAAGAAGCAATTGATGCTGGTTTGTTGCCGTTAGAAACAGACAATCACGAGCGAAAAATCGCTGATAATTATGTTAAAGAAGTCATCGATCAAGTTGAAGAGAAAACGGGGAAAAATGTTTATACTGACGGATTAGAGATTTACACCAATCTAGACACTGATGCTCAAAACCAGCTTTATTCCATTGTCAATGGTGATGAATATGTCCAATATCCCGATGAAGAATTACAAATCGCCGCAACATTAGTTGATAGCCAAACAGGGAAAGTCTCTGCACAAATTGGCGGACGAAATATCGCTGACGATGTTTATCTCGGGATGAATCGTGCTGTAAATACCAATCGTGATTTTGGTTCAACAGTTAAGCCAATCACCGATTATGGTCCAGCCTTTGAGTATTTACAAAAATCTACGGGTGATCAGATCATTGATCAACCGTATACTTATGAAGGAACAAAAACAGAGGTAAAAAATTGGGACAACAGTTACCAAGGAAGTATTACATTGCGTAAAGCTTTGTATGATTCCCGCAACGTTCCCGCCGTCAAACTCTTCAACGAAGTCGGTGCAGAAGATGTTGGGAAATTCTTGAAAAAATTAGGGATTCAATATAAGGATATCCAGCAAGCCAATGCTATTTCAAGTAATACTGAGACACAAGATGGGACAAAATATGGTATTTCTACTGAAAAAATGGCAGCTGCTTATGCCGCCTTTGCTAATGGTGGTACTTACAACGAACCGCTTTATATCAATAAAATCAAATATCAAGATGGTTCTGAGCAGACATTTTCAAATGAAGGTAAAAAAGCGATGGAACCTTATACTGCCTATATGGTCACAGATATTTTAAAAGATGTGATCTCGAAAGGAACTGGAACAAAAGCTCAGATTGCAAACTTGTTCCAAGCAGGTAAAACGGGAACTTCTAACTATACCGACGATGAACTAGCCAAGATCCCTCATTATGGATCTATCTCGCCTGACGTTATGTTTACTGGATTCACTCCTCATTATTCGCTATCTATTTGGGCAGGATATGATGATCGAATGACGCCGATTACTAGTCAATCTGAAGGTATTGCACAAGATGTTTATCGTGAATTTATGAGTTATATTTCTGAAAATGTCTCAAATGAGGATTGGACGATGCCAAACGATGTATTAAGAATCGGAAATGAGCTTTATGTAAAAGGGGCTTCTTCTGTCCCCGTACAGCCTAGCTATTCAGCTCAGAGTTCTTATCGCAACACCACTTCATTTAGTCAAACGACGACTCCTACTAGCAGTTCTGTTGAATCTGAAACTAGCGCTGAATCGTCGACAGTTATACCTGAAAGTAGTGAAGAGACACCACCGGAAAGTTCAGTATCCGAGCCGGCCCTTCCTTCTTCATCCAATGAACAACAACCACCGGCCTCTAGTGCAGAACAGCCAGAGCCGACACCTGAACCATCCTGATACTAAAAAAGCCGCTCAAGTTATTTTTGAGCGGCTTTTAATCTTGCTTTTCCATCTTGACACAAATCTAATAAAGGACAGATCTCACATTTTGGTGCTCGAGCGGTACAATGATAGCGGCCAAAGAAAATCAAGGTATGATGACTTTTCACCCATAATTCTTTAGGGATTTTTCGCATCAATGTCGCCTCTACTTCCGTCACAGACGCATTTAACTTACAGATTCGTAAACGTTTACTCACTCGTTCAACATGTGTATCAACTGCAATTGCAGGTTGACCAAAAGCGTCTCCAAGTACCACATTGGCCGTTTTTCTTCCCACACCGGGCAATTTAATCAGTTCCTCACGAGAGTCTGGGACGATCCCTCCATAATTATCCAACAACATTTGAGCACAAGCTTTAATATTTTTCGCTTTGTTCCGATATAAACCAATCGTTTTGATTTTTACGATAATATCCTCAATCGGTGCTTGAGCTAAGGCTTCTGGTGTCGGGTAAGCAGCAAATAGTGCGGGGGTTGCTTTGTTAACTGAAACATCCGTTGCTTGAGCACTTAAGATAACTGCAATCAAAAGTTGAAACGGTGATTCAGAGTGCAGCTCCCCAACTGCATCGGGAAACATCTCATACATCCTCGATAAAGCTTCCATAGTTTTCTCTTGATTAAGCATCCGGATCTTTCCTTTCTAGCCAATTATACAATGAGACTTTAGGAAGTTCCTCTGACTGTTTTTGCTCTTCTTTTTGTAATAAAATCTGTTTTCGGCGACGTTGTTCTTCTTCTACTTGTACCTTAGAACGAATATTTTTCTTCTCCCAACTTTGCAAGACCGTTTCAATATATTTAAAATTATATGCTTGGTTCAATACCGCTTCTTGCAGTGCCAACTCAATCAGTCCAGGCGAATAATGATCATCATTTAACCAATACCCAATTTTTTGATATTCAATCGGCGATAAAGGTCGACCAAATTCTTGTTCGAAAGATTTCAACATTTTCTTTTGTGCAGCTAAATCATTCTTTTCCTCTGTTTCAAACCGTTGTTGTTCTTTCAATCTAGACAATTTTTCAAATGCAGGCATTAGATTATAGCGATCGCTTTGTCTACCAGTTTCATCCAATGTTGTCTCCAGTGTAACAAGTTCTTTTTCGACTAAACTATTCAATAAACTATAAGTCTTCTCTACCGTGTCACCCATCGTTTTTGCGATATTTGTTAAATTCGGAAAATCATCTCCTGTTTGATGTGCTACATAAAGTTGCAGCCATAACATGAATTCATCTGTGTTCAAATCAAGTTTTGTATAATTTTGTACTAGCAGATTTGAAAGGGTCGTCTCTCCGGCTGCTAGATACTCTTGTAATGAAATCATATAAAATCCTCCAATTCCATCTTAGTTTACACTAAAAAAATCGGAAGTCCAACTATTAGGAAACTGTTTTAATCACAAAAAAACAGGAAGGTCTCCCCTCCTGTTCTTTGCTATTTGGCTTCTGCTAGTGCTGCTTGAGCCAAGATGTTTAAATAGTTCCATGGACGATCAAAATGTGGTTGGAAGAAGAAATCTTGTAACGCCAAATCTTCCAAGGTCATACCATTTTGAATTGCTATAGACAATGTATTTGCTGATTGAGTAATATCATATTTTGAAAGGAATTGCGCACCTAATATTTTATTCGTTCCCTTTTCTGAAACAATTTCCATCAACACTTTTTCTGTCGTTGGCATAAACTCAGGACGATAGTTGTCTTCAATTACCGTCACATTTGCATCAATCCCGTTCAATGCTGCACTTTCTTTCGTTAAACCAGTTGAACCGATTGTCCAACCAAATAAATACAACCCGGATGTTCCTTGTGTGCCACGGTATTTCATTTTTTGTTCTACTAAATTTTGTCCTACTAACATTCCTTGGCGAACAGCATTCGTTGCTAATGGAATATATTGATCCAATCCAGTTGGATTATAATGTACTACGGTAGAATCACCAGCAGAGAAAATGTCTGGATCACTTGATTGCATGTAGTCATTTACTTTGATTGCACCACTTGGCAACATATCAACTTTTCCTTTTAATAGATCAGTATTGGGACGGAAACCTACACATAAAATCACCATATCTGCATCAAATTCTTGGCTAGGTGTGATTACTTTTGTTACTGCTCCTGTTTCATCTGCAACAAATTCACTTACATTTTCGCCTAAAGCCAATGTCACTCCGCGATCAATCAATTCTTTTTCTAATACGCTTGTGAACGGTTCATCCAAATATTTATTCAAAATTCTTGATAATCCGTCAATCAGTGTTACCTGTTTCCCAGATTCAGCAAAGGCTTCGACCAATTCAATCCCGATATAACCACCACCGACGACAACGACTTTTTTGGCTTCCTTAGCTTGTTCAATAATGACATTTGCTTGGTTATAATTTTTACATAGTAAAATATTTTTTGATTCGATTCCTTTGATTGGCGGAATAATCGGCCAAGAACCTGTTGTTACAACTAATTTATCATAATCAACAGTCGTTTCTTTATTTGTTTTCAAGTCTTTTGCAGTCACTTTTTTTGCTTCTGTATCAATATTCGTTACATCATGTTCCATGTTCACTTCTGCACCTAAAGAAGCAAGTTCTTCTGGATTAGAATAAAATAAACCAGCAGGATCTTTTACTACACCACCGACATATAAAGCGATTCCACATGATAGAAAAGAAATATTATCATTACGTTCAAAGACTGTTACCTCCGCATTTGGGTGGTTTGCTAAAATATTTTTAACGGCTGCAGTGCCGGCATGAGTACATCCTACTACTACTACTTTCATTAGTATCCCTCTTTCATTCGTTCTATTTTTTGTTTGCAATTTTTTGCACAAGGACAGTATAACAAACTTCATATTTTGTCCCAATTTTTTTGCTCACAAAAAAACATTTAAATCTTATATGAGGAACAGATGTAAGCGTGATTAAAACATCGAGAAATTTAGTAGTCTTATAAAACATTATGTAAACTTATCTTAATTATAAAAAAAGCTGAGAAGAATTTCTTCTCAGCTTCGTATTACTATAATTCATTAAATGTATTTACTACGTTTTCGACTGTAAAGCCAAATTGTTCTAATACATATCCACCAGGTGCTGATGCTCCAAAGTGATCGATTCCAATCATTTTACCTTCCGAACCAATATAACGTTCCCAACCAAATGGTGAAGCAGCTTCTACCGCCACACGTTTTGTGATTGCTTTTGGTAAAACAGATTCTTTATAAGCTTCATCTTGTGCTTCAAACAAATCGAAACTTGGAAGAGAAACAACAGATACATCTTTTCCTTGAGTTTTCAATTCTTTTTGTGCTTGAACAGCTAGATTCACTTCTGAGCCTGTTGCAATCAAGATTCCATCTGGCGTATCTGATTCGGCTTTGGAAATAACATAGCCGCCTTTAGCAACACCGTCTTTAGCTATATCTTTGCTATTTGGTAAAACTGGTAAGTTTTGACGACTTAAAACTAAGATCGTTGGTTTATTTTTCGTTTCTAACGCTTTTATCCAAGCTGCAGAGGTTTCATTACCATCGGCAGGACGAATCACTTGAACATTTGGCATGCAGCGTACACTTGCTAATTGTTCAATTGGTTCATGGGTTGGTCCATCTTCACCAACAGCGACAGAGTCATGAGTTAAGACGTAAACTACAGGTAGACCTTGAATTGCAGACATCCGAACGGCTGGGCGTAAATAGTCAGTAAACACGAAGAATGTACCGCCGTAAACCCGAGTCCCTCCATGTAAATGGATACCGTTCATGGCACTTGCCATCGCAAATTCCCGTACACCAAACCAGATATTGCGGCCTTCATAAGAACCTGGTTGGAATTCTGCTTCATTCGCGATTATAGTATTATTTGAACCAGATAGATCGGCTGAACCGCCCCATACGTTAGGAACAGCTTTAGTGATAGCTTGAATCGCATCTTTACTTGATACACGACTTGCTTGCGCTGTACCTTCTTCATAAACAGGTAAAGTATCTTCCCAGTTTTCTGGTAATTCTCCAGCAAAGGCCCGTTTGAATTGTTCAGCTAATTCAGGATGTGCTTTTTCATAATCAGCAAACATAGCATCCCATTTAGCTTCTGTTTTAGCACCTTTATCGTTGATTTCTTCTTTAAAGCGTTTTGCGACTTCTTCTGGCACTGTAAAGTCAGGATACTCCCAACCATATACCGATTTCGCAACATCGATCCCCTCTTGACCTAATGGTGCACCATGAACTGCGGAAGTTCCTTCTTTTGGTGACCCAAAACCAATCACAGTTTTAATTTCAATCAAGGTTGGTTTTTCTGTTTCAGCTTTTGCTTCTTCGATGGCTTTTGAAATAGCATTTAAATCATTGCCGTCTTTTACTAAAATATGTTGCCAACCGTATGCTTCATAACGAGCCCCGACATTTTCAGTGAAGGCTTTTGACGTTGGTCCATCTAATGAAATATCATTTGAATCATACAACACGATTAATTTACCAAGTTTCAGATGTCCGGCCATAGAACTTGCTTCACCGGAAACACCTTCCATTAAATCACCGTCTCCACATAATGCATAGGTATAATGATCCATTACATTGAAGCTGTCACGATTATAAGTAGCCGCTAGATGTGCTTCTGCCATAGCCATCCCAACAGAAGTTGATATTCCTTGACCTAGAGGACCTGACGTTGCTTCCACACCGTCTGTGTGCTGATATTCAGGATGTCCTGGTGTTTTACTTTCCCATTGGCGGAAGTTTTTTAAGTCATCGATCGTTACTTGGTAACCAGCAAGATGCAACAAACTGTACAACATTGCTGAACCATGTCCTGCAGATAAAATAAAACGATCACGGTTTGGCCAGTTTAATGAAGTTGCTGGATTGATATTTAAATGCTTGGTCCATAAAGCATAGGCCATTGGTGCAGCACCCATCGGTAAACCTGGATGACCCGAATTCGCTTTTTGGATTGCTTCAATACTTAACGTTCTGATTGTGTTAACTCCTAATTGATCGATTTTATCGAACAAAATAATTCCCCCTTTTTGGTCATAAATACTTTAATTATGACCTTATTGTAACCGATTTATTTTGACATTTCAATCACTTACCAGCAAAAGATTTACTTTCTATTATGTAATCCTTTTTTCTTTTGTATCTTCTTTAGTTTTTCTGGTGTAACATCGTTGCCTTCTGGATCAACGACTTTCATTCCTTCAATGTGATGACGCATCCCGCTTCGGAATGATGCGATGTATTCTTTTCGCAAAGTTGTCTGTTCATGCGCCTCTGCATCTGTTAAGCCAACTGTTTTCTTTTTTTTGGCTAATTCATTGATTCGCGCAATCGTTTCATCGTTAATCATCTTGAACACCCCTTTTCCCTCCTTCAATTATACATAAAAAATAATAAGTTAAAAGTACTAACAAACACGAACGCTTGTTTGATTTGTACTAATAACTATGCTAAACTAAAAAAAACGAAAGAAGGTGCGGACATTGGCAAAAAGAACGGAAACAAAACAATTAGAAGTTTTGCGTTTCATTCATAAACGCGTTGAAGATAAAGGTTATCCACCCACTGTCAGAGAGATTGGAGAAGCCGTGAATCTTTCATCCACTTCCACAGTCCACGGCCATTTATCCAGATTAGAAAAAAAAGGATTGATCCAACGAGATCCGACAAAACCAAGAGCCATTGAATTGACTATCACTGGTTTAGAAAAAATCGGCGCAGCGCCGCAAGTTATTCCAATGCTTGGTGTCGTTACCGCAGGCGAACCGATCTTAGCAGTCGAAGAAGCCTCTGACTTCTTTCCGGTCCCTCCAGACCTATCTAGTGAAGAAGGTAGTTTGTTCATGCTGACGATTCGTGGTGAAAGTATGATTAATGCTGGAATATATGATGGTGACCATGTCATCGTTAGAAAACAGACCACTGCTATTAATGGTGAAATCGTGATTGCCATGACTGATGAAAACGAAGCAACGTGTAAAAGATTTTATCGCGAAACAGACCACATCCGTTTACAGCCAGAAAACGATGAATTATCCCCGCTTATTTTTGATAATGTTTCTATTTTAGGGAAAGTTGTCGGTCTATACCGTAACCATATTTATTAATCGGAAGAAATTTCCGGTTATTTTTTTCTTTACAAATCGAACAAACATTCGTATAATAAAAACACAAACACATGTTCGCATTTTATTAGGAGTGATTATTGATGAAAACAGTAAGAAGATTTGGTTTAATTATCGCTGTATTGTTGTTAGGTTTATTGATTGGTAAGTTGGGGTCTTTAGCTACGATTGTCATTTTTTCTGGTCTGTTTCTAGTTTGGTTTATGTTGTGGGATGAACGTAAATATGCCCAGCATTATGCTGAGTATTCATCTGAAGAAGAAATTGAAGCCGAACATTATTTCAAAGAACCTGCTGAAGATTTCTATTACGTGACTTATGACCATCATTATCACAAATCCGCTTAATATTCTTGCAAAATATAATAATTTCAAAAAAGACCACCAAAAGTCAGCTCTTCGTCTAACTTTTAGTGGTCTCTTATTTTTTAATAATCCATCAAGGTTAAAATATCATAGCCCTTGATTTTATCACGCCCGTGCAATTCTTCTAATTCAATCAAGAACGCACAACCAACAACGATTCCTCCAAGTTTTTCAACTAACTCGATAGTTGCTTTGATCGTTCCACCTGTTGCTAGTAAATCATCGGTAATCAGTACTCGCTGTCCTGGTTTAATTGCATCGCTATGGATCGTTAAAGTATCTGTTCCATATTCTTTCTCATATTCAACTTCGATAACTTCACGCGGCAATTTCCCCGGCTTACGAACAGGAGCAAAACCCAAGCCCAATTCAAATGCTACTGGACAGCCAACAATAAATCCGCGGGCTTCTGGTCCTACTACCATATCGATTTGTTTTTCTTCTGCATAATTTACGATTTGTCTAGTTGCTTCACGGTAGGCCTCGCCATCAGCCATAAGTGGTGAAATATCGCGAAAAACAATCCCTTCTTTTGGATAATCGGGGATACTGGCAATATAATCTTTCAAGTTCATTTTGGTTGTTCCTCCTAGCTTTTCAGCCAATTTCTAATAGTTTGAATATCGTTCATCACTAAAAACTCTTCGCTCTCAATGCGAGCTATGCGTTTTTGATAAATTTCACTCTCTTCAAAGGACCGAGTTTGTGGTGACTCGACCATTTGTAAAACACCGTCGTCTATTGTAACAAATTTTAACTCAGAAAACACGTGAATCATAAAGACTATTTGTTTTTCTGGAATTTTTAAGTAATTTGAGACAATCCTTAACTTAAAACGAATGTCCACTCTTGGTTGTTTGCGGAAAAATTGATAGAGTTTTGTAAATTGCTCACGACTTGGTAATCCATTAAGATAAGCTTCGTCTGGGCTATAAAGATAGAGATAGATCCGTTCAAAGTTTCCTTTTTGAGAAATTTCTTTCAATAGTCCTTTTTGATCTGGACAATCAAGCACAACTAATTGGTCATACTCAGACCAGCTGATTGTTTCAGTATACAACGTCACTTCTTGTTGTAATTTCTTTGCAAAAAAGTGTTGGCTTTTTAGTTGGAATGCAAGATATAATACTTGCCCGCCTTCAATCTGTTGATCCCATGTATACTTTGCACGACGATCGATCACTTGGAGACCATCAGAAGCAAAATCGATTAAACGTAATTGGGCTTTTTTCTGTCCATTCCACTCATTGATTTCCAGATCACCTACAAACTTTGTATCTGGTTGCTGGATTTTTTCTTCTTCCTCACCAAAACCAAAGCCGATAACATCTAGCTGTGCCTGCTCATCTTTTAATGAAAACTTGACGTGTTGTTGCTCGCTACCAATGCGTTTGAAAGAATCGATCGCACCATTGATCAGAAAATGAGGGGCCGGATTGTCCGTTCCAAAGGGAGTCAACTTTTTTAATTCTTCAACAAATTTCAACTGGACTGCTGATAATTCTAGCACTCCGTCAACTAACAAAGTAGTCGCTTGGGTCAAGTCGATTTGATTAACAGAAATATATTCATTCATCTTTTTTTGTAAAGTAGCGATGTTTTGTACTGGCATCGTCAAACCTACAGCAGCAGCATGACCACCAAAATGAGTGAATTCAGAGCGCATAGTAGTCAGCATACCAAATAGATCCAATGCGTCAACACTTCGTCCAGAACCTTTAGCTACACCGTTTTCATCGATAGTTAATACAATTGCCGGTCGACCTGTCTGTTTTAAAATATTTCCTGCTACGATTCCTAGAACACCTGGGTTCCATCCTTGAGCTGCGATCAAATGAATAGCATCGTCCGGATTGACCAGTGCAGTTGCTTCAGCAGTCGTTTCTTGTACGATTTGCTTTCGTTGATTATTAATCTGATCGAGCTTTTCTGCTAAAACATGCGCGCGTTCTTCATCAAAAGTTGTCATCAACTCCACTGCTGGATTCGGATCACCTAAACGTCCAATTGCATTTAATCGTGGACCGATACTAAAACCGATACTTGTCTCATCGGCTTTTTGCAAAGCGACTCCACTGACCTTGAGTAATTCTAACAAGCCCAAGCGTTGGGTCTGTTTAATAGCTTGTAATCCTAGTTTAACAAGCACTCGATTTTCTCCAGTCATGGACACAAGATCCGCTACAGTTCCGATTGTTACTAAATCCAACATTTCCAGCGGAACTTCTTCCAATAAGGCCGTTGCTAATTTGAAGGCCACACCTGCTCCAGCCAATTCACCAAACGGATAATGCCCCTCTGGATGGCGTGGATGAACAATACAATAGGCTGCTGGTAGGATTGGCGGCAACTCATGATGATCCGTAACAATCACATCCACATTTTGTGAATTAGCAAAATCGATTGCCTCATTACCCGCCACGCCATTATCAACAGTAATAATCAATTGAATTCCTTCATTGATTTTTTCAGCAAAAAGTTCTTTGTTTGGTCCATAACCATGGATAAAACGATTCGGTAATACATAATGGACATCTGCTCCGATCATCTGGAGAGTCTCCAACATAATCGACGTACTGGTGATGCCGTCAGCGTCATAATCTCCATAGACTAAAATTGCTTGACCTTCCATAACAGCAGTTTGAATTCGTTCCACTGCTTTATCCATATCATGCATCAAAAATGGATCATGCAAATCATCGATCGTTGTTTTTAATAACTGAGAAAAGTCTTCCAGTGTATGTATATTTCGATTCCATAAAAGTTCAGCAAACGTTTCAGTATATCCTTGATTCATTAATTCTGCTTTGAAAATCGGATCAATTGGAGATACTTCTTTAAACTGCCAATTAAAGTTTGATTTTTTCACTGTATCACTCCCCAACCGTACCAGTATAGCAAAAAAGAATCAGACAAGAAAGAGAAGAAGACTCCAGTTTTTCAACTGAAGTCTTCTTTATTAATCATAGTAATCAATTGGCGGATCATTTTTCTTTTCAGCTTGGGCATTTTCTTTTTCAGCTAAGGCTTGATCTTTTTCTTTTAACAGACTTTCATAGTTAGCTTTCAGTACAGCAATCTCATTTTCCTGTTTTCGTTGAAAGGCTGCTTTTTCTTCTGCTAATTTTTGTTCATTATTTGTTTCATAACTTTGAATAGTTTCTTTTAACTGCTTGATTTCTTTTCGTTGTTGGAAAAGTGTAGCACCTGAAGTCAGCATGACGACTAATGCTCCTATCAACGCGGAACCGATAATAACAAGTACTAGCGATAAATAGAATTTCTTGATCAAGAAATTGACTGGAACTTCTTGACTATTAGAAAGCGCAAAGATCACAATCAGCAGGACTAGAATAAATCCTAAAAAAACTTTCCATTGTTTTTTCATTTTGCTTTCCTACTTTCTATTAAATAGTCCCCCCGCTAAAAGATCTCCAATATGTGGGAACAGATGATAAAAACGGCTGGCCCCTTCCATAATAATAGGCCGGTTGATCTCGCGAGTTGGTTTACCCATTTTATTAACGATGGTTTTTGCTAATTTGTGAGGATCTAAGACAATCCCGCCTAGATCTTTCAAATAATTTCCGCTCGGATCAGCTTTGTCAAAAAATTCAGTAGCAATCGGACCAGGATTAATCGTGGTCACATAAACATTGGCTGGTCTTAATTCAAGACGCAGTGCGTTTGAAAAACCTAGAACAGCAAATTTTGTCGCAGAATAGATTGTTGATTTTGGCGTGGCCATTTTACCAGCCATTGAAGCTACATTAAAAATATGCCCCCGTTGATTATTGACCATCGAAAGTGCCAGTTTTTGTGTAAAATACATCATTCCGAGAACATTTACTTCAAACATCTTTTTCGCAATCGCTAAATCAAAGTCCACAAAATCTTCAAATAGACCAAAGCCCGCATTATTTACTAATACATCCACTTCACCGACTTCATCTGCGATTTTTTCAACAACTGATTCCACACTATCTGGATCAGCAATGTCTAATTGAAAAGCAAACGCGGCTTTACCGCTTAGCTGGCTACAACGTTCTTTGACTTGACCAATCAGCTGAATTCGACGAGCACATGTGACCACGATTGCTCCACGTTTTGCAGCTTCGTAACAGATCTGTTCTCCTAAACCCGCAGAACCGCCAGTTACAACAACGATTTTATCGGTTAAATCCATTAAGCTTCCCTCTTTCTATAAAGCGACTGTTCTCAATCAGTCTGCTTGTTTCTTTTATGAAAATGGAATATCGATACTATCGAAATCTTTGGCAATTTGTGTATTAGGAAAGATTTCTTGGGCCTCTTCTTCCAATTCTTTGGCTTGTTTTGCTAAATATCTTGCCGAAATATGTGTCAACATCAATTTTTTGGCCTGCGCCTTTTTAGCAATCATCGCTGCTTGTTGGGTTGTAGAATGGAAATATGCATGCGCAAGTTTTGCTTCATTTTTATTAAAGGTGCTTTCATGGATAATCACATCGCTGTCTTTAGCAAATTGACTAGATCTGTCGGTAAAACGAGTATCCCCAAAGATTGTTACAATCCGTCCTTTTTTGCTCGAACCAACAAATTCTTTCCCATCAATTACTCGACCATCAGATAAAGTAACTGTTTGACCTTGTTTTATTTTCCCGTAGACTGGTCCAGCAGGAATCCCTAATTCAGCTAATTTTTCGACCTGCAGCATGCCTTCATGATTGGCTTCTGTTACCCGAAAACCATAGCTGTCGATACCATGATCCAATCGCATACATTCGACAGTGAACTGTTTGTCTTTGAATATGACTCCTTCACTTAATTCAATAAAGTGTAACGGATACGCTAACCGTGTTTTTGAAACTTGTAAAGAAGTTCGCACATAACTTTCCAATCCGGCAGGCCCGTATAATTCAATCGGTTCTTCTCCACCTTGGAAAGAACGGCTACTTAATAACCCGGGCAAACCGAAAATATGATCGCCATGTAAATGCGAAATAAAAATTTTTTCAATTTTGCGTGGTCGAATCGTTGTGCGCAAGATCTGCATCTGAGTCCCTTCACCACAATCAAACAACCAAATCGCATTACGTTCAGCCAATAGCTTTAGAGCAAGGCTGCTGACATTTCGATGTTTCGCAGGTACTCCTGCACCTGTTCCTAAAAATTCTAATTCCATAATTCTCCTGACTTTCTATCAAATTAATCTTATTCTAGAAGAAAGTCTTGTTTAGTGCAATCTAAATAGAAGAAATTTATTCCTCTTTTGAGTGGTCACCTTCAGAAGCGCTTGTTTGAGAAGATTTTGCCATTTCTTGCGTTTTCTTCACATCGGCTTCAACTTTATCATAATCAAGTCGAGTGATCTCTCCACCTAGTTCCATCATGATCAGTTGATTCAATGGCCGATTATCCTCTTCTTCAGCGATCAATAACAAAGCAGTGTCGCCTTCACCGATCTTATCAATCAGAAATTCAAAAACACCGGTTGCTTGTCGAACTTCTTTAGCATCTTGAGTCGCACCGATCATCCCACCAGTGAACCATCCTAATAAGATTCCGATTGGTCCACCAAGAATACCTACCATCATCCCAATCAGACCACCGGTTGAACTTTTGTTACTGCCAGTGAAATCCAGAAAATCTTCAATCATAAATTTATGTTCGCCGTCATTTGAATGATGGACCACTGCCATTTGCTCTCCTTTGAACGCCTTATTCATATGCAACCGTTTTGCCTTTGAAAAAGCTTCATAGGCTTTTGACTCTAAATCAAAATTCATGACTATCACACGTTTTTCCATTGAAATCCACTCCCCTTTTCTATTAACCTTAGTTTAGCAATAAATAGCAATTTTTGAAAACAGAACGAGTTCATTTTCATCAGTTATACGTGGAAAGTAGATAATAAAAACCGGGAATTAATTCCCGGTTTTTATTTCATTCATGATTCGATCATCAATAACATAATAGTCAAAGAAGACTTTAGATAACTGATAACCTTCTCCCCAATTAGTACGAATGATATCATATTCTACTCCATCAATTTTCAATTTATTCCGCAAATGTTTGATGATTGTTGATAGGCGAGTCATATGACTGGCTGAATCACTGTCACCCCAGATTTTTATAGCTAAATCATTCCGACTAATCGGTGCCTCTTTTGTTGAAATCAGCGTACTTAACATTTCGCGTTCAGAACGGGTCAAATTCCATAGGGGAATAGGACGCTTTTCCGGAGTACTTTCTGCTGGTTGAGCCGGTATTCCAAAACCAATAGAATAGCTAGCTTCTTTTAAGACTTTTTCAGCAAGTTTTTCTCTCAATCCGCTAAGGGATTCGTCTTCTAATAACCATTCATCGACCCCTCGTGATTCCCAATCAGCTTTTTCTTCTTTTGAAGGTAGTTGATCTGTTTGACGAAGGATTGTGAAATCTTTTCCAACTTCTTCTAAGATCACCGTTAGTTCTTGATCAGAAATTGTTTCACTTGCAATTAATACATTAAAAAAGTTTATAACTTCTAATGACACTTGTTTTGTTTGAAGTAATGTCAATAGTTTTTCAGAGCTTAAAACTTCAATATTTAAACGTTGTAATTTTTCAACCAATGGTCGCTCAACTAAAATATTATGTGTCAAAATTAATACTTGCATCAAATTATTCCCCTTTTTTATCATTAAAAATAAGTTTTCAATCAGCTATTCGCGGAAAGTTTTATTAATTAATAATATAATCATACTTATTTATAATGCAAGTTTACACTGTGATCTTCTTCAATGCCACTAAAAAGCTTATATTTTAATAGACATAATTGGAAAAATCGATAAAATTATGGGATTAAAAAAACTTTTTTTGCTTTAAAAAATTAAATTATCATTTTTAAAAAACATTTTCTCAATTTTTTATAAAGATTTGATACATATAACATATGCTTTTTTTCATCAATTTATAGTAACAAAATATATTTATTTCCTCAAATTTTATTGTTTTTCCTAGTGATCAGCGACTTATGACTTTTTATTCCATTAATTTCAGCTTAAGTACGCTAAAATTTACGTCCCTCTTAAAAAAAGGAATAATGAACATTTTTTTGGTAAACATAGGTTTTAAAAAACGAAAAACATAGATAAAATAACGCAACAAACTTTTACTCTAGGTTCCTTCATTTATCTTTTCTCAGTCTTTTTTTTGAATCAAAAATTTCCGTTTTAAAAAAAATCGTGATTGAATAGATTTTTTACACAAAAAAGGTACTGCAAATCATTTGCAGTACCCTTAAATTTAATGGTCTTAGTCAACGAATTCAAATTCAAATTTATCGATACGCACAAGATCGCCATCTTTTGCACCACGGGCACGCAAGGCTTCATCAACACCCATCGAACGAAGCTGGCGAGCAAAGCGCATGACTGTTTCATCATGATCAAAGTTCGTCATCTTGAAGAGTTTTTCTAGTTTCTCTCCACCAAGCACCCAAGTTGCATCTGGTTCACGAGTAATCGTAAACTCTGGTTCATCAGATTGGAAACCGTAATTGACAGTATCTTCTTCGATTTCTTCATCATATAATAGAAATTCAGGTGTAACATCTAACAAGTCAGCTGCCGCATTTAATAAATTATCCAAGCCTTGTTTTGTAATCGCTGAGATTGCAAAAACAGGAATGTCTTCCGCAAATTCGTCTTCCTTGTCTTTTTTCAATGCTTCTTTGAATTTTTTCAAATTTTCCTCGGCATTTGGCATGTCCATCTTATTGGCAACAATGATTTGTGGACGTTCCAATAAGCGTAAGTTATGTGATCCTAATTCTTTATTGATCGCCTGATAATCTTCATAAGGATCACGACCTTCCATCCCGCTCATGTCAATTACATGAAGAATAACTCGCGTCCGTTCAATGTGCCGTAAAAACTGAGTACCTAATCCAACCCCTTGGGAAGCTCCTTCGATCAATCCTGGTAAATCAGCCGCTGCAAAACTTCGACCATCACTAGTAGTCACCATTCCTAGATTAGGGACCAGTGTCGTAAAATGATACGCTCCAATCTTAGGGCGTGCAGAAGAGATCACTGAAAGAATGGTCGATTTTCCCACAGATGGGAATCCAACTAGACCGACATCTGCTAAAACTTTCAATTCTAATTCAATATTACGTTCTTGCCCAGGTTCGCCATTTTCAGCCAATTCAGGAGCAGGATTTCTTGGCGATGCAAAACGTGTATTTCCACGTCCGCCTCGTCCGCCATGGGCAACAATCAATTCTTGACCATTCTCGATTAAATCTCCAATTAAAGTCCCGGTATCGGCATCTCGGACAGTTGTTCCCGGCGGAACACTGACATAAGTATCTTCAGCTCCGCGTCCGTGCATCCCCTTGCTCATTCCATTTTCACCTGGAGTGGCTCTAAAATGTCGGTTGTAGCGAAAATCCATTAACGTACGTAATCCTTCATCGACAACTAAAACAACATCGCCTCCGCGTCCGCCATCGCCTCCGGCTGGTCCGCCGTCTGGTACATACTTCTCACGACGAAAAGCTACCATCCCATCGCCGCCTTTACCAGCTTTGACATCGATTGTTACTTGATCTAAAAACATGGACATCTTGGTGTCCTCCTTATCTCTTTGTTCTATTGACTACTGAATCTCCACACTAAACAAAGTCTCATATATTGTAGCTAGATTCACCAAAAATGTCCATTCTTATTGATAGAAGCTTAAAAAAAATTTGTTGTATTCACACTTGTTTAATGATCTTTTTGAACAAATCCTTCTCAGGTAATATCTTTTGACAAAAAAATTGATGCGTTGCACAATTAAATTTTTAAGGCATTAAGCTTTGCCTGATATAAAAAAGGAGGAACTTTTGGTTATGACAGTAAAAGTAGGTATTAATGGATTTGGACGTATCGGTCGTTTAGCTTTCCGTCGGATTAAAGAAGTATCTGATGACATTGAAGTAGTGGCTATCAACGATTTGACAAGTCCTACAATGTTGGCTCAACTATTGCAATTTGATTCCACTCACGGCACCTATCCTGGCACCGTTACCGCAACTGAAGACTCAATCGTGGTTGATGGTGAAAAAACTCGTGTATATGCTGAACCAGACGCAAGTAAGATTCCTTGGGCAAAAGAAAATGGAGTAGATATCGTTCTTGAATGTACTGGTTTTTACACCTCAGAAGAAAAAGCCAAAGCTCACTTAGACGCGGGCGTGGAACGTGTCGTTATCTCAGCTCCTGCCGGACAAATGAAAACAATTGTTTACAATGTAAATGATGATACTTTAGATTCAAACGATAAAATCATCTCAGCTGGTTCTTGTACAACAAACTGCTTAGCTCCGATGGCCTACTTCTTAAATGAAGAATTTGGTATTGAAGTTGGTACAATGACAACAGTTCATGCCTACACTTCAACACAAATGCTATTAGACGGACCAGTCAAAGGCGGTAATTTGCGTGCAGCACGTTCTGCTGCTGATAATACGATTCCTCACTCAACAGGAGCGGCAAAAGCAATCGGTTTGGTAATTCCAGAACTGAACGGTAAATTACAAGGACATGCACAACGTGTCCCAGTCGTAGATGGCTCATTGACTGAATTGGTCTCAGTCCTTAAAACAAAAGTAACCGCAGACCAAGTAAACGAAGCCATCAAAAAACATACCGTTGATAACCCATCATTCGGTTATGACGACCGCGAAATCGTTTCTGGTGATGTGATTGGAACGACTCAAGGTTCAATTTTTGATCCTACTCAAACAGAAGTAACTTCTGCTGGCGACTATCAATTAGTTAAAACAGTGGCTTGGTATGACAATGAATACGGCTTTACTTGCCAAATGATTCGTTTATTAGAAAAATTCGCTAACTTGTAAACCATTATTAGGAGATCATGTTGATCTCCTTTTTTGTTGTCTTCTTTTAATCAACCCTTTGGAGAAAAAGTCATGATTTTTTCATAGGATGTTGTTTGAAAATTTGTTATCATAAGACTGATACTATTAGTTAAAAGGAGACTATTATGCAATTCAAAAAAATAATGATTGGCGCAAGTCTTGCCTTGTCAATCGGCTTATTTGCTGCTTGCGGTACAGACAATTCAACCAAAGAAACAAAAGAAAGCACTGCAAAAACAACCGAGTCTAGTGTTGATTTAAACAAATTAGCACTGCCTCAACTGAATGATCAAGTCACAGATAATGAATACTTAGTTGAGATGGACACAACAAAAGGCAGCATCAAAATCAAACTTTTCCCTGAACAAGCACCAAAAGCCGTGGAAAATTTCGTCACACACGCCAAAGAAGGCTATTATAAAGATACTTCCTTCCATCGGGTAGTCAAAGATTTTATGATCCAAGGCGGCGATCCTAAAGGTGATGGTACTGGCGGGGAAAGTATTTGGAAAAAAGGATTCAAAACAGAAGACTCAAATCAGTTGTATAACATCCGCGGTGCTCTTTCAATGGCTCGCGCAGCCTCACGCAGCAGCAATGGTAGTCAGTTCTTCATTGTCACAAATAATAAAGATGTCAGCGATGGCTTACCGATCCAATATTACCCAGAAAAAATCATCGAACGATATAAAAACGGTGGTGCACCGCAACTCGATGGCGAATACACGGTCTTTGGACAAGTAACTGAAGGCATGGATGTTGTCGATCAAATCGCAGCGGGCGAGGTCAAAGATAACGGTTCTGGTGAAGAATCGACACCTACTGATCCAGTAAAAGTGACCGAAATAAAAATTTTGCAAGAGCCGAAAAAATAATCTCTAAAAAGAGTGAGGATAAAATTTTGTCCTCACTCTTTTTTACTATTCGATACAATTTATCTTTAATTATCTTTTTTGTTCTTTGTCGCCTACGATGAAAGTAAATTCACATTCAGTTACTACCTTCTCTTCTACTGTTGCCCATGCTTTTGCAGTTCCAACGGGTCCTTTTACTTTTTGAATATCAAAATTCAAAAATAATGTATCGCCTGGACGGACGAACTCTAAAAATTTTGCATGGTTGATTCCTCCGATATAGGCAGTCTTTCCTTCAAATGCCGCAGATTTTAAAATCAACAAAGAACCAGCTTGAGCCAGCGCTTCTACAATCAATGTTCCCGGCATCATCGGTTCATCTGGAAAATAACCTTGAAAAAAATCTTCATTCATCGTTAAGTTTTTCACCGCTGTAATATGCTTTTCGTCTTCAAATTCTGTAACTGCATCTAAATAATAAATTGGGAAACGATTGGGAATCGCCGCCATTATTTCTTCGACATTCATAATTTTTTTCATTTTGCACCTCTATGAATATTTTATTTGATTATCAAACTATCATATTCTATTGTTTTAATCAAGCTGTATTGCAATAAACAAAAAATAGTTTGACAATCAAAGTTTTTTCCAACATAATAAGAACATATTATTTTATATTATTTAGGAGTGTGTCATTTAATGTCAATTTTAACTGGGAAAAAAATTATCGTGACTGGCGTAGCGAATAAAAAAAGTATTGCTTGGGGATGTGCGAAAGCTATCGCAGATCAAGGCGCCGAAATAATCTATACGTATCAAAATGATCGGATGAAAAAAAATTTAGTCAAATTAATTGGAGAAAACGCTCCTATGGTAGAACTTGATGTAGCTAGCGATGAAAAAATCGAAGCCGCTTTTGCTTCAATCAAAGAAACCTTCGGATCAATCGATGGTCTTGTCCACTCAATTGCTTTTGCCAACAAAGAAGAATTATCTGGCAATGTCACTGCAATCACCCGGGATGGTTTTCAATTAGCTCAAGATATCAGTGCCTATTCTTTACTAGCCGTTTCAAAATACGCAGCACCTTTAATGACCGATGGCGGCAGTATCGTGACGATGACCTACATGGGCTCAGAACGCTCGATCCCCAACTACAACATGATGGGAATCGCTAAAGCTGCTTTAGAAGCAGAAGTTCGTTACTTGGCAACTGAATTAGCACCACAAAACATTCGAGTAAATGCAATCTCTGCTGGAGCGATTAAAACTTTGGCTGTGACTGGCGTAAAAGACTATCAATCATTATTGAATCTATCTGCTGAACGCACACCTGATAAAGTTGGTGTAACTATCGAAGAAGTCGGAAACTCCTGCGCTTTCTTATTAAGTCCTTTAGCAACTGGAATCATCGGGGATATTATTTACGTTGATAAAGGAGTCCACTTAAGTTAAATTTTACGAATAACCATTGGTTTTATCTCTTGTTTCAAGCACTATAGAAACATAATAAAAAATCCGCTCATAAAGAGCGGATTTTTTATTGATCGAATTACACTTCAAATACCCAGCCTTCTGGCCCTTTGACATCTCCAAATTGAATTCCGACAAGTTCGTCATATAATTTTTTCGTGACTGGACCGGTCTCTGTTTCACTATAAAATACATGGAAATCTTCACCAATCTGCATCCCAGCAATCGGCGTGATTACCGCGGCAGTCCCACAAGCTCCTGCTTCGGCAAATTTGTCTAATTCTTTTAAGTAGACATCTCCTTCGATTGCTTCCATCCCAAAGCGTTCTTTAGCTAAATACAGCAAAGAGTATTTGGTGATACTTGGTAAAATCGATGGTGATTTTGGGGTGATAAATTGATTATCATGAGTAATCCCAAAGAAATTAGCCGAACCGACTTCTTCAATCTTCGTATGTGTGGCAGGATCTAAATAAATACAGTCAGAAAAATTACGTTCATGAGCGATTTGTCCCGGTAATAGACTTGCTGCATAATTTCCGCCTGCTTTAGCAGCGCCTGTACCAAATGGTGCTGCACGGTCATATTCTGAAACGACAAAGTTACTTGGTGTCATGCCGCCTTTAAAATATGGCCCAACCGGCATACAAAATACACTAAACAAATATTCTGGAGCTGGTGTCACCCCGATATTATCACCTACTCCAATCAAATATGGTCGCAAGTATAATGTGGCTCCTGTACCATATGGCGGTACGTATTCTTGATTGGCACGAACAACTTGTTTGACCGCATCGATAAACATTTCTTCAGGAATCTCTGGCATCTGCAAACGTTCTGCACTTTTATTCAAGCGTTTTGAATTTTCGTCTGGTCTAAATAGATTGATCTTTCCATCTTTGCGTCGGTAAGCCTTCAACCCTTCAAAACATTCTTGACCGTAATGGAGACTAGTAGAGCCTTCACTAATGGTGATTGTATTGTCTTCTGTCAATGTCCCTTCCTCCCATTGACCATCCTTCCAATGAGAAATATAGCGGAAAGGGGTTTTGATATAATTAAAGCCTAATTCTTCCCATTTTATATTCACCATTTTATCAACTCCTTCTTATTTAAGTGTTAGTCTATCACTTTCTTTCACTGTTGTCATGAATTTTTTCAATTTTAAGAAAATTATGACTCTTGTATCTTTGGTCGACAGAAAAGCGAAAGATTGTTACACTATTTCTATCAATTATTAGGAGCGACTTATGTTTTTATTTACGACACAGACCATAGATTCTAGCGACACGAATGTAGTAGATCAAGCAACAGAACAATTGTCAGCTTGGCAGAAATATTGGCAATCGATCGACTGGGATCAGGTATTTTCCATCTTAATTCAAAAAGGATTGACACTTTTAGCCGTCTTATTTTTATTTTATTTGATTCGAAAAATCGGAAGCTTTTTGATTAACCAATCTTTTGAACGTCAAAAGAAAAAAGTAGCCGATAACGCTACTAGGATTGAAACAATCCATGCATTATCCCTAAATATTTTTTCTTATACATTGTTCTTCTTTTTCCTTTATTCGATCTTGGATACAATTGGTATTCCAGTAGGATCACTTTTAGCAGGAGCTGGGATTGCTGGGATTGCTATCGGTTTAGGTGCACAGGGCTTTACAAATGATATCATCACTGGCTTTTTCATCATTATGGAACAACAGATTGATGTTGGTGATTATATTCGTCTAACTGATTTGCAAATTGAAGGAACGGTGACCTCAGTTGGTATCCGAATGCTGCAAATGAAATCTGCTGATGGTACCGTCCATTTTATCCCCAATCGAAACATCACGACTATCAGCAACCTTTCGCGAGCACATATGCAAGTCAAAGTGGATGTTCGTATCCAACCAGATGAGGGCTATGACAAGATCAGCAGTTTGATCGATGAAGCAAATCAAAAATTAGCCGAAGAATTTAATGACGAAATCTTTGACGGACCAACACTTTTTGGCATGGTAGATTTAGGAAATAGTAACTATGCAATTCGAACGATTTTATATGTTACTAATGGAAAACAATATAAACTAAAAGAAGAATTTTTAAAATCTTATGTAAATATTCTGCATCAAAATGGTTTTACTATTCCCAATAATCCGATTTCACTTGGAAAATAAAAAAGCGAGTCATGATGAAAAATCTCATGACTCGCTTTTTTGTGTTATTTGCTTTAAGCAGCGCTGATCTTTAATAAGATTGCCACTGATTACCAGCTTGCTTTTTTTACGCCAGGAATCTGTCCTTTATGCGCTAATTCACGAA
Source organism: Enterococcus dongliensis (assembly GCF_005405225.1). Lineage (GTDB taxonomy): Bacteria > Bacillota > Bacilli > Lactobacillales > Enterococcaceae > Enterococcus_A > Enterococcus_A dongliensis. Next base: position 106,378 of record NZ_BJDQ01000002.1, read on the forward strand.
ATTTAATCCGTGACATCCCAAATTTCCGCATATATCCTCTTGGACGGCCATCCAATTGATCCCGATTCTTTAATCGAGTTGGGCTGGAATCTCGCGGTAGTTTTGCTAAACTTTCATAATCTCCCGCAGCTTTTAACGCTGAACGTTGGTCGGCATAACGCTCGATCAAAGCTTGTTGTTTCTGCATTTTAATGATTTTTGCTTTTTTTGCCATCTATTTTCTCCTGATTCATTTATCAATCGAGCTTAATCGTAATGATTATTATTTAAACACTTGCCAAAAATAGCATGATATTTTATAAAAGTCAATCATCTGACTTATACATGTTTAGTCAAAAAAAGAGACCCTCTTAGGATCTCTTTTGATCATCTTGGTGAATTTGCATGGAAAATCAATTTTGTTTCATGGTTTTTACGTTCAAATGTGTGAAAAGTATAATTCACTGCCTTTAAGATTTCTCTGCGAGTCACAATACCGCAAAATACCCCTTCTTGATCTAAAACAGGCAAGAAAGCAGCATCTACCAGTAAATGCAGGATGCCTTCTAATTCCGCATCTAGACGCATTACCGATACATCTGTCTTCATGACATCTGCAACTGTTAACTTTTCCAAATTGGATGTATCAATACCATCGATCCCCAACATTCTTTTTACAATATCATTCAAGCTCAATAAACCAACAAAATGATCCTCTTTATCTAAAACCGGAATGGTTGAATAACCAGCTTGCGATAAAAGCAGCAATGCATGCTCCAAAGGATGTTCTTTGATCACATTCGCAACATTTTCTGCTGGGATCATCATGGTTTCTTCATGTTCCTTCATTAATTGTTCAATTGCGGGACTAATCATATGATGCCTCCGTTCTAATATCTTCACCTTATTTTACCCTACTGATAAAAAGAAAGCGCTCATTATTGAAATATTTAGTAAAAATTAGAAACTATCGCGCAAAGTCTGCGACTAATTCTTCAATCGGCTGATGTGAGCGATTATAAAACTGTACGTGGTATCCCTCTTTTTCGCTATCGATAATCGCATAACTAGGAATCTGCACAGGGCCACGTGGTTGGGAGATACTTCCTGGATTCACAAATAAGATATGTTTATCATAGTCTGCTACTGCTTGATGGATATGACCAAATAAAGCAATGTTGGCACCGACTTCTTGTGCTCGGATTGAGAGCATCGTAAGTCCAAAACGAACATTCGAGCGATGACCATGGGTCATGTAAATAACGTCCTCTTCTGTTTCAATAATCTGTTCTTCTTTATATTCAAGATCGTAATCACAATTACCTGTAACAACTGTAAAATGGTTCCACAATTCATCATTGGCCGCTAATTCTGAATCTCCACAATGAAACATGTGGTCCACCATTCCCACATAGCGATTGACGATCTCCACTAGGATATTACGATCTCCATGGTTATCACTCACAACTAAATATTTCATTTATTTTCCTCCAACCAATTCTTCCAAACTTTTCCTAGTTCTTTGACCGCCAAACCACGATGACTGATATGATTTTTTTCTTCCCCAGTCAATTCGGCTGCTGTCTTTTCAAAACTAGGTACAACAAATAATGGATCATATCCGAAGCCGTTTTCCCCTTGAGGAATACGACCGATTCGGCCAGGCCAATCTGCTTCCACTACTAAACTCTCTTTTTGAGGTGCTGCAAAAACAAGTGTACAATGAAAATGAGCCGTTCGTTTTTCATCTGGAACATCTGTCAATTCATACAACAATTTCGCATTATTGGCTGCATCACTTTTTCTTTCTCCAGCAAAACGAGCAGAAAAAATTCCTGGCATCCCATTTAGCGCATCTACGACTAAGCCAGAGTCATCTGCTAAAACAGGTTGCTGTAAAATTTGAGCAATCGTTTCAGCTTTTAAGCGTGCATTTTCCTCGAAAGTTTTTCCTGTTTCTTCCACATCTGGTAACTCAGGGTAATCCAATAAGGTTTTGACTTGATACCCTTCTTTTGAAAACATCGCCGCAAATTCACGTGCTTTTCCTGGATTACGTGTTGCGATCACAATCGTTTTTTCTTCCGTTTCACAACTTGTAAAAAGCACCTCTTTTTGATAAGCAATCAATTCTTCAATCCCTGCTTTAGCATGCAAAATTAAAGCATTCAATTCATTGTCATCAAAAGTTGCTTCTTCACCCGTTCCCTGGATTTCAACAAAACGTCCAGATTCTGTCATCACTAGATTCATATCAACAGCAGCTGAAGAATCTTCCTGATAATCTAAATCTGTTACAACCGCTCCATCAGGTAAAATCCCTACACTGATTGCTGCTAAATGTTCGTTGATGGGGTCTTCTATTAATTCACCACTGGCTAATAATTTATTGATTGCTAAACGTAATGCGACAAATCCTCCAGTGATACTAGCTGTCCTTGTTCCGCCATCGGCTTGGATAACATCGCAATCTACGATGATACTCCGTTCACCTAGTTTTTCTAAATCAATCACCGCACGCAACGAGCGACCAATCAAGCGTTGGATTTCCATCGTTCGACCAGTTAATTTTCCTTTGGCACTCTCACGTCGATTCCGTGTATTTGTTGCTCGTGGCAACATACTATATTCAGCAGTTACCCAACCAGTTCCACTTCCTCGTAAAAAAGGCGGTACAGAATCTTCTAAAGTCGCTGAACAAATCACTTTTGTATCGCCAAAAGAAATGACAACCGAACCTTCAGGATGTTTAAACACATTTGTCTCGATCTTTATCGGACGTATTTGTTGAACTGCTCTTCCATCATGTCGCAAACTTATTCTCCTCCTAGATCAATGTGTGTCACATTCAAATCAGTAATATCCAGCCACTGGCCAGCAATATCTTTAAACATTTTAGGCGAACCTGTTGTATAAAATTTCTTGGCTTTAGGGGCTGTTTGATCGTAATTATTTAAATTGAAGTAATCCAATAACGTGCTGACATCACTAACTGTTTCTGCACCAGAATCGATCAATGTAACTTCTTGGCCAACTACGTTTTGGATGATCGGACGTAATAAAGGATAATGAGTACAACCTAAGATTAACGTATCTAATTTTTCTTTTTTCAGCGGCGACAATGTTTGGGAAACAATTTTTTTCGCTACTGAACTATTGTATTGATTACTTTCTACGATAGGCACAAATTTGGGACAAGCCAAACTAGACACATAAGTCTCTGGTGCCTTTTCTTGTAACTCGTGTTTATAAGAATCGCTCTTAATTGTCCCGATTGTCCCGATGATTCCAACACGACCTGAATCACTCGCCTTCAACGCTGCACGCGAACCCGGTTGAATAACACCAATCACAGGAATATCAACTTTTTTTTTGATTTCTGCTAATGCCACTGCCGTTGCTGTATTACACGCAATTACAAGCATTTTAATCTTTTTTTTCAATAAAAAACGAGTCATTTGCCAAGTAAACTCAATGACTTGTTCAGCAGGTCGTGGACCATACGGACAACGTGCCGTATCTCCTAGATATAAAATTTCTTCATTCGGCAGCTGGCGCATGGCTTCTTTGACCACAGTCAAACCGCCCACACCAGAGTCGATAAATCCAATTGGTCTTTCATTTGACAAAATGCTCACCCTATCTCATTCCAAGTATCACCTTATTTTCCACTTTTTAGTGATTTTTTTCAAGCCCTAGCGTCCCAATCGATAAAAAGCGTTTTCTTTTGAAGAGATATTGATCAATGCTACACTTAACTAAAAGAGAGGTGGATACTAATGGATAAAAAAGAGCTGACTGAAAATTTGGGGAAAATCGCTGCTGATGATCGCAACCAAGATCCGGCGATTAAAGCGACCGAAAAAGAAGTTGAGGAAAAGAAAAAAGAGGCAGAAAATCATGAACCAGGAATGCTAGAAAAACTTGGCAAGACCCAAGCTGGCGCTGTCTATGAAGATCCAGCAATGAAAGAGACCGAACGTGAGACCGAAGAAGAAAAAGAAAAAAATTAGATTTTATCTATTTAACAATGTTGGAAAATAAGAAATAACTCTCGTCTATTGTTGAGCTTTGAGTAAAAAAATATCCGAACTAGATAGTATAGCTCCTGTGATAAACAAGTTGCTTTACATTCTATAGTTCGGATATTTTCTTGTGCTCAGATTGTTGTTACAGCACTTATTTAATAATTATATTTACTTGTTTCTAGAAAACTAGAAACTACTGACAACAAGTAACAAACAACGAAGTACATCAAAGTCACTGCAATAAACATCGGAATGACGTAATTCGTATTTTGACCATAAATGATTTTAGCGTTGTGAGTCAATTCTGGTAAAGAGATGATCACTGCTAAAGAAGTATCTTTGATCAAAGAAATCAACTGACTTAAAATAGCTGGTAACATCGATTTAAATGCTTGCGGCATAATAATCATTGTTAATGTTTGGACATAAGTCAATCCAGAAGACATCCCTGCTTCTGTTTGTCCTTTTGGTACAGCATTTAGACCTGCTCGAAAAATTTCTGACAGCATAGCAGATTCAAAAATTGTCAACGCAGCAACGGCCGCCCAGAAAATATTCAGCTTGATACCGATTTGCGGCAAAGCAAAGTAGGTGAAGAAAATAATTAGCAATAACGGCAAGTTTCGAATGACATCGATAACTATCCCAACGATTCGTGAAAGAATCGGGACATTACTAAAACGGACAGTTCCAGCGATTCCGCCGAGAATCATACTAAAAATAATCGAGACAATCGAAACTTGAATCGTCACCCACAGCCCATCCAAAAGGAAACGCAGATTCATCCATGAAAAAGCTTCGTTCATAGTATTTTACCCCTCCCTTTCTAGGCCTTTGCCCAATGCTTGTCTAAATAGTTCATTAGATAAGACAAAGGCAGTGTTAAAATCAAATAGAATACTCCAACGATGATATAAGTATCAAAAGTGTTAAAGGTGGTACTAGCAATCAAATCTCCTTGATACATCAAATCCAATCCAGCTACCATTGCTAAAATAGAAGAATTTTTAATCAGATTGATAAACTGATTTCCTAACGGCGGGATAACAATCTTAAATGCCTGTGGTAAAACGATATAGCGCATCGTTTCAGCGTAAGAAAAACCTGAAGAAAGTCCCGCTTCTAATTGACCACTAGGAACCGTTTGGATCCCTGAACGAACAGTCTCAGCAATAAATGCCGAAGTGTAAATCGTTAAACCAATCGTGCCGGCTTGAAAGCCATCAAAACTGTAAAAATACATAGGTGCAACGACATAAAAAAACATGACGATAATCAATAACGGAATATTACGAAAAAATGCTACATAAGCTTTGGCTAAATTTCGAATGATACGATTATGAGACAATTGTAAAATCGCCATCAATGTCCCGATAATCAAACTAAAGATCAGTGCCAATAAACTTGCATAAATCGTATACTTGAATCCACTGACAAAATCAGCAGAGAAAGTTTGGAATACATGTGTCATTAAAACTGCGCCCCCTTTTTCGCTCGGCCTTCTGCATCTTTAGGGAACCATTTTTCAAAAATCTTATCGTAGGTACCATTATCATGCATCTTAGACAATGCGTTGTTGACTTCTTTCAAGAAATCTTCTTGGCCTTTATTGATTGCGATTCCATAAGGCTCGTTTGTAAAAGTACCGCCTGCCAATTCGTACTTATTATTTTCTGAAGCCATCCCTAACAAAATCGCATTATCAGTCGTCATTGCTTGTCCTTGCCCTGATTGCAACGCGGTAAATGCTTCTGCATAATTTTCCAGTTCTAAAATCTTAGCATCCGGTGCGTTTTTACGGATATTGATACTTGATGTAGAACCCTTGACAGCTAGAACCGTATCGTTGGCTGTCAGGCTTTTTACATTTTTGATAGGGCTGCCTTTTTTGACTAATAATGATTGCCCAGCATCAAAATAAATATCAGAAAAATCAACTTGTTCCTTCCGTTCATCCGTGATCGTCATCGTAGCGATAATAGTATCGATGTTCCCATTTTTTAGTAACGGAATCCGAGTTTTTGAAGTCACTTCGATAAACTCTGCCTTACCCTTTTTGCCAAGTATTTCTTTTGTGATCGCTTTGGCGATGTCGATATCAAACCCCTCAACTTTGCGAGTTTTAATATCCATCATACCGAATAAACGTGTATCGTATTTCACACCCCACACGATTGTCGGTTCGTTTTTGATTCGTTTTGCGATATTTTTATTTGCAACACTTTCTCCTTTGCAGCCTGATAATACAATCATAAATAGCAGCGGTAAAAACAGAAAGGCGCCTATTTTTTTTATCTTCGACATACGCTGCCTCCTAATGATTGATTACTTTGCTGACAAATTGTTGTGCCCGCTCCTCTTGTGGTCGGTCGAAGAATCCTTTGACGTCTCGAGTGTCTTCTAATACTTCCCCGTTAGCCATAAAAATAATTCGATCAGCTACTTCTTTAGCAAATCCCATTTCATGGGTCACAACAATCATCGACATACCATCTCGGGCAATCTTTTTCATGACATTCAGCACATCGCCAATCATTTCCGGATCAAGTGCAGAGGTCGGTTCATCAAAAAGCAGCAAGTCGGGATTCATCGCTAAACCACGGGCGATGGCAATCCGTTGTTGCTGGCCTCCGGATAACATAGAAGGATAAGAATCCTTTTTATCTAACATGTCTACACGATCTAACAATTTCTCAGCAGTTTTTATCGCTTGTTCAGATGATTGTTTCAAAACTTTGATTGGTGCTAACGTAATGTTTTCTAACGCTGTTTTATTGGGATAAAGGTTGAAATGTTGAAAGACCATCCCGATATTTTTTCGGATGTCTTTTAACTTAACATCTTTGCTATGTAAATCTTTGTCATTTACCATGAGCTGTCCTGAAGTGATATCTTCCAGGCCATTGATACACCGCAACATCGTACTTTTTCCTGAGCCAGAAGGTCCGATTACTACAACGACCTCTCCTTTTTCAAAGGATAAGTTAATATCTTTCAAGGCATGAAACTTCCCATAGTATTTTTCTACATGCTTAAATTCCACCATTGGCATGTTTAACCACCTCTTTTTTCCTTATTATTCTCTAATTATTCCAATGTGGGTCTAATTATAAGCTAAATTTTTTTACTTTGTAAAGAAAAATACCTAGTGTTAGAAAAAAACATTTTATTTCCTTCTGTTTCTATGTTAAGTTTCATAACATAAGCGCTGCTGATACTTTCTATAAAAACAACAATAAGAGTTGTCTTGTTTAAAAAAAAAAGGTAGTATTTGAAGAGACTATTGAAAGAATTTTTATGAAAAGGTGAGTTAATGAAAAATATCATTTTAACCGGAGATCGTCCGACGGGTCAATTACACTTAGGTCATTATGTCGGTTCGCTAAAAAATCGCGTCTTGATGCAAGAGGATCCTGATAACGATTTATTTATTATGATTGCCGATATGCAGGCTTTGACTGATAATGCAAAAAATCCAGAAAAAGTTTCCTCCAATGTTCTACAAGTCGCCTTGGATTACTTGGCTGTAGGCTTAGATCCAAAACGTTCGACTTTATTTATTCAATCACAGATTCCTGAATTGGCTGAATTGACTATGTATTATTTAAATTTAGTCAGCGTGGGGCGTGTTCGCCGCAACCCAACAGTAAAATCTGAGATTGAACAAAAGAAATTTGGTGAAAGTGTACCAACAGGCTTTTTCATCTATCCCGTCTCTCAGGCGGCTGATATTACCGCCTTTAAAGCTACTTTAGTTCCTGTAGGTGAAGACCAAAAACCAATGTTGGAACAGACACAAGAAATCGTTCAAAGTTTCAATCATACTTATGGGAACGTCCTTGTAGAACCCAAAGGTGTCTTTCCAGAAAAAGGTCAAGGCCGCTTACCAGGAATCGATGGAAATGGAAAAATGAGTAAATCATTGGGAAATGGAATCTATTTAGCTGATTCTACCGATGTTTTAGCAAAAAAAGTTATGAGTATGTATACTGATCCAAATCACATTCACGTAACAGATCCTGGCCAAGTCGAAGGAAATATGGTCTTTACTTACTTAGATGTTTTCGGAACAGACAAAGAAAAAATTGCTGAATTAAAAGAACACTACCGTCATGGCGGTCTTGGCGATGTTAAGATTAAACGTTACTTGATTGACGTATTAGAAGCTCAACTTGGGCCAATCCGTGCGCGTCGCGAAGAGTTCGCAAAAGATCCCGATGCAGTGATGCATCAATTAAAAGAAGGCAGTGAAAAAGCACAAAAAGTCGCTGCAAAAACATTATCCGAAGTAAAACAGGCTATGGGAATCAACTATTTTGCTTAGTTCAAACCAATAGCTAGTTTTAATCGTAAAAACTACCCACTAAAGATTGCGTAATGCTTTTCTTCAGTGGGTAGTTTTTTATGTTCTTTCTATTATAGAGCGTAAAATCTGCGTAAATTCCGGCGAGTCATTAAATGGATGAATGTATTCAAAAGTTTCTCCACCGTTTTCCATGAAATACGCACGGTTTTCTTCATCAATCTCTTCGATTGTTTCTAAACAATCTGCTACAAAACCAGGAGTAATCACTAGAATTTTTTTGACATTCTGACTCGGCAAAGCTTTCAATGTAGCCGAAGTCATTGGTGTCAACCACTGTCCTGGTCCAAATTTTGATTGATAAGAATGTGCATAAGGAAACTCCCCTACTTTTTCCATTACTTTTTGTGTAGTGAGTTTGCATTGTTCTTCATATGGATCGCCTTGTTCAACTATAGAAACAGGAATACCATGATACGAAAATAAAATCATATCAAACGTTTTTTCAGCCAATTGTTGTTTTATCTGATCAGCCAGTAATTGAAGATATCCTTCATGGTCATAAAACGAGCTTGACATTTGAAGATGAGGAATCTCCACTGCATTTTTATAGATATCACCTACTTGATCATAAATCGGTGCTACTGTAGTTTCAGAATATTGGGGATATAATGGTAAGACAAATAAATCTGTCATCCCAGCTTGTTTCATTTCATTAATTGTTTCACGGATTCCTGGATCTCCATAAGTCATCGCATAACGAACAATAGCATCCGGCATAAGAGCTTGCAACAATTCCGTTTGTCGTTTGGTATAGATCCATAACGGAGAGCCTTCTTTGCGCCAAATCTTTTGATACGTACGTGCTGTTTTTTTAGGACGGATCTGAAGCACGATTCCATGTAAGATTGGTAACCACAACCCACGCGGCCATCTGATTACTCGCCGATCAGATAAAAATTCAGCTAAGAAACTTTTCACCGCTTCTGGTGTTGGCTCCTCAGGGGTCCCTAAATTTACTAATAAAATACCTTTTTGCATTATTAACATCCTTCATTTTTGATTCTACGTTAAACTATAGCAGAAGAAACTCAAAAAAACACTTCTGAACTGCCTCAAAAGAAAAATAGTTTTCAATGAATTATTTGAGACTATGCTTGTCAAAACCGTTTTATTCTTCTTAAAAACCTGACTGCCCACTAATCTGCTTGATATCTCCTCAGAATTATTTTAGTTTACTCCTTATATTTTATGTCTACTAGCATAATTTTAAATAATTTGCTGATTTTCATCAATTTTTCTTTTAAATCTTACTCATTAGAAACAGTTCTTTTTCTTCCATTTCCTCCGTGGTAAAATAAATTAGAGTAAGCCGAAGGAGTTATATTGAATGAATTTTCACGAATTGTATCAAAAATTAGAGTTCTCACCGGTGATTGCAGCTGCTAAAAACGAAGTTGAATTAGCGGCCGCATTAGATTCAGAAGCTGAAGTTATCTTTATTCTTCAATCGCATATTATGGAACTAGCCGAACTAGCTAAGAAAATCAAAGCTAGCGGGAAAGTTGCAATCTTGCATGCTGATTTAGTTAAGGGATTATCTTCTGATGAAAAAGCAATTGATTACATTAAGCAAACAACGTTATTCGATGGAATCATCTCCACAAAACCGACAATCATCCGCCAAGCAAAAAAACATCAACTATTAGCAATCCAACGTTTTTTTTTACTAGATTCTTCTGCCTTGGAAAATATTAACCGCCAACTAAAATATACCGAAGCGGATTTAGTGGAGATCCTTCCTAACGTTTCTCCAAAAATCATCAAAGAGCTAATAACCCACGCCAGAAAGCCATTGATTGTTGGTGGATTGATCCGAGACAAAGAAGATATTATGGGCGCTTTAGGTGCTGGCTGTTTAGCAATTTCAACCACCGAAAGTTCAATTTGGTCCGTTTAGTGATTGTTGAACTTTTTTATCCGTGTTATAATACAGATAATTAAATAATTGCTAGAGATAAAAGAGTATAGCTGCAAACGTCAATAAAAATTGGCGTCTGTTCACTATACTCTTTTTTGCTGCAATGCAAAAAAAACTTAGAGCGAGTCATCGCTTAACTATGCGGGAGGAAAAACAATGTACGATGTGATTATCATCGGTTGCGGAATCGTCGGTGCCGCGACTGCCTATGAATTAAGTAAGTATCAATTAAACACTTTAGTTTTAGAGGCAGAAAATGATGTAAGTCTTGGAGCAACTAGAGCAAACAGTGCAATCTTGCATGCTGGTTATGATCCAGAACCGAATACTTTGATGGCACGATTAAATGTGGAAGGAGCAAAACGCGCAAAAGAACTCTGCCAAAAACTTTCTGTCCATTATAATCAGATTGGTTCTCTTGTCGTTGCTTTTTCTGATGAGGAATTAGCTCTTATTCAGACACTTTATGATCGTGGTGTCAAAAACGGTGTGGAAGGTCTAGAATTACTCGACCAAGCAGCGCTTCATAAAAAAGAACCCAATCTTTCTCATAAAAGTCTAGGCGCTCTTTATGCCCCTACTGCTGCAATCGTGAATCCGTGGGAATTTTGCCTTGCTCTAGCAGAAACGGCTGTAAAGAATGATGTAACAATTGCTTTGAACAATCGTGTGACTGCCATCCGTAAAATTGAAAACGGTTACGAAGTCACGACAAATCAAGCTACTTATCAAACCAAATATATCTTCAACGCTGCAGGTGTTCACTCTGACGACATCCACAACTTGATTGCAGAGCCGACGTTTGAGATTACACCGAATCGCGGGGAATATTATCTTTTAGATAAATCTGAAGGCGATGTGGTTCATCATGTCATCTTTCAATGCCCTTCTAGCAGCGGAAAAGGTGTCTTGATCAGCCCGACTGTTCATGGGAATTTAGTCGTAGGACCTAATTCAGAATCTATTCAACGTAGTGATTTAGACAGTGGAAAAGATACGGGAAATACAATCACGGGATTAAAAACAGTCGTTGATTTAGCTAAAAAATCTGTTCCTGATCTTAACTTACGCCAATCGATTCGTAATTTTTCTGGTGTTCGTGCCAATAGCTCTGCCGGTGATTTTGTCTTGCAAGAAGCCGCACCTGGTTTTATCGATTTAGCAGGAATCAAATCACCAGGATTGACTTCAGCTCCAGCAATTGCTGTCTACGCCATCGAACTTTTAGAAAAATCAGCAGGAAGAACATTTGAACAAAAAGAAGTCCATATCGATTCACGTGAAAAAATTATTTTTCAAGAACTTAATTTTAAAGAAAAAAATGAACTTATTTCAAAAAATACTTCTTACGGCAGAGTAATTTGCCGCTGTGAAACTGTTACTGAAGGTGAAATTCGAACGGCTGCGCAATCTCCGATCCCTCCTGTCTCTGTTGATGGAGTCAAAAGAAGATGCAATGCTGGGATGGGCCGCTGTCAAGGTGGATTCTGCGGGCCACGCGTCGTTGATATTCTAGCGGATGAATTGAATGTATCGCCTTTAACTATTTTGCAAGATCGCGAAGGCAGCAATATTTTAGTTGAAGCTACAAAAGGAGGACATTAAGATGCATGACTTGATCGTAATTGGCGGTGGTCCCGCTGGATTGGCAGCTGCGACAGCTGCTTATGAAAATGGCGTAAAAGATATCCTGATCATTGAACGGGATCAAAAATTAGGCGGTATTTTGAACCAATGTATCCATAACGGATTTGGCTTGCATCATTTTAAAGAAGAATTGACTGGCCCTGAATATGCCGCTCGTTTTATTGAACAAGTGAAAAAAACCGATATTCAAGTTCTGCTCGATACGATGGTCTTAGAAGTAACAGAAGAAAAAGAAGTGCATATCGTCAACAAAGAAAAAGGATATCAGATTTTAAAAGCTAAAGCATTAATTTTTGCAATGGGCTGCCGTGAACGAACACGTGGTGCTATCGGCATTGCAGGTAGTCGCCCAGCAGGTGTCTACACCGCTGGTACCGCACAACGCTATGTTAATATGGAAGGCTATTTAGTTGGAAAAAAAGTAATTATTTTAGGTTCGGGGGATATTGGTTTAATCATGGCACGACGAATGACTTTAGAAGGTGCTGAAGTATTGGCTTGTGTAGAAGTCATGCCTTATTCAGGCGGCTTAACTAGAAATATCGTTCAATGTCTAGATGACTTTGATATCCCGTTATATCTCTCTCATACCATCACTGAAATTCGCGGAAAAAATCGAGTAGAGCAAGTAGTCGTTTCACAAGTTGATGATAAACGGCAACCGATTCCTGGAACAGAGCGGACATTTGATTGTGACACAATCTTATTATCGGTTGGTTTGTTACCAGAAAATGAACTAAGCCGCGATGCAAATCTCAATTTAGACGCTAAAACTAACGGCCCGTTTGTTTATGAAAATATGGAAACCTCCTCTCCTGGTATTTTCGCTTGCGGCAACGTTGTCCACGTCCACGATCTAGTAGACTTTGTCACTGCTGAAAGTATCAAAGCAGGAACTGCTGCTGCAGCCTATATTTCAGAACAGCAAAAAGAAACTGCAAACTGTTTTTCTGTCAAAAATGGAGATCATGTCACCTATGTCGTTCCCCAAATGATTCGTGACGAAAATGTAGCACGACGAGTAGAACTTTTCTTTCGGGTCAATCAAGTCTTTGATGAGAGTCAGATTTTGATTAAATCACAAGGCGAAGTTTTAGCAAAACAAAAAAAGAGTTACATTGTCCCTGGTGAAATGGAAAAAATCAAACTATCAAAAAAAATCTTAGATAAAGTGACCAATGGAGAAGTGGAGATTTGTGTTGAGGAGGTAGTAAAAGCATGAAAAACTTTATCTGCATCATGTGTCCAAAAGGCTGTCATTTAACGGTCGATGAAACTAATGAGTATAAAGTCAGTGGAAACAGCTGCAATAAAGGTGTGAAATACGGCAAAGCAGAAGCAACCAATCCTATTCGTGTAGTTACATCAACAGTTCGAGTCAATGGCGGAAATAACTTCCTCTGCTCTGTTAAAACAACGGATGGAATTCCTAAAAAAGCCGTTTTAGAAGCTATGAAGACCATCAATGCTGTTCAATTACAAGCGCCAATCACTATCGGAGATGTCGCAATCAAAAATCTTTTGAATACCGGTATCGATGTCGTAGCGACCAGTGACATCCAAGCTATCTAAAAACTAAAAAAGAGTCAGTGACATGGCGTCACTGACTCTTTTTAATTAGCGGATAACTGCTTGCAATTTTTCTGTTAAACTCTTAGTCACTTTTGACATGTTGCGATTGATCTCTTCATCTGTCAATGTTGCTTCAGGATTGACAAAAGTCAGATTATAAGCCATTGATTTTTTACCAGTTTCGATATTCGCACCTTGATAAACATCAAATACTTGTAATTTGGCTAAAAATTTCCCGGCTGCGCCTTCGATCACTTTTGCGATTTCAGCATTGGTTGTTGTTTCGTCAACAAGTAATGCAATATCGCGACTAATAGCTGGATATTTTGAAACAGCTTCAAAAACCAATGGAGAGGTTTCTTGTGCAATCATCGCCGCTAAGTCCAACTCAGCAACAAAAGTAGCTTTTAATTCATAACTTGCCGCTACTGCTGGATGAACTTGACCGACAAACCCAATCAATTTTTCATCTAAATAGATTCCAGCTGTTTGCCCTGGGTGCATCTCAGCTAGTTGAATGGCTTGGTAGGTAACTTTATTGGTTAAGCCCAGTCCTTCGACTAATTCTTCAACCATTCCTTTGATCGTATAATAATCGGCTGATTGAGCTTTTTCAGTCCAAGATTTGTCCTTAATGTTGCCTGTGAGCGCAATTGCCACATGATTTTGTTCACTTGGTAAATCTTTTTTAGGATCATTGTTTTGATAAAAAACATGCCCGATTTCATAAAAAGCGACATCGCTATTTTTACGAGCGACATTGTAGGATAAATCTTCCAATAGACCGCTGACTAAGTTCAAACGCATCGTTGATCGTTCTTCGCTCATCGGCCAAGCAACTCGAGTCACTTTGCTTTCATTTACTAAAAATTGTTGGGCTTTTTCTTCTGTTGTTAAAGCATAGCTGATTGCTTCAGATAATCCAGCACTTTCTAAAAGCTGACGTACCTTTCTAGTAGCTTTTTGTGTTTGCGTTAAGAAACCTGCAACTGTTTGACCTTCTGGTAATGTCGATGGCAAACGGTCATAGCCATAGATTCGAGCGATTTCTTCCATTAAATCTGCTTCAATCGTGATGTCCCAACGACGTGGCGGTACGCTGACAGTCGTTACGCCGTCATGGACTTGTGTCGGAAATTCAAGTGCTTTAAAAATGTCATTAACTTGTGCCTGTGTTAAATCAGTTCCTAAGAAACGATTAACATTTTCAACCGTTGTGCTGACTTCAACATTTTTTGGTTGAACTTCACTGCCTTTTACTGCACCTTGTAAGACTTTTCCTCCTGCTAATTCTGCAATCATTGCTGCTGCGACTTCTCCAGCTAAGCTGATCTCACTTTGGTTGATTCCTTTTTCAAAACGCATGGAAGACTCGCTGCGTAAGTTATAACTTTGTGACGTGCGGCGAATAGACGTGTGATCAAATAGTGCCATCTCTAGAGCAACAGTTGTCGTTTCCTCAGAAATCTCTGAATCCAATCCGCCCATTACGCCAGCTAAAGCTACTGGAATTTCCCCATTAGTGATCACAATGTTTTCTGGATTCAATGTTCGTTCAACACCGTCTAATGTGGTGAATGGTTCTTTTTCTTTTGCTCGACGAACTACGATTTCTTTACTACCTAATTTGTCATAGTCAAAAGCATGCAACGGTTGACCAAATAATAACAAGATATAATTGGTTACATCCACTACATTACTGATTGGACGAATGCCTTCATTAATCAAACGATTTTGCAGCCATTGTGGACTAGGTCCGATTTTTACGTCTTCAATAATCCGAATTTCATAATGTGGTGCATCCGTTTTATCTGTCACAGAAACATTAATTTTCGTGCTGGCATGTTCAGCTGCTTCTTTTAATTCCACTGCTGGGAAATCAACTTTTTTGTTGTAGATTGCAGCAACTTCATGAGCAACTCCACGAATACTCAAAGCATCCGCACGATTAGGTGTAATCGATAAATCAATGATTGCATCGTCCATTTCTAAATAAGGAAAAACCGGTTTTCCTGCAAGCGCATCTTCTGGTAAATAATAAATACCTTCAGCATATTCTTTAGGGATGACGGAATCACTAAATCCAAGTTCTTGTAAGGAACAGATCATTCCGTTAGAGACTTGTCCACGCATTTTGCCTTTTTTGATCTTTACATTGCCGCCAATTCGAGAACCAGGCAACGCTACGATAACTTTGACTCCTGCTTTAATATTTGGTGCACCGCAGACAATCTGAGATAATTCTTCTTCACCGATGTCTACTTGGCAAATGGATAGATGATCAGAATCAGGATGCGGAATGCATTCTTTCACATCACCGACCACAATTTTTTTCAATCCTTCTTGAGGAATCTCTACTCCTTCAACTTCGATCCCTGTTAATGAAAGCCGATCCGCTAATTCTTGCGGAGTGACTCCTTTTATATCGACGTATTCATTTAACCATTTATATGAAACTAACATTGCTCTTTACTCCCCCTTGAATTGTTCCAAGAAACGAACATCATTTAAATAGAAATTTCGAATATCATTGACACCATAACGCAACATCGCGATTCGGTCTGGCCCTAAACCAAAAGCAAAACCAGAATATTCTTTTGAATCAATCCCAGACATCTCCAATACATCTGGATGAACCATCCCTGCTCCTAGAATTTCGATCCAACCAGTGTGTTTGCAGACATTACAGCCTTTGCCGCCACATTTGAAGCAGCTGACATCCACTTCGACAGAAGGTTCGGTAAAGGGAAAATAACTTGGTCGCAATCGAATTTTACGATCGGCACCAAACAATTCTTTCAACAAGACTTCTAAGGTTCCCTTTAAGTCTCCCATTGTAATTCCCTTATCAACCACTAACCCTTCGATTTGATGGAATTGGTGACTATGGGTCGCATCATCGGTATCACGGCGAAATACTTTTCCTGGGGAGATCATACGTAACGCCCCTTTTGAAAAATCATGTTTTTCCATCGTTCGTGCTTGAACAGGCGATGTATGGGTCCGCAACAATACTTCATCAGAAATATAAAAAGTATCTTGCATGTCGCGTGCCGGATGATCTTTAGGTAAATTCATGCGTTCAAAATTGTAATGATCGGATTCGATTTCCGTTCCTTCAATCACTTGATAGCCCATACCGATAAACGTATCTTCAATCTCTTCCATAATTTGAGTAAGTACATGACGTGTCCCGTGAGATACTTTTTTTCCTGGCAAAGTAACATCTAATGATTCTGCAGCTAATTGTTTGGCTAAGGCTGCTTCTGCCAGCTCAGCTTTACGATCTTCTACAGCTTTTGTCAACAAATCACGAATCTCATTGGCAAAAGCGCCAACTTTGGGACGTTCTTCTGCTGAAAGATCTCGCATACCGCGCAACACTTCTGTGATTGGTCCTTTTTTCCCCAATGTTTCTACACGGATTGTTTCTACCGCAGAAAGTTCCTCAGCTGCATTGATTTTTGCTAAGGTTTTACTTTTTAGTTCTTCTAGTTGTTCTTGTAAACTCATGATTTTCTTCCTTTCCTTAGTGCTTTCAAAAGATAGGAACCTTAATTAACACTCATCCCATTCTTTCTTTTCAAACTTAAGACAATTAAACGACAAAAAGACCTCATTCCATAAAGGAACGAGGTCTCGCGTTACCATCCTAATTCGCCAAAATTGGCGCTCTCTTTTCTTAACGGCTCTGCCGGTCTGATGACAAGCTCCAGAAGTGAACTTCATCTTTTCTTTTCTTAGTCTGCTTCCAGTCAGTGACAGACACTCCCTTCAAAGATCCAAAAAGATTACTCTTTTCTATCGACGCTTTTTGAACTATTCAATTGACTATCCCAATACTACAAGAAATCAATCAATTTATCAACTACATTCTTCATCAGTGATCCACGTATCACCCCATCGATGAATCTCATTCATTACGTTTTTCAAAGCTTTTCCTTTATTCGTCAAACAATAATCCATCCGTTTTTGGCTTTCACAAGCAATCACGCGACCAACGATACCTTCTGATTCTAGTTCCTTTAGCCGTTCTGTTAAAACTCGGTCACTGACATTAGGAATCATCGCAGCAATATCAACAAATCTTTGAGGCCCGCCTTCTAACAACACGTCAATAATCAGACCATTCCATTTTTTGCCTAAAATTTGAAATCCTTTCTCAAATTTTGGACAGAGCGAAAAGTCCATTACTTCTACTTGTTCCATAATTCTCACCTCGATAGAGAAAGTATAGCATATCACTTACATTTTATAAGTGCATCTTGCCTATCCCTAAGAAGTTTTTAACAAATTAATTGTTTGATTGGCACGTAAAAAGATTAAATAGACTGCTTCAACAGGTTTTTGTTTTGCTTTTTCTAATGCATCCTTATACAGATACAATTGACCACGATAGCGATTGATCAGCTGTTGTTCTTTTTGAGGTGTGTAATAATCTGTTTTTAAATCATATAAGATAATTTTATCATCAAATTCTAAGTAACCATCAATGATTCCATGAATTAAGATCTCATCTTGGTTTTGATAGTCACTGAATAACTGATCTGCTGGCAAGAGCATAGCAAACGGTTCTTCACGATATAAATGATTCGCATGTTGAACTAAATAACGACCAAATGGAGAATCAAAAAATTGTAAAATACTGTCAATCGAGATTTTTTCAGCAATTTCTGAAGTCAATGTTTGTCGTAACAATAATTCTTCAATCAGATTTTCAATTGTATTGCGTTGAGGTATTTCTGTTAATGGCAGCAACTGCATAACTAAATGTGTTGCTGTACCGATTTCAGCAGCAGACAATTCTTTTTTTGTTCCTAAAAATTTAGGCTCCCCCAATTCGCTTTCAGTAAAGCGATAGTTTGGCTGCGATGGTGTAAGCGGGATATTTTCTTGATTATCAGGATCATCGTAGAGACGTTTTAATTCTGATACTGATTGGTAGCTGGTAGTTTTGGTTGCTTCAGGGTATGGATATTTAAAGCTTAAACGCTGTTTCAACGATTGGATATTAATCGCTCCTTGCGGGATATCTAATGTTTTCACAGCTGGGAGATACGTTTGAACCGCCTCTGCGATCGTTTGCGGCTCGATAAAATTTAATTTGAAAACTGCTGGATGCTGTTTCAAACTCGGTAGTCGATTAATCTGGTAATCTTTTTGATAATTTTCCATGATCGGATGTCTAAATAATGTCAAACCGACCCAATCAAAGAAACTATCTTTCTGACCGCTTCGAAGCCCCGCGTCTAAGACTATTTTTTCATTTAAAGCGCCTTTGCTCCATGTTTTATATGTTGCTTCTTCATTTTCATATGAACCAACGAGAAACAGTTTTTGTTCAGCTCTCGTTAAAGCGACATATAATTTTCGCATTTCTTCTGACAATAACTTATTTAGATTTTTTTGTTTGACTGTTTGAAACAACAAAGTATCTTGTCTGATTCGGGTATCTGGAGTTAACAACTTGACCCCAAGTCCTAATCGTTCATCAAACACATAATTTCTTCGAGTATCTTGTAGATTGAAGCTTTTGCTCATATCCATTAAAAAGACAATAGGAAATTCCAAACCTTTGCTTCCGTGAATAGTCATCACTCGTACTGCATCGCGAGTCTCTTCAATAGGAGGCTCACCTAGATCTTTATCTTTTTCCTGCATTTTCTCAATAAAACGAATAAATTGATACAATCCTCGGAAACTGCTGCGCTCATAATCTTTTGCTCGTTCGATAAGCGCCAATAAATTGGCATGGCGTTGTTGACCCGCAGGCATCCCTAAAACATAATCCAAATAAGCTGTCTCATTGTAGATCTTCACCAATAAATCTGCCAAAGATTCGCGCCGAGCAAATTCGCGCCACTCATTTAATTGACTCATAAAAGCTGCTAATTTTTTCGCAGTCTGATTCTCATTGTCTTGTAGATATCGTTTCACCGCTTGATAATACTCTTTTTGCGGCAAAGCCAAACGAATCTGTGCCAGCTCTTCTTCTTGTAAACCAACGATTGGTGAACGTAAAACAGCAGCCAATGGAATATCTTGGTAAGGATTATCAATAATCTGCAATAAAGCAATCATGATTCGTAATTCTGTTGATTGAAAGTAATTTTGCGTATCATTGACAGCTAGCGGGATTCCTAATTGTTTGAACACTTCTAAGATTGTCAGGTTATTGCTTCGCGTTGGGATCAACAATACAATGTCTTCATAACGCACGGCACGCATCTCTTTTTGCTCTTTATCATAGATTTCAAATTTTTGATCGATCAGCTGACGAATCTTCATTGCTGTCATAAAGATTTCACCCATTGATTTATCCTCGATCCACTCAGGAACATCTCCATCTTTTTGATAAATTAATAGTTCAGGCGCAAATGTGTCAGTATCAGGGAAATTAGTGAACCCGTTGATTAATTCTGCTTGTTCGTCATATTCAATCTGACCTACAGTTGGATCCATCAATTGAGTAAAAATCAAATTGGTGAAATCCAAGACTTCTTTTCGTGAGCGGAAATTTTCCGCTAAAATGATTCGCCGACCGCCATGCTCTTCAGAAAAATCATGATACTTTTGAATAAACAATGTCGGATCTGCTAAACGAAATCCATAAATCGACTGTTTAACGTCTCCAACCATAAAAAGATTCCCAGGTTTTTCCCTGCTAAGCTGACGCAAAACCGTCTCTTGCAATTGATTGATATCTTGGTATTCATCGACTAAAATCTCTGCAAATCGTTTGCGGTAATAGTTTTCAGCTGGTCTATCCCCATTAATTTCTGTTTGTAGGATCTGTAAAGTGAAATGTTCTAGGTCATTAAAGTCCAGCATCCCTTTTTCACGTTTTTTTGCTGAATACTCTTCAATAAATCGTTTTTCTACGCGGACCAACTCTTCTACGATAGGCAAAGCTGCTTGCAATCGCTCCACTTGTTCTTCTGGCGAAACTGCAAAATACATTTCTTTGATTTTCAGCAATTCTTTTTTGGCTTGATCGCGGTAGGCTTTCCCTTCTGCAATGACGTCTCCATAGAGTTCTTTGATTTCTTTTTTACGTGGGGAAGGATAAGTTGGAAAGTTGAACTCTTTGAACAAAGTAAACACATCAGACAAGCGGTCTGCCAATAACTCTTGTTCAATCTGCTGAATGCGAGCTTGTTCATTTTGACCAAGTTCAGTGATTTTTTGTAACTCTTCTGCCCCCTGGCTAGTTGAGATTAGCCAGTGATACATTTGATCAATCTCATGCAGTTTATCCAATACTTGTGGCCGAATTGATTGTTGGTACAGCTCTGAAACAGCTAAATCTTTCACTCGATAATTTTCAACTAATCCATCTAACCATTGAAAAGGATTTGGATTTGCTCGAGCGAATTCATACATTGAAAGGATCAAATCCTCTAATCCGCTATCGCTCCGATCATTTGAAAAATTCTCAGTTAGTCGATAGAAAATCTCCTGATTCTCTTCATAAAACGTTTCTCGCAATTCATCCCATACATCTTCTTTTAACAAAATCATCTCAGTATCATCTGTCAGCATTCGGTAACTTGGATCTAGATCAATCAAATAGAAAAAGCGCTGGATGACTTTTGAACAGAATGAATGCAAAGTTGAAATATTTGCAGTTGGCAACAAGGTCAATTGATGAGCGAAATGATTTTTTAATTCTTGATCCGTCTCCTCATTAATCGCTTCTTGTAAAGCGGTCTGAACTCGTTCTTTCATCTCTGTTGCTGCTGCTTCAGTAAAAGTCACAACTAGAAGTTGATCTACAGAAAGTTTTTGTCGTTTGATTTTTTCGATTACACGGCGGACTAATACTGCCGTTTTTCCTGATCCAGCAGAAGCTGAAACCAATAGATTGGTCCCCTGATCATAAATTGCTTGCCACTGAGAATCCGTATAGATCTCATTTGGAGCCTTTGGAGGGATCGGATAATTAGTTGTCATGTAGCTCTTCCCCCATTCGTTTCAAGACTTCTTCTTTAGAAAGTTTTTCTAAACGATGATAATTATTTTCCTTCAACATGGCATCAAACTTGCAGACACTGCGGAAAGGACAATACTGACAAGCAATCCGCTGATTGTCTTTATACGTTGGATTCAATTTGATTTCACCAGAAATAATCTGATTGCCAGCTTGTTGAATCTTCTCTCGATTGTATTCGCGCAACAATTCAATCTCCGACAAATCATAGAATTTATCTTTTGACTGCGATAAAATCACTGTTTGACCGTTTTTATCTTTTTTGATTGGGAACAAAACAGAATTTTCTTTTTCTTGTAAACTTCTATCCAATTCTTCGTACAGTGCCGGTTCTTTTGCAAACAATCCATCGTATTGATAGGCCTTCAACATATCTTTTTCTACATTTTTAGGTTCTTGCAAAACGGGATTATGAACGTGTAAATAATAGGCACCTGCTGGTTTGACTTCTTTTCCGTTTGCTTGACTAAAATCTGTCACTGCAACATCCAAGTAAGTAATCAATTGCAAGGCAATCCCGTAATAAGCATCTGCCACATTAAAACTATGTGGACTCGATTTATAATCAATTACACTCAACCAATCATGTTCATTTCCTTGAAGTTGATCCAAGCGATCGATTTTTCCACGAACTGCAACTTTTCCTCCATTTGATAAAGGTAGATCAATCCCTGGGATACCTTTTTTACCGCCAATCGAACCAAAAAGAATTTCTGTTTGCTGGGGTTCAAAACTTGTCCGCATTCCTTGTTGGACCAATGCCCAACTGACTCGTTGAATCGTACGTGATAGCTGATAACGAATATAATTCATTCGGGCTGAACTAGAAAGAATCGCAAACTTCAATTCCCCAAAAATCTCTTTCAATACTTCTTCAGCCAGATGATTCCGTTCAGCTTCATTCAACTCTGCCAATCGCAGCCCTTGCTCTTTTATCAATCGGAAAAATTGATCCAAAGCTTCATGGTAAAAATCACCTGCCGCTGCAGGAGTCAATCCATAGACTGTTCGTTCTTTTAATCCCAAACCAAAATTTGCAAAATATTTATATTGGCAATTATAAAAATTTTCAATGCGCGAAACAGAGACATAGAGATTCTTTCCGTATAACTGTTCGGCTGTTTCCGGCAACAATTCTTTTGGAATGTTAAGATCTTGTAAACTTTTAAAAACTCTTTGCGCCATAGGAGCCAGTGAACTATTTTGGATAAATTTTTGCAATTCTCGCCATGATGGCAAGAACGCGCGATTCTCATCTTGAGCAAATCGATTCAAGGCGATTAAATCAGACAATAACGTCCGCATTGTTCCTATATGATCTTCCGGTGCACTAGTTAATTTCAATGACTCGCTTTCTTTGATTGGTAATTGGAGTCCTTGGCTCAACTGACGTAAAAATGCAGAGATCTCTAATTTTTTTTCACCTTCTACTGTTGCTGCAACACTCAAATAAAGCTTTTCAGTTGCAGAAAGAAAGACTGAATAGGCCAGAAAAGGTTCTCGATTTACCTTAGAGCTATTACTTTCTGGTAAGAATTTTCCATCAGGTAAGTTTTGATTAAACAATGAACGTTCTTCTGCAGACAATAATCCTTTATCATCGAAACGAGCAGGAAACTCATTGTTGTTCAAGCCAATAGCAAATGTGACTTTCATTTGGTCCACCCGAGCCAACTCTAAATCATTGATTCGAACTTGATCGATCGCTGTAGGAATCTTTCCGTAAGACAAATTCATCAAACCTGCTAAAAAGATCTCTTGAAAGGCGGTCCAATCAAACGGGTCCGCTCCATAGATCAACACATATTCATCCAAAAGATCAAGCAGAGCTTGCCAAGTTTGTTCATGGTTCCGGGCTTTATCTAAATTGCCCCGTTCCACTTCTTGATCACGCCAAAACAATAACTGTTTTTTCACCCCGCTATTTTCTAAAAAATGATAAAAAGTAGTGGCAGCTTCTAGTCCATTAGCTGCTTGTTTTATCTTTTCAAAAAATGGCGGCAACACTTGTTGGATTGAGCGACGAACTTCATTGGCGATAGCTTCTAATTGTTTGGCATCATTAAAGACATCTGCCTCAAAGTCATAGTCGACAAAGGCCCATTCACTTTTTTTTGTCCAAGCACTTCCGCGGAAATTATAGGCTAGACAAACATTTTCTGTCTGATCAATTTTTTCTCGGTATTCTTGTTGTTGGAAAAACCAAGTCTCCCCCGCCCAATTGAATGGCGCAAATAATTCTGTTCGCAGCAAGCGAAAAACATCGTTGATCCGATAATGATAATTGTCAATCAAAAACAAGGCTTGTAAAAATTCAATTAACGGGTGTGCCGCCATTGCTTGTGTTTCGTCCAAATAAAATGGGATAGCTAATTTTTGGAATAAATCAGGCAAGACACTGTCATAGATTTTCGGATTACGCAATAAAATTTGGATATCTTTGTAGCGATACCCTTCCTCTCGGACTAAACGTCTTATTTCTTCACCGACTTTTCGAATCTCTTCTGCGACGGTGCCGTATTTTGTAAGCTGGATTTGTTCTGAATGTGATAAATCCGTTCTTTCTTGATCTGCCCAAAACGCACCAACTTGATTGAAAACAGTCGCTTTTTTACGAGCAAAACGATCCGGACGAACTTGAATCTGTTGAAAATCAGCATTTTTCTTTAATTGAAAATAAGTTTTGCCAGGATCAGCAAATAAATTCAAGGGATTGGGCTCTTCGCTAGGATATGGCCGGTCCAATTCCAAAGAAACAATTAACTCTCCACAAGTCATCAAGGCATTCAAAACATTTAATTCTCGAGCATTGAATCGGGTGAACCCGCTAACGATAAATAAGCTATGTGCGAGGTCTTGTCCTTGTAAATAATCATGCAGCAACAATAGTGGGTCTTCATTCACTACTTGATAATCGATCAACGCTTCTTCATAAGCAGTAAAAACCTTTTGTAAATCTTGAAGCTTTAATACTTGATCCGGATCACTTCCATTTTCAACTAAATCGGCGACTGTAACATTTCCAATCTGCATCTCCTGGTAAAAACCGACCAATTGTTGAATAAAACCTGTTTTATTTACTTCCCCGCGAAAAATTGTCAAGTCTTCTTTTAATTCCTGAAGAATTTTTCGCAAAATCATCGCATTGCCGGCTTCGGATAAAATATTTCCTGGGACTTGCCCATCCCGCTGCAAGAAGTACCAAGCCAAACGCTGAAAACTAAAAACTTGCGTACGGATTGTACTAAATGCCGTCTTTTTTTCTATCTGTTTCATAGCTGACAAAAGTGTGATCTCTTGTTCAAATTTATTGTAATTGGGGACTAAGAAAAACACTCGATTCTCTGGATTTTTCTCCAGCCAAGCTTGTGCTGTCTGAATCATTTGCTCTGTCGCATCATTCTGTCCAGCACCTAACAAAAATTGTAATGTCATCGTTTCCCCTCTTTTCTTTAGATTGTGTTCCTTGTTTATTATAACAGTTCCCGCAAAACAGCGCATGGTCAAAGACAAACAAAAAAGACCAGCAATAATTGCTAGTCGATAGTCCCAAAACGCTCAAACGGCCAGAAAACAAATTTTACATCAGCCATAATATCTTTTTCTTTAATTAGTCCAATGATTCGGCTATCTTTGGAGATTCGCCGATTATCTCCCAATACAAACAGCTCGCCTGTTGGAACTTTTTCAGAACCAATTACTTCCTTCAAGTTGAAATCATAGGTCAATGGTTGATTATCGGTCAAATCTTTTTTGAATTCTGTCAAATAGGGTTCTTCAGATTGCTCGCCATTGATATAAAGTGTGTCATTTTTGTATTCGATTGTATCCCCTGGCAATCCGATTACTCGTTTGATATAATTTTTTCCTGGATCATCTGGTGCTGGAAAAGTCACAATATCAAAACGCTGGATTTTTGTATTTTTTAATGCAATCACTCGTTCACCATCAATTAGTGTCGGAGCCATCGAATCGCCTTTAACAACCACTGGAGTAAAAACAAATTGTCGCAATCCGATCAAAACTGCTGTCAAAAGTAAAAAATAAAGAATAGATTTGACTATCTCTTTAATATTCATTATGTGCCTCCATTTTATGTTCATATCGCCAGTTTATCATATTTCTCAGTTCGTATCCCAGGTTATTCATGGGCTTTTAAAAAAAATTCTCTTCTGTGAGCATATTTCTTTTCTTACTTTTTGTAAGATGTTAAAGTAATGTCTGTAAACAAGAACAAAACAAAAAAAGGTGGAATTTATTATGTCTCAATTCTTAGAATCATTAAAAAATCGTCGTTCATTTTATGCTTTAGGCCGCGACGTTAAATTATCAGAAGAAGAAATCACTGAATTAATCAAAGATACTGTAAAAAATAGTCCAACTGCATTTAACGCACAATCTCCACGCGCGGTCGTTCTCTTTGGTGCAGCTCATGAAAAATTATGGAACATCGTTGAAGAAGCATTGAAACCATTAACTCCTGCAGAAGCATTCCCAAATACACAAGCAAAAATTGCTGGTTTCCGTAATGCTTACGGTACAGTTTTATTCTTTAAAGAAACAGATACAGTGAAAAACTTGCAAGAACAATTTGCATTATATGCAGATAACTTCCCTGATTGGGCAGAACAATCCAACGGAATCGCTACAGCAAACACATGGACTGCTCTGACTGCAGCTGGCCTTGGTGCTAATTTGCAACATTACAATCCAATCATTGATGAAGCTGTTGCTAAAGAATGGGACATCCCTGCAAACTGGCAACTACGTTCTCAATTAGTCTTTGGTTCTAAAGAAGCCGATGCAAACGAAAAAGAATTTTTAGCTGACGACGAACGTTTCCGCGTTTTCCATTAATTCGCTGAAAAAGCACTGCCGAAATTACTCGGCAGTGCTTTTTTTATGATCTTTCACTCTATAAAGAAACTTTTTAAAAGATTTATAAAAAAAGATGACGTCGCCGTCATCTCATTGACCATTTTTATCTTGGTCATCTTTAGTCAAAATTTCTAATGTACTTCCTTCATTCAGACGTGTCGAAAGGAAAACGACAAATTCAGTCAGTGAGTAATCAAAGGTCAACAATGGTCCCCGCCGATCTTTGCGGAAATAGTTCAGTTTTATCAAACCACTTTCCTCTTGGAACAGCACGACCCGTTCGATCTCATTCAATGGAATCCCTCGATTATCTAAACTAAAAAGGATCAGACTTTCTTCGGTAAATCCTCTTTTATCCAACAAGAAACTCAACATGACTAAAGCAGCCAAAATCGTCTGTACACGGTTATTTAACTCTTGCCAATTAGTAAAACCAATCCACAAGATCAACCCCGTTAAAAAAAGATAGAAAAAATAATGCTTTCTTTGTTTAACTACTGGAATAACGATATCTCTGCGTACTAATAGTAAAAACGCATATAAAACAACCGTAAAAATTCCTAATATTACTGTAAATATACTCAAAAAAACCGCCTTCTAACTTGGAATGAAATTAGAATATTTTACCACGACCATGTTAGATTTGTCATCTCGTTGCTCTTGATCAATCTCTTCACATTGGTTGATGCGAACGACTGCGCAATTCGTCATCTTAGAAATGACTTCGCCTTCCACACTTTCTTCAAAACCAATGGGATGACAACGATAACTTCTTCCTAGCTCAATTTCTTCTTCATTCATAAGTAAGCCCTCCAGTATCGACATTCATTGTTCGTCTAGCTTTTGGATCAATGTTATTCGCAATTATACCGAAGTCTGGAATGGTTTACAATTGATTTTTTCGCTTCAGTCGCAAAAAAAAGCAAAATCAGGTAAAATTATTTTAAAGGAGTGATCGTTTATGTCGAATTTCATCGATTCAATCAAAAAATATGGCTATTTAAGAAGTGCTTGTTATCTAATTTTAGGGATTGCTACTTTGCTTTCGCCACAAAGTGTCTTCAAAGGGATCGTTTATATTATTTTCTTCTACTTATTGATTTTAGGGATATTACAAATCATTCGTGGATTGCGAGCAAAAAAATATACTGGCAATGTTGGATTCGAAACGACTAGCGGGATCACACGTATCATTATCGCGTTTGTCGTTTTATGGTTCTCAAAAGGAATCATTAGCATCTTACCGATGTTTTTAGGTTTCATCATCTTGGTTTTTGCAATTGGACAGTTTTTACAAAATTGGACTGCCAAGAAAAATGGGTTCCCAGTAACTGGTCAAGTCATCTACAGCGCATTGATGATGATTGCCGGCATCTTTCTTTTGTTCAATCCGTTTAACAGCATGATGATTCTCTTTCAAATTTTTGGTTTTTTGTTAATCACTATGGCTATTTCAGAATTTATCAATACTCGTCGCTTTCATCGATAAGGAATTGTTTCTACTGATAGAAACATTTATACTAAAGATATCAAACAAAGCGAGGTCATTATGAATACAGCAAGCGAGCTTTATCAATTCACCAAAAAATACGGAATCAATTACAATACGAATGAGGACAAGGGGCTGCTTTTGTTCGATCGTTTTTTACAAGCATTTCCTAAAACAAATTTTTCTTTTTCTTTTATTGGTTTTCATAAATATGAAAGCTTAAAAAAACAAGAAGGCTTGACTGCTTATGGTATTTCCGGCAATACGCTCTATGCATTAAGCAAACAAAATGCCTATCGTTATAATTTATACCAATGCAAAGAACTCAGCGGGAAGAAGAAATTAAACGGAATCCGGTTAACTTTAGTGTTTCATACTGAAACTATCAAGATTAATCTTGGTTTTGCTGATGGCGGCGTTGTTTTAGCCGCGCTGAAACAAGCAAGAAAAAAAAATTAAGACAATTTATTTGAAGAATAGAAAAACTAGCGTTATAATACTTTCTGTTCTTAGTGGGATATGGCCAAACTGGTAAGGCGTCTGACTCTGAATCAGAAGAGTGCAGGTTCGAGCCCTGCTATCCCAATAAAAAAGTTTTTGCTATTAAAGCAAAAACTTTTTTTGTTCTACTAGCTAAGATTTAACAACCATGACATTGCAATGGGCATGATTGACGACATAGTCTGCTGTCGTTCCTACAAATGCCTGTTCAACAGCTCCGCGACCAGTTGCACCAACGATAATCAGGTCAGCTTGATTTTCTAATGCATAATCAATGATCTTACGTTTAGGATTTCCTGAATCAATTTTTGTTTCATAGTCAATTTCCTCTATCATTGAATCGGCGATCAGCTGCCCCATTTCAATCTCAGCATTATTGAGATGAAATTTCAAGGCATCATTGATAAACGCTGGATCTCCAATTGAAAACCTGTAATCGACCACTGTCAGGATAAAAAGTTTTGCTTCGTTGCGTTTAGCAACTTTTAGCGCTTCAGTAAAGGCCTTAGTAGCAGCTGTTGAGCCGTCCACTGCAACAAGAATATTTTTATAACTTTCTTTCATTGAAACCGCCTCCTTCTCATCCATTATACCTCAACTAAAACTTTCTATAAAACTTAAGGTAATTTATTCTGATAAAAACACTTTTAAGTCATTAATCAAATAAAAATAACTTTTTTAGTTTTTTTATGATATTTTTGTGATAAAATGAAGTGAGCAACAAATTCCCCACCAATTGATTAATTACTATCATTGGGTTGTTGCTCTTTTTATTTTATCCTCTTGTTTTTTTATTAGATTTGGACTAATATAATTAAAATAAAATGAGAGGATGATCGGATGAATAATCGAACAGCGCAAACATTTCGTTTTTCTGATGGGGTAAGGGATTGTCTCCCAACAGTTATGGGCTATTTAGGTATCGGAATCGCTATGGGTATCGTGGGAAAATCTGCTCATCTAGCTATTTGGCAAATATTTTTAATGTCTACACTAGTATACGCAGGGAGTGCTCAATTTATCCTCTGCGGGTTACTTTTATTAAGTGCACCTATTTTATCAATTATCTTTACCATCTTTTTAGTCAATTTACGCCATCTTTTGATGAGTCTTTCGGTTGCTCATTACTTTAAAGAGGATTCGTTATTAAATGGAGTTGCTATCGGTACCTTGTTGACAGACGAATCTTATGGTGTTTTGACTGCCGCACTGGCACAAGAAAAGAAAATCAATAGTACTTGGATGCATGGCTTAAACATTACTGCTTATCTTGCTTGGATATTTTCAACAGTTCTTGGTGCGTTATTAGGAAATTTCATTCCCGATCCAACGATATTCGGATTTGATTTTGCATTGACCGCAATGTTTCTTGGTTTATTTTTATTCCAAGTCCAATTGCCGTTGAAAAAACAAAAAAATAAAACCCTAATCATTTTAGCAGTGACTGCTGTCAGCCTTTTTCTTTTGATGCGTTTTGTTACTGCAGAA
This sequence comes from Enterococcus dongliensis, assembly GCF_005405225.1. Taxonomy (GTDB): domain Bacteria; phylum Bacillota; class Bacilli; order Lactobacillales; family Enterococcaceae; genus Enterococcus_A; species Enterococcus_A dongliensis. Next base: position 136,234 of record NZ_BJDQ01000002.1, read on the forward strand.
CTTTCTGTTATTTTAGCGACATTATTAGGCTGTTTGACGGGGGTGCTGATTGAAAATGAGTAACTCTTACTACTTGTTGATATTATTAGGCTGTACCTTAGTCACTTGGATTCCACGGATTTTACCCTTTGTCTTAACAAAAGCAATCACGCTGCCTCCAATCTTGGAAAAATTTTTAAGCTATTTACCTATGACCATCTTAACTGCGTTACTCCTACAAAGCCTTTTGAATTTTCAAGCAGGTCATTTTCCAACTTTGCGTTTTCCTGAGGTTTTTGCTTGTATCCCGGCTCTGATCGTTGGTATCCGAACAAATGATCTCATGAAAATCGTCTTAACAGGTGTTTTAGGAATAGCACTTTTGCGGTTATTTTAAATAACAATTGTTATAGAGCTTATTTCTGGTCTTAATCGTTCTCCTGATGTAATATATAACAAAATAAAGCAAAAGGAGTTCCGTCCATGAAAAAGATTATTGGATATTTCTTTAAAAAACCTTTAGTATTAGAAGACAAAAAGCCTTTCGAGATTATTCTCCCGATAGATGCTTTATATGATGGAAAAGAGCCAGTGGTAGAATCCAATCACCAGATTTTACGTGAGATAGAAAAGAAATATGAATATCCTATAGACAGTTTACACAGCTTTTTTATTATTTCAGAAATTGCAGATATAGATTAAAAAAACTCGATGAACATTTTCATCGAGTTTTTTTTTATTGTCCGTACCAACCGATTCCTTCATTGCGCCAACCATGTTTGATCAAATTGTCGCGTTCGCTTTTAAGCAAGGTATAATGATGAGCGCCAGCTTTTGCATTCGGATTATACAAGCGGTAAAGAACTTTACTTCCTCCTGAATACCAGCTAATCCCTTCATAACGCCAACCCACCTTCACTAAATTATTTTTTTCATAAAGGTGTGGAGTATAATGATGGTCGCCCGCATTTGGATTGTATAAACGGTACACTGGTGCACCACTTCTAGGCGCTTGCCAACCAATGCCTTCATAGCGCCAACCCGCTTTTATGACCTTATCACGTTCCACTCCATTAGCAGTGTAAAAGTGTTCTCCGCTATTTGGATTGTATAGACGATACATAGCATTTGTTTGGACCGTTGGATTATTCGTATCATATTGTGTTAAGTTATACGTTTCAATGACACTGTTTAACGTTGTTCCATAATTAGGTGCAGTCGCATATCTGCCAGTCAACCAAGCCGTCGCATCTTTATAAGATTTTGTATTGCTTTTCCATGCACCCGAGTAATAATAATTTCCAGGTGAAAATGATGTTTGTTTTAAAATGGTCACATTATCCTGTAACGATTCCTTGTAAGATGGATATTTTCTAAATTTAGCATTTATATAATACCAACCATCTTTTTCATTCCATTCTTGTGTTTTCATCGTTACTGATTGGCCATTGTATTCTCCTTTTATACCGAACAAATTGTAATTCGGCGCTTTAGATAGTGCACTGCTACCCCAGCCGCTTTCAACAATCGCTTGTGCAATCATCACCGAGGCATATAAGTTATTGCTGTTGGCCAAAGTTCTTGCTGATGGCGCCACTTGATTGATAAAAGCTTGTTGAACGCTCATTGTAGATCTTGCACTTCTAAAAGCCGGTGGTTCCAACGTGAATTTCTCAAACGGAACAGGATGATGAAATTGTAAATTCCCCGCTGCATCATATGCTGTTTCATCAACATCACTTTCATCATCGGCAACCGTTGTATCCGCCTGAGGATTCGTTGTTGAATCAGATGTCTCAGCATTTGTTGAACTTTCAATTGAATCAGTTGAAAAGGTCGCTTCTTCTCCATTGACGACCTTAGCTGCTGTTGCAAAGCTTCCTAGTAATAGTACCGTACAAATTAGTTTCTTATAATTCATGCCATCCCCCTATAATACTATTAAAAAATAGTTATAATTGATTATTTTTATTCTCTTCTTTTATAAAGTAACAAAAAACACATAAAAAGTAAATTTTTTACTGTTTTTTTCTGCTAAAAACAGCGTAATAATCTATCTTTTTTAGATTTTATTTTTTAGAAAATGACTAATCTGATGGATTGTTTTGTTTTTACTATTTTTTGTTCTTCGTTCCCAGATAGTTTTTTAGAGGGTCTGTACATACTTATTTTGCTGAATCATTCACAAATAATTTATCATTTTTTTATTTGTTCTATGCTATAATAAAGCATGTTTATTCTGACTTATTTGAAGGAGCTTTATTATGACGCTTTTATTGACACTACTATTTGACCTTCTGATGATTGTTTTATTTTTATTCCGCTTGATCCAAGGCGATCAAATTATTTTTATCGTTAGTATCGTCTTACAAAGTTTATTATTTATTGATTTACTCGCAGTCGTTCTTTTACGTTCACAAAAAGCTACTAATTCAGTCGACGTAGATGAAACACTTAATCGACGTTCTCGTTCACATCGAACAGCTAAAGCTGCTTCTGGTAGTTTCTTGGCTAAACTTTCATGTATTATTGCGTTATTGTTATTAGCCTATTATATTTATTCTGTTGTGTATCTTTTTATCTAAGTAAACAATGATAAAAAATAATTTCTATAGTCAAAAAAGGTCGCGGCAATGCCGCGGCCTTTTTGTTACAACTAACTTAAAATTATTTGACCTTTTTGTATTCTGTGCTTAGTTGATTGATTTTTTTACTAATCTTTTTAGGAAGATACGCTAGTAATGCAAGCAAAACACCTGCGGCAGTCAATTCTAGCAATAGTGTCACTGAGACTCCTTTAGAAGCGATCTCTGATGCCATAAAGGCGTAGATAAAACTAGCTGGTATCATCGTCAAGCAAGAAATAAAACTAAATTTTTTAACACTCATTGGTGTCATCGCGTACGCATAACTTTGAATAGCAAAAGGAAAAATTGGAACTAAGCGAGTAAAAATCAAAAATGATAGACCATTTTCTCGAACTCCTTGTTCAATTTTTTGAAAAGCCGGCTCTTGACTGAAACGTTGCAAAATATAGTCCCTTGCGACATATTTACCAATGACAAATGAAATGCTTGCGCCAATCGAAGCCCCAATGACTGTCAGCAGTCCGCCAATAAATCCACCATACGCAAGTCCACCGACAATTGCTAGAAATTGTCCCGGTAAAAGAAAAACAGCTACGATAATAGATAACATGATAAAAATAAAGTAGCCCCACCATCCAAGGTTTTCTAAATACATTCTTAGTTTAGTGATATCTGTTAATAGATCAACTAAACCAAATTGATAGGCTAAAAAAATGACGACCAATACTAATGAGATAAATATAAGGATCTTTTTCACCGCTTCTCCCTTCTTATATGTTTTTGATTTCGAATAACTATTCGTACTTGATTATTGCTGTTTACTTAACCCTAGAACCATCTGTCTGATGATCAATTGATTGAATTCGGCAATCGAGATCAACTGTTTAGGCATTTTCACTAAATTTTTTGATTGTTCCACAACTATCATCCTGCCCTTAGAAAGTTCTGGTTGCTCATCGGATAGATAATACTGCTCTTGACTGAAAAATTCCGGATGGTCCAAATATACAGCAGTTGTCATATCCCAATTACAAAAACCATCAAAGCCAAATACTTTCTCATTCCAGCTGATCCAGTTTTTTAAAGTGTTTTTTATCCAATCAAGCGAGCTCATGTCGACCATTGCTTTTGCTGCATCTAAAAATTGGTCCAATTCCACACTTGAAAAAAAGGCGGCAGATGTCATATGTCCATTCATGATCGTAAGCGGGGCTCGGCTTAATAAAACTGCTTTTGCTGCTGCTGGATCAGATGAAAAATTTAATTCTGTGACAGATCGCTGATTGACTGTCAATGGTCCCAAGGTCCCTCCCATCAATACTATTTCTTGCACTTTCTCAAAAAAATCAGGATCAAGTTTTTGTGCCTCTAATAAATTGGTCAAAGCACCCGTTGCAAGGATTGTTACCTCATTGGGGTACTGATTGACTTTTTCTACTAAAAATTCTGCTTGCTGACGTGCATAATAATCAAAAGCTAGATTTAAACGCGTGTGCATGAGCTGGGTCATTTGCTCGACCTCTTCGATCTTGCTGTTACCATGAGTCAAAGTCAAACCTAGCAATTCAATGGTGGGAGCCCCTAACAGATAAAATAAAGTCAAACCATCATCAACATCATGATCAATCAATCCGAACGTATTATCACAATCTAAAATTACTTTTCTCATTCTAAAACCCCTCTATTTTTTTCCAACCACTGACGCAAATAATGGTTCTCAGTTTTTAATTTAGGATAGATCTGTTTCAAATCTGATGGGTAATCAATATCTTGCAGTGAAGACAATAAGACAACATCATAAGTGCCTAACCGTTGTAACGTAGCTTGTAATACCTCTTGTTTTCCCCAAACGATAGGGGCTTCAAAAACCGGTGTCAAATCGATGGATGCTCGACAACCAATTAAATAATAGCCGCCATCTGCTGAAGGACCAATGACGATATCTTGCATCTGATCAAATGCCGCTTGGATCATTTCTGTATTCAGATTAGGAATATCACTGCCTGTCAATACAACTTTTTCATACCCCTTTAAAAAGACGTTCTTCATCGCGTGATTCATCCGTTGACCGATTGTCTTGCCTTCTTGCTCAAATGCCTGGAATGTTTCTGGCATAACTGAAAATAGATCGGATGGGTCTCCTTCATCTGAATACGCTAAATACAAATCGATTCCTTGTGTATTCAGCTGTTCAAATTTTTTAAAACTATCTTGCAAAATCTGCTGTTGCACTTGACAGGCTTCTTCGCCGCTAAGCAGACTTTGTAAACGAGTTTTTACCTTGTTAGGTACTGGAACTCGCGTAAATAAAATATAGGCTTGTTTATTCAAAAATCTGCTCCTTTAATGCTTGTCGTAAAAAGTCTTCTTCTAAATATGCAGAAACTTTTTTAAAGATTTCTTGGTTTTTCAACTTTTTGGTGTCCTTTTGATAACTGTCATAAGCCATCGCTGACCAAGACAATGCTCGTAACATTAAATATGGATGGTAAATTCTAAGCGCTTCTTCAAACGATTCACGCACAGCTTGTGTTTCATCGAGGTAACGAGAAAGAAAATGTCGTTTCTCGGCTTGACTCAAAATCAGATTACTCCGCCAAAGCGTCGTCGTTGAGGCTAAAAATTGAGAGATATCTTGTACCGGATGACTGATGACCGGTTTTTCCCAATCAATCAAAAAGCCTTTGTCCCCAATAATAAAGTTATGGGAATTGACTTCAGTATTATTGATTGACCACTGATCAAGTTCAACGAAAAATCGTTGTTGAGAACTATTATTTTGCCGTGCTTCCAACGCATTTGCCAATTGTTTTTTGGCATGTAATGGGACAACGTCACTTATTAAGACCGGCTCTAATAACTTTTGACATTCCATTACACGATCAAAAAGGATTGTGTCTTTTTCTTTTACAAAGATTTCTTCTGCATGTTCATCAAGAGGCTGTTGATGGATCTGACCAAAGATCTGAGCAGCTTCTGATAAATCTTTGCGGTAATCTAACGGCTGCCCAGTCAGAAATTCCATAATCAACAACCCTTGCGAAAAGCTTTGACAACCATCATCTAGATAATAAACTTTTGGTGTACGGCCTGTTCGTTCTAGCCATTTCAATGCTTGGTATTCATACTTGATCTGATTGGCCAAATGTAGTTGGCTGCCGTAATTCAAACGAAAAACGTAGTTGTTTTCATTGTCAGAAATCAAAAAATTTTGATTGTATTCCCCTTGTGCCAAAAAAGTGACAGTAAAAGGTCTTTTTAAGTGTAATGTCTCGATGAGTTGGTGTTCTTCCAAATAAACTCGAATTTTCTCTAACATGACTGCTCCTTTTTTATTTATAATAGCGGCGCACCAGCTTTTCAGGTGGCACACCTAATAAATAAAGTAACTTGATTTTATGCATTTTTAAATGGGTTCGAATCTTTCCTTTACGAAATCGTCGACTGGAAGTCGTAATCGTTATCGGCAGTTGATAAAATTTTCCTTGTTTCCATAATTTGCGACTGAAACGCCAATCTTCCATAAGCGGGATTTCTTCAAAGCCGCCTGTCTTCTCATATTGTTGGCGTGTAGTAAATAATCCTTGATCTCCAAAAATCAACCCCAGAAAGCGGGCACGTAAATTAGAAGTTTTTGCTAAATAACGATAAAAAAAATCTTGTGAATCAAAAACTAATTGAAAATATCCCGCACTATAACGTGGATCTTTTAGACTATCTTGAATCTGTCTCAATCCTTGTCGATAATCTGCTAGTTTACTATCACTATGTAAAAACCATAAAATATCTCCACTGCTTTTTTCAGCACCCAGCTTCAATTGTGCCCCGCGATTTGCTTGTTTTAATTGATAAACTGCAGCAAATTTTGATGCAATTGCAACGGTTTGATCTTGACTTCCCCCGTCAACTACAATGATCTCAAAAGATATTGGATCTTCGATTTGTTTTAATTCTTGCAACAAATTTGCAAGCTTTTCTTCTTCATTCAAGACGGGAATAATAATTGAGATCATCGCTTAATCACCTGCAAAGAGTCAATTACACGTAAACAGATCGATTCACCGGTTCTGACCTTTGTAGACAAGTTGGTAAATATGCAACTTGTTTGGCCGATTCTAACTGTCACTTGTTGTCCGTTTGGTATCCATTCGCAACTTTCAACAAAAGCCGGAATCCCTTGTTCAACGACTGCTATTTCCATCCCATAAGGAATAAAAAGCAAGACTTCCCCTACTAGATGTTTAGGATTTTTTACCCTCAACTCAAAACTATCTGTTTGAAACAAGCTAGCAGAAACGATGCCGGGAATAAAATTAGTTTCACCGATTGCTTCAGCAACTTTTCGATTTTCTGGATAAAAATAAATCTCTTGCGGTCTGCCAATCTGTTGGATAGTCCCATCTAATAAAATAATCATTCGATCTGCTAAATGAAAAGCTTCCTCGCGATCATGAGTGACCAAAATAATACTGAATCGATACGTTTCTTGTAGTTTTTGTAGGTACGCACGCATAGAACGCGTAAGAGAATCATCCAAATTGGCAAAAGGCTCATCCAATAATAGCAATTTAGGTTCTAATACAAGTGCACGAGCCAATGCGACCCGCTGCTTTTGCCCACCAGATAATTGATCTGGAAAATGGCGCTCAAGACCTTTCAAATCAAATACTTCCATTATTTTTGCTGTTTTCTGCTTGATCTCTTTAGTTAAAAATTTGCGGGATTTTAAACCAAAAGCAATATTTTCAACTACATTCATATGTGGGAAAAGCCAAAAATCTTGAAAAACTAATACGGTGTCTTTTTGAGTGAATGTATCAGAGAAAGAAAGCATCTGCTTATCCACTGGCTGAATTCCTGCGATCATTTTGAGCAAACTAGTTTTACCGACTCCTGATGGACCAAAAAGCGCAATGATTTCGCCTTCCTTCACATCAAAAGATAAATCATGGAAAATTTCTTTTTTCCCATAATTCAATCGTAAATTTTTAACGCTTAGTCCCACGCTGTATTCCTCCTATTGCTTTTTTAAAAATAAATACTCCCACCATCGTACAGCCTAAAAAGACCAAACTATAAGATGAAGCTAAACCAAACCGACCGTTATTAGCATACGGCAACAATAATAGCGGTAGTGTCACGATACGCCCGCCGCCAATAAAAAAAGTTGGTAGATATTGGCTAAAAGACACAATAAAAACTAGCGAAGCTGCTGCCGTCAGTCCCGGCCTTAACAATGGCCAAGTGATCTGCCAAAAGATCGACCACGGCTTGGCGCCTAAACTTTGCGCCGTCAAACTATATCCTTCTCCCAATTGACGATAACTTTCTAATAAAATCTGCAAGGCATATGGCAGACATAAATAGGTATGGATTAAGATAATTCCGCCAAAGGTTCCCGTTAGATGCAGTTGTAAAAACAACACTTGACTAGAAGTAATAACTGCAATGGCCGGTAAAATCAATGGCAAATAAATGATTACTTCAATGAGGCGTTGTGAGATAGTTCTCTGAAAAGCAAAATATCTTGCTGCTGGTACAGCAATCAAAAGACTTGTGATGGTAGTGGCCGATGCGATGACAAAACTGTTCAGACTAGCCGGTAAAAAATTCGGTTCATTGCTCATCTGCTGAAAGATAGAAATCCCCATCTCTTGCGGCCAAACATTTGGATATAACCATTTTTTACTAAAAGACCATAATACTAGCAAAATCAATGGAAATAATACAAGCCCGGCGGAGATTCCTACTAAAAAAGAACTTTTTTTTGATGAGTCATTCATGTTGTTCTTCTCCCCCCTGGCAAGAAATAACTGATAGTCAAAGCAAGCAGCGTTACTGCTAAACAAATTCCTGATATCACTAGGTTTAAAGCAAAGGCTTGTGGTCGAGTGGTCAGATCAGCTTGTGAAAATAAATCATAGGCTGTCAACGCAACGGTTTGATTACTGGGATTTCCTAATAGATAAGGGACTTCAAAAGAGGCAAAGGTAAAACAAAAAAGAATAATGAACAAGGTAAATAATGTCTTTTGTATCATTGGCAGAATGACTGAAAAAAAGATTCGTGTATTGGAAGCGCCTAAATTTTTAGCAACTTCTATGTACCCTAACTGCAATTGTTGCAAGATTGCCAAAGTAGTCACTGCAACATAAGGAATCTCTTTATAAAGAAAGACAAGGATAATCCCAAAACCGGTAGAATCATGGATCAGCAAAGGAAATTGATCGATCTCATGGATGATGCCTAATTGAAAAAAAAGACGGGAAATAATCCCAGATTGACTGATCAATTGTATAACCATCAGCGCTACAATAATATGTGGCAGCGAAATTGGTAAACTAATTATTTTATGGAGCCAAGAAATATTTACTTTTAATAGAAGAAATGCCAAAATAACTCCAAACAATAATGACAAAAAAGTCGCTACCAGAGCTAAATAGCAGCTGTAAATTAGCGACTTTTGAAAAAAAGGATCTGTTAGCACTTGTTGATAATTGGCCAAAGTAATATCTTGTAAGCCAATTATAGGGTAATACCCTAAACTAATCTGTAGTCCCTTAAACAGCGCAGCAAAAATTACCACGCTGTTTAAAATCAGAAACGGAACTACTGCTAATTTTTTTTTATTCATGTAAAACATGCTCTTTCCATAACGCTTCGATCATTGGAATCTTCTCTGCTTGGAGTTCAGGTATTTGTTTTTCTTGCATTTCTTCTAGTGAAAGAACTCCTTGATTTTTATAAAGATCATTCAATGCTTGATTGGTTTTTTCTGACAATTTTTTTGTATCAAACGGTGGGATACTGTAGCCATATTTTGCTTCGGCTTTTTTTAATTGCGCAGATTCACTGGTCATCTCATTGATCAAAACTAATGCGGCAGCTTTTGTCTTTGATGTATTGGCAATCGCTAAATAATTTTGATTGGCAATCGTTCCTTTATCAAAAAGAAATGATTCCGTCGTTGCACTGAATTCGTTGTCACTGCGTTTTTCAGCTACATGCATTTGCGAATAGCTATAACTCATATCGATCTGTCCTGCAGCAAACATTTGATCCAATTCAGCTGGTGTTGTCGGATAGGTCGTTCCTTCTTGCCATAAATACGGTTTGATCTCATTTAAATAATCCAGACCGGGTTTGATCACTTTATACAAATCCTCTTTATTTGCTGCAGCTTTTTCTACTTTATCATAGCCCACAATATCACAGATAACGTTGCGGATAAAAGCACTACCGGTAAATTCTGGTGGAGCTGTATAAGTAATTTTCCCAGGATTTGCTTTTGCATATTCAAGTAAGGCTTGAGTATCTGTAGGAAAACCTGCTTTGAACTTGTCTTTGTTTCCTGCAAAAACTAGTTGTGCACTTCCATAGGGTACTTCATATCCATCGATTTTGACACCAAAATCATAGTTTGAATTATGCCCTTCCACGTCCATCAGCTTATCAAAACTTTCAATTTTATTTGTGATAGGACCATAAAGCAATTTCGCTTGTTTCGCTGTATAAAAGTTTTCACCATTAATCCAAACAACATCGATATCGCCTTTTTTAGTACCGGCTTCTTTTTCTGTAGTCAACTTGTTTAAGATTTGATCAATATCCATTGGAACACGTTTGACTGTAATATCATATTTTTCTTTCATCGCTGGTGTAATGACTTCATCAACCCAAGCATTGGCTTTTTCATCACCGCCATAACCATAAAAGGTCACCGTATCCCCTTTACTTTTTTTCACAGCTTCAGAAAAATTACTAATAGATTCTGTTGAGGTTGTTTCTTTTTTTTCACTGGTTTTGCAAGCAGCTAAAGAAAAGAGCATCCCTGCTGTCAGCATACCGATTAACCATTTTTTCATTATTTTTCCCCTATACTTTTGTTACGATTTTTTTTGATTGGTAACGATTCTTCCATGCCCGTACTGGATTTGCTAATGGATGGGTAGGACTGCTATCTTCTTTATAAATAACATCTCCAAAGATTAAATCCAATAAATGCCACGCTTGTCCACCACCAAGAATCATTGCTGACGTACAGCTGGCGCAATAAGTCACGATATGATCTGTTTTGAAATCCTGGACCCGTTTTTCAGCAAACTCTTTTGCTAGCGGCGGGTTCGAAACACCGCACATACCACCCATTCCGCAACACAAGGTATTTTTTCCTGATAAACGATTCCGTGCAACCTGATACCCGAGTTGTTCCAACAAATAGCGCACCGCTTGATGGATCTCTGTCATCTCTTTTGTCGGGCAAGAATCTTGAATCGAAAAGATGACATCACTGTCTTTAGCTTTTCCTATCGCTTCTTCAGGCAAACCTAATTCTGCCATCTTGACCCATAAAGAAGAAGTAGGAAATTGATTTTGGATTGTCATCGTTTTGATACAGCCTTGGCACGCAACAATCAATTCATCGATTTCTGCCTGATGGACTTGATCTGTCAAGTGGGCAAATCGTTCTTGGAATAATTGTTCTTGTCCGATCATACGTGTCGGTTTCCCACAACAACCTTGAATTACCGCTAGATCCGGATAATAACCTTTTAAGTAGTCAATAATTTGGGCAACTTGTTTTGGACTGCTCGAACTCAATGAGCACCCCGCCATAAAACCATAGCTCATTTTTTCTCTCCTCGATTCACTGCAGTAAAAAGTTTACTTGTTGAAAGTTTCTGGTGCAACACTACACTTTTCAGCTCTTTCAATGGTAAGCCTTCTTTGATAAGATCGCGACGCATAGCTAGAAATGCCTCATCCAATTTCAACTGTAACGGGCAGACCACACTGCACCGTCCGCATAACATACATGAATAAGGAACAATTGGTTCTAGATCTTCTTTCAAAAATTGCTGAAATAATTTTTGCGGATCTTGACAATATCGCTGTAAAAAAAGACAATCTTTCATACAACGTTTACAACTCGTACAATTTTCTGCAATCAATTGCGCCATTTCAATCGTTTTTTCCGAGTATTCCATCAGAGTGACTGACTCCTTTTTAGAAAAACATTCATCAATTGCAACAAACAGCCGACACCTAAGATTCCACTAATCAAATAGTAGATGGGTGTGGCGGTTACTGGAACCAGTCCTTGCCAAATGAGAAAAGTAATTCCCATTATCATCAATAAGACAGTTTCCCAGCTTCTTTTTCTGATAATTAAAAAAACAGCGATCACCACTAACAAGAGCGGCAGTAAAAACAACTTACTGCCGACCATGCTAGTTTCAATTTTATGAGAATAAAAAGAGACATTCCGCATAAACCCTAAATGATTTTTGTATAAATCATCCATTAAATACATCGCATAGATTAATCCCACTTGTAGAACATGGAAGAAATAACGAAGTATTTTCATTAGTCTAGGATTTCCAATTTATCTTTGTCTCTTGGGTCACCAATTTGAACAGGATATTTGCTTGGGTCTTTTTGATGTGCTTTATCCCAGTCATACCAACCACCATCAAATAATTTTACATCTTTCCAACCTTCTTGTTTCGTGATAAAGAAAGTTGTCGCTGCACGCCAACCAGTCCCACAGTAGAATGCGACTTCTTTGTCAGGTGTGATTCCCCATTTTGCCCAATCAGCAAAAATTTTAGTTGGTTCCTTGACTGTTCCATCACTATTTACTAAACGAGCCACATCAGCACTAGTTTTGCTAGCTTTTGCATAAACGGCCCCTTCAGGTTCACCAGCATTTTTGATGTAATCATATCCACTTGTCTTACCAGTAAATTCTTTCCATGAACGAACGCTTGCAAGTACTAAATCAGGATTTTTTTCTTTGGCAGCCACTACATCAGCAGAGGTTGAGATCAAACTTTCTGGACGCCCTGGAACTTCTGCACCAAAATCTGTGGCAGCTTTTGCTTTTTCAGTTCCTTTTTCAACTTTGTAGTCTGCTTTTTCCCATGCAGCTAACCCGCCGTCTAAAATTTTCACTTGATCAACACCTAACCAATAAGCAACAAATGCCATACGTGCTGCAGCATTGATATCACTTGAGTATACAACGACAGGTGTTGTTTTTGTGACACCACGTTTTAAGAAAACTTCTTTACATGTTTCAGCATCTAAGATGTTCCAGTTGTTTTCTTCAGTTTCAATCTCCATTGTATCAACATGGAATGCTCCTGGGACATGGGCTTTTTTATACTCTTTTCCTTCGCCGTAAGATGCTTCAATCACAACAGTTTTGTCGTCATTCTTCATTTGTTTTTTCAACCATTTGGCATCAACGAAAAAATCATCTGCTTTGATGTCTTTGCTTTTAACTAATCGTTGTACCTTTGTTGATTTATCTGCTGCGTGAACTTCCTCTGTTTTTGAATAAACTACTAACGCTGTTAATAATAAACAACTGATTACTGCCATTATTTTTTTCATCTTATTGCTCCTCAAATGTTTTTGTTTTCACTTAAACTGTTTTTAGTAGCAACAAAGACCTCTTTTGAACACAACAAAAAAACATACTTATTTAGTATGTTTCCTCCTGACAATATTTTTTTACGTACTAAATAACCTGTTTAACAGGTTGCAAAAAAAGTCGATTGGAGGAAAGGTGATTTTTCTACTCGCTCAGAAACTCTAAGCAATGCTTGACTTCATGGTCACCGTTGATAGTTTTTAAGCATGAGAACACCTCCTCCATTCCAATTTTGAAACCGGAATCTTTTACCTACCGAGTATAGCGAACCCTCATTCATTTATCAAGAGGATTCAGCTAAAAAGAACATAAACTTTCTTTGTGAAAAAATGTTTTTTGTTGAGAATTTTCTTTCTGATTGAACCAATACCTATCAATAAAAAAGCTGTCTTTGTTTACTGTTTAGCAAAAAAAGCAATGAAGAGTTGGACAAATACAAGAAGAGTGATTGCACAAGAACTATTTATCTTTCTGCCTTTTATCTGTTTTTATAAATAGTAGCTTTTAGTCTTTTTACGTGATACGATTTTATTAGAAAAAAAGGGAGGTTTCATTATGCTGGATAAATCAGTACCCTATATCCCGTTTACTATGTTCCGCTCATCAAATGCACCTTCGTTACCAAAAATCCAGTTACCAGAGGGCTATCGTCTGGTTTTTTATCAGCCAGGAGATGAAAAAGATTGGTGCCGAATCGAGACAGCTGTTTTAGAATTTGATACAGAACAAGCAGCTGCTGATTATTTCCAACGATCTTTTATGCCATATCAAGAAGAGCTGATGCGCCGAATGCTCTTTATTGAAAATGCTCAAGGAAAAAAAGTAGCTACCTTTACCGCTTGGTGGACAGAAGAAAATGATCCCCGGCTACATTGGTTAGCCGTATTACCTGAAGAACAAAAAAAAGGACTAGCTAAAGCTTTAGCGATTCGTGTCACTGAACTACTTCATATTTATTACCCCGATCAAGATCTTTATTTGAGCACACAAACTTGGAGCCATCATGCAGTAAAACTATATAGACAATTGGATTATGAAATTCTTCAAAATCAAAACTACCAAAAGATAATAGATATCTTAGCGGCGGTTAATTGATTTTACTGCAAAAAAATTACTAAGCCCCCTTGATGAGATAGACTTAGTTGTCCATGTCATCAAGGGGGCTTATTTGAATTTTTCAGTATTGAATTATCGCCTCTTACCAAAATTCAGCGATAAATTTTTTTCGTCGCTCAGCATTTTTTTGGTAGTTCTCTGGATTTCGTTGATAGTATTCTTGATGTTCCGTTTCTGCTGGATAAAAGACACTGGCAGGCTCAATTTGCGTCACGATTGGTTGATCGAAACGTCCGCTAGTTTGTGAATCTGCACGACTTTTTTCAGCTATTTTCTTTTGTAACTCATCAAAATAATAAATAACTGGACGATAACTGCTGCCTCGATCTTCAAACTGACCAAAAGCATCAGTTGGATCTGTTTGTTGCCAATAAATCTCTACTAATTCACGATAAGAGATCAATGTTGGATCAAAAATAATCTCAACTGCTTCAGTATGCCCTGTTTTTCCGCTTTTTACTTCTAAATAGGTGGGATTTTCCGTTGATCCGCCAGTATAACCAGATATCACTGATTCGATTCCAGGCAGACTGTCAAAAGGTTTGACCATACACCAAAAACAACCGCCTGCAAAAATTGCTCGTTCCATTTTATCACCTGTTCTTTCTACTCATTTACTGGGACAACTGAGCCGCCCCACTCTTGCTCAATCCAGTCTTGGACTTTTTTCTCATGCAACACTTCTACAATTTTTTTAATATCTTTATTTGATTTATTGCTGGTTTTTGTTGCAACGATATTTACATAAGGAGAATCATTTTGTTCAATCATTAATGAATCTTTTACTGGATTCAGACCTTTTTCATAAGCAAAATTAGAATTAATCGCAACAAGATCTCCTTCATTGTTTTCATAAGCAGATGTCAACAATGTTGGATCCACACTATGTTCAAATACTAAATTCTTTGGATTTTCTGTAATATCCTCAAAGGTTGCTTTATCAATTGCTACACCGGATTTTATTTTAATCAAGTTGTTTTTTACAAAAATATTCAATACTCGGCCCCACTCGGAAGGGACATTGGAGACAATGACTTTCGCTCCATCTGAGATGTCACTGACTTTTTTAATTTTATGTGAATAGATTCCCATCGGTTCTAAATGGATGGCACCCACATTTGAAAATTTATAGCCGTTTTCTTTCTTTTGCAGATTGAAGTAAGGGACTGTTGAAAAATAGTTGGCATCAATCTCACCATCATCTAATGCCTTATTGGGCAACACATAATCATCAAATTTTACAACTTCCAAATCAATTCCTTTTTTCTTCAACTCCGGTTTGATGTGTTCCAAGATCTCAGCATGAGGCGTTGGGGATGCACCAATTTTTATTTTATCCACCTTTTCTGTCGAGCCAGATCCACAAGCTGCTAAAAAGGTGATACAACCTAAAATCAATAAAGTTAAACTAAATTTTTTCATATTAGACACACTCCTAAATATTTTTGACAAATAAAAAAAATATCCATCCCTTTACTTACCAGTTCACTGATAAATAAAGGGACGAATATTTTCGCGTTACCACCCTTATTCGTATCATCCTCACAGATGACACCTCAACGGTACAATTATACCCGGCAATATAACGGTCGCTTCCCGTTCAATTTGCGTGAACAAACTGAATGCTCAGAGCTCATCTTCACTGATTTTCCACGATCCCTCTTTTCACCTGCCGAGGGTCTCTTTGATCGTTTCATGATCACTTACTCTTCTCTTCGTAGCACAACTATTGAATAAAGTTATTCTAATATAAATAAAATCAATATGCAATCAAAAAAACTCGATTTTTTCATTTAATGTTAGGCTATTAGTTTTATGAAAAAATTACTGATATCCATATGAAATATACTCCATGTAAATATTTTTAAATGATTAAGTGTTTTTTTATGCATGGATAACCCATTTGCTACTCAAACAATGTATAATAAAATTATAGCTAATTGTTTTTTTATAATTAATTTACTAATAAATAAATCCTAGAGATCCATGTAATTATTTTTTGTTCTAAATATCTTCGTTCATGTTTTTTATTTTTTATAGGAGTGTGATTCTTTGGAAAAAACCAATCAGGCACTACTTTCTACAAAATTTATCTTTATTTTTTTACTGACCTACGCCTCATCCATCACAATAGCTGCCTTTTTTTTAGCCAGTCCCCAGACACTTTTTTTAGGGATGCGACAAATCATTGCTTCGCCTAGTAATCTGATTACTGATTATGTTCATATCGCTGGTGTAGGTCCTGCTTTTTTAAATAGTGGACTTTTGACATTGAGCAGTCTTTTTCTCTTACGCAAGCATAGACATCATTTTTGTTCGCTGACGGTTTCTGTTATTATGATGCTTTCTGGATTTTCCTTCTTCGGGAAAAATATTATAAATTCCGCGCCGATTATTATCGGCTGCCTAGTCTACTTACGAATCCATCACTCCAAACGTCAGGATTTATTAGTAATGGGACTGTTAGGGACTTGTCTTTCACCGATTGTCAGCACTATTTATTGTACACCGAGCTCCTTCAATAAACTTATCGCTTTAGCTATCGGGCTGTTGATTGGTTATACGATTTTACCGATCTTTGAATTTTTGAAAGGTCACACAAAGGAATTAAATCTCTATAATATGGGCTTTTCTGCAGGTGTCGTCGGCATAGTCGGAAATTTGACTACACGAAATGTACTTGCAATCAAAATGGTCCCTCACGCACTTTCTTTTGAGCATCATCATTTTTTACTATTTTTTTTAATCGTCTTATTTACGATCCCACTCTTGGTGTTTCTGAATTTTTACAACAAGCGGCGACTTTACTCAAAACATTTGCTTTTAGATTTGAGAAAAATTCTTCGCTTTTCATTGTATGGTTTTCTTGGAGTGAGCATTACGCTCATTTTGAATGTTCCTCTTAGCGGTATCTTAGTCGGAGCTATTTTAACTTTTGCAGGATTTAGTATGTATAATTTTAAATTTCATTACTTTTTGTTCCCCGCATTAGGCGTATTATTGACGGCACAATTCATCTATCAAGATCTTGCTACTACTAATAGTATTTTTATCTTTCTTTTTGCCAGCACCCTCTCGCCGATGACACGTAAGTATGGGTTATTGGCTGGCACGATGGCTGGATTAATCTTTTCATTGATTACTCGAAACACTCACCCCTTAACTGCTGGGATTAATTTATATAATTGTGGTTTTTCTGGTGGTGTCACGGTTTTACTGTTAGATTTTATCCGCGCTTTATTTTATCGCAATTTTCAGCTTAAACAATTTTGTCAAAAGAACTATCACCAGCTTATTTTCTTTGAAAAGTCGCTACTCACTAAATTTCAGCTTATCTACCGAACTTTTTTTCTTAAATGTATAAAAAATAAAGAAAGACACACTAAAAAATTCGATCAATATTAATCAAACATTTCAACCCAAACAGCGTACCGCTACTAGCAGTACGCTGTTTTTTATCTATTGCCGCCAATTTCATCAACAACGGTTGTCTTCTTGTAAAACTTGAAGAGCTAACTCATTCAAATAGTGAAAATGCGGAGTAAATTGCGGGACAAAACAAAAATTTTCGACTGCCAGTTCCGTGATTGTCTTTTTATCATGGATCAACACACTCAGTAGATTTAGATCTTGTAATAAATATTCCTTACTGACCAACTGTGCCCCAATGATTTCTAAGGTGTCTTTTTGATAAATTAGTTTCACTTTTGCCGTTTTTTGTTGTGCTACATAAGTCGGTGTCAAACATATTTTTGCTTGGACTGATTGGACATTCATGTCTAGAAACGGTGCTTCTTCTTCAGTCACTCCTACCGACCCCAAAAAATAGTCCATAATTTTAGTTGCGCTCACTTTGTTCTTTCGATCAAAAGAAGTCGGATGACCGATCAATGTCAGAGCAGCTGCCCGAGCCATATGCACTGCACGTGTGACTAGCGGCATAAATACATGCATTGTTTCCGAATAAGAAATTGGGACAATATCACCAATTGCATAAATATCTGGCTCACTTGTTTGTAAATAATCATCAACAACGACTGTATCATCGTCATTTAACGCAACTTTATCTCGCAAAAATTCTGTATTTGGTTGTGCCTGTGAGGGGAAAATCACTGTGTCCGCAGTGATTGTTTTAGACAGCAAACAAATTTTTTCTACCTGATTATTGTTTTTCTGATAATCAATCAAAAATTCATTCGGATAAAAATAAATTCCTTGAGTTGCTAAAGCTTGTTGGACTTCTTCAATCATATTCGTATCAAAGTAGCGAGAAAGAATCATCGGCATATTATCCACTAAATGAACTTTTCGTCCAGTTTTAGCCAAGACATTGGCTAATTCCAGCCCAATATACCCCGCACCAAAGATCGCAACTTCTTGCGCTTTTTCAAGTGAATCCAACACTTGTTGAGATTCTTCCAAGCCTTTATATGTAAAGGCATTTTCTGCATCGATCAATATCTTGATATTGGTCGGAGAAGAACCCATAGCAAGAATCAATTTATCATAGAATAAAATTTCTTCTTGCTCTTTTTTTAAAATCAGCTGATGGTTCGTTGGATCGATATCCGTCACCTCATACTCGGTCATTAATTTCACACCTAGATCAATTAAAGGCTGTACATCCGTCGTCACTTCTGTCAGCTCGTGGATAATCTCTTGAAAATGTAGATTGATCCCACTAGAAATATAACCTAACGCATGTATTGGTTTTCTATCGATCAAAAAAATCTCATTGTCATTTGCTAAACTGCATAAACTCTTCGCAGCCGCGATACCTCCATGAGATGCCCCAATAATCACGATTTTCATAATCTCATCCTCAAATTATTTTTCTGTAAATAACTTTCTCGCAACACTTCATTTAAATAGGGGAAATCAAAGTCGTATTCATTGCTCAACATTACAAATACCCGTGCATTCTCTTGCCGCGGGTATTCTTTGAGCTGGCTTGCTAAAATAACGTCGTATTGCTTATTCTTATCGTATTTAGTTAGATTAATTTTAAATGTCGTGGACACTTGTTCTCTAATGATATCAATCACTATATCTGCCATGACTCGTTCATATGGAAAATCGCACGCGACATTTAAACAAGGTTCCACTTCTTTGAAAATTCGTTGTAAGATCGACGCATAGCGCACAAATAATTCAAAACGACTATTTTGATTATCAAATTCTGACTGGTTCAAAATATCAAGTGAACGTGTCGTCAATGTCTCGCACAAATTCAGTAATCTTTTATCTTGAATTTTTTCAACACGTTTGTTTAATCCTTGATGGCCAAAAATATTGACCCATCCTCGAAAATAAATCAGACGGCTATGGTTTTGGATCAAGGTCAGAGAGATTTCTTCAGCAAAACGTTCTGAAAAAGAATACAGATAAAAGGTTTCATCCAAGATAAATTTAAATGCTTGATTTAAATGAACGACCCGATCATCTCTTAGTTTTTCATGCAACAGTTTATCAACATGATTATTTTGAATATCCAATGTAAAATTACAGATCATAAAAAGATAAAAAATCAATGTTTCATTTTGGTTCCAAATAAACGCATGTTGAATAAAAAAACGGGCTAAAATTTTTTGTAACGATAATAAAAAAGTATTACTTTCAAAAAAACTGCTGGGCAGATTCGTATAATCTGGTGTAATTCTTTTTAATACACGTAACCGTTTCTTTGTGATAGACAGCCATAATTTAAATTTTATTTGCCCATCTTCAGTAAACGGAAAATCAAATTCTTTTTTCATCAATCCCAACAAGATATCACTAGTCGGATCATTGAACTCATTAAGATTCACTAGGTAGGGACGGCCAAACCACAGTAATTGAAAATAGAAGTAGCGGATTTGACTCTCTGAACCAAGTAATTTCCCATTTTTTATTTGTAAATGAAATTCAGCTAATAAAGTATTCAGTTCTCTGATTCGTCGAGTAAATGTAGCAGGACTAAGGCCTAATGAATCTAACAATTTTTGCCGTTCGAGAGTGCCATACGCTAAAAGATGCATCAAAATTTGATATTTGACAGCATCCTTTAAATACGAATAATACACATCCGTCATTGACAGATTACCTAATCGTCGCAGAAATATTTTTCCATTTTCGGTATCAAGAACCAACTGATCAGTGAATTTTACTAAGTTTAATTTTAATAAGGAAAGATCCTCTTTAAACGTCGCCCGATCGACTGATAGCTGAACAAGGGCCTCATTTATAGAAAGCTCGCTTTGTTCCAACAAAAGTTGAAAAATTCTGATTTGCCGTTGCTCATTCTTCTCAAGTAAACTGAATAATTCCAAGTTTGCTCTCCTCCTAATATCAGTTCATTTCAGTAGCCGATATTGGCAAACGTCCTCAGAAAATCCTTTCTAATTTGTCAGCGATTTCAATGAATTTTCTGACAATTGGAAAAGAAAAAGAACTTCAACTCAAAAATAGACTTTTTGGGTTGAAGTACGCATAGAAAGTAATCCTTACCTACTTTTTTACTTCACCGGGCCTGTTGATAATTCCCAAGTAATAACTCCCTGGTAAGTTTGGTCTGCCTGAGTATACGTGCTACTATTTACTTCTAACAGTAGCCCATCACTATCAGGAAAATCAACAGGAATATCCCCTTTTTTCGTCCCATCATTTTGATAAATCAATGCATTAGTTTCTGTGATAGGAAGTTTTTCCCCACCGTGATTGAAATAGACACTCGCCCCATTTAATTCTTTTCCTGCTGTAGTTTTGAAAGTAGTTGACAGTCTTCCTGTCAGTTGCCACGCAGCATCAGTACTCGGCAACCGTGTATCTTTTACATCAAATGAAAAATCTCCCTTTGCTTTATAACTCATCGCTTGAGTCGGGACTGGAAGATTATTGCCAAAAGTAAAATCATCCGGTACATCGATCAATGATAACTCTTGTTTAGGTATATTGATCAGATGAGCTGTTGTGCTCACTTTAGCAATCGGTAGCTTGGTGTTGTCAGTTAACACGATATTTCCTGACAACATATCAGGTTTTGTTGGTAATTGAACATCATTTACTGATGTATCGATCACATTTATCTTATATTTATAGGTAACCGTTAGTTTATCCCCGACTTTTGCTAGAAATTGTGCCGGTATACTGATTCCAGTTTGAAGGCTTTCATCTGGAATTACCGTTCCATTCAATGTTAGACTGCCTTTTTCATAGGTCACATTTCCCGGCAGCGCAACGTTTACTTTCATATCTGCTAAAGAATCGCCAATTTTATCAAGAGTAAATGTACTTGTTTCTTGAATACTATCACCTGCTAAAGCAGTCAATGGCTCACCTGTCTCTGGTGTACGGCTAAGATTTTTCAAATTGCTCGTCTGTGAAATATTTGGAAAGTTTGCAACCGTTATTTCTTTTAAACTAGTCACTCCCGTTTGCTCAGATTGCCACTTGTACGCAAGCTCTGGATATGCCTTTGAAAGCACATCATCAACTAATTTGATATCAAAATAATATTGACCAGATGGAAGTACGGGCAATGTTGTCACAGCAGTATTTGTACTTCCGTTATTTGCTGTGATTGATTGAAACAGCCTGTCTTCATACGTGCCAACTAATTGTTGGGTTGCTTTTTTATACAAACGATAATGGATTGATCCGGTTGTCAAAGCATTCGCTTTCCAAGCAGCCTCCACCGGATAACTCTTACTTGGCAACGGTTTCCCCCATTGACTATCCGAGTTGTTTAATTTAGTCGGTGTGATCGTTCCATCTACAACATATTTTTCAAGTACATTCATGGTGACCGGTGACAAAGCTGTCCCACCAGAATCATTCCCACTATAGACAATTGGCGTCTGTTGATTTAACCCGCTCGTTTTAATTGGCGTGTGGGTTAAAGTTGAACCGGCTGTTTCATTTTTTCCAGTGAAATAATTGACCACCCGATCAAATCGATTTACAGGCAACTGCGTAAAACTTCCTTCTGATAGATTCATCGTTAAGGTTCGATTATTCGTCGTCCCAGGAAGATTTTTATTGTTGCCATCGACATATTCGGTTGAGTCATTGATACTGTTGTACTTACTCGTCGTATCCCAAGGTGAGATATAGCTGTTCCAAGAATTGATCGTTGTAGAAGATGTTTTGGCATAGGCAGCTGGATTTAATTTTCCGTTTGTTAACTTAGGATAGAAACGTCCGCCAGCATACCAAACTGGCCATATTTGATGAGAATCTTGAACAACATTATTTGAATCATAAAAATCCACCGAAAAATCAACTTTCTTACTAATCGCTGGCTGAAGTTTCCCAGTTGTCAAAATTTTTCCTGGACTAGTATCAAAGCGATCCCCGTTCGCTGTCATTTTTGCTACATCAATCGTAATATCGAACTTTAAAGGGATATTGTCTTGAACAAATCCAGGTTTTGTGATGATACCAATCAAGGTACTCAACATATTCGACTCTGTATTATCCCAAGCTCCTAAACCAAATCGCAGCGTATGATTTCCGGCGGACATCAGAGCACCTTTACTCAATTTTATTTTTGCCTCATTCACATGTAGAGAAGCCGTATCCCAATCAACCGCGCGTAAAACCTCTGCACTAGTTACTTGTTTGGGTAAATTGATGATAGCGACGAAGACAAATCCTTGACCCATCATATCTGCAAGATCAATTGGATTTAAGAGATTACTAGTAAGTTTTATGTGACTTTCCCAATGAAAATCAATTGTTCCACCCTTCCACGGATCATTTGAACCATCATTTTTATACGTAACAGTTAATTTAGGTAACTCATTGGTTCCGGTAAGTTGTTCAATCTTTCCACCCTTAATAGAGCCGTTATCTCTAGCGGGAGTGATATTTTCATAAGTATCTGGATCATACGCAATCACTGGCGGTGTTGCACCAACAGCATCTACTTGTTTGGTTAATCCAAAAGTCCCCATTCCAACAATGACTAACAAAAGAATTATATGAAGAAGACTAGCTGGATGTATTTTTTTGTTCATCGTCTTCTTCCTCCTTCTTTCTTTTCCAAACAATGATCAAACCTAAGAAAATCAATTCGCCACCAATCAGTGAAAGCAAATAGTTCATCGGTTTATCATTGGTTTGAGGGAACATTTTATTGCTATTAGCAGTTGCTTGAAGTTGATTTTTTGTCGTCCCCATACTTATATCACTTGTAGGCGGATTTGGTTTTGGGACCGGACTAGGATCGTAAAAGGTGATAGTTGTCGTGCTGTCTACACTTTCACTAGCATACACCGGCTGCCAACCTGCAAACAGTAGGCAAACGACTAATCCTCCTTTTAACAATATTTTTTTCAATCAAATCACCTCATTTTACTTCGGTTCTTCTTTTTTACGGCGCTTTAAGAAAACGAGCAAAACAATCAGTAACAGGACAGCAATCACACCTAAAATAATATAGATCCAAGGGAAGCTCTTTTCTTCCACTGCAAAAACAGAATTATTATTAACTTTTTGAGCTTCTTCTTTTTTAATCGTAAAGTTTTGTGTGAAATGCCATTCATGTTCCTCACCAGACTTTGCCACAATATCAGCACGATAATTTCCTGGCTTTGCTCGTTCCCCAGCTAAATCAAGATTCAAATGGAAATTTGAGTTTGGTGCAACTAGAAATTTATTAGAGGTATTCTCAATATATAGTTGATCCTCATAATAGATTTTACTGGTGAAAATCAAATTGCTGATAATCGTTGGTTGCGGATTTTGAAAAAATAATTGAACTGTCGGACTAGCATTTACAGCGACTAGATCTCCTGATAAAAGTTTTAAATCTGGATTTACTGGTTCCTGTTTTTCTTGTAAAACAATTGCGAGATTATAGGCAATTCGATTTTTTATTTGTACGCCTGTTTCTTTAGCAGATTTTTTTTCTTCCTCTTCTTTAGGAATCACGTGAATTCCACCAAGTACGCGACCAACAAATGGCTCAGCAGGAATTGTTAGTGTGATAGGAATCGTTATTTCTGATTTTGCGGCAACTGTATATTCTGTCTGATTAAGCGTAATCGCTTTTCGTATATCAAAAGGCAAAGTTTTATCTAAGCGCGGTTTTTCTTGCCCGTAATCAATCGTCCCTCCATCACTAGTTACAGCTGGATTAACGGATACTTCAAAAACTCGTTCTTTATCTGCCGCATTCGTAAGAGTGACTTCGATAGTTTGCTCTTGCTTAGGCGTCACTAATAAATCAAAATAACCGATTGCTTTATCTAATTGATTCTCAGGAAAAACTGGCTTCAAACCAAAATCTCCTGGAGTATCAGCGGCATGACTGGAAGTTGGAAATACAAATAAAATACCTAAAAAAGCAATTAAAGCTATGAACAATCGCTTCCTTTGATTCACTATTGATCACTATCCTTTCAAAAAGAGAGCAAGAACACTCCTGCTCTCCATAATTTTTAAATCATTTCTCTATGGTGTTGGTGTCCCATCTGGTCCAGCAGTCAGATCCCAAGTTAAGTCAGCAGTAAATGTTCCAACAGCAGCCTCAGGAACAGTCAAAGAGATATTCGCAGGATCATAAACCGATAACCAAGTTCCTAACCCTTGATCTTTATCCGCAGAGAAAATCGATGTTGCTCCGCTAGCCATAGACAAGTTTTCTATTTCTGCGCTTGCTGGCTTAGCTGAGGTATTTTCTGGTACGGTTTTAATTTCAGATGCACCAAAATTCAATTCGGCACCTTCTAATATTTGATTGTCTTTTTTAAAATCAGATACTTTAACCGTCACATTCCAACCTTGAGCTTGACCGTCTGTACCTACTCCACGACGGTCAGAAACTTGCAAATATGGTGTAGCATTTTTACTTCCATCAACCGTATAAGTTTGTGTTCCGTTTCCAATTTCATGCGTCCCAAATGGTAGAGTAGGGACAACATCTAGTGACAATGGTCCAGATTGACCAGTTCCTGGATTTGTTGGATCAGCCGGTTCAACTGGTTTTGTTGGATCTGTTGGTTTAACTGGATCAACAGGTCCAGTTGGTTCTGTAAAAGTAATATCTCCTTTTGAAGTTGCTGTTCCTACCGCAAGTGCTGGAGTTACAGCAAAGCTGCTAAGCAAAACTGTCGAAAGTAACATTGCGCCGATAATTTTGTTTTTCATAATAATCACTCCTTTATTCTTATGGACCTATTATAGATGTAAAGGCTATCAAAAAATCATCATCTTTTCTCCTGTGAATAAGACTTTTTGATCCTAAATCAAACAAAAATAAGAAACTCATACATTCGTTACAGTATTTATCGTATTTTTTATACCTATAAAACTTCCATTCATCGTTCTAATGGTTCCATCATGGAATTTGTGTGTTACTTTGTATTTCATTCACTTACATCTCTTTTAAAATTCATTTAATATTCTCCGCTGAGCACCTTAACTTGCAGAGATACTGCTTTGCATATTAATAGCGCGGAATCGATAAACGAATTAATGCCTAAGCTTATATGAAGTTTTCTGAGGCATGGGTGTTTAACTTGTACTTTACAGAATGGTTGATGATTTCTTCAAGTTTATCCATTTGAGTTTTCCTTAATTGGCTAAATTAGCAACCAGTTCTATTTTAGAGACTATTCAATTCTTGCTTTAATTTTGCCAGATCCTACTCAGGGTATTGCCTATCTTCTTACCGCTTTGATATAAATTTTTGATTGTTGCCGTCTAAGTTCTTATTAATAACAGCGATTTTTCAAATTTTAATATGCATTTTATTCTTTTTTTCCTCCTTTACTAGTTGTAAGATAAAATAAGATGCTTCCATCACTTGTTTTGCACATTATTGATATCTTTTAATGGTATAATTGTCTTAAAAATGGAGAGGTTCAAAATGTAAAATGCTGATTATAGCTCTTTTGCAAATGTTTTGAACTATTTTTATTTGATATAATCTTCTTATCAGTGAGTAAGCTACTAAAATACTGATAAAGAAAGCTACCTTGATGAATGTAATTATGAAAGCGTTTGTATTTATGGCTTATTGAGTCACTACGGATTGCCCGAGCATGTTGCTCGTTTTATTTAAATATATGAATTGTCTAGATAACAATTAACAGGTTAAAAATGTTGGTATTCATGGACGATTCGTATAAATTAAAATGATTGGAGTTTTTATATTATGGAAATGGATACATTCAAAGAATTGCTCAAACAATTGGGAAAACGGGTTGAGGAAGATAGTATTGGAACTGAGGAAGCTACAAAAACTTCCTTAATTACGCCGTTTTTTGCTACCCTCGGATGCGATTTATTTAATCCTACCGAGTTTGTTCCTAAGTTTAGTGTTGATGTAGGGATAAAAAAAGGAGAAAAAGTTAACTATGCAATTATCCTTGAAAGTAAACCTACTATTTTAATTGAAGCAAAATCAATTAATGAGGTTTTGACGAAACATGCTTCACAATTATTTAGGTATTTTGGTACTACAGAATCTAAATTTGGAATTTTAACAAATGGGCAAGAATATAAATTTTTTACAGACCTTGATGAACCAAACAAAATGGATCTAGCACCTTTTTTAACTGTGGATATTACTAAAATCAAAGATACTCAATTTCCTGAATTAGCAAAATTCCACAAGGAAAATTTTGATGTAGACAAAATTACAAGCTCTGCTGCCGAGTTAAAATACTTAAGTAGATTGAAAGACTATCTTTCTTCAGAAATAGATAATCCAAGTGATGAATTTGTTAAGTTCATCCTAGGAGAAATCTATGATGGAATGAAAACAAAACAAATAACTGATAAGTTTAAACCAATAATTAAAAAAGGCTTAAATCAATTTATTTCTGAAAAAGTTAATGACAAACTAAGTGCAGCACTGAAATCATCCGTATCAATTGAGGATAACGAACCTATTTCCGCATCTGATACTACTGACCCTGATGAGCCAGAAATTGTCACAACTCCGGAAGAACTCGAATCTTATACTATTTGTAAAGTGATTCTAAAAGATACTATACCTTTAGACCGTCTGTTCTATCGAGATAATCGCAGCTACTTTAATATCTTACTAGATGACAATATTAGAAAATGGATTTTGAGAGTTAAATTTAAATCAAATGGGATGAAAATAGAGTTGAATGATGCAGATAAAACAATTATCGATCTGTCTAACCCTATTGATATTTATAATTACTCTTCAGAGATTATTGCTATTGTAGAAAAATTTTTATAGATTTCTACCTGCCATCAAGTGTGAGCTTAATTAAATCAAGAGAGTGTGAATGTTATTGGGAGTAGTTTTGGATCAACACATTGTTAATTTAAGCAATTGTGATATAAACACTAAACAAAAAGTTTCATTCACAACTTCTAACTCTTTTACTCATTACGAAGTCGCAGGAGATAATGTAGAATATAAATAATTCCACTATAAGATCAGCCTTCAGGCTTTTCTTTTTAGCCAAAAAACAAACATACGCTTGTTTTTTGGCTAATTATGTATATGAAGAAACGATTGTGAATGAGCATGTTAGAAAAATTGCAATAAATAACATTACATCGTAGAAATAGCAAAAGTTGATAGTAAACGTCACCTTGAACAAAAAAGAAATCTTATTGAATTAAAAAAATTGTCGCCCATTTAAAAATTTGGGCGACAATTAGGTGAAACTTTTGAAAATTCATAAACTATTTACTTTTATCTCAAAGAAACTCTTATTTTTTCTTAGGTTCGTCCTCGTCCATTTTCAGCACGGCCATGAATGCTTCTTGCGGTACTTCGACGGAACCGATTTGTTTCATCCGTTTTTTACCTTCTTTTTGTTTTTCTAATAATTTACGTTTCCGAGAAATATCTCCACCGTAACATTTGGCCAAAACATTTTTACGTAAGGCTTTGATGTCTGTCCGTGCAACGATTTTTGTACCGATAGTTGCTTGAATGGGTACTTCAAATTGTTGACGTGGAATCAATGTTTTTAATTTATCAACGATCGCACGACCACGTTCTTGGGCAAATTCGCGGTGAACGATGAAGCTTAGGGCATCGACTTTTTCAGCATTTAATAAGATATCCATCTTCACTAAGCGACTTTCGCGATAATCGGCCATTTCATAATCCAAGGATGCATATCCTTTTGTACTTGATTTCAACTTATCAAAAAAGTCAAAGACAATTTCTGACAATGGGATATGGTAAATAACATTTACTCGATACTCATCTAAATAATCCATGGTAATAAATTCTCCACGTTTGCGTTGAGAAAGCTCCATCACAGCACCCACATATTCATTTGGTACCATGATATTAGCTTTTACAAAAGGTTCCTCCACGTTTTGAATTTTTGATGGGTCAGGAAAATCAGAAGGATTATCTACGATTAGTTGCGCTCCATCGGTTAAGTTTACATGGTAAATAACTGATGGCGCTGTTGTGATCAGTTCCAAGTTGAATTCACGTTCTAAGCGTTCTTGTACGACATCCATGTGCAACAAACCTAAGAAACCACAACGGAAACCAAAGCCAAGTGCTTGAGAAGTCTCAGGTTCAAACTGTAGAGCTGCATCGTTTAATTGTAATTTTTCTAGTGCTTCTCGTAAATCATTGTAACGAGAAGTATCGATTGGATACAATCCACAAAAGACCATCGGGTTCATTTTACGATAACCGTCTAAGGCTTCTTCTGCAGGATTGTCAGCAAGGGTGACTGTATCCCCTACACGAGTATCTTGAACAGATTTGATGCTAGCAGTAATGTAACCTACATCTCCTACCATCAAATAATCCCGTTGGACTGTCTTAGGGGAGAAAACACCTACTTCGGTCACATCAAATGTTTTCCCATTGCTCATTAATTGAATTTTATCGCCTGGACGGACGATCCCATCTGTAATCCGAACGTTTAAAACGACTCCGCGATAACTGTCGTAAATCGAATCAAAAATCAAGGCTTTTAGCGGTGCTTCCAGATCGCCGCTTGGTGCTGGTACATTTGTTACGATTTGTTCCAAGATTTCACTGATTCCAATTCCTGTTTTAGCACTTGCTAAAACGGCATCTTCTGCATCGATCCCGATTACGTCTTCGATTTCTTTACGCACCCGTTCTGGATCAGCTGCGGGCAAATCAATTTTATTGATGACTGGCAAAATCTCTAAATCATTATCTAAAGCCAAATAAACATTAGCTAATGTTTGTGCTTCGATCCCTTGTGCTGCATCAACAACTAATACTGCTCCCTCACAAGCAGCTAGACTGCGGGAAACTTCATAAGTAAAGTCGACATGTCCCGGTGTGTCGATCAAATGAAAAATATAATTTTGACCATCATTGGCGGTATAGTGCAGTTCTACTGCATTTAATTTGATCGTGATTCCGCGTTCGCGTTCTAGATCCATTGAATCTAGCAATTGTTCTTGCATTTCTCGGGAACTTACGGTATTGGTTTGTTCTAAGATTCGGTCAGCTAGTGTTGACTTCCCATGATCAATATGCGCGATGATCGAAAAATTTCGAATCATTTTTTGGCGTTTCTTCATTTCTTCTATATTCATTAAAGTTCCTCATTTCTTTTAATCAGCACTGTCAATTATACCAACGTTTCTAATAGAAAAAAAGTCTTTTCCCCTTTTTCTCAAAGTCGGTAAGAGAAATATTATCTTGGTTTTGCTATACTTAGAAAGTTAATTGTATTTTGCGAAATTCGATGGATACGATGGTTCACACTTTTTGTAAAAAAGTTGTACACTATAAATAAGTTCCCTAATCTTTTTAGTCTTTCGTAAAAATATATGTAGCAACAATCCGAATTCATTTTGTTAAAAAATGATTCCTTTAGTATGAATTAGGAGATGAACGAATGGATAATGACTTTAGGAAACAGCTCGTCTTAAAGCCTGTTGGTGAGGAACATCTAGCGCAATATGACGAACTGCTCAGCTATGTTTTTCAAGTAACTGAAAGCGATATTGAAAATAGTGGATATGAGAATAAACGAGAAATGGTTCGGGCGAAAAAGCCCGTGTTAGAACAATCAAAAGTGTTTGGCTGGTTCCATCAGGATCATTTGATTTCCCAAATCGCGATCTATCCTTGTGAAGTGAATATTCACGGAAAACTCTTTAAAATGGGGGGAGTTACCGGAGTCGGCACCTATCCTGAATATGCCAATCATGGTTTGATGCGAGACTTGATCGAAACAGCTTTGAATCAGATGCGTGCAGACAAGCAATGGATTTCTTACCTGTATCCTTATAATATCCCCTATTATCGCCGTAAAGGCTGGGAAATTATGTCCGATAAACTCAGCTTCAAAATCAAAGATACCCAACTGCCTAAGCAAGTCGAAGTACCTGGGATTGTCGAACGTAAAGAAGTCGATGATCCGGATGTTTACCAAGTATATCATGAATTTGCCTTAAATAATCATGGAGCGATGATCCGAAAAAAATTGAACTGGGAAGAATACTGGCGGTTTGAAAATGAAGAAGAACGGATTGCCGCAATTTATTATGATGCAAACAAAAAAGCAACTGGCGTTTTATTTTATTGGATCTCAGATGAAGTCTTTCATATTAAAGAAATGTTTTATTTGAACCAAGAGGCTCGCAATGGGCTATGGAATTTTATCAGCGCACATTTTTCGATGATCTATTGGGTCAAAGGAGATATTTATAAAAACGAGCTCTTGTCTTTTTTACTAGATGATAGTGAGATTACTGAAACAATCGCTCCATTTTTTATGGCACGAATCGTAGATGTTAAAGAATTTTTGTTAAATTATCCTTTTGAAAAACCAGTTGAACCGTTTTATTTTGTCGTAGATGATCCTATCGCAGAATGGAACAATGGAATCTTCGCACTTAGCTGGGATAAAGCAGGAAAATTGACTATTTCCAATCAGCCGCAAGGTGAACGTATCCAATTGAATATCCAAACGCTGACTTGCATGCTGATGAATTATCGACGTGCTGCCTACCTTGCCCGAATCGAACGGCTAGAAGCAGATAAAAAAGCAATTGAATTATTAGAAACAACAATCCCAGATATGGAGGCTTATTTTAGTGACTACTTCTAAACATATTTATTTTGCTGCACCATTATTTGCTCAAAGCGATTTATTTTACAATCAACATCTAGTAAAAAAAATCCGTGAACTACCTGCTGATCTTACCGTCTACTTACCTCAAGAAAATGATGGAATCAATGACAAATCAGCTTATGCCGATAGTAAGATGATTGCTCTTGCCGATACAGAGGAAGTGATAAAAAGTGATTTAATGATTGCTTTGCTGGATGGACTGACCATCGATGCTGGTGTCGCTTCTGAGATTGGCGTAGCATATGCCAAAGGAATCCCAATCCTTGCGCTATACACTGATTCTCGTCAGCAAGGAGCGGATAACCAAAAAAAATTAGCTGCTTTAAAAACTCCTGCAGAGAATCAATTTCATTATTTGAATCTTTATACAGTCGGCTTAGTTAAATTGAATGGGGCAATTGTTGCTACTGAAGATGCTTTGTTGGAAAAAATCACCGCTTTTTTAGAAGGTAGGAATTTTTATGACTTATAAAAAATATCAAATCGCTTTATTGATTTTTGGCGTTCTATGTCTTAGCTACAATATCTATGAATTTGCTATAAGCAAATATTCGACAAAACAAGGGATTATTTTCATCATCGAATGTTTAGCAGGTATTGCTCTGATTTTCTTGCCAGAAATTATTACAAAACTATTTAGACTTGTTTTACCAGAGAAAATCATTTATTTTTATTGGTTTTTCCTTGTTATCTCAGTCTTTTTAGGAACTTCTCTACACATGATTTCAATCATCTCTTTTTGGGACAAGGTACTGCACACGGTTAGCCCTATGGTCTTAACCGCTTTAGGTTATGGATTGATCGGTTTCTTTATGAAAAAAGCAGATATCAGTCAAACATCGCCTTGGTTGTTTTTATTATTTGGTTTTGCTTTTGCAGGTGTGTGCGGTGTTTTTTGGGAGTTTTGGGAAATGCTCTGTGACTCAGTCGCGGATATGAACTTGCAACGCTATGCAACTTCTACCGGAAAACTTTTGATTGGTCGAGCCGCATTGATGGATACGATGGGGGATCTATTAACAAATACAATCGGTGCTGTTGTGATGGGTATTTTCGCCAGCATCCAGAGTCGTGGAAAAGTTAGCTATTTTCAAGAATATCGCTTAAAAAAAATTAGTAAATAAAACGTCTCAAAACCGCTTAAAACGGTTTTGAGACGTTTTATTTCTCATCAGAATGAATATTTTCTTTCATAGTGTATGACGCGAGTGTAATCTTAATAATTTCTGTTTTTTGCAACATCTTCACAGGTATCTCATCAAAAGGTTTATTTTTTGCGGCATGATCCATCAAACGATGCAACGCCTCCCTTTTTGCATCTAAGTCTACCAAAAATTCTGCTTGGCCAAAACCAATCAAACTTTGATAAGCATAAGAATAAGTCGATGCATTCATCGTCCCTTGAATCAATCGATGTTTTCCATCCATTTCCACGGCCACTTTAGGATCATTTTTAATCATAGAAATTTTTTTCCCTTCATTTGCGCCATGGATAAAAAGAATCAGCTGTTCTTTGTTCCATTCACACCCAAAATTTACTGGAACCACATAAGGATATTCTTCACCATTTAGAGCAATCCTTACTACTTGAGTTTCTTCCACAAAATCTTTGATTGCAGTTAGATCTGTTACTTGTCTCTTTTTTCTTCGCATAAATTTCCCACCCATCTCTACTAACTATAATAGATTAAATTTTAAAAAGAAATCTTTTTTTCAGTCACAGATACTGAAAATTGATAGACTGCGGTTTGTCTTTTTTAGTAGTAAAAACCTTTATAAATCAACGATTGATACTTTTTTTAGGTAATTTTTTATACTAAAATGGCTACTGTAATTAATTGAAAATTTGCTGAAAACGAAAGGCGTGTCGATTTTGATTGAAACTGTCGTATTTGATATCGATGATACTATCTACGATCAACAAGAACCGTTTCACAAAGCGGTCCAAAAATTATTTCCTTTAGTAACTGAGGAGGATATGCTGCCTCTTTATACTCGCTTTCGAGTTCACAGTGATGCAAACTTTAATAAAGTCATCACACAAGAATGGTCATTAGAATATATGCGTTCTCACCGCATTCGTCAGTCTTTAAAAGATCTGGACTATCCTCTTATTACTTCTCAAGAAGCTCTGCATTTCCAAGAACTTTATGAAGAAGAACTTGCCGCGATCACTATGCATCAGGAGATTGAAAAGTCCTTAGATTTCCTAAAAGAAAAAAATATTCCCGTAAGTATCATTACTAATGGGCCCACAGATCATCAATATAAAAAAATACTACAGTTAGGTTTATTGAATTGGATTGATGAAGACAATATCATTATTTCACAAGCTACGGGTTATGAAAAACCAGATGTTGAAATTTTTGAGCTAGGAAAACAACAATTTTCTTTGAATCCTGAACATTCTTTGTACGTCGGTGATAACTTCATCAACGATGTTATTGGTTCAAAACGGGCCGGTTGGCAAGCTCTTTGGTTAAACCACAGAAAACGTGAACTCCCTAAAGAAACTGCTCCTATCCATGACATCGAACTGACTTCTTTTGAGCAGTTATTACCAACCTTCCAACATATGTTTGCATAAAGCGCGAAATTTTTTCGCGCTTTTTTTAACCTTCGATTAAGTAAAGTGAGTGTTCCCCCATTTTTTGATAAATCTTTTTAAAATAATCACGAAAGAGCATTCGTTTTTTATATCCATATCGTCCAAAGTGAATTTCCCATATCAATCTTAACTGCAGCTAAATCTTTGCAATAAAAATGACCGAAATCATTTATCTGACTTCGGTCATTTTTTATTGATGGTTCTCATCATATTCCATTTTACGGTATTTTTCCATTTTCTTACTAAACAATACACCATTAGATGGTGGCGTGTACGTAATGGCATTGGCACCTGCTTCAATCGTCGCTTCAATTGTTGATTCATCAGGACCACCTGTTGCAATGATTGGCAACTTGGGATACTTTTGACGAAAATGACTGACTGCTTCTACCGTATCTTTCCCAGCACTGATATTGATAATATCAACGCCTGCTTCAAGTTTCTCTTTGATCTTAGAATATTTTGAGGTGACTGTTGCAATCACGGGAACATCTACGACATCATAAATAGCACGAATCGTATCCACTGGTGTCGGACCATTGACAACAACGCCAAGACTCCCTTGAGATTCTGCAAACATTCCCATATATGCCGAACGAGCACCATGAGTCAATCCACCTGCCACTCCTGAGAATACTGGAATATCTGCTGCTTCGATAATACTTTTAGTGATCGCTGGATGTGGTGTGAATGGATACACCGCAATCACTGCATCGGCATCGGTATTTCGGATGATCGCAATATCTGTCGTAAAAATAATCGAACGGATTCGCTTTCCAAAAATTACGATGCCTGAAGCCTCAGAGATTACTTTTGGAACTCGAACAATGTCTTGCCGCAGTTCAGTCATTATTTCAGGTACGTTATTATCTGACATAAGCCCATCTCCCTTTTTTCAATTCTACTATGGATGATCGTATTGACCCAAATTATATGTTTCAATCACACTAATAATTTTATTTGCATAATCTGGATCCGTTGCATATCCTGCTGTCTGTAAAGCTTGTGCGGCTGCTTTATAATCAGTAGCCGTCAAGACATTCGCATAAAGCTGCGGGTCCCAATTAGTTCCATTTACAAATAACATCGTATGATCGTCTAAAGATTCTTCCCATGATTGATAGACTTTGAACTCTCCTTGGATCGTGATCCACTGTTCATTGACATATTCTTTTGTTTCAAGGCTGACTTTTGGTTGATTACCAGAGGCTTTTATCCCAAAAAGATTGTTGTACTGACTAGCTAATTGCGACTGGCCCCAATTAGATTCTAAAATAGCTTGCCCTAAGATAATACTTGGTAAAATTCCATAGCCTTGCTGCAATTCTTTTGCATGAGGAGCTAGTTGATCGATAAACGATTGATGAGTAGGTGCTTCTTCATTTTGATTACCGTCATTCCAAAAATGGGTAATTGACTGTAAAGAAAAAACGAAAGCCAACCCAATCACTAAGATCCCTGCAAAAATCAGCGGGATCGAAGCTTTGGACTTTCGTTTTTGAACGTTCTTTTTAGGCATAGTGCCTCCTTACTTGGCTGATAACTGTTTTAAAAATTCTTCTAGTGTCAGATTGTGTTTGGTGATATACTCAGCATTTTCTTTACCAACATAACGAATATGCCACGGTTCGTAAGTGATTCCTGTAATATCTTGACGGTCTTTAGGATAGCGAATGATAAATCCGTATTTCGCAGCATTTTCAGCAATCCATTTTGCTCCAGGCTGATCACTATAAGAAGCATCCAATACTTGCGTTGAATAAGAATCATACCAATCTTGATCAACAACATCCACGGCAAGCCCCGTGTGATGTTCACTATAGCCCGGCTCTGTGATAGTTTCTTTAGTCTTTGCGATAGCCTCTTCTTCTGATAGACCATTTCCACTAATTAAACTATTTACATTTGTATCAAAAACTTCTTTTTGAGATTCTACTGAGCGAAAAGCCGAAATAATTACTAAAGGAAAACCAGCTTTGGTGGCCGCATCAGAAAAAGCTTCATAGTCCTTTGCGATTCGACTATCTACTTGATGACTGTTGTCTGATAATGTAGTCAGTTTGTCTTCAGAAACTTCTTCTTCAATTTTATTTTTAGGACCGACTAACACCAGATTCCAATCCTTTGCGTCGGCATCAGGCAATGCTTTTTGTACAGCATTTTTCTTTTTCGTTGTTTTCTTCTTTTCAAATGAGTAAGTCGTCGTTGTAGCTTTTTTAGTATCTGATTCTGCAGGCGTACTATAAAAAAGCGAATAGGCAGTCATTCCAAACATAATGATGACTGAAAGTAATCCTACTATTTTTTTCAATTAAAAAATCCTTTCATTAGTCGTCTAACAACGTATAAGTCTCTGTCAGATTTTCATTTACCCAATCAAGCAATGCTGTTTTTGTATGGGCACTTGCAATCTGATTTTGGATATGCGCTGGTAAACGAAAGCTTAGTATATCACTATAGCCCCAATTGTCGTAATCGATCGTTACACGCAAATCAATGAAGTCTTGATTTTCTTCTTCATTTTTATTTTTAAAAGGGATCATCTCAACTTGTGCTAATCCGCTAGCAATCCATTTTTGCGCAATAATCGTCTTCATCTCGCGATATTCAGCAACAGCTGTTGGTCGTTTTTCAGGAAATAAAAAGGTTTGTCGAATGACTTTTTGGCTCAACATCCATTCGTAATCGCTGAATAAGTTTTTAATTTTTTGATTTGCTTCTGGCGATAGATTGTTTTGGCCTGCTTTCCATTGCTGCCACTGAACGTCACTAACTCCCAAATAATCTAGGTAAAAATCCTGTTCTGTATGAAATTGTTCAAAAATTGCACTCATCACTAAATCTAAATAAATTTGATTCACGTTAACCCCTCCTTTTCTATTCTACTGAATTTTTGGATAAAATACACCTCTTTAGCAAATGGATTGAAATTTTTTAATATTTACTGCTATACTTTGAAGAAAAGCAGCTATTTTTTCAAAATTTTGAAACATCACTCATGATTTAAGTACATTTAGGAGGAAGATTATGACTGACTTACAATGGGGCATCATCGGACTTGGAAACATCGCACATGATTTTGCAGAAAGTTTTGACCAAACGACAAGTAAACTCACAGCTTGTGCTTCCCGAACATTGGAAAAAGCTGAAACATTTGCCAAACAGTTTCATTTGCCAAAAGCATATGGTAGCTATGAGGAATTACTGGCAGATGAAGACATTTCTATTATTTATATCGCTGTCCCAAATCGCCAACACTATCAACATATCAAACAAGCTTTAGAAGCTGGCAAACACGTCTTGTGTGAAAAAGCTATTACGATGGATTTTGCTGAATTGCAATCAGTAATTGAATTGGCTCAACAAAAACAGTTGATTTTAGCAGAGGCGATGACGATATTTAATATGCCGCTATATCAAGAGTTACATGACTTAATTGCCAGTGGTCGACTAGGAAAATTAAAAATGATCCAAGCGCCGTTTGGTAGTTACAAAGATCCTGATCCAACAAATCGTTTCTTTAATCCTGAATTAGCTGGCGGAGCTTTGCTGGATATCGGGACTTATGCAGTTTCTTTTGCACGTTGGTTCTTAACAGAACAACCTGAAGTGATCGCCTCTACTATGGTGCCATTTTCTACCGGTGTAGATGAGCAGTCTATAACGATTCTTAGAAACAAAAAAAATGAGCTGGCAACAGTCAGTTTGACTTTCCAAGCAAAAATGCCTAAAAAAGGGATTGTAGCTTTTGAAAATGGCTACTTAACGATTGATGACTATCCTCGAGCAGATAAGGCAGAATTAATTTTCAATGATGGGACAAAAGAATCAATCGAATCTGGTTTCACTAGCAATGCGATAAATTACGAAATTGAAAACATGGTACAGATGGTCAAAGGTGAAATCCCGAACAAATCCTTGTTCTTCACTAAAGACGTTATCGAAATTTTAGATCACATGCAGCAAAAATGGCAATCAGAAAAATAATTCCTCCCAAAAGGCCTCCAACGAGTGAGGTCTTTTGTTTTTTTGTCATTTTTTAGTTAAACTATTATATATAAAGAAAAAAAGGAGGAGATTTTATTGCAAATTGGTCGTTTTCGTTTAGGTATGCGAACGCTGAAAACTGCATTAGCTGTCTTGCTATGTATCTTGCTATTTCATGTAACCGATCGCGGATCTCCTCTGATTGCCGCATTAGCCGCTGTTTTTTCCTTGCGACAAGATTTGAATACCAGTATCTCTTTTGGTCGATCGCGTGTTTTAGGGAATTCCCTCGGTGGATTACTTGCTTTGATTTTTTATTATATCCAAGCCTTTTTTAAAAATGATTTCTTTGTTGAATTGCTTGTGCTCCCGCTTTTTGTCATTTTGGTCATTGTTCTTTCAGACGGACTGAACAACAATTCAGGAATCATTTCAGCCATCGCCACGATGTTATTGATTGCTTTGAGTATCCCACAAGGCGAGTCGTTTTTATATGCCTTAAATCGCGTATTAGATACTTTTATAGGAACCATTATTGGTATTTCTTTGAATGGAGTCATTTCTCCACAAACAGACGAAAAAGAAAAACAAATCAAAGAAGATTTAGTTGAGTTACGAAAAAAAGAAGCAGAATTGAACAAGATGCTTTATAGCGTCCGAAAGCAAATAAAAGATCAATCTCAAAAATAAGATTGATCATGAAATGACAATTATTCTAAAAGATAGAAGCTTTTGTGTTGGTAGGAAATCTATGATGATTTTCTACCAACATTTTTGTCTCAATAAATACTTGATCCTAATAAAAACTCTTCACGTTAGCTTCTTACCATTGAATATCATCGATTGCCTGCGGTGCATCATTGAGCTCTTCGCTACGTACCTTGGCATCATTGATTCGAATCACACGATCCGCCATCGGTGCAATCGCTGAATTATGAGTAATGATTACAACCGTTGTCCCATTTTTACGTGCTGTGTCTTGCAATATCTTTAAAATTTGTTTTCCGGTTTCAAAATCCAAAGCACCTGTTGGCTCATCACATAACAATAATTTCGGTTGTTTGGCTAACGCCCGAGCGATGGTTACTCGCTGTTGTTCTCCGCCGGATAGTTGCGCAGGAAAGTTATCCATTCTCTCTCCTAAGCCAACCGATTGCAAAACGGTTTTTGGATCTAGTGCATCGGCAACAATTTGTGATGCCAACTCGACATTTTCTTTTGCCGTTAAATTAGGTACTAGATTATAAAATTGAAAAACAAAACCAACATCATTTCGCCGATATGTAGTCAACTCTTTATCGCTAAAAGTAGCGATATCCGTTCCATCTACGACCACTTTTCCTTCGTTACAATTGTCCATTCCGCCCAAAATATTCAATACAGTAGA
The DNA here is from genome assembly GCF_005405225.1 of Enterococcus dongliensis. GTDB lineage: Bacteria > Bacillota > Bacilli > Lactobacillales > Enterococcaceae > Enterococcus_A > Enterococcus_A dongliensis. The sequence continues at coordinate 175,403 of NZ_BJDQ01000002.1, forward strand.
TTTTCCAGCACCGCTAGGACCCAAGATTACGGCGACTTCTCCTTTTTCAATCGAAAAATTTATTTTTTCATTTGCCTTAATGATGGTCTCACCCATCTGATAATATTTGCTTTCATCGATCACATCAATATATGACATATTTTGCTCCTCCTCCGTCAACAATAGCCAAGAGAGCGACTTTATTTTTTAGTTTACCATAGTAATTAAAAAAACCAACGATAGATCTTAGAACTACTTTAAATTTTTAAGAACTGCTATGGATAAATTGGATGAACAGCAATCTTTGCCATACATTTCCATTCAAGAAACACAAAAAAACTCGGTCAAAAAAGACCGAGTCTAACTTATTCTTTATTAAGCGTGATACCGTTGGACACCATCTAAATATGTCGCTACTAGATCCATATTCGATTCCAAAACGATAAAGTCTGCCGCACGCCCTTCAGTGATTGATCCACATACATCGTCAATCTTACAGCTGACAGCTGGTACGTATGAAGCCATCATGATCGCTTGTTCTGGTGTTGCAATATCCCATTCAACCACATTTTTGATTGCTTCTTTTAACTTCAAGATACTTCCAGCTAAATTGCCTGATTCAAGCCGAGCAGTTCCTTCTTTCACGACTACTGGAAATTCACCTAAATTATAGTTTCCATCAGGCATGCCGCCAGCCATCATGCAGTCAGTAATCAAAGCAACATGATCGTGGCCTGCTTTTTCCATCAATACTTCAGCTGCTTGAGGATGCACATGATGTCCATCACAAATCAATTCAGAAAAAACATGTTGTAAAGTCAGTAATGCCCCAACCATCCCTGGTTCACGATGATTTAATCCGCGCATACCGTTATAAGCATGAACAAAAACACTTGCACCTGCTTCCACCGCTGTCTGTGCTTCTTCCAAAGTGGCATTTGAATGCCCCAATGAAACAACGACACCTTCGTCAGTTATTGTTTTAACAAATTCTTTGACGCCTTTGCGTTCAGGAGCTAAGGCGATTTTTTTAATCAATCCTCCAGAAGCTTCTTGCCATTCATGGAATGTATCTAAGTCGGGATCGCCAAAATAGCTAGGATTTTGAGCGCCTTTATGTTCTTCGGTAAAGAAAGGACCTTCAAAATAAATTCCTTGGATTTTTGCGCCGTCAACTTCTTGATAAACTTTTCCGATGGTTGCCGCTACATCTTTCAAACGTTCTTTAGAAGAGGTTAAAGTTGTAGGTAAGAAGCTTGTCACGCCACAAGATAAAAGCCCTTCTGACATTGCTTTGATGCCTTCTGCGTCATTATCCATAACATCGTGATTTTTGTACCCATGAATATGGGTATCAACTAATCCAGGAGCGATCCATTTTCCACTGTGATCAATAATCTCTGCATCAACCGGTCTTTCTTTCGTATATGTTCCAAAAATGCCATCAGTGACATCTAAATAACCTGCGTTTTTAACACCAGAGTTTAAAAAGAATTTGTCAGCATAAATAAATGTTTTCATTGTGAGTTCTCCTTTTTTCTTTGTACCTTAACGTTACTCCTGAATGAATTGTAAGTCAAGAATGGTGTAGACCATTCTATAAATCTTTTAATTTTTCTAAAGCACGTAAGATCTTCCGATAGCTGATTACTGAATAAAGCTCATCCCGACTTTCCAACATTAGAATCTTTAATTCTAACAGTTCTTTTAACTTATAGTAACTACATTGCTGGCGGTTCCACTTCAGTCCCATATCAACAACTTTTTCGGCTAAATCAAAACGCTCTTGTTTGAATAAAAAAGTTCCATAATTCACAAAAAGATTACTCAATTCACTGCGCTCTGAATAATCTGCCATCATCGTTTGGAACAACTCAAAACTTTGACTGTAATAACTCTTGGCTTTATTTACATCGCCTAATACGGCATACATTTTACCAGCAAAACTCAAGAGTAAGATTCGGCTATCAAAATAACCATCATACTTTTTGGACACACAAATTGAAAGTCCTTGGATTGTGTGATTCAACGACTTTTTAGGATCTTCATCAATAAAATAAGCACAAACAGCTTTGAAAAAACAAGCAAGTTGCCGATCTTTGTCAAGATGAGTGATCTGACGTTCATCCAAATACTCTAATGTCGTTCGGATTTCTAGATACTTTCCGACTCTTAAATACATAAACATTTTATTGAAATATTTTCGTAAGAACAACTCTTCTGGCAAAAAATCAAGCATCAATTGGTCGATTGTGATCCCTAATCGATGACAAAGCTGTTGGATCACAATGATATTGGGAATCTCTTCATTATTTTCGATTCGGCTCAAGACACTTTGAGAACAGATTCCTCGAGAAAGATCTTTTTGTGTCATACCGTGTTCTTTTCTGAACTCTTTTAAGACTTCACCAATTGCTGCCACTGTTGATTCCTCCAAAATATGCACATTCACATTTTACTAGCTTCATTCTAGCCGATGACTAAATAACAAGCAACTCTTGTGTTCGAAATAGACGAGCGCCTGATTTGACAAGAACGATTTTGCAATCGTCTTCAATCATGTTTTTTTGCAAAAAAAAGAAGACACCAAAAATTGGTGCATCTTGTATGCGGCGAATGGGCTTATCGATACAAAAGTACAATTCCATTCTATTAAATATACTTAAAATTTTCAATATCTACCCTTTGTGTATTTATACTATTATAAACCTTTTCGTGGTTTTTTCGTGGGCTTCTTCTCTTTATATCACACTAGTGTCATACACATATGTGACATTGCCTTTAAGACCGGCGATCCCTCGAAAGAATTTCTTATCTTCTTGTTTGATCCATGCTTCACGCCACAAAAAGAAATTATCATGTTTGACTTCGATCTTATCTATCTTACCATCGCGCAGATCTTTTATCTGTTGCTCATATGATTCCATGTGCTCACCTCGCCAATATTATACCAGATATTTTAATAATCTGTTCGCTTTACTAAAAGAACGTATGTTCGTATAATGGAGGTAACAAATTTCAAGGAGTGATCTCATGGAATCGTTAAACGGAATTGTCAGCAGCGTTAAAATTTTAAAAATGTCAGAGCGTCCCCTCGTCTATTTTAAATTGGATAATCAGTCGTGTTTGATTGCTGGTCACTCATTGAATTTTCTTGCCGACGTTGCCGACGGAATGAAGATCGTTGTTGGTGGACAATTTAATAGTAGAAAACAGTTTGTGGTGAAGAAATATGCGGTGGTAGGCATGACGAAGATTATGATGGAGTTTGAAATGATGAGAATATAAATACCCACTCTCTAGTAGGATAAAGAGTGGGCAAAAGAAAGCGAGAGTGGACTACTCTCTAATTAGTAGTTTATCATTTTTAGGTTTCAACGCAATAAAAAAACAGGCACCTATCGCCAGGGTGCCTGCCCTCCCTAAAAGGGAGTAGAAATGGATAGTTTCTGAATGTCAGTTTAGCATAAAACGGTTTCAGCAACAAGAATTATACTATTTTAACACAAAAAGAGCTCCCGATTACTCGAATGCTCCTTGCAGAAAATAAAGATTTTCTTGGATTGGTTTTATTATACAATGTAACGCTTACATGTGCAATAGAAAAGATCTTAGCGTAGGTAGGCTAAGATCTTTTTTAATTTATTTATGTTGGTCGACTAATTGTTGGGACTTGTTCGCTGTGTCTTTTACATCTTGGTTAGCTTTGTTTAATTTATCAATATACGCTTTTAAATCAGAATTTTCTTTAGTTGCATTTGCTAACTGCTGTTTAGTAGAATCGAGCTCTGCTTGTAAAGAATTCTTTTCACTGTTTAATGTGTTGATTTGGTTATTTAGTGAATTAATGGTATTTCGCAGATCATTCGCTTGATTTAATGCTTCTTGCAGTTTAGAATTCCATTCTTGATTTTTCTGATTGATCTCTTGATTTTTTTGATCAATTTCTTTCAATTTGTCCGCAATTTCTTGCTGTTTAGATTGTAACTCTCCATTTTTACTATTTAATTGAGATTCTAAACTAGTTTTTTCTCCAGCTAGTTGATTATTTTCATTTTTTAAATTCTCTAACTGTTGCCGATAACCGTCAATATCTTTTTGAAACTGATTTAATTGGTTCTGTGTACTAGTTGATTCATTAGATAATTGTGCGATTTTCTGTTCCTTGACTGATAGTGAGTTACTCAACTTGTCTAAGTTACTATTGATGGTAGAAATATTATCTTCCCCACCCCATTTTAAAATGCTATCTGCATAATTTTTACCAGCTAAACCAAAAAATGTTAGTACAACGATGAGTGTTCCGATTACATATTTTTTCTTTTTCATTATTCAATTTTCTCCTTACATATATAAAAGCGACATAGCAACTCTTATATAATAGAGTTTTATCTATTATTTTTCAATATCGTTGTTTATTTATAATTAAATTTTAATGTATACTTACATATTATAAAAAAGTTGTGTTTAAAAAATCAGTAACCGATACCATAAAAAATACTATGCAAGTGTGAGCACGTGACCAAAAAAAGACCTTAGCGATTGCTAGGGTCTTTTTTGTCACTTCAGTTTCAAACTAACATAATTCCTGATAATAAATCAATAAATCAGAAATTACATTTTTAAGAAGTTTTCTAGTTCCGTCAAAATATCTTTCTCTTTCTCATCCAGTTGATACTCTAAGAATTGAATTCGTTTTTTAGTTAAAGAAGGAACTTCGAGTAAATTATCAAAATATATTAAAACCAAAATGTAATTATTTAGTACAACGTTGTATAATTCACAGGCTTCAATGCTATCTGCAATATTAAGCTTAGCGTACTCTAACAGATATTTTTGTGGAGAAAATTCCTTTGTATCAGTTATGTGAACGTTTGACGATAACTTGGAATAATTCATATACAAATTATTAATACAATCATTCACAATAGTCTCTTTAAAGTATTCGATTGTACCATTCGTTAAGTTGAATACTTTATGGCTGCTGTATAGAGTATTAAGTTTTTTTAGAGATTCAGTAGCACCGTAGTATCCTTTAGAACAGTTTTCTTTATACTCAATATACCTCATTAAAGACAAACTAAACCTAAAAAAGCTCTCAATGCTACTACGAAGGATTTGTTTGCTTGAATTCAAATAATTCATATTCAATAAATCAAATGAAATAATTAGAGCATTTTTACATTCTGTTATAAAATAATTAATTCGTGATTTATCATCCATTCCATCATATTTACTAATCGATTCTGAAAAGATGTATAATTCATGATAAATATCAGATACCTGAAGAAATTCTTCTCGTTCAAAAAGATGCTCCCTATTTTGAACGTAATCTTTATAATGTTCAAAATCTGTTTGAATAGAGTTACTAATCTTCATTTTCATTTCCTTTTGGATTTATAATTTTGCTCCAAGCTCTTAAGGTCGAAGAGTTAGAACTACTTTTAGTCTGATTCTTTTTATTTAGAGCACTGTCTGAATTAGAGTCCGTCTCAGCTAGAGATAAAAATTTGCGTATACCTTTCATTTTCAATATAAATTTGTCATTATCTTTCTCTGCCGCCACAAATATATCTCTTACAACTTTCGCGTATAAAGCTGGCCTTGCAGAAAATAAATACTCTTTATAATCTTCCTGAAGATAATTAGCAGTAAACTCCTTCAATTCTATATTACTTCGATAGTAATTTTTAGTTAAAATAATATCAGCTAATGGGGAAGTACATTCATACTTAATCTTCTCCACAAACTTCTTTTCTATAGGAAGCGAAAGAAAATTCTCAAATTTTGTATTCTTCAAAGTTATTCTCCTTTCACCTTATCTAAGTCAATTTTTTCTATAAACTCGTTGGTGATATTGATTATATCATCCTGAGTTCCTTTCATATCATAAATAAACGTTTGAATTTTACCAGTTTTTATTCTCTCGTTTTCATGTAATGTATTTGAAAAAATACCTTCTGCTTCAAAGTCATTTACTATTGACTGTCTTCCAACTCTACCTTCTTTATAAAGCGTAAAAATAACACCCAATTGGCTAATCTTTTTTCCTTTTAAAGCGATATCATCACTCATCACTCTTTTCAGAAGAGAGTATCCCAATCCGGCAAAAACGTCTGGAGATATAGGAACGACGTAATAATCACTTGCTATTAAAGCCGATTGAGAATAGATGGAATATGTCGCAGGAGTATCAATAAGTATGTAATCATATTGAAATCCATCTTTAGATAGTTGCTCGATCAGAAAATCTGATAATATTCTTTCTGAACCACGCCTGCTTGCTTCGAAGCTGACTATTTCTAAATCGCCCGCAATTAAATCTAATTTTCCATCTCCCGATATTAATAAATTTTGTATCAAATCTTTTGTTTTATACTCAGCTGGAGCATGAGCTATCCCTCCAGAAGGAGGTTGTAGTATATAGTTTATAGTTTTATGTTTTTTTTGAAGCTCTTCATATTCATCAAATGATTTGAATTTGGTAAACAGCGATTGGGTTGCGTTAAACTGAGGATCAATGTCTACAATTAAAACTTTTTTCTTAAAGTGTTTAGTTAATGTATAAGCAATGTTTATACATAAAGTAGTCTTACCTACTCCACCTTTCATGTTAATAAAAGAAACTATATTATCCATTTACACGCCCCCAGATTCTTAATTATATTTTAAATTATAATACACTAAAATAGGAGGTGCCACTCTTTTTTATGTACAAACCACTAATAACAATCTGCTCTAACCAACTGAGCTAAGGGTAGAAGGAATTATTTGTGCAAACGTATACAAAGCGTTAGAATATAAATTGGGGATTCCTGAACTTCCCCACAGCATACCCTGTTTTTCTCTCAACCTTGCTGTATCAGGAATCCCTATTTAGATAGTATTCGTATGTTAGTTGTAGAGCAACCATTTTGCCTCCAAAACAAAAAGCTGATCCAACCATGGGGGTGGTCGATCAGCATGTCTCTAATACTGGTATCAGCCACCAGCGTTAGTTAGTATAACTTATAAAGAAAATTAGATGCAAACATTATTTTATACATTGTAGATTATACATCCAGATACCAACGTGTTTCGGTTAGATCGTTAAATCCACCTTTCACATCGCCTTTCGGATCATTAGTGCTGCGAATCATGATAACAATTGAATGACCCTTAACATCTTTCTGATTAAACTCAATATTAAATCCAGCAACATCATTTCGATTATAGACTTTTGCAGCGTCAGCTCGCGGCAAGTCTTTCAACTTAATTCGTTTCAGTTCTTTTCCGTTCGTACGATCTAAGATAAAAGCATACTGATGCTTATGAGTGCGAGTGCTCCATCCCTCTACTTTGATACGTCCACTTACTGCACCAAAACCATCGATATGTCCTTTATCATTTTTGACTTCCATCACAGAATAGTTCTGGCCAGCTCGATAAACGTCTGTAACTTCTGTTGGATTTGGATCAGGTAATGTTGAATAACCATTGTCGGTAATACCGGTCAAATCGACATTGCCATCAAGCCCGCCACCCACGTATGTTGAAGTAAACTGGTAAATTGCTACGCCATCCATTGATGGAAAATAATTATAATTTGGATAAGGTGTGACATTGTAATCAGGATACGCACCTATCCATAAAGAATCCGGAAACTCAGCTAAAATTTGTTGATAATAAACGTTAGCCAGTGTGAACGGTTTGTATGAATAATACATCGGAGTATATCCAGCGTCTCGAATACGACGCATACCGTATAAAATAGTATCTGTGTTCGCTTGCTTATTCGAGCTTGCCCCATGCTCAAAATCTAATGCTACAATAGATCCTCGTGGTGTTTTTACTTTTGGTAAGAAGTAATCCATTGTGTTTTTAGCAATACTCATGTTACCCCAAGTGTCATACCAGATATAGGTGTGCGCACGTTTTCCCTGAGCTAGCGCTGAATTCACTTGACTCTCATAAGTCCACTGATTGTAAAGGCCACCAGCATTATAACCACCGATTTGAGCGATTACAAACTTATCATGTGCATAGCCAAATCGACCTTGTGCGCCTTGATAGACAGCCCAGTCGACTCCTTGATCACCTTTTGCAGCATTCACGTTCATTGGAAAAATTGGCAACAAAAAAAGAGCTGCAACAGCTCCTAACAAAAATTTCTTTTTCATGAATTCCCTCCTATTCATCTGATGACAGCATCTTATACGTTCGATTAGATACACCTAGCACTGTTCCTAAGAACGTACCTAAAGCAGTCATTGTAATTACTGCAATATCAGTGTATTCCCAACTCACGGCTTTCCCAACTACACCGATAAAAGTTGCTAAAGCCGGGATTACTATTGCCGCAATCCACTTCAAAATTTCATATGTTTTATTTTGCATACACATCACCTCCTCCTAAATTCGAAATAATAATTTGACAATATATGCGATAAACAACCCACCAACTGAACGCCAAAGCCATGTTTGATTGTCTTGCATTTTACTAATGCTCTTTTGATTAGATTCCGAGAGATTAAAAGCTTTTGATGCCATGTCTTTCACATCATTTAGTCCATCCGTGTTTGCTTCAATTCTTGAAAGCCTTTGTAAAATTTCTCGTATCAATTTTTCATCCTCGGCCATATTTCACCAACTTCCAAAAAAATAGGAAGCCCCGTTTGTAAACGAGGCTAAAAAAATAAACCTGTTAAGGTTTTCCAATAATTTGATCAGCTTCTTCATCAGTGATACAAAGTGGCACGAACTCGCGTACTTGATCATCAGTGAAGCAACCCCAATCAAACATCATTTTAATGTCATCAAAATTAAACATTCGCAGCACCTCCGATTTGAGTTTTGATCGATTCAATTTCTTTATTTATTGCGACATCATTCAACATCAATTTAGCGTTTAACTGTGCCATCGATTCTGTTTTATTAGTTAATGCTTCATTTGATTCTTTTAGCGTTGTGTTATCAACTTGAAGTCCTGCAGAAAGATTTTCCAGCAATTCAAGTTTCTCAGAATAATCTTGAGTAATTGCCTCTTCCCATTTATTCTCTGCAAAGTTGAAGAATTGTGATTGTGGATTCTCCAATTCTAGCGGTAAAACTGCTACAAACGGCAACAATACTGGAAAATCATCTGCTACTTCGTGAACCTCGTAACCGATTGGATATAATACTTTATAAATTGTTTTCATCTATATTCCTCCTACGCTAATTTCACTATCGATAAATTAATTTTTCCCATTGTGATTCCTGCGTTTCCAGAATTAAACTCAATTCTCAATTGATCACTTCCAGAAAAACTTCTTACATACGTTAATAAATTTGATCCTGATGTAGAGGCTTCTAATAAGCTGCGTTTTACTATAGAAGTCCCATCCACTCTTGACAGTCCATATGTTACCCAACCGCTCAAACCTGTATAATTCACTCCTAATACAATCATATAAACTCCAGATTTTTTAATTGTGATAACCTTTCCGCTCGAAGAAAAAACATCTTCATTTGAAGTGCTGAATCTTTGGATATCAGGATTAACGATCCCTGCTGCTAAATTATTAACTGTGAAATCCTCGCACCAGCAAGCCTCATTAGTCACTCCAACAGGAACGCCTCCGACTTGAATTCCATCTTGAAAATTCTTTGTTCCTAAAATCGTTTCATTTCCACTTGCTTTGACTAATTTCCCATCAATGCCATCAATGGCATCTGCATGTGTTTTGAGATATTTAGCTACGCCATCTTCTTTTAATTGAACGATATCTGCCATTAGACAGTCCCCACTTTCTCAAATGTAATATTGTTTAATCCGTCTAATTTTGTTTTATCTGCTGCAGACATGAGTCCTGCCGCGGTCGTTGATGCGTTTCCCGGATTTTTTTGTGCTCCAGCTTCGATTCCATTCAGCTTCGATTTGTCGGTCGAAGCCATTAACCCGTTTGCGGTTGTGGTAGCTACTGTAGTTGTTGTTGCATTTGTTCCAGGATCACCCTTGTCACCTTTTGGAAGAACAAAGTTAAATTTAGCTGCAGAAGTTGTTCCTGCATTAGTAACAGCAGCAGTGGTTCCACTTGTCACTGTCCCTACAGTAATTGTTGCGGCAGCACCGGGATCGCCTTTATCACCTTTAATGGTTTCAGGTTTCCCTTCAACTGCTTCCCAATGCGTCTGCGGATAGACCTGAACACCGTCTTGATTTACTTTTACAATATCTGTCATTATTACACCTCTCCTACCTTTTCGAATGTCATCGAAGGAATTTTTGCATCCGTATATGCCTGAGCATTTTGATAAGCTTCACTCATTTTTTGATCAACATATTCTTGACTGACTCCGCCGCCTTCACCGCCACCAATTGCCGAAATTATACCAGTGTTAGATATAGAAATATTAGCGCCCGCAGTGTAATTAAACTGTGGTTCAGCATTCAATGTATCTTCATCCATGTATAAGCCAGAACCAATTTTCACACCACCTTTTTCGTCCTCGGAAGCTGTTGGTAGCTCATACTCTTTCCCCGGTTCAATCACAGCGCTGATAACTCCGTCATCATCAATTGTGATATTTTGACCCGCAGAATAATTTTGAAGAAAATCAAGCTTCTGCTTCATTTCAAGAGTAAAGTTGTAGTCAGTTTGTTTTATGGCGGACAATTTTCCTGTTTCATCAATGGTCAACAAATCACCAATTTTTACCCCACCGAGCTTATCAATGCCAGCGATTGGCAGCACGTAGTCACCTGCACCAGAATTTAAAATCTTCTGATACATTTCAGCAGTGATCATCCCATCTTCCATCTCATTGGCGTAAGGTAATTCAGTGATAACATTACCTAAACCAAGGTCTTCTTTGGTAATGACTACTGCTCCAATTTTCCCGTTTACAGACAACACTTTCGATTGGCCAGAAATGATTTTATCTAGTCCGATAATCGCAGAGATATGAGTAATTGGAAAAAACTGACGTTGGACACCCGTTTTTTCATCGGTTTCCATCATGCGTTTTGATTTAGTCATTCTTATATCACCCCAACTTTCTCAAGAGTGAAAACATTCTGCTTTGGATCATCAACCGTTGCGATCACTAACGCACCTTCCTCAATCGGATAATTTACTGTTCCAATTTTTTCAACTTCATGATTATCAGAAAATACATCATCCTGTAGAATATCAGTAATTTCGATTTCACCATATTCAATAGTAAAGAGCGTTGCTCGCAATCTTTGATAGAGATAATCCATATCTGCTAATAAACGTTCTGAAATTGACTCATGTCGAACGCCTTGAATATCCACACGCGCATCCATCAATTCCGCTAACATGGTTCCGCCTGGATCTACAGATTTCAAAATATCTTTGATTGATTCAAACCAAAGAAGGTAATCTGATTCTTGTCCTTCTCGCCATGCTTCAAAAGTTGATTGTTGATTTGCTCGCCATTTTTCAAATTCTGATTTACGAGCGTTCATCCAAGCAGTGAAGTCACCCTGATTTTCGTTAATAAAGGACACCATATCAGCAATTAAATCTTCAACAGTCTGCCAGTAAGACCCCATTTCGCCTTCTGTTTTAGATACTGCTTTGATTACAAAATAGGAGAAGTCTTGCGTTGTACCAATCAATTCATCTTCTTTCATAATCATAAAATCAGCTGTTTGACGATGCAGCGACTGCATTGAATACTGATCGAATGTGTACTGAATTTTTCCATTCTTTGCATCGATAATCTTAGTACCTAACTGAACTGGATACTTTCCGCCAATAATAGATTCAAAATAGACTTTGCAATCGGTCAGATCGTATATCTTCCCATTTTCAGATATGGTTGTTTCCATAACTTCAGTATTACGATTGCCTTGCCGCACCTGAATCATACCGACATAGTTATAAGGCTCAGTTGTGCTTAGTGAAACGTTCCATTTTGCCATATGTTCATCACTCCTTTCTCAAAATCAGGCGGGATACAAATAGATGCGATTTGATCAGAGTCAAAAAACTCTCTATCGTATTCTGCAACAAATTCACCTGATTCTGCATTTTGTTCGTATGTTTGAATACGTTCGTTTTCTAATCCACGAATCACACCAGTGTGCCCGAAATTTTTATGAGCTTTAAAAAACTCACTCACTTTTGAATTACGTTTCCAGTTTATGATTGCCCCTATAACTAAATCGTCATAGTTCGGCTCTTCAATCACTGACCAAAGATAAAGCGGCCATTGGTAAGCAGAACCAATATCGGCCGCAGAAAAAATTGGACCTCTACGAACAAGAACATCATACTTTGTTCCAGCTCCCATATCAGGCCCAATCATTACACCAGCGTATTCAGCGGATAGCGCATAACATTGTCGATTTCCTACAGACTGATTTCTCAAGCTTTTTAAATGATTTAATCCTTTTTCTTCTATCAAATTATCACCTCTATCTCTTAGCTCGTGCAATACAGACGTCCCCGCCATTTAGTAACCAGCCAAATGACATGTCAACACGTCCAATTCCAACGCCGCCTGACTGCATACCACCCATTTCAACGATCGATGTGGTATAACCGTGCCAATCCTCTGCTAAAATAGCTGTATGACCGTTTGCACCAGCTCCACCGCCTTGGTTTACAATCACCACGTCTCCGGCTTTTCCTTGATTCTGAGGAATCTCAGTTAACCAATTCCTAGCTCCACGTGCATCAGCCGTCATACTTCCCGTATACCAACCGACTCCTGGTGGTGTTTTGTATCCTGCTTTTGTCAAAGCTAACCAAACAAAAGAAGAACAATCGGCATAGCCGTTCCTGTCTGGATTTTCAACAGAACCAAATTGCGTTCTTAACGGCATAGAATAGTGGAAATAACCAAGTAAACTCTTTGCAGTTGATAAAATGTCACCAGCACCTGAACTAATCTTGAGATCTTTAAACTTGTTGTACCATTCAACTGCCCATCCTTGACGTTCCGGATGTGTAGCGGCTGGACGTTCATAGTTTTTTTCAAAAGCAAACGCTGCTTGTGATGGGTCAGAAATTGTTTTGAACCCCGATTGGGTAGTAGGCTGAACCTGTCCTAACCATTGTCCGTTGTACATGGTCCAATCAAGCAACTTACCTTGAGCGGCCATTGTCTTATAATCTTCTGTAATTCCAGCAGCAGCCATCAATCGTTGAACGTATTCACGCCCGTTGTAAGTCGGCGATCCAACAAGCGGATAGGCACTTCCATCCCACTGGACGATACCATACGCTGGCCCACCAATTTGAGCAATATCCGGATTCATTGAAACTCCGGCTTCACCTTGAACGTTGCCCAAAATACCTGCAGCAGCTGCTTTTGAATAACCTTTTGAAAGAAGAATAATCCAAAGTTCCCAAGCAAATTTATCAGCCTGTGAAGTGACTTCCGGTGGATATTGTCCATTCCAGTTGCCACCTGGATCGTCGCCTCCTCCTTGACCTGGAAAGACCTCTTGTCCTTTTATCGTAATTTTCCCTTGAACTTCAAGATCACCAAAAACTCGTAACTTACCGTTGACTGTCAAATCACCGTAGTGAAGAGACAAGCCATTGCCTAACATCACGAGTCCTTTTTTTTCAGCGGGTGAAATAATGATATATTTCCCAGAGCCATTTGTTCGAATAACCAATGAGTTATCTTCAATAGGCGTCGGAGTTGAAGCATCTGGAAAGGGATTTCCAACAGTATCAGTTGTCCCTATCGTTCCAATCTCGCCATTTGGACTCCAGAACTGCATCCCTTTTTTGGTAAGCTCCATTATCTTTTTATTACTGTTTACGACCTGCAAAGCGCCTTTTACTAGCTTTAACTGGTCACCAACAGCATTAAATGAAGTTTCAAAAATATCAGCCCTAATACGTCCAGACTGGATATAATTCGCGTTGAAATTACCATCAATCGTCCATGCAGTTTTAAAGTTCGCTTCGTTGAATTTCCCATCAATAAACCCGATACCCTCTGAATTCGCTACAAGAAAATGATTAGAAGTATCTATTGAATCACCATTCATCCACACCATCTGGTAAGGTTGTCGACTTTCGCCTTTTCCGGTATCCCATGGGTTCATCATAATAATTGACCCACCTTTGGCACCACGGATGATGTCTGATTGCCATTTGGATACCTCAGTAGATTCATAAAAGGTCATTTTAGTGTCATCCAAGGTCTGCAAGGAGTTCTGGACATTGGACGCTTGACGAGTTGCAGAATTATTCAAATTGTCTCCTAATCCTGTATCGACTTTTCCGGTTAAACGGTCAATCTTCACGCTGAAAATTCGCGTTTCATAATGATATCCGCGATCATCTCGATGAATACGTATAGTATTACCTAACTTATCCGCCCCAAAAATAGTCGACTTAAATTGAACGAGAGGTCTTGAACAATTCACCAGCTCTTGATAAGTAAGTTGAATCAACTCAGTTGGTTCCTCACAGTCTTCAAAAATGACGACTTTTTCACGCTTGCGGCGGTTTCCATTTTTTGTGGGGATGCCGTACTTTGCTGTCATTTCAGGTATTTCCAAATTGATCTGTCCGGTTTTTTTATCAAGTGGATCACCTTTTGACTTAGACCAATAGACTTGATCAAACTCAATGCGGCGGCCATAACCGTCGCCGACTTCTTCACCTTTTCCTCTACCGATCAAAGAAGTAAATAAGTTACTTCGATTGACTTCTTTTTCAATCGTTAGAGCTTTATCGCCGTAATCGTATCGTTCATTACTGTACTCACCGATTTGCCGATGAACTTCAATCCACTTGTCAGTGATCCCTTCACCAGTAAGATTGCATTTAAAAAGAATCTCGCAACCTAACGTTTGGAGCATTTTCAATGCTTCTCGAACACTGCAGTAATAGAAATTCATTGAGACTTTAGGAAGTGTTGAGTCCAAATAACCAACGCTCCACTCTCCTAGCGTATAGTCAATGATTCGTTGGATAGTTTTTTGAAAGAATTCATTCGCAGGGCGAATGTCATTGATGATGTAGCCTTCTAGTTCATCGGGGCCAAAGTTAACACCAGTAAAAATCAGCAATGAACCCGGATCAGCAATCCCTGCTATTTTGTACATAGAAAAAGACGACTCGCTTTCGCGAACCGCCATATAAACTGCATCTTTAATTTCTTCATCAAACTCGATGCTGACCGACAATTTATCATTGATCAATTCTTCTTTGTTTGGAGTAATCTCTTTTTCCTGTACGACCGAAAATAACTTTTCCTTATCAACGATCTTGATCAATTTTTGATTATCATCAAAAAAATACACTTCTGACTCTATCACAACCACACCCCTCGATATCTAATCAGCGGAGTGCCATTATCCGATTTTACAACGTCTCCGGTTTTTACAGTAAAGCTTTTGAATGGACTCGTCAGATCCAGAATACGTGTCTTGTTCTCTCCGTTGATCAGTATTTTCCCCTCGCGGATTAACATTTCGACACGATCACCTTTTTTAAGAGCCGCATTTGAAATGCTGATTGTTTGCATTCCATTCGTCACTTTTACACTACTGTCTTTTGTAGCTGTGAAACTAATCGAATCTGGTACAGAATCGTATGGAAGATATTCAGAAATTTCTCCGGTGGTTTCAAATGTTTTCGAATATTTACGCGGATCAGCACAAGTAATTGTAAAACTTGAAACTACGCTATCAGTATTCCCCGGAACCTTTTCTGCAACAGAGTATCTCCCATAATAAAAAGTGTCGAGTTCATCATTAAAATGAATTTCCACATCTTCTTGTTTATATAGGATTCGCATAAGCTTTTTAAAGCTACGCTGAAACTCAACTGAATTCTGTTCGATTAACTTGTAATGAACTGTCAATGATCTTTCTGGTAATCGTTGTGCTGATATATGAACCCCTACATTCTTCTTCTCGGATTCCAAATCAAGTGACAGCATTTCGCGACCTTCCACAAATAGTGTCTGGTATCCGGGAATAATTTTTTCAATCATTGTACCGCCGTATATCATCGCAGAAGTCGGAATCCACGAATCGTAATCAGAACTTTTTATTGTGTCCCTAAATTGATACATCGGGTTATCCCATTCTTGCACGTGTCATCCTCCTTCTAAAACCCTAGATTTATTTCTGTTTCTTGGCCTTGCGCTTGTGAGATATCATCCACGAAGGCTTTAAATTGCTGATTGCCTAAACGGATGTTGAACGTTGCCGGTTGTTTGTTAGTTCGATTCTCATTTCTTGTTATAACAGAATGTTTCACTCCTAAACTAGCATTCAAGTTGCTCAGCGTGGGGATATCCATTACAGAAGCCATAGCTCGATTTATTTCACTTTGTCCAGAATAAATTCCTGTTGAAATAGTTCCGCCAAAATTCAATTGATCTAGATCACTTAGTGGTCCCTCTTTTGCTGGTGAAAATGGTAAATACCGTCGTACTTTTGATACTACTGCACTTATCGCTTTCACCGGCAAACTTATTGCTGACCAAATTCCATCAGCAATCATCTTGACCAAATTCCAACCAGCGTTTTTGAAAATAGAAAAGAAACCTTTCACTACACCGATTACAGCTTCTAACGCTCCAACGACTAATCCACCCAAACCATACAGGATGCCAGAAGCCGCTTCTACCATACCTTCCCAAGCCATTGACCAATCTCCAGAAAGCACTCCGAGAACAAATTTGATTAAGCCTTGAATCACACGCAAAGCCCCTTCAATCACGCCCGAAATAGCTGTCCATATACCTTCCGTAATACCTTTGATAGCAGTCCAAACACCTACAATAACACCTTGGATCACACCCATAGCATTTCGAATAAATTGACCTATTTTTCCATTCCAAATCGCATTAACTGCAGCAGCTATTTCCTCGTTATTATCTTTCCACCATTGAACGACGGACCCAAAAATCCTTGTAATCGTATTCGATACAGTTTGAACTGCAAATGAAATTGTATTTTTTATTGATTCCCAAATTGAAGTAACAGCATTTCGGAAACCTTCACTGGTATTCCAGGCTATGACAAAAGCTCCTACGAGTAACGCAATGATTCCAATCACGATTCCAACAGGTCCTGTTAAAGCGGTAAAAACACCGCCCAATGCTGGAAACGAGGTTGAAAGAAAGCCAACCGCAACCTTAAGCTTCGCAAACCAAACAAGCATAGACCCACCAATAAAAAGAAGTGGTCCAATTGCTGCAACCAACCCAGCAATAACTAAAACCATTTTTTGAATTGGTTCTGGAGCATCAATAAATCTTTGAACCAATCCACCAATCGTATCAGCTATACCGCGAATAGCAGGGGCGATAATTCCTTGAATGACAATAGCAGCGGACTCAAAAGCACCCATCATCTGCTCAATTGACGAATTCATATTATCTTGCATTGTTCGTGCCATTTCATCAGCTGCGCCATTAGAGTCCTTCAAAGAATTTGTAAGTTTACCTAATGAATCTGGCCCTTTGTCAATCAAAGCCATCATTCCTGAAAGTGATTCTTGACCATACAAAGTGACTAAAGCATTTTGTTGCTGTTCAGGAGTTAACCCTTTAAATGCTTGTTGTAACATTCCAACTTGGTCTTTCAAAGACTTCATATTACCTTCTGCATCATAAAAACTCAATCCTAGTTCGTCCATTACACCAATCATTGGTTTAGTGGGTTTCGCTATTCTTGACAGGGCGCCACGTAAAGACGTGCCTGCTTGAGATCCTTTAATGCCAGCATCAGACATAATACCTATCGCTGCTGCGGATTCCTCAAGTGAAATGCCCATTGCATTTGCGACTGGGGCGATATATTTCATCGCGTCGCCCATGTCAGCGACTTCCGCATTAGTATCCGCTGCTGCACGTGCAAACACATCCGCTACATGGCCAGCTTGTCCGGCATCAAGCCCAAAACCTCGCAATGCAGCCGCCGCATTTTCAGACGCTAAAGCAACATCGCCACCAGAAACAGCTGCCAAGTCCAAAAGTCCCGGCATTGCTTCCATGATTTCATTTGCATCAAAACCAGCAGATGCCAAGTTTTCCATACCAGCAGCAGACTCTTTCGCACTGAAAGCAGTCTTAGCGCCTAAATCAATTGCTTGTTGCTTTAATTGATCGAATGAACTGCCTGTAGCACCAGATATCGCCTTTACTCGACTCATTTGTTCTTCAAAGTCACCACCGATCTTGGCAGCAGCTATTCCTGCACCCAGAATGGGAACAGTAAGAAGTTTTGTCATTGATTTCCCAGCAGTTTGCATGGTTGACCCGACAGCCATCATCGTACTATTTGAATCTTTTTCAAAGGTTGCGACTGCAGACTGAGCATCTTTAAATGTTTTTACAAATCCACTGTCTGTGGCTTTTAGATATGCTTCAACTGAAAATGATTCTGCTATATCGTCCCCCTCCCTTCTCTAAATTCACGAAGGCGTTTAGCTACTTGTGTTAGTTCTCGTTTGCGTTCTTCATTAAGTATTTCTTGTTCGAATATGGACCCTTCAAGAACATTGTTTATTCTTTCTTCGTAGTCGTAAAAATCAGAAAATTGTTTGTAAATGGGTTCGCCTTTTTTATTTTTTGCGCGTACCGCATCATTTAGAAAGGCTTGCTGGTGCCGCTTCATTTCCTCGTCTACTTGAGAAAGATTGAAAGCGAGCATTCGTAGCTCATATTCTCTGATAGTCATTTTGTTAACTTCTTCAAATGTTTGACAACCAAGAAACCGAAAAGCGTTTAGAGCTAATTCTTCATAGAATTCTCGACTATTTTTTTTTAGTTTTTGCTCGCTGCTTTTCGTGTCTGAGCTTTCAGTTTTTTTATCATCGCTTTTGTTAAATCCTGCTTCCCCAACTCTGCTATTAAGTCTCCCGACATTTTTTCAATATCTTGAGTTATTAGCCATGCTTCGATTTCAGACTTGCCAACTTTTGCATTGTCTGTTTGCAAAGCCATAATGATATTTCTCAGAACGACCGGATTACATTGCTGTAAATAAACAATCGCTGAACTGATTCCCATTCCAAAAGAAGCCCCTCCGGTGTGGACTTCATACATCTGATCCAGCGCTTCAATAGCACCAATGGTAAATTTCACATCAATGATTTTTCCATTAATATCAAAGTTCATAATTTCCTCCTAAAAAAGAAGGCTAGACTATTTGTCTAACCTTCAGTAGTTGTTTTTGTAGTGTCTTGGAATGCGTATTGAGCCTCTTTAATTACCGATTCAGAAACAGTGGCAAACCCATCTTTTGGAGTTCCTTCGATGGTTGCTTCTGTTTCAATTTCAATCAGATCTTCAACGTTTGCTGGTAATTTCCATTTACCAACTTTTCCACGACCATAGATTGCAGGATATTTTTCTCCTTGTTGTACGCCTTTTAGATCGACATCCCAAAACTCCATTGTAGCTCCGTCTTCTACTGATTTCTTCATGTACATATTTTCGTCATCGTAAGATGCAAGACCTTTTAGCGCCAGAGTCACTTCCAAACCACCAGAGGTAGGAACACTACCGTCTTTCGTTTGTTATGACTTATTGTCACGCGAATACTCCCATTCGTGTTCAATTTGATATAAAGGCTTCGTCGCATCTTTTGAACCTGCTTCATCTAAACGACGAACAAGCAAAATTCGGTCTTTCCCTTGAATCACTGTCATGCTTTTTCCTCCTAGTAAAATCGCATCTCTAGCGGTATTACACAATGCCAGAGCGCGGTATTTGTTGTTGTATCCTGCAGCATTTGTGGCTGCGTTTGGTTATTGGATATTTTCCAATTAAAGTTTTTCGATTGTCTTAGTTTCCGAAGTTCCCACAGAATCGCGCCTTTCATATCTGAGACCTGCTTGCGCTTGGTGTGCAATCCATAGATATGGATATTTAATTGAACAGTACCCACTAAAACAGATTTAGTCGCTTGCGGTAGTTCTTGAGACTCGCCAATATACACAAACGGATACGGTGTATTATCCGGTGGTAGATAAGTGAAAACATCATATCCTAAGCTCTGACAAATATTGAAAACTTCATCGTATAGTTCTTGATCTGGTTGTTTGACTATCATGCCATCAACTCCCGCATTTCTTTTTTGAATATAACTTTCTGATAGTTGAAAGACGCACGTACGAAAGGCTGCGCGTTCATAAACCGTGTGCCATACTCTAAATAAGGACTATATTCAGTCCTTGGCATTACAAGGACTGAGAAACCCGCCTCTTGGATTTTCATGATAATTGAACGTTTGGTTGCTCCGGTAGGACTGATAAATTTCCCGTTTTGATAGTGCCCATTGAATTGAGCCCTTCTTTGCATTTGATTCGTCAGTTCAGCACCATTTCTCCTCACAACTTTTTTTACTTCGTCCATTTTAGTTGCATCTCTAAGATGACTCATCAACTGATCAATTCCTTTTATATCAAGATGAGCCTTCACTTTGCAGCCACCTCCTGAACAATCAAACTATGCCGTCCTGACGGCTCGCGAGTTGTTAATGGTTCATATGTTTTTCCGCTGATTTTTATTTGGTCAAAAACTGGCACAGCAAAAAGAGGCTGAGTCCGAATGACTTTAGCCCCTTGTTCGATGCGTCCAAAAAGCACCACACTTCTATCTGTGCCAAGGTCGGTCACATTAGCAACTGTTCCAGTTCGTTTTGCTTCGCCATCAACCCACTCGCCAAGATCAGGATCATAGTGTGACTCAGAAGATTCTTTAACAAATGTAATTTCATCTGTATATCTCATAAGAATCTCACCTTACCTTTTCGCGGACCAAGTAAGCCTTTATCTTTATCTTTAAATTCAGCAATGGTCCCTTGATACTCAGAAAAATCAGAATCTGGAAAGGCCATCGATAGCCCTTCTTGAGAATATGACTGCATACCTTCTTGCCCAATCCTGTTGAACCGTTTTAAAGTTACCTCGTATAAAATATATTCAAACCCATCAGGAATCTCAGTTACACCTAGCAGCGACACTAAGCGCTCCTTAGTGCGTCGTTCAATGATTTCCAACTTGTCATCAACAGAGCCTGATAAAAGAAACTTTACGTCATCTTTGATTAACATTTAATCACCTCTATCCAGCTGCTTGGCCAGTCACTGCAATCGTGGCTTTCATCGTTCCTGAAGTAATGTTAACTGTTGCGTTTCCTTCTTTTACGATTTTACCTTCGAAGACGCCTGATGCATTTTTAGTAACAGTTACAATAGTGCTATCTGATGAAGTCGCTGTTGCTCCTGAAATTACCGCCAATGTATCTGACGCTTCTGCCGGATCCGTAGTTATTGTAAATGTTTTAGTATCGCCTACTTTACCAGTCCATGTCTTTTGGCTAGGAACAATTCCGGTAGCAGGCGCTAAGCTTTTGGGCGGATTTTTCCGAACGCTTCGTCTTTAACGATCATAAAGCCTACATCCATTGTGCAACGTAACGCTACTAATTCTTGTTCGAACAAGTTTACTGGCGTTCCGTCTTCATTTGTTAATGTAGAAAGTTGTGCTTCTTCTGAAATCTTGAAGTTAATGTTATAAGGAATTCCGTAAAACATGTAGTTAAAGTCCCCAGCGTATAGATTGCCTTTACCTAAAGCTTTTAAATCTGCGACTGGTACGCCATCGATTGTGTTAGATGCGCGATCGTAAATGAATTCAACATTGTTGCCAACTGTTTGTGCTGCCGAGCGAAGTTCTGTGCGGTTTTTTCGGTTAGAGATAAATGCGTTTGGCTCAAATTCGTTTTCGCCTAACAAATCTTCTAACGCTAAAATATTGTCATACGTCAAAGGCCCTTCAACCACGTTAGCCGCTGTAGCCACAGATTCTTCTAAAGACTGTGGGAATGGGTTATCAGTGTTGAGTAAAGCGGCCGCATCGAACTTTTTGTAGAAAGCTTCGGCAATTTTTGGTTGCATAGCAGTGAAGAAATCAGACATTTTATAAGTTAAGTATTCACGAGAAACAGGAATGATTACGCCCAATTTTTTAGCATACATTGTCGCATGTAACCATTTTGGTTTAGAAGTTTGAATCTTTTCACCTTCACCAACCCAGTAAGCACCAGGCCCTTCAGCGAAGTATTCAAATTTCTTTTCTTTGTCGTTCATTTCTTCATATTTTGCCAACTGCATGATTTTAGAGTTTTCCATTACCTCATTTAAAATCAAAGTATTGTACTTATCAGGAATTTTGCCCTCTTTAGTCTCATAGACAGTTACGTTGTCGGGATTCCACGTCTGAGCAAACGTCTGAAGATTCATTTTCATCAATGGTTCTTTTTTCATAGTTATCCTCCTATTTAATGATTCTGTTTTTAGCAGCTAATTCAGCCACAGTTTGTTTTGTGTTCTTATCAGCAGAAAACTGTCCGCCTTCACCTGGTGTAGTCTGTCGTGCATTTTCTTTCTTGATCAGTGATGCAAAGTTCGTAATAACCGCAACTGCCTTTTTGGTAGCTTCTGCATCGTCTGAAACAATCAAGCCTAGCAATTCATCATCATGGGGCAACCCTGCGCCAGAAAGCATTTTAGAAGCTTCTGACTTCATTTCGTTTAAAGTCTGCCCACGTTTCAGTTCAGCGATTTCAGCTTCTTTTTGTTCCAACTCATGTTGCAGTTTTTCTTCTGCATTCATTTTTGCGAGCTTCTTAGCTTCTTCTTTCTTTGCTTCAGCTTCTTGTTCCCAACTTGCACGAGCCTTTTTAGTTTCAGCAGCAATCATCTTAGCTACATCGTCACGAGAAAATGTTTTGCCAGTTTCTTCTTTCTTTGCCTCGTCTGTGGCAGTATCAGTTGTTTCAGTCGACGTCGTTTCTTGAGTACCACCTTCTGGTTCAGCAAAGTATTGTAAGTGCATAGGCATTAATAAACGTTTTTTCATGATTATTCCTCCACGGTTACGCCGCTACCCGATAAATTTGATTAGTTACGCCAATCAATCGAGAACAGCTTTCTCTTTAACGCCTGCAAGCAGTAAGAAGGCATAATAAAAAGCCTTAACGACGGCTAACGAGACTTTGGATCACCAACCACTCCGGCACTAACTGCCTTGGTTGAATCTTCCTTTCTGTCTGGCGGTTTCTTCATTTCATTGATAAGGTAAAACTGATAATTCTCGTCAAGTCCTTTAAAAAACTCAACAAATGTATTTTCGTTACTACGGTTACTGTTTTCCATAACGTTCAGCTCCTTATTACTATTCGATATTACTTTTTAATCGATCCCAAACTTCTTTTGCTTGTTTCTCAAACTCCGTAAGTTCAGGAGGATAGGTAATCTCAATTTTGATACTTCTTGATCTATCATCGTGCTTTGTTGAATTAATTTGAATAGTTTCGATTTCTTCAGAATTAATGTCGTGTAAAAATTCAATCGCAGTTTCTAGCATTAATTCGTTTAATGATGTTGGCTCGCTGGTAAATGATTCACTTTTAATTGTCCCAGCAACAACTTCTTTTGCTCTAGCTCGAGATTGTTCCGGAACAGAGGCTCCACAGAATAAACAACACTTTCCATCAACGCTCCAGTGGAAACACATAAACATCAGCTCCTTATATTAAATAATGTTTTTGTAAATCGTCTTAGCTCCCATGCGTTCGTACCAACTAGCTGTTTCTAACAGATTTGGTAGCG
>NZ_BJDQ01000003.1 GCF_005405225.1 Enterococcus dongliensis
AGTTCGATTCATTACTTAACTCCACAGGAGTTTGAAGATTTAGAAACAGAGAAAATGTCTTAGCAGTCTCTACTAAAATATGTCCAAGATATTGACTCAAATCCATATAGTAATTTCGTATGCAATATTATTATTTATAAAAATATTCTATTTTAATTCTTTCCTTTGTAATTGGAGATAAAAAAAGAATGTGCTTCTATGACAAGTAGTTCTAGTCAGGAAACACATTCTTTGGGAACGATTGGTCGCGCCAGAATGGCGATCAATGAGTTTAATAATATTTTTTTAAGTTATTCTGTTGACCTGGATCTAAAATTGCTCACAGCAATCAATCCTCCGCCGACTACCAACCAGATACTCAAGACCTGATTGATAACCGAAAAAGGCAAAGTTGTTTGATGCAGTCCTTCCCGAATCAATGATGCTGGTACAATAGACAAGCGTTGCCAGCCAATAACGAATATGCTGAGAGCAAAACAACCTACTGCATTAAAAAAAGCAAACTGACCACTGATTAAATATAGGTGACGTGTCATAAAACGAGTTAACAGCAGCACTAGTAAAAGCCAGCTCCCAAAAAAGATCCAACCTGTGTTTATCCGCATTTGCAGCCACTCGTTGCTAAAACAGATAAGTGCCAATGTCATCGCCCACCAAAAACTATTGTAAAGAATCGTTACTCCTTTCAGCATAGGCTTATTGAGCTAAACGAATGATGACTTGGACCGTCGTACCATCTTTTGGTAAGACTTTTTTGTTGCCATAAAAATTATTGACCTTTTGTTCTGTCGTTCCAACTGGCCAAGCGGCGTCACTAACAATCCCCGTTGCACAACTATCTAAACAGATAACACAACCAGTATTGTTTTTCTTCGCACTTGCTAAGTTACCGCCAAATCGAAAATCAGGTGTATAGTCTTTATCCGACTTAACCGCCTCTCTTGCCGGAATTTCATCATGGCCTTTCCATTTCAAGAAAACAGTTACTTTGTCGCCGTCAATTTTTTTGCCGTCTTTATAATCAGCTTTCATATCCTTAGCGGTTAGATTGTCGCCAGATTCTGCCCCGATATCTTTGAGAGCTTGGTATACTTTCTTTTCATCCATTTGACCGCGCAAAATGGATTTTTCACCGTTAGCGCCTCCTTCATACACAACCAGGTGCCGAGTAGGTTCGCTAAAATATGTCCCGTTGACCGTTGCATCAAACATGATTTCTTTTTTATCCTTATTTACCACTAATTCTTTTTGATCTTTTCCTGAAGAATCTGAACTAGCAGACTTTTCGCCGCTCCCACATGCACTTAATCCAACCAGTGCCACTGCTGCTAGAGTAATTAATAAACTAATTTTTTTCATCGTTACTATCCCCTTTTTTAATGATGTGTGATCTTTTTAGATCGTTCTTTGTATAATTTTCGAAGCAAAACGATTAATGCTGATAAAGCAAATAACACCAACAGTGCCGTTACCACCATCTGAGCGCCTCCTGTCAGCATGCCGCCAACATAAGAGTAAATGATCGTTGCCGGTAACTGACCCAACCCAGTTGCTACTAAGAAGCTGCCAAATGACATCGATGTTAAACCAGCCGCATAACTGACAATATCAAAAGACATAAACGGCAATAGTCGTGCAATCAAGATACTCAATCGACCATACTTTTCAAAAAAATCATCGATTTGTTGTAAACCAGTCTTACTTGTTAATTTTTCAACTACATCCCGTCCTAAGATTCGCGCAATAAAAAAACATAATACTGCTCCTGCCATCGCACTGACCCAAGATAAAATTGCGCCTTGCCACCAACCAAATAAATTCGCATTAGCAAATGTGATTAAAAATGCTGGCAGCGGTGCTGCAACTGATTGAAAAATCATCAAGAAAAAGGATACTAAAGCAGCGTATGCACCGTAAGACGCAACAAATCGGCGTATTATTTCAAAATCTCCACTAGCAAACATCTTTATAATCGTGTGAGTTCCCTCGTGTACTGAAGGAACAAACAGATACAACACAAGTAAAACTAAAATGATCCCTAACAACATACCTTTTTTACTTAAATTTTGTTTTTTCATTCGTTTTTTCCTCATCTTCTTTCTCAGTGCTAACAAAGCACCTATGATCAGTTGTTCACGTGAATTTCTAGCCACAACAAAAAAACATACCTTATCGGGTATGCCTTCTCCAAAAACTGATCTTTAATCAAATACTTAAAAACCAGTTAAAATAGGTGAAGGAATGCTTTTCGTGATTTTTTGCTTAGAAACTCTAAGAATTCGTGATAGCCCAAATCAACGACGACTTCTAATAAACATTCCCTCACCTCCAAAATTCCTATTTATTCGAACTAAGTATAGTGAAATAAAATACAAATTACAATGAAAATTTGAGTTTTTTTATAAAAAGAACCTTCAAGAAAGCTTTAAATTCAGCTTCTTTCTCCTCTATCAAGCAAAAAAGCTTAGTGAGTTTTTACTCACTAAGCTTTTTCTATTTTGCATTATTGATCAATGATCTCTATCTGATACCAAGTGCAATCCGTGCATAACGGCTCATCTTATCGGTCGTCCATGCTGGATACCAAACGAGTTTCACTTCAACATTGGTTACTTCTGGAATCTCAGCTAATGCTGATTGGATGTTGTCAGTCAAAATATCCGCTAACGGACAACCCATGGTGGTCAAGGTCAAGTGCTGTTATATCAGCATTTCTATCGCTTTTTCCTGCGTTAAAGCGATAGCATCTCCTCGATTCCAGTGCATCTTAGAAACCAAAATTCTGTTCTTTTTATTAACTTCTGCGGATTCATTATACCTCAAAAAATAGTTGAATTGTCCCTTTAAATGGCTTGGACTACATACTCAATGAGGATTTTTTTACGCATCTTGTCTGTAGTCCAATTAAATTTTCTCAAAAAAACAAACAATTCATAATCTCAAATAATTCCAGAAATATGTCCTTAAATACAGCTCAAAATCAGCTTTAATTTTTCATTTTTTGTAACAAACATACAGATTTAAAATTGATAAATTTTATTTTAATGGATGAACTTTCTCTTATCCTTAGGGATTAAATCTATCAATAGGATTGCTGAAGGGTAATGTTTTTGCATATATTCCACAGCACCTAATGCATGTGAATCTTCAGAAGCATACAATTCGTCCTTTAATTGCCCCATATCTATTACAATACTTCCACTTAGAAAATCAACTGCATCCTTAAATTCTTTATTTTCGTGATAAGTATCATAAAAATCGGCAAGCTGTTTACAAGTAACTACTCCATCTGTAATAAAATTTAACAGAGATTTCTTAATGTCCATATCATTCTCCTTTTTCAATTCTTTGTTTATTGAATAAGTCAAAAAGACTTTTGGTACATATATATAGCTCATTATTACTTCGAGTTAAAGCTACATATAATTTATTTGCTTCAGCTTGACTAGTATTCTTAGAAATTATATAATTTTCCTCACTAAATTTTTTATATGGTTCTGTTAATATTACTAAAACTTTTGAATAAGTATCTCCTTTACAATAACTCCAATTAATAGCAGGTTGATATGGAAAAGCTGAAGCTTTTCGATAAACTAATTTCACGCATCCTTCATCAATTAAAAGTTGTTCTAATTCATCAATATCAATAATATATTTAAAACTTCCTTTTTTCTCATTACAAGATAGTATGTCTATACCTAACTTCTTTTCAATAATTGAACAAATACTGCTTGGAACTCTTCGGCTTTTCTTTAAGGCTTCCTTATCAACTTCTAAAGATTTAGGTAGTGACAAACAAAACTCTTCTTCAGTAAGAAATATTTTTTGTTTTTTATAAGGTTTACCACTTTTAGAAGATGTCATAGCAACAGAGTGTTGATAAAAATCTCCTACAGCAACTGTATAAACTTTTTTTGATTTCATCAATAACATTAATAAATCAAAATCTTCCCCTTTAAAATCTTGAAACTCGTCAATATATATTGTATCAACAAGCAATGATAATCTTTCTTCAATCAAAGGTTTTAGTATCTTTTTATTTTTTATTATCAACTTCGACATTCGACCAGAATAGTATCTATTATTATCAGGATTCAAATAGTGTCCTATCTTGTCATCAGTAATGTATCCCTTTCTCGGTGGATTAGTACGAGGAACTGGTTCTTTAAAAATATCTACACCTCTACTTTTGATATTTTCAAATGGTAGAACTGCCTCTAAAGGTCTAATAATCCATGAATATAAGAAGCTACTATATGTGATTACTTCAACATTGTTGGGAATGCTATTATTAAATCTCTGCATAATTTCTTTTTTTATATTCGCCACGTTTTGATTGGTAAAAGTAATAAATAAAACTGATTTTTTCTCATCAAATGCATTAGCAATATGATACGTTTTTCCCGAACCTGCTCTTGCAAGAATTATTTTACCTGATTTAGCCATTTTAACCCCTCACTTATATACATTGGAACTTTTAAGTTATCAATATATTCAGAATTTGTTGTTATCTCAATAGCAGAATCGGCTTTATTTTTCAACATATATGCTAATGCTTTGCTTTCTACATCTTCTTCTTTATAAATAGTAGATACATTTGAATTTTTTTTATAATCAGCTAATATTTTGATATTTTCATTAAATAGAACTCTTTCAAAAGTTGAATTCTCTATTTTCTCATCACACTTTATTAATATATTGCATCCATTTTCATTTAAACAATTATTCAATGCATCGATAGTCGTTATTCTCTCAGCATCTCCATCATTATCCGTAATAACTAAAAGTGGTTTTTGAATTTTTTTTGCAATTTCAACATAGTTTTTGTAAGTAATTCCTGACATCGATATTATATGCACACCAGATTCATCTATGCCTTTTCCACAAACAGTGTGATAAAAGTTAGGAATGTAAATATATTCCGTTGCACCTTCTACTAGAATTACTTTCTGAGATAAGATGAACTCTAGTAGGTTAGAATTATCTGATTTTTCAAAGAATTTAGCTACTTTTTTATCTACATCATTTAATTTTACAGCTTTTTCATTTGGAGTTATCCATATAGTCTTTTGAATGTTTAGTCTAGATGTTATTAAAGGATTATGAGTAGTAATAATTATTTGGGAATTATCTGACTCTACTTTTATTTTTTCAATTAATTTTTTTGTCATCGAATGGCTCAAATGGTTTTCTGGTTCTTCAACTAGAATAAGGCTTGAATCTATTTGCAATGCAACCTCAGTCTTAATAAAATTTTCTCTGCCTTTTCCCATATGTTGTATTGATATATTGTTTTCTCGGATATCAATTATTTTAGTAATACCAGATTTCTTCTCGTCAATAGAGATAGTTTGTTCACCTATTTTTAGTGATTCTTCTTCTGAATCTAAGAAGTCAGCAATATGTGTTTTTAGCTTCATAGACAATTTTCTTCGGATATCATTTGGTATCTTATTCTCAAAAACTTGTTTAGTATAAGAACCATACAAATCATTCTTTACAGATGAATTATCAATGAAAAGAGATTTTATTGGATTTTTCAATCTTTTATAGCTCCCACCTTGAAATGTAAGCCATTCAAATTTATAGAATTCTATAGGTATATTGGGATTTTCAGAAAAATTTAGTTTGTAAAAATCTTGTTCAAAATCACTATCAAAATGATACCAAAATTTTAAACCTGTTTTTTCTTCCTTCAATACTTTCCCATTCGTATAATCCAATCCCATAAAGTGTTGTTTACTTATTGGAAGCTCTGAATCCATATTTAAATATACTTCTATTAGAATTTCAGGTAGGTGAGAAAATTCAGGTTTGTTCTTGAATCGTTTAATATTATCTGCGTTAAATAATTGCTCATTATTTCCATCTATCAACCCATATATTTTTTGGTTTAAAGCTAAATCTATTGCTTCTAAAATTGTGCTTTTGCCTGCTTCATTCTCACCAACCAAAACATTCATATCTTTATTAAATATAATTTCAAAATCTTTAAATCTTTTAAAGCCGTGGATTATCATTTTTTCAATATAACTCATTGTCACACCCCAATTTTAATAATAAGCATGTTGTAAGATTCACAATTTGTATTTCAATATAATAAAAAGCCTAACTAAAGGCTTTCATTTAAAAATGATTATTCAAACACTTTTTACAATGAAAATGTTCTTAATCATAACCACAAAAAATATTTGGTTTAAACATATTTAAACTTATTTTGTAATATATTCGGAACTAAACGTGATGTATTTATTAAATCAACACAAATTATAACTTAATTGACTTTTACATTAATTGCTAGTAATTTGATTTCAAGCTATTGTGATGCTTACATAGCATTTGTAGATTGTTTCGTTCAGTTTTCCCACCTTTACTCCATGGTATTATATGGTCTCCTGCCATCTCTTTGTATTTCCAAATATGTGTAGTATGTTCGTATTGTAAATCAGTTTTACAAATAGGACAGTTGGAACTATTATTTTTTTCCGCTTCATTAGTTTGTTCTCTATATTTAGACTTTTTATCTGTTTCTGAGAATGCCCGAATAGATAGCAGCTTAATAAATTCTGGTTTTTCACCACTTAGTATATACTCGAACATACCACTTTTCTTAGTTATGTCACTATCTTCATATAATTTTGAAATTTTATTTTCTACTTCAGTTGGATTATAAGAATTATTATGATATGTTTCATACAATCTTCCCCATTCCAAACCACGCATTTCAGATTCAACGCTAGTAAAAACACTAGATACCCAATCTATAACTGTATTAAAATATGTTTTTAATTCATTAATATTCGTATCATTTCGATGCTTTGACATATAATTATCAATTTCACCTTTACTTACCCAATTTAAAGCTTCTTGTAAAATCTCTTGCCTATTAACAACTCCCTTAATATAACTTTGCCATTTTTGTTGATTTGCATTTCCTGAATTTGAAAATTCCTTTTTCGCTTCTGATACAAAAGGGCCAGAATAAATTGCATTTCTCAGTTCTTGTTCATTAAGCGGTACTCCTGAAATATTAATCGTTTTAAACCATTCCTTTATTTCGCTTTCGCTTCCTTCACACTCATAGACTAAAAGTTCATAATTTAATATCTTCTCCTGTTGGTCAATACTAAGTCCAGAAAAATAATTTCTGTTTCCATTAAAGTCCAATACAGCAAATTTCCCAGTGACAAAACGTCCTATGGAGGTAATTCTTTGTTGCCCATCTAAAATCTCAAACGAATCATCTGAGATTTTATTGAAGTAGATTAGTCCTAAGGGATAACCTTTAAGAATAGATTCAATACACGCCACATCTCTCTTTCCATCAGCATATATATAGTTCCGTTGATATTCAGGTTGGATGATTAACTTTCCAGATAATCCAAAAAGACCCTTTCCTTCAAAATCATTATATATAAACCCTCTGACAATTTCATCGACTGTATATGTTTTCAACTCCGTTCTCATTTATTGCCACCTATCCTTTTCTTAATTAAAACTCTAGCATATGGTGCTATCAAATAATCTGCATTATCAGCACAGTAGTAAGTAGTATTAATATCAGGTTCGATAGTTTTCCTTATTGCCAAAACTTGATTGATTGCTCCACCATTTACTATTTCTCTTGTTTTTTTCATTACTTTTTTGGGATTTATATAATCCTTGTTAGGAGTAAAATTTTCTCTACTATTTCCAAGACCTATTATTTCAAATTGTTCAGGATTATATTTATCTAAAAATGAAATAGGAACTCCCATTACTCCGTTATAATCTTTAGGTATCGCATCTGTAAATGGTACTTCGATACCATCTAAATTGTCATAATAGTCGTAGCTTTTCCCTTTAATACTTTTATGTTTACTAAACTTAATATTATCTTCCATAGTCATTAATGAAAGAACTTGATGACGTTTTCCATGGTCTAAATTAGTTAACCATAGTGCATTATTTGTCGCTACAATCCTCTGCCCCTTTTCTATTCTAGCTTCTGAACCGTATAGTCCATAATTATCCGGTACAATAAAGCCTGAAATCCATCTTCCCATTCCTGTTCCTAGCCAAATTTTATTATCCTTTATCAATGGAAATACTTCTTTGTAGGTAATAGCATTCATATTTCCAATAATCAAAAATTGTTTCTCCAAAGGGTTAATCCAATTAAGAAATTCTCGAAACAAAGAGAACGGTGGATTTGTAATAATAATATCTGCTTCCTCTCTAAGTTTCGATACTTCTTGACTTCGGAAATCTCCTGCTGAAAATCTTTCAATATTATCAGGATTTTTGTCACCTTCTAAATAAGATAAAATACTGCTTTTTCCGCCAGAATCAATTTTTTCTTTTTCTTTTTTCAATCTAGTAATTACGTCATTAATATTTACTGCACCAATACCATCTTCATCTATTACTTCTGTTAGTTCTATCTTATAAGCTTCTTTGATATATTTATTTCGTCTACTATCAATTTCTTTTTCAGGTACTAATTCGGGTAGTAATGTAAGTTGAGTATTAACAATTGGGCTTGGTGCATATGACGTTGAAATTAATTTTTTAATTCCAAATTCATTGAATTTTGTAGCAAAAAACTTAAAAAAATTACTCTCGAATGGGTCATCTGCTGGTAAGAGAATTGTTTTTCCTAAAAAAACATTTGGATTATATTCTATATAGGCATTTATCTCTTTCTCTATATCTGACCATTGAGTATAAAACTCATCATTCTTGCTTTTTTTGGCTTTTGTTAAATGTTGTCGACGTGAATTTGCCATCCCACATAACTCCTTCGTAAAATATTCATTTTAAGTATAACAGCTTTCAACTTAATTTGGGATATAAAAAAACTAGTCTAAAGCAGACTAGTTTTCAATTTCTTCAATTTTTATAAACTTCAATACAGACTTCCTTCAATTTCTGGAAAACTTTCAATAATAGTCAATTCCATTTCTGAACTATTTATTGTTTGATGAATAATATTCTGCACAGTATTTCGATATACCTGATTCCCCACACAATCATTAGACAATGAATCTAATACTAACAAAGAGAAAATAGCTTGTTTATAGCTTAGATTACTTGTAATAACAGTTACGCATTCATCCATAATAATAGCCTCCATTCGTCTTAATGGTCCTGAAGATTATCATCCAAAGTTACTATAGTCAATAAAAAACAATATCTCTTATTCAATACTATACAAAAAAGGCAAGTAGAATAAATCTACTTGCCCAAAAGGAAAGAGAACAGTGGACTAGACTGTTCTCTTAATTTAAATATGACTTTTTTTGTTTCGCATCTCTATAAATAAGATAACATCCTATTTCTTACATTGCAAATTTGTAGAACATTTTTTAACCTGCAGGTGTAGATTTATAATTCAAGCTTGCTTCTGCTGTATCTGTGGCATTCTTGAAAATACCTGCTAATTTAGGTTGTAATGTCTCACGGAATAAAATATATGCGATTAATACGAAAATACCAAAAATTACCACCGCTACGATTACAAAAAGTCCTTGTGAAGCTCCATCTGTCATGAAAAATGACCTCCTTTAATATAAAATTTTATACAAGAATAATGAATATTCATATTATATTTATATAGTATCATCATCATTTTTAAATTGCAATTTTAACTGTCGTATCAACACTTCACATCTAACTTTACTTATTTATATAAATCTAATTATTTGTTATATTTAATAAAAAAGTAAAGGGTATTTTATTGCTTTAAAACAAACATGTATTAATTAATTCCTAACAGAAATTCATCTGATATAATAAAAGAAAATCACTTGGAGGACATTATGAATCTCATACCCACTAAAAAAGCATTGCCTCTATTCTCAGTTTTTCCAAAATCACAAAATGAATCGCCTAATTTAGAACGTTCTTTTTATTCTTGGCACGCAAACTACTTTACTTTTAACCGAAAAAAGATTTTGGTGCTAGTGAATGACAAATCCTTTTCGCCTATTGTATTAGCTGATATTAATGCTAAAAATAAAAAAGATTTAAACGATATGATTAAATCAGGAATTGAAGAAGTATTTAGTTATAGTAATATACCACCTGTTCAAATTAAAAAGTATTTTCTAAAAGCTGGTAGATTAGAAATTTCTTCAAATTATAATCGTTCAATTATCAGTATCAACAATAATATGATTCAACACTGTCAATTCTTTACTGAAGAAATTGATTTCCAAACGAATCTACAACCAACTATTATGAAATTCTTAGCAAATACTCCTTATCGTAGCCAAACACCAGAATATTTTATCAGCACTGAAATTGTTGAAATCGAATTAAAGAAATTAATCTAAATTGACTATTCAAAATTATGATTCTTTTTTATCTCAAAATTTTTGTAAAAATCCACTTAAAAAATGACCCTTAAAAAACCCTTATTTATCAAGGGTTTTATACTTGTTGACAAAAACACAAGATTACTGTAATATCAACGATTTTTCAATGTATTTTAAAAAAAACACCTCTCAGATTCATTGAAGAAAAAAATGTGGGTAATTAACCACTTATTTTTATCTGGGAGGTGTTTTTTAGATTAGATAAAAGTTGGAATGACTATAAAACACTGTTATACCAACCTTTTGTAATTATTTTCATTTAAAAATCTATCATTTCTTATTTTTCTATTTCTAATAAATTATCTCTTACTATTTTTAATAGGATTTTTTCTCTTTCTTCAATAGAACTCGTTACATTTTCTAGAAAATCATCAATTTCTATTTTATTTTTAGGCAGTGAACATGCTTTATCGTCTAAGTGACCATTCCATAGCGAAATTGGGAAATCCCCTTCTATGAAAGGCTCTAAATGAAATCTCGTTACATAATCTTCCCAAGCATTAAAAGAATCCAAAAAGGTCTTTAAACTTTTTAATGCAAAATCCCCATAGTCATTTGCTCCTCGACCACTATTAAACCCTTTAGGAACAACAATAATATTCCCTATACTATGAGTTAATCTTGCAAATGATAACAGTTTAGGATGCTTGTCATACACTTCACTAAATTTATCATGGTTATATAATAGAAAATCTACCCATGTATATTTTTCAGGAACTTCATTTGGTAGATACTCTGGAAAACAAAGCTGGTAATATTCAATATATTTTTTGTGAATAACTAAATATTTATCGGAAGTATGTGGTGGGAAACGATTATCAATTTCAGGCAGATTCATTTTATCTGGTTTTTCTAAAGGTATAACATTGCCCTTTTTTAAAGAACCTGAAGGTCTAAATAAATCTGGTCTTTCTAATTGCATCAATACTTTATATGTATGCCAGAAAGAGTGCAATACATCAGTATGTTCAATTGGTTTATCATCAGTTAAATGTTTAAACACTTCATCAACTACTCGATAATTTTCTATATGTCCTCTATAACCTCTGCAATAATCCTTATTTATCCCTAATCCTTTAATATCTTGATAATATTTTTTTTCCTTTGCCATTAATATATTTTTAATAAAACTTTTTTCTTCATCAATATAATTACTACCTAATAATTTTTTCTTCAAGTCTTTAAGAGAATCTAAATTTTCTTTATTCATTTGTCAACTCCTTTTTAAAATTCTGTCATTCAAATTACACACCTAAAACACCATTAAATCTTTACAATCAATTCTATGCTGCTTAAAAAGCATTTTAAGCGGTTTTAAAATTTTATGTATAATTTATCGAAAATGATTTTAAACGCTCTAACAAACAATAATAGGCTGTTTAAAACACACTATGCGTTATTTAAACCCTTGAATAGTTAAAAGAGAATAAAATATATCATTAATGCTATATTATTGATACAGAGATGTTTCTTGGTGGTTTCCCAAAAATAAAAAAACAATACTGAATTATCAACATTTTGTTATATTTGTAAATATAGAGAGCAAATTTTAGCTATTTTACTAAACCTATAATTCTCTGTTTAATACGGTGGTAACACCACCGCCTTATCAATGCTTAAAAATAAAAATTCAAAAAAATGAAAATAAAGTTGCTCAAAAGTCGCTTTATTCTAGGTAAAAATTGCAGTTTGTTTTAGCGGTATATAATATTATAGAAAAAAATAGAATTTTTTTGAAAAAGACCTTTAAAAACATCCCCTTTTTCTAGGAGAAAATCGAGATTCATTTTAGGGGTATAAAATAGAATATACTAATATATACCTCTAAAATGAATTGATAAAAACCTATTGATTTTATTGTCTTTTATTAACCTCTTTTTTCAAAAATTAAAAAAATTAGATGAAATTCAAGAAAATATTATCCCTAATTCTCCCTATTAAATAAGCAAGATACAATCTTGCTGGAACTCAAAATACAAACACTGATATATCAACGTTTTATAGCTATTTTTATCACACAATTATCAAGTGTAAATAAGTTTTTGCGTAAAGATATGTGTGAAAACAGGTAAATTACCCTAGAATCTATTGACTTTTTTTGACCTTCCCATTATACACATCTAGAGGGAATATAAAAAGTGCGTATTGATTTTAGAAAAAACACGTAGTTTTCTATTGATTTTATTGGCTTTTATAAGCCTCCTCATTATACACATCTAGAGGGAATATCTTATATAGATGTGTATAATGATTTCTATCAATTATGCCAGTATTTTCTAGGGAAAACTATACGTATTCTTCCTGACTAATACGCAGTTTTGATTTGATATAAAAAGATAATATTCTTAATACGATAGAAATAATCCTTTATCATCATAGGTTATTAATAAAAAAAACAGATAGAAATACTACCTGTCTAATATGCTAATTCATTTTATATATAACATTCTTAGATGAATACTTCTCCTTAATCTCTAACTGATTATACAATTCTTTAGTCAGTCTACACGTATTCAAACCATATTTATTGTATACATCAGCTCTAATTTTCTGAAAGTTATTTTGAATAATTCTGTTCTTTATTTTTCTCACTCTAGCAAGTTTAGATATTAAATCTAGGCAGCAAATTTTAGCTATTTGACTAAACCTATAATTCTCTGTTTAATAAGGTGGTTTCACCACCTGCTTATCAATGCTTAAAAATAAAAATTCAAAAAAATGAAAATAAAGTTGCTCAAAAGTCGCTTTTTTCTAGGGGAATATTCAAGTTCATTTTATGACAATAGAATATTATATAAAAAAATCAATTTTTTTTGAAAAACACCTTTAAAAACAGCCCTTTTTTCTAGGGAAATATTCAGGTTCAATTTATGACAATAGAATAGAATATACTTATATATTGTCATAAATTGAACTGATAAAAACCTATTGATTTTATTGACTTTTATTAACCTCTTTTTTTAAAAATGAAAAAAATTAGACGAAATTCAAGAGAATACTATTCCTAAATCTCTCTATTAAGTAAGCAAGATTATATCTTGCTGTCACAAAAAAATAGAAATACTTATATACCAACGTTTTATAGCTATTTTAATCACACAATTATCAAATGTAAATAGTTTTTTGCGTAAATAATAGTGTGAAAACAAGTAGATTTCCCTAGAATTTATTGGGTTTTTTTAACTAATTTGTTTTACACTAATAGAAGTAGTATGTAAAAATGGAACAAATCCTTTGAAAATACCTATGAAAAACCCTTGATTTTATTGACTTTTTTAAACCAATTCGTTTTACACTAATAGAATTAGTATATATTATTATATTATTGTAAAATGAAATAGCTAAAAAAAGACAGTATTTATGGGAACTTTCTATACATATTCACACTATTATTTACACTATAACCTATTTACAATTAAGATATGTCTGATAATAGCTATACAAAACATAGAAAAAAACAGGTATATAATTCTACCTGTTTAATAGCTTACTATTTATAAAGAACAACTTTAGATGAATATTTCTCTTCTATACCCAATTCATAATATAATTCCTTCGTCAATCGTTCTCTTTTAATTCCATAATTATTATAAATATCAGCTCTAATTTTCTGAAAGTTATTTTGAGTGATGCTCTTCTTTGTTTTCCTCACTCTAGCAAGTTTAGATATTAAATCTGATTCATACATATATCCTTGTTCTTCAATCTGAGTCATAAGAATTTTTACAGCTGATTTCTCTAATGCCACACTAGCCTTAGTTAAATTTCTATCTCTTTTACTCATGCTCACTAAACCTCTGTCTTCCAGTGGTTTATATGCTTGTGGAAAGTCTTGGTTTGCTTTTTCCTCTCCAAATAATCTATAAACCAAGTTATAACCTAATCCTGAAATCGTAACATTATTTTTCACCATTTCCTTAGCTAATATTTGAG
The DNA here is from genome assembly GCF_005405225.1 of Enterococcus dongliensis. Taxonomy (GTDB): domain Bacteria; phylum Bacillota; class Bacilli; order Lactobacillales; family Enterococcaceae; genus Enterococcus_A; species Enterococcus_A dongliensis. The sequence continues at coordinate 14,292 of NZ_BJDQ01000003.1, forward strand.
AGTTTTCAATATTTACCACTGGATAATATACATTACTTGTTCTTATTTGCCCAGAATTCTCTTGTTGATTTAAAATCAACTTTTCCTTCAGGTCTAAAGGTATGGATTTTGACTCTGCCTTACGAATCAGTTCTGTGACGGTCACTACATTTAAAATATTCCACATTTTCCCTTCGGATATTTTATATCCCAAATTTTCTTTTACTAACTTAGCATACGTTTTTAAAGAAATGAAATTCATATATTTCACTTCCCCAGTCTCTTTATCCATATACGTATAATCAAAAATTAAGTCTAAAAGTAAATCTATTTCTTGTCTGTAATTATACAAATATTTATTTAAATCAGGATAGTTTAACCTTAAAGTATTACGTTTTAATGCTTTTTGTAGTTCCATTGCATTATATCTTGCTTCTCCAATTTCACTCTTCCAATTTATTTCACTATTTGTAATCGTTATCAGAACTTCAATAACTTTTGTATAGGATTTAATATTGAGCAACTTCCTTATAACTCTTATAATATCTCCTTGGAAAGGAGATTGTTCACTGAAGCACTTATATAAATAAATATCGTATTCTTCATTTAGATAGACACTTGCACTTGGGTTTATTTCCTCATGGAAAATATCTAAAAATGGATTCGTATCTGGAAGTTCCAATATTTCTACCATATCTATAGTTTTAAAAAAGTTCCCTGCAACAATAGGGTCAGAAAATTCACCAGAAAAATTATTTCCTAGTTTTTCTGCAATAATATCAAATTTTCCTAATTTTAATAGTTCATAATTTGGTATTGAATCATGCACTATTTCATTGTTTGAATCTTCTATTACCAGAGAATTTTCAACATTTATGTTTCTCAACAGCTCAGAAACATCTAACCGATTATCCCAATCAATCACTTCATATCCAGAGTTGCTTCCGAAAAATAATCTACTCGTTTGCCCAATACTAGTGTCTGCTTGAGGATATAATTTAAATAATTCTTGATATATTTGTTCAATTTCTTTATTAGAAGTAACCACTCTATCTAATCGAAAAACCACACGAAATTTATCTACGTTAGAATTTTTATCACTAAATGTTTTATATATAAAACAAGCATATTCTTGCATCAACGAATCTTGCTCAAAATCCTCAATCGTATACAAATTATTTTCATCTTTATTATCAAAATCAAGCATTATTAATTCTTGACCAATAATCTCTGTATACTTAGACAACTTAGGCTCTTTTAATTCAGCTAAAACAACGGTTTTACCATTCAAAGTTAGTTCTTCTGCAAAATCCTGAATAGAAATCTCTACTAACGTGTTCATAATAGTGTTAGATATTTTACGAATGGTAATTGGATTGGGCTTTTCTTTATTAGTAATATTACTTAGATAACACTTCATATTCACTATCCTCCAGCATTAGAAGTCTCCCATATTTCATCACAATCACTTTCTCTAATAATATCGTTTTTTCTTATGTCAATCCACGCTTTCCCTTCCTAAAATTATGTAGGTTTTGATTGTGAACACCTATGGATTTAGAAAAAACAGTCATTTTTACCCCATAGATTTTGTCCAATATATGTAGCCAAGTCTTTACCTTTTCTTGTTTCTCCGTCAATTCCTCTTCTGTTATTTTTTTTGAATTCATTCAATTTATCCTCCAGAAATTATTTTATTAATCAATTTAGGTCCGGACTATATCATCAATTATCAACTGAAGTCAAGAATGAGTCTCATCTCCTTTTAGCAAAAATATAACCAGTGTATTTTTATAAAAAGAATACTCTTATTTTTTTATTCCGTTCTTAGATATATCAAAACTATTAAAATCATTGATATATCAAAGCTTATTCTATTTTCTATCTTAAACCCAAACTAAAAAACACCTTAAATTGAACATGTAGTGGATAATTCCCCATAAAATTTTTTTCGTGATGTCTGAGAGGCATATTTTCAAAAATCCATTGAAAAATCATTGATATTACAGTAATCTTGTATTTCTGTCAACAAGTATAAAACCCTTGATAAATAAGGCTTTTTTAAGGGTCATTTTTTAAGTGGTTTCTGATGATAATTTTGAGATATATTTTATCAAAATAAAAAAATATTGGAACGAGCATCTCACTCACCTTCCAATATTTTCTTCAATAAGCTATTTTACAATTTTAGTTCCAACCATTTTTTATTTTTATTGATATTTTTTCTCATGTATAAATCTTTTTGGCTATAATCTAATAATTTGTCCTTAGATAATAATACACCTTTTGAACGGATTCTTAATCGCATATTTTCAATAATATACATATAATCACTTTTTTCTTTTGGTGGTTCGTTAGATAGTATGTCCTTTTTCACTTCTTCTTCACTTTTATTGAAAAACCTAGCTATTCTATGAACAGTTAATTTTAAGTTTTCTTCTACATCACTATTATCAATGCCAAAACACCGTATCAACACACGCATCATTTTGTCAAATGTTTCTAAATTATCAAAACTACCAAAGTCATAGTCTCTAAGTGTTCCTTCAATTTCTGCTTGTATAATTTCTTCAGGATAAGAAGGAAGTAATTGCTTTGCTAGAATAGGTAAAGAAACACTGTTACTTAATAACTGGTCATCTGATATCACTTCCATAATTACACCTTCTTTAGAAAATATTTTTTCAAATAGGAAATGAATGATTGATATTCTCCTTTTTCATACCAGCTCTTCAGATATTCATACCATTTTTTTCCATTATCACTTGGTAAATACAACACACCTAAATTACTATTCATTAATAAATGGTTTGTTAGCAAATACGCTGAACGTTTGTTGCCATCGTTGAAATATTGTTGCTTCATTAAAATAAGATACATATACAAAATAGAATCTACACTCAGTTTCACTTGATTAAACAGATGATTCAATTCTGCCACTGATTCAGAATAACTTCTAACAGGGGGAATGTAAGATGAACCACTGATAGTTATTGTTTTTATTCTAATCTGTCCTTCTTCCATAGGATTATAAAAAGTTCTATCCGTCAATGATTCATTGATATCTGAGTAAAAATCAATAGTGGGTTTTCCCGCTTCTTTTGCTAATATCATTTTCCAAGAAGCATAAATATTAAGTAGAATAATTTTATCTTTACCAACCAGACTACTCACTTTACCATTACTTAATAACTCAGCAGTTTGAAATCGAGTAGCAATTTTCCCTTCAAGTAAAGATGTTCGATAAACCAAATCTACTTTATGTTGTTTAAAGTATTCAATGTATTTTTTCTGAACCATGTATTTCATCCTCCTTTCTAAAAGCAATCTCACTTACCTTCATTATCTTCTATTAATCTTCATATAAAATTGCAAGCTACTTTCTCAGTATCACTCAATTTTCTTCAAGTTTTACTTTATCTATTTTTTTTGTCCTGAAAGCTTTCCAATACAACATGACCTTACCATCATCTAGAACTGAAGTAAAGTCTTTGATTTATCAACATTTTAGTTGCTTATTCTCATTTCTATATACAAAAAACACCTTAAATTGAACAAGAAGTGGATAATTCCCCACAAAAAAATTTTATTGAAGTCTGAGAGGTGTTTTTTGAAAAATAGTGCTTTAAAACGTTGATGTAACAGCAATCTATTAATTTTGTCAACAAGTATAAAACCCTTGATAAATAAGGCTTTTTTAAGGGTTATTTTTTAAGTGGTTTTTGATGATAATTTTGAGATAATTTTTGAATAAAAAAAGAGATATGAATTTATTCATATCTCTTCTAATAATTCTGTATTCATTTTATTCATGTGCATATTCCACAATTTAATCACTAAATCCTCGGAAAATATCAATTTTTCCTGCTGCTTATCAGATAGTTTTTCAAATTGACTATATAATTCATTTGCCAATTTATTTAAAACAATCTTAGGAATGGTTACATTGGCTCTCATAAACGTTCGCTTTACTTTATTTTGCACATATTTCTTCTTATCTAAATTATTCATCCGCATCATCTGTTGTGATTTCCAACCATTGACCTAAGGTATCATTTATACGAAAAGTAAATAGAGCATTTTCAATTTTTCCTAACTTTTTAATCTTTTTATCAAAGAATATCAAATCAGATTCTTTTTCATACTTTTCTTTGTCATCAATAATTTGTTGATTCCATTCTGATATATCTTCTCCTAAAGCTTCCTTTTCATTCTCAGAAACGCTATATGTTCGCATATATAAGCTCATTGGACTGTATGTTGGTAAGCCAAAATCTTCTGGAACTACATACCCTGTTCTTCTGAAATCATAATTGCCTCTAGCAAAATATCCTTTTTTTAACTTTTCAGAATATTGACCTTCAAAAGGTGTTGCATTTAAAATTTCTACTTTTCTTGGAACATTTCCTCTCACTTTTGTTACTAAATAGGTAAAATCTTTTGGTGATAATTCATTCGTGATTAAGCTTGAAACATATTCACTGATGGTTGAATACCCACCTTTAACTGATTTTTCATTATAACCTGTATAATCCAATTCAGAAGTAAAATCGCGTGAAAAGAAACACTTTTCCTTTGCAAACTTTTCATAATTATCAATATCATGTTTTTTCATATAATTTTTAGGAATTGCTATCCAATAATAATTTTCATCTTCAAACTTATCAGCTAACAATTCTTGAAATCTATAGGGGTTATAGGAATATTGACCATCTCCTGTATTAACGAACTTCATGATTTCTGGTCGAACAGCTTCTTTTAAATCAACAGTATATTGAACTTTATCTTTTGAATCTAATGCTAGTTTAGTCAACTCATCATTTTGAGAATTATAGAGATAATACTCCATTTTTTGTCGTTTATTATCATCAATATACTCTTTGTTGAACTTAAATGTCATCACTAATTGACCATCTTCATCTGAATAAGTTTTACCTACTGCAGAAAACGGTCTTAAATCTTTTGTTTCTTCAATTGTTAGCTCTCTTTTCAACTCTTTTTGTTTCTGAACATAGGTGTAAACTCCCCAACTAGAAATTAGAATTGCTCCTATTATTCCTATACCAATCTTTGCACGTTTACTTAGTCCCACAAAACCAATCCTTTCTCACTCTCATTCGATGCAATAAATCAACGTTTTTTCTGCACAAAAATAAGACCACTGAATCAACTTCTGAAATGTTGATACAATCGTCTTTTTTATGTAAATTATTTTTTTAATTTGGTATCGGTAAAAAACGTTGATTTATTGCCGGTTAATTACCAACTTATACTACTAAATTCTATCGTTTGTCCATTGAAATGACAAGTCTCATTTTCTGGACAAGCCTGCTTTTTTAGCAATGTTATAAACAGTTTTTTCGGATACTCCACATTTTACTGCAATTTCTTTCAAAGATAGCTGATTTTCTTGATACAAAACAATAATTCTTTTGCGTTTATTTTTCTTAATCGGTGGTCTACCCAACTGTTTATCCGAGTTAGCTAACGCTTCTTTTGTTCGTAAACTAATACTTTCTGCTTCAAATTCTGCTATACCTGCTAAAACGGTGAAGAATAGTCGTCCGCTCGCTGTTCTGGTATCAATGGATTCTTGAATACTTTTCAGATATATCTCTTTCTCATTCAGTTCAGACATAAGATTTACCAATTGCCTAGATGACCTGCTTAACCGAGCTAAATTATAAATTAGTAAGGTATCTCCTTTTTCTAAACGTTTCAATGCTTTGTCAAGTTCTGTTCGATGTTCCTTTCTTCCACTAATCTGCTCAGAAAATAATTCATCAGGTTCAAACTTTTCCAATGCCTTTCTCTGCACTTCTAGTCCTAAGTCCTGCGTATTTTTGCTAGTGCGAATATAGCCAATCGTTTTATTTTTCATTCGAGGTTTCCTCCTTTCTTTTCCTTAGTTTAATAATTTATTTTTAAATACAAAAATACCCTGACTAGTGGGAAATAGACAGGGTAAATGAAAAAACATTTAAAACCATAGAGGCGATTCAAATGGTTCTCGTCAAGGTAGTTTTATTATCACATAAAAAATAACAATTGTCTAGTAAATAAATCATCACTTTACTTTTCTATTATTTCTTATTTTTTTAAACGAAAAAACACATAAGAACTTATGTATCAACATTTATAACGTATTAAAAAATTTATATCAACTCCATTATATGCTATAATAACATATGTATTAAAAAACAAAAAGGAGGAATTTTTATCAATGACAAATGGAACAAGTCAAGGACTATTCATAGTCGTTGCAATTATAATATTCGGTATTTTTATATTTATAAGTTATTTACTTTTTATGGATAATTTAAAACCTAGTCTGTCAGGAATATTTACAGATGGTTTAGAACAATCTGTAAATAGTTTAGATAATTACGATGGAAAAAATCACATTGGAAATGAATTAACCATCACTAGAGGATATGTTTCTAATTATTTACATGACAAAGGTACTCCAATTAGTGGTGAGAACTCTGTCTATTTAAAAAATAAAGACTTAAACATCATTGAGTTAACTTCTGAAGAAGCAAGTGAAAAATGGAATTATTCAGTAAATAGCAATACTATTACTATCAAAGGTATTGGAGTGCTTTATAAAAATGTTTATAGTAAATCTTTAGAAAAATATTTAGATGAAGAAACACAAAATGCAACTTTCACTCAAAAAATAACTGGTGATATTACAAACTTCACAAGTACTAATAAATTTATAGACCGTAAGTCAATAAAAAATAATCGTTCAGAAGATGCTGCTGGGCTGCATAATTCTTCAGGCTACTCTATCCAACTAGATAAAGAATATACTTTCACACAAACTTTAACTAATAATTATAGTGGTAAAGTAACTCAAGAAACTTACAAGTTTAAGTTTATAATTAATGATAATAAATAATTATAGGAGGTTTTATACTTCATGAAGTCATTCGTTTTAATGTTATGGGTATATTAAACGCTCAGGAATATGAATCTATAAAACCTGATACTTATACCATCAGCTCATCAGCCACTCATTTATAAATATGAAAAAGAATCTAGTTTATAAAATACTTATCAAAATATATTCTATGTTAAATACATTCAAAAATTGATAAAGTCATTCGTGGAGATGTTGAAATGAGTGATGGTTCCACTGCAACTAACACTTCTGGAATACACCCAAAAGCTATTAAATTGGCTAATGGTAGTTGGTATGATGGGTCTAATGCCTAATTAATCTTATAAAACAGAAAAATCATGAGACAATAATCAAAAAAATGAGTTATTGTCTCCTTTTTTTATTTTAAAATTTTATAAAAACCACGTTTTATACCACTGTATATATAATTTAATGATGTATTTATCTTTTTTTGTCAACAAATCTTTACATGTCATTCAAATTTCCATCTGTAATTTATCGATGCTATAATGAAGGGGTGATGTAGGTGTGGGATACTTTTAATATTAGGATACTTTCAAGGGATAGTTTCGAGAATTAATAGCTTTTTTTAATGATGTAAAAACCCTGCATAAACCCTACATTCTTAGCTAATCATACCCTACACAATCCCTACATTAACCCTACATAAGTATTTTTTTCAAGAAGTTAGATGATAACAAAATGAGAACTTTTGTGAGAACTTTTTTAAAACTACAGGAATTCTGAGGGTATTTTTGAAAAATCCCAATGGAAACCTCCGTAAAATTTTCAAAATAGCTGCCCCATTAAAATTTCACAAAATTTCAAACTACTAACACCCCTATTTAGAAAGGGATAGTTTAGAGGGGATACTTATGAGAGTAAATATTTAATTCTAATAATAAGCAAAATAAAAAATATATATACAAAATTATAGGAGGGAGTGAAATTGAACACACTAAGTGTAAACAAAAGAGCAATAGATTCTGATGAATTATTTCAACTAATAAATTGTTCAAATGGCATATATGAATCCACACTAATAAAGCTACTTCAATGTAATCGTATTAGTTTAGAAAGTCGGTTACAAACACTTGAAAACAACAAAATGATTACTAAACAAAAGTTAGGAAAATATTTTTACTATACTAATAGCTTTGAATCTAATAATTTACAACTATTAGATATACAAGCAGACGTTATTCAGAAATTAATCAAATATGCTATTTTTATGGATAATATTCAACTTATTACTAATCACAATAAACAAAAAGAATTACTTATTTCTTGCCATTCATCAGGAAGAACAAATTTTTCGACTAACGAACAGTTAAAACAACAAGCAAATACACTATATAATCAATTAGCTTCTACTGAAAAAAAGGAAATATTTTTAGAGTTTGTTAAAAATGAACTTACTAAATTCCCAATGAAAATTTCTGCTATTACCAATAAAGTAAACATTGATTATCATACAAGTTCTTTAGATACTATTGAAATTTTAGCTATTCCTAATGCTGAATACTTACCTATTATTGAAGCAAGACTAGATGATTTTTCATATAAAAAACTTGAAAAAAATACTCAATTTATTCGTGATGACATTTTAGTCTATATAAAATCTTTAAATAGATTTTATTATTTTGATAAAAACCAGAATAGACAGTATGAAACTAAAAAAATTGACTCGATTATGGATTTCTATTATGTGTTAAGTAAGTATTCAAAATCTAAAAACTCTTTCTATTTTTCCTTAGATAAAAATGATTTTAACGCTGCACATTATCTTTACTATAAAAGTGATTCAAACAGGCAAAAATATAATACTGTTCAGATAAAAAGAAACAAACAAAAAGCACACTCTTAATTGACTGTGCTTTTTATTTGCTTAAAAGAATGTTGAAATAAGTGCTAAAATAGCTAAACCGCCTTGGGTTAGAATAATTTTTTTATCACTTGTAAAACTGCCATATAATGCCACTAAAATAATATAAATTAATAATAATCGGCTAATTTCAATTGAATTACTTGAAAGAAAAACACTATATAATAACCCAATACCAATCAAACCATTATAAATACCCTGATTTTTAAAAAGTGTGTTTAAAGCTTTGCCTTTTAACTCTTCTTTTGTCATGTTAAATACTCGACTTGTAGCGTCTGAAGTTGTAGCAAACGTTTCTAAATATAGGATATAGAAAAATTCCAAAGCTACTAAAACAATCAATACTGTTGATAAAATTGACATTTTTTCTCCTTTCTTAACGATTTATTTTTATTACTATCAAATTATATGTTATTTTAAGTGAGTTGTAAAATATCTTGTAACCACCAATTTAATCTAAAGGATTAAACTTGTCTAAACTTGCTCGAATTTCTTCCTCTTCTAAACCAATATATCTAATAGTTATTGCTTGACTAGAATGATTCAAAATCTTCATTAATGTGGGAATATCCTTGAATTGGCGATAGTATTTATAACCAAATGTCTTCCGCATCGTGTGTGTGCCAATATAATCTAATTCAAGGATAGTTGCGACTCTTTGCAAGACTTTATAGTATTGATGGGTTCCTAACGGTTTAGAATGGTCAGAAGGTCTATAAAATAACCAATTAGATTGTCCATCATGATAAGAATTTAAATAATCAATTATTAAACTAGTCAAATTGGATAGATTTAATTCTCTTTGTTTATTTGTCTTTTTCTCGACAATGACTGTAGTAGTCTTATTTTGAACATCAGACACTTTTAAATTCAAAATATCAGAAATTCGTAAACCTGTATAAATACCAATGACAAAAATCAGATGGTCTCTTTTTCCATGTTTTCCTTTTTTCAATTCCGTTAAAAAATCTAACATCACTTGTTTATCTTTTATAGGTTTTACATTAATAATATTTCGTGTCATTTTACCTCCTCCTATGCTGTTTTAAAGGGATACTTTTACATTGAATAATAGTTAAAGTATCCTTTTCATCTTTGTGGTCTGTTTCGATGTTGATAAATCAACATCTTCAAGGGATACTAATTACAAAAGTATCCCTTACACGGACCTTTATAGCATCATAATTTGGAGGTTGCAAATTTGTAGAACATTTAAAATACAACTTATAAATTTCTAATGTCATTCTATAATTTTAAGATTAATTACTCTTGTAACAGTCCAATTCTTCATTTATTCTAACAGTAAATATTATCAGAATCATAAGCAGTTCCAAGTAATAACTCTTATAATCACTGTCTTGTTTTTTCCCATAGCTACCATGAGTAATCTTGTTTCGAATTGCCAATGCATTGCTAAATTTTTTATTATCCATTATATATGAAATATAATCACTCTCTTGTTTAGAAAATAAAGTATTACTATATTTAACATTTCCTTTCACATTTTCTTCCTCAATAACTTTTAAATCTGATTCTGACAGGTATAGAGTAGATAAATAACCTTTCTCCCACAACAAATAATAAAAACTTATACTTGTAGGATTTGTAAATCTTATTTGGTTAGCCAAATTAATATACAAAACTTTATCCTTTATAAGAGAATCTATCACTTTCTTCTGATACTCATAGAAATCATTAATCGAAATTCCATATTGAACATACTCATAAAAATTCTTTCTACCTTTTTTCTTTTCTGGGAATGATAAATTCGATTGGCTGTTAAAGATTAATTTACAAAAATTTAGCTTTTCTTTTGAATCAAAGTAGACAAATTTTTTTTCACTCAATGATTTAATTTCCTGATAGTTAGTAATTTTTGAATCCAATTCGAAAACATCAGAATCAATTTCACCATATCTCTGAACAAAATCAAATTGTTTTAATAAACTATCCAGTTCTGGAATTAACAGTTTACATCTTTCATAATAAGTATAGCTTTTCGAACTTGCATTAAAGAAAAAATCAGGAAAACCATACTCAGATTTTAAATGTTCATTGTAGTAAAAAGCGAAAACTTCTTCCAAATCAATTTTTAAGAAGGTTAAATAATCAAAGTATGCTAATAAAGAAAGCTTATAAAAATTGTTTTGGTATTCAGATATGAGTGTTTGATTATAAGCATAATTTGATTTAGTTTGAAATATCTCTAACAAACCGCCATGTTCATATGGTGAATCAATCATAGAAAATTGAAAGAAATGGTTAAAAAAACCAAAAAAATAAATAAAATTATTCAAAATTGTAGGGTAATCATGTTCCTCATCAATCCAATCTTTAGATAACAAAAATTGCAAATCTCTAGAACTTTCTTGCACAAATTCAAAGTCTGTTTTTAAGCCTTCTTTAAGACCTACTGCCATTTTCCAAGATACTCCATTTTTTAAGGACATCGTCTTTTCAGTTTGTTCTATTTTTTTCTTTCTTGCTTTTGAAATTATTCTTGAATCAAGTTTATATTCATGATGTAAGCTCCAATATGAAATTCGCTCTAAGTAGTTAATATTCGCTTCATCAAGTTCACAATATCTTCTAGCCCAGTCATTTATTTCTTCATCAGATAAGTTATCTGGTAAATAAATGTTTTTAATATTAGGAGAATCATACTTATCAAGAAAAAACTCAAAGTAAACAGGATTTGACAATAGTTTCTTCTTAAAAAACAATTTATACTTTTCACATATTTTTTGATATTCTAATAATAAATGAATAGGTATTTTATATTCATCAATAATTTTCTCGAAGTCAACATATTCTGTCCTCTTTATTACCTTGAACCTAACAAATATATCCCAAAAATCTGATTGATATTGAAAGTGTAAATCACTATATTCTGTTATGTATTCTGACAATTCTCCTTTACCGAAATATTCGTTTAATAGTCGATGAGAACTTTTTCTACATTCAGAAATTTTTTCTGATGACATTTCCTTAAAATAACCCAAATCCAAAAACTTTAACACATTATATATCTCAATTGCTTCATTAAGAGTATTGATTATAGGGTTTAAAATAAAGTCATTGATAAAAGTTTCTACATTACTTAAATCTAATCCAGTTGATAAATCATTTTCGCCATAAAACTTAATCCAATTATTTTTCATTCTTTAAATCACCTTTCAAATTCTATAAATTTAGTATACCAAGTTTTATTAAAAATTGGACTTCTATAATGTTTGCAATGGTGAAAAATTTACCGCTTTACTAATTTCATCTTCAATATTTAAACTTCTTAGATAAACTTCCGTTGTTTTTATTGAAGCATGTCCTAGTAGTTTCTGAATTCTATAAATATCAGTTCCATTCCGAACTAATTTTTGGGCAAAATAATGTCGAAAACTGTGTGGACTTACCCGAATAGACTTTCTAATTTCACACTGATTCCCAATTTTTATGATTGCTCGTTCAGCTAAAATATAGTTGTATTGTTTACCTTCTCTTGTTAAAAATACATAATTGTCTATATTCTCTATTTCATTATATTCAAAAAAGGAATTTGCTACTCGCTTGTATTTTATATATTCTTTGTAAATCAACGGTGAGCAATGAACAATCCTATCTTTCTTCCCTTTCCCATTTTCAACAAATAACTCTTTATTAGTAATGTGAACATCTTTTAAGTTCATTACCTCATTAATCCTAAGTCCTGTGTCTATAAGAATTAGTAAGAGCAAATAATCCCTTTGATTTGTGAATTTTGTTTGATAGCCAGTATGTTGCTTATCCATTTTCTGAGGTTTAAAGAAAGTTAACTTCTTTGCTACTCGCAACATCTCTTTGATTTCCATATCATTAAATGTCTGAATAATTACCTTACGCTCTTTTACCCATTTAACACGCATACAGGGGTTTCTATCGTATCGGATATAATCTTCATCTACACAATACTTAAAATACGCTCTGATGCTTCTTAGATGGCTATTCACATATGTTTCAGCACATCCCTCTTCTAATTTCATCAACATGAATTGCCGAATGCTTTTTGGAGTCACGTCTTCAATAAAGTATATCTGCTCTTTTTTCAAAAATTCAAAGAACAGTTTCAAAAACTTCTGATGCTTCTTTATCGTCTTTTGTGAGATTCCTCTGGCTTTTTCGTTGAATAACATTTCTTCTAATAGTTCCTCTAACATGAAATTTTGCAAAACAAAAACTCCTTTACCAACTTTTTCTAAAAGTTAATAAAAGAGTTCAGAAATTGTCTTCTCATAAAGTATGGTATCCGTATCGAAAATACCCTCATTTTATCTGGTATCCGAAGTCCGAAAAATCGGCTTAGACTACATACTAAATGAGTGAGAAACGCTGTTAAATCAACACGAATCCTTAACGAATCCCCAACGCAATCCGTGCATAACGGCTCATTTTATCGGTCGTCCATGCTGGATACCAAACGAGTTTCACTTCAACATTGGTTACTTCTGGAATCTCAGCTAATGCTGATTGGATATTGTCAGTCAAAATATCCGCTAACGGACAACCCATAGTGGTCAAAGTCATCTTGATCACAGTGTTACCAGTTTGTTCAAATTCTACTTCATATATTAAGCCAAGATTCACGATATCAATACCTAATTCTGGGTCAATTACTGACTCCAAAGCAGTCAAAATCGTTTCTTTGATTTCAGCTACTTCTGTATCGGTCCATTTTGGTGCATTCTCTTCCACTTGATCCACTCCCTTTCGAGTTTCAACAGTATTTTACTCTATCTGCAAACATTTGTAAATGATAATTAGCTTTTGAATACACTCGTCACCTTCACTGATTTGGTCTTTCACACTTTCCAAAGTATCGGTCTTCTCTCATGGGAAAAAGCTGCTGACCTGGTTATTTTTCTAAGGCAAGGGTGATACTTTTTTCAATTAATTGAGAAATAGATATTCCTGCTGCTTTCATCATTCTAGGATAACGACTATAGGAAGTGAATCCCGGCATTGTATTAATCTCATTAATCACCAATCGTCCATCGTCTGTTAAGAACAAATCGATACGCGCAAGTCCGATACAGCCTAAACAGTTATAGATATTTTTTGCTGTTTGCTGAATCTCTCTTTGTTTTTCCAAAGGCAAAGCTGCAGGTACAGTGAAAAAGGAGTTTTCTGACCCTTTATCGGGATCTTTTTCTTGATGAATCTTAAAAAAACCATGACTTAATGTAATTTGATCGACCTCTCCAGTAAACAATTGCGTGTGATTTCCTAATACTGCACAACCTACCTCGATCCCTGAAACGGCTTCTTCAATCAAGATTTTTTGATCGTAATTTCTAGCAATCTCAATAGCTTGGTGTAATTCTGATTTTCGAGATACTTTGGTGATGCCAAACGATGAACCAGACCGAGCAGGTTTGACAAAAACTGGATAAGTTAATGATTGATCAGTGATTTGTTCATCTTGTTGTAAGATCAAAAAATTCGGTGTATGAAATCCAGCATCTCTAGTAATGAGATAAGTCAGTGCTTTGTCCATGCACAAAACAGAACTTGGAATGTCACAGCCTACATAAGGAATCCCTGAAAATTCAAACAAACCTTGGATAGCCCCGTCTTCCCCGGTTTTTCCATGTAATACTGAAAAGACCACATCAATATGGATTATTTGATAGTTTCCATTCGTTAAAAGCACTAGCCCATGAATCATTTGATCTGGCACTAAAACTATCGTAGGCAGCTCTGCTGGATTTAAAAACTCTTCAGGCTCTGCACACCTTTTCCATTGACCGTCTGTTGTAATGCCTACATAAATTGGTTGATATTTTGCTACATCGATATTGGCAGCAATTTCTTTTGCTGATTTGATTGAAACTTCATGTTCTTCTGACATGCCTCCAAATAAAATAGCAATCGTTTTTTTCATCTAAATCCTTCTTTCAATTTTTTTGATAGTTTTTCTTGTTATCCCAACACGTATTCTTCTAAGCACAAGCCTTGTGCAGAAATTTTTGTTGCCGCATCAATCCCGACGTAGCGATAATGCCACGGTTCGTTAATGACACCAGTTATCGCTGTTTTATCAACTGGATAACGATTGATAAAACCAAACTTATGCGCATGTTGCTTCAACCAGTTATACACTTCAGTCGAAGAAGAGTGAAATTTATCTTCATTGATATCTACCGCGATCCCTAATTGATGTTCACTAGTTCCCGGTACAGCCACCCACTGCTCAGCTTTTTCTTTTGCTTGTTTTTCAGAATATCCCTCGGCCAGATAGGCTGATTTTTTTTCATCTAATATTTTTTGTTGTTCTTTTGCACTGCGATAACCAGAAACAACAATAGGATAAACGCCCTCCTTTCTAGCCGCATCAAACATTTTTTGTAAAGGCGAGTAAATCCTTTGATCGATCATTTGTCCATTTGAAAGTTTTTTGAGAGTCACCTCGTAATTTTTAGGAATCGGATGTGATTGATTGACTAACAAAAGCTCCCAATCTTGATTATTTTCTATTTCTGATTGAGCTTCGGCAGTAAATGCACCAAAAGACGTCTGGTGAATTATGTGGGAAAAAGTAAGATACAGCCCTAGACTCAATACTAAAACTAGGCTAGTCATGATCTGGTAATTCTTTTGTCGAAAAAAGGTTGTTAGAAGTAAAAATCCCCCGACTCCCAGACCGCTTCCGATACTTGCCGTAATCAAATCGTCTATATCTGCAGTTCCTTTAGCCAAAATAAACTGAATAAATTCGATACTTAGACTTACCCAAAAAGCTCTCAGCAAAATCACCCAAAGTTGACGCGAGCCAGAATATAAACCAGTTAGGATGTAGCCAAGCGGCAGAAATAAAAATATATTTTCAAGCCATTCAAATCCGTTACTAAAACTTCCATTATTTGAAAAAGGAATAACATTAATACTTCGTCCGCCCAGATTCTCTGTTTGACTGATGATCGCTCCAATGACTATTGATAAGTAAACGAGTAGCAAACCAACTAGAACTACTTGTCTATACTTTCTTTCCTTCATACTATCTCCTCCATAAGGCAATGAATTTCTTTTACCATTGCAGTATGTCAGATCAATCTGTAAACAAACTGGATACTATCTGTAGTTTCCCTGTAGACAAAAAAGAACAACAGTGGTCAACTGTTGTTCTTGCTTGCTTCTTCTTTTGGGAAATCTACGTAAAATCGAACACCTTCTGAAGTATTTTCTAATGAAAAAGAGAGCTTCATCTCTTGTAATAATTTTTGGACAATCGTCAGTCCCAAACCACTACGTGTGTTCTTATCAGTCCGTGCTTTATCGACTTTGTAAAATGGGGCAAAAATTTTTGTAAGTGTCTCTGGTGCAATAGCTGATTTTGTATTTAAGATATTTAGTCGACAGCTACCACTTTGCTCTTCTGTCCAAATACGGATTAACGCTTCTTCTGGCGAATTTTGTACAGCATTTGCTAGCACATTTGACAAGATCTTCTTTAAACTATTCTGATCACAAAAAACAACGATGTCAGCGGGAATAGTTACTTCTATTCGTTGGTTTGCCGCAGTAATCTGTGACTGATAAGAAAGAAGTGTCGCTTCAATGATTTCCCGTAACTTTACCTTTTCAAAAGTAAAAAGTACTTTTCCTTCATTCAATTTGACGATCTCTAAAATTTCAGAGACTAACTCACTTTGTTTGTCCATCAGATCTAAACATTCTCGTAAATATTTTGGATGATTCTTGTAATCACCAATGTTTGCTAGCATCCCTTCTAATAAAATACTAGTAGCTGCTATCGGAGTTTTTAATTCGTGGGACGCCGCTGAAAAGAAATACCGCTGATTTGCTTCAATTTCTTGCTCTCTTAAAATCTCATCTTGCTGATGAGCGATAGTCTTTTTTAGTTTGCGATACATCAAATGAACGTCTCGCGATAAGTCCCCTAACTCATCTTTTCGCTCTGGAAAACGTGGCTGGACTTCTTGGAGATCCGCCATATTTTTTGTATCTTTTGCTAAACTTTTTATGGGATCAACCAGCTGTCTAGTAAAAAGATACCCGATTACTAGGCATAGACTGACTATAAATAAAAAAATAAGCAAGGCACGCAGAATCATCTCATGATAAAATTTTGTCAGTGTCGGTCTGGTCAGCGCGATGATTGAATAACCCGTCGTCTCATCTTTATCTACTACAAAGAAAAAATCTCTTTGTGTACTCAATGATTGTTCTTCCGCTTTTGGAGTTGAAAATAGCGTTTCTCCATTTTTATCAGTGATCATAAATTCAAATGACCGATTCTTTTGGTAAAAATCCTGAGCAGTTTGTGAAATCGTCTCAAACTGACCATCTTTTACTTTATTTACCAATGGTTGATAGGATTCATAAATAGATCGCCGCTCTACAGATTTATAAAGCGTTGAAAATTGATTAAAAAATAATCCTGCAGTTATTAACACTAAAAACAACATGGCAATAATCGTGTAACTAAAGATTTTAAGAAAGATGCCGTATTTTCTCATACCGGCTCCTCCAAATAATACCCTATCCCTCGGACTGTTTTTATCATTTTTTCTGGTAATTTTCGCCGCAGATTTTTGATATGAGTATGAATCGTACTCTCATCCCCGTTAAAATCATAGCCCCAGATTCGAGACAAAATGATTTCATGGGAAAGTGTCTGACCCTTATTCTGAGCCAACAACATCAAGATTTCAAATTCTTTTACCGTTAATCTCAACTCTTCTTCTGCATAAACTGCTTTAAAACTTTCAGGAAAAAGTGTCAATTTTCCTATATAAATCACTTTTTCTAAACTACCTGAACGTCTTAACAACGCCTCAACTCTTTTTAGCAATACTTGAATCCTAAAAGGTTTGGTTACATAATCATCGGCTTTTTCATCAAAAGCTTTGATCTCATTTTCATCACCAGAAAGAGCAGTCATCATCAAAATCGGTGTATTATTTAATTGGCGAAATTCACGCAACAATTGATATCCATCCATACCAGGCAATAAGATATCGAGAATGACCAATTGATACGTTTGCTCATAAAATTTTTCATGTGCAACATTTCCATCAGAACATGCATCTACTTCATATCCTGCTTCAATCAAAAAAGCTTTTACTGTGTTACGGATCGTTTCATCGTCTTCTACAAGTAAAATTCGTATAACCATACTGTTTATCCCTCCAAAAGAAGTTTATACCAGAAATCTGTAGTTTATCTGTATTGTTATTAATTTCCTACGCAGTATAAGTCTAGCTTTTTCCCTACAAAATTCATTTCATTGATTATACTAAAAAATAGGTGATCTGAAGTACTTCAGATCACCTATTTTTTCTAATCTTGAATCTTTATTTATCAATTTGCGATTTTTTTAATAATTGTTGTTCGTCTTGTGTTAAAAAGCTTCCTACAACAGAATCAGTTGCTACGATATTGGTAAATGAATTTGGATCTACATCTGCTACGACTTGTTTTAAAGTGTATAGTTCATAGCGCGTAAACACAATCATGATGACTTCCCGCTCACTAGAACTAAATCCCCCACGAGCTGGGATTACCGTCAAACCTCGAAGCAATTCACTACTTAAAACTGCACGCATCTCACTGCTTTTACTAGTACTGATAAATGCTGTCATTTTTTGGTGACTCGTATGGACATAATCGACTACTGTACTCATCGTAAAAATCGTGATAATCGTATATAAGGCACTTTCCCAAGCAAAGAAAAATCCTGCTACGATTACGATTACACCATTTAACAACATCATATAATTTCCAACAGTTCGACCAGTTGTTTTAGATAACAACAAAGAAACAATATCTAAACCGCCAGTGGTGAATCCAAATTTCAACGAAAACCCTGCCCCAATTCCAAGCAAGACCCCACCAGTGATGGCATTCATCAGTACATTGTCCGTCACTTGACCAACAGGCACTAATGTCGTGAAAAAGGACATCGAAATCACATTAGCAAAACTTAGAATCATCGCAGATTTTCCTAATTTAATAAAACCTAAAATAAATACTGGAACATTCAGAAGAAAAATCAAGATCCCGGTATCAATCGATAAACCAGTAGTAGATAATAAATGTTCCGCAATTTGGGCAATCCCGGTCATTCCTGCTGAAAATACATTTGCTGGGATCAAAAAATAATTTAATCCGACTGCACCAGTCAAACCGGTAAATAAAATGACAAAGATTTTTTTCGCTAAATCTTTTGATGTATAATTGATAACCTTCCGCATCTGATAATCCTCCTTTAATTCAAACCTATAATAGAGTAACAGGTTCTTTCATTATTAATCAATCGTTTTCAACAACTTATTGGAGAATAATCATAACTTTCTTAGCATTTTTTGATAAACTATAAGAAAAGAATTAGGAGGACAACTATGGTTAAAGATGCAAGCTTCGATATTGTTTCAGAATTAAACAAAGAAGAGGTCAAAAACGGGATTCAAATCGCCTTGAAAGAATTAAAAAATCGGTTTGATTTTAAAGGAAGCCCATTTGAAATCAAACTAGAAGCAAATCAATTAGTAATCAAAGCAGAAGATGACTACAAATTAGAACAAGTCAAAGACGTACTGTTCAGCAAATTGATCAAGCGCGGAGTTCCGTTAAAAAATATTCAATTTTCGTCTTCTGAACACGCCTTAGGTGGCAATGCACGCCAAAGTGCTGAACTTGTCAATGGTATCGATAAAGACAGCGCAAAAAAAATTACCACAGCAATCAAAAACAGCAAAATAAAAGTCAAAGTTCAAATTCAAGATGATCAACTGCGAATCACTGGAAAAAGTCGAGATGATCTACAAAAAGTTATCTCATTAGTAAAAGAACTTGAACTACCTATAGATGTACAATTTAGTAATTTTCGTTAAAGTCGACAACATAAGTCGACTTTTTTGTTGGTGATCTCTAGCTAGTGAAGTTGAGAATCAAATGTTTTTATATATTTTGTTTGCGATATTTATAGCTCTTTATTTACAAAAATACCAACCATTAAAAGTTAGAAGTTTAATCTAGCCTTTAATAGTTGGTTCTTTTTATCTATTATTCTGCCAAAAATCGTTGGCTGTTTTGTTAATATCTTCTGAATTATAAACGACTTTACGATCTGACCAGTTAATTGGTAATAAGTTTTGATAATGCGGATTTGTATAACGTTGATCTAATAATAAAATAATCCCTCGATCTGACATCGTACGAATAACGCGCCCAGCAGCTTGTATGACTTTATTCATCCCTGGCAACTGATAAGCATAACTAAATCCTCGATTTTGTTTTTCATCGTAATACTCTTTGATCAACTCTTGTTCATGGTTAATTTGCGGCAAGCCCACTCCAACTACGATTGTACCAATCAAACGGTCACCGACCAAATCGATACCTTCAGAAAATATTCCGCCTAATACGCAAAAACCAATCATCGTTTTTTCAGGTCGCTCATCAAAGGATGCTAAAAATGCTTCTCTTTCTACTTCACTCAACTTTGTGCCTTGAATTTGAATCGTAATTTCTGGGTAAACTTCATGAAAATAAGCTGCCACTTGATCAAGATACTGAAAAGAAGGGAAGAAAACGAGATAATTACCTGTTTTGCTCCTCACCAATGCCTCAATCGATGAAACGATTTTAGGAATACTTTGTGTTCTTTTTTGATAAGTTGTTTGAATGCTTGCATCTACCATCACTAGACGATTTTTTGCAGGGAATGGATTAGGTAACCGATAACTGAGACTTTCCTCACCACCACCTAAGACTTCTTGATAATAATCTAAGGGAGAAAAACTAGCCGAAAATAAAATGCTGCTACCGACTTTCTCCATTGTTTGCTCCAAAAACCAAGACGGATCAATACAAAATTCTTTAACAATCAAATCATAACGTTTGTGCTCTACCGTTGTTTGATAATGATCATCATAATATTCACTCATTCTTGTAAACCGTAAAATCTCAAAATAAATCGGCAGCATCTTTTGTTGGACTGGATGATCTGGATATTCTGCTAACCACTCTTTAATTTGTTCTTGTAATTTAAAAAGACTATTAATAAGGCTATCTGGTGCCATTTGTTGGTGATGATATGCTTTTCCATCTAAAGATTGTAAAATTAATTCGAACTCATTATCGACTTTTTTAAAAGCTTTAATTAGTTTTCTAAAAGTTTTATCTAAGTCTTTTTGAATTCTTGCGATAGTTTCTCGTGAAATACTCGCTGAATACATTTCTTTTGAACGATTGACCAAATTGTGAGCTTCATCAACTAAAACTAAATTTGTTTTATCTTCTTCTTCAAAAAAACGACGTAAATAGACTGTCGGATCAAATAAATAATTGTAGTCACCAATGACCAGATCACAAAAACGACTCACATCTAAAGAAAGTTCAAATGGACAAAGCTCGTGTTTTTGTGCGTATTTTTCAATAACCGGTCTTGTGTATTGATCCTCGTTATTCAACATGTCCCACAAGCCATCATTGACTCGATCATAATAGCCTTTCGCAAATGGACAATGTTCAGGTGTACAATTTCGTTCAGTTAAAAAACAAATTTTGTCTTTTGCTGTGATTGTAACGCTTTTAATGCGCGCTCCTTTTTTCGTAAGTTTCGTCACTGTTTCCTCAGCGACTTGACGAGTAATCGTTTTGGCGGTCAAATAAAAAATACGTTCTCCCAACTCTTCTCCCATGGCTTTGAATGTCGGAAAAAGTGTCGACATCGTCTTTCCCGTGCCCGTTGGTGCTTCAACAAATAGTTTCTGCTGAGCATGAATAGTCTTATAAACCGCAGCAGCTAATTCTCTTTGTCCCGCACGATAACTATCAAATGGAAAGGTTAATGATTTTAATGAATCATTTCGTGTTTTACGCCATTGTATTTGGAAGACCAGCCAATTTTCGTAACGTTCGATTAAATCATTAAAAAAATCAGTCAATTCAACAAAGGTAAATACCCGAATTTCTCGAGTGATTTTTTCTTCAGTTGTTTGGAAATAGGTCAATCGTGTGCTGATCTCGGTTAATTCTTCTTGTTCACTATAAATATAAGCGTAAACCATGGCTTGATAAAAGTATAGGTTGATGATTCCTGGCTCTAGTTCCTCAAAAGGCGTCTCTGATGTTTTAATTTCATCAATAAATACTTGATCCTCTTTGCGATAAATTCCATCTGCACGTCCTTCGATTTGGACCGTGGTTTCTGCAATTTCAAGTACTTTTTTTAACCAAACTTCTTTTTGATAGTCAGGACCTGCTTCTTTTTGCAGTTTCCGATGAATTCTGGCACCTTCTTGTGGTGTGTGATTGCTGCTTTTTCCTTCGTTGATACTACCACTTCGTAAGATAAATTCGACCAGTTCACGAATCGCCAATTTCTTTACTGCCATGTTGTCCCCTCATTCTCTGTTTCAATCTTGTATTTTTTCAAGAGCATTGTTGTTCCACCATAGAAGAAATTCTCTTTTCCGTCAAGTTTTATTCGTCTTTCTCCTGCTTGAATATTTGCTGTAGAAACCTTTGAAAAATTTCTGTTTTAAGTCCCATTTTTTCATAATTTTCTAAGATCGAATGCAATTCCATCAAAAGAAAGGATAGATAAAAAGCATACAATAATAAACTGCCTGCTTGTAATGGAATTAGACTTGAAACTGGTAAGAAAAACAATAGCAGTAAAATACTGGCAATTTTTCGCAAAATCCCATTGATTCCAATCTTTGAAGAAATTTGTTTTGTCAACTTAGCAGCGATCAATCCAGTCAACAAATCTAACAACATTGCGGCTGAGATCAACGCCAACACAAAAAGGAGCTTAGGTTCTTTTTCTATCATTTTCATCCAGTCTGTCATTTTGATTCCTCCAATATTTTTTGGTTTTCTATCTCTTCACTATTTTTATAAAGAGTCCACTGTTTCTTCCTTTACAACTATTAACGAAAGTTTTTAGGAAAATGCGTACATGAAAAGCAAAATCATTCGTAGAAGTCACAATTTTTTTCCTTTTAAGGTATAATAAAGAAGGACTTTGCAATGCTGATTTTTACTGATTAAAAGCTTTTGCTCTGTCAGTAAGTATAAATCGACTCAGAAAAATTTATTTATTAGTCTTTTAGGGAGGAAAATAATGATTCAAATCGAAGGCTTTGTTACTGGAATCGCGCAAGAAAATTGCTATTTGATTCATAATGAACACTATTTGCTCATCGTCGATCCAGGTTCGGAAGGCGATCGATTAAGTCAAGAAATCACTCGAATTGGTAAAACACCCTGTGGGATTCTTTTGACTCATACTCATTTTGACCATATCGGTGCAGTTGAGCAATTACGAAATACCTATAATATCCCCGTATACGTTAGTCCATTAGAACAAAAATGGCTAGGAGATCCTATTTTGAATCTCTCTGGTTTAGGACGACACGACGACATGCCTGATTTGATTGTTCAACCAGCCGAACATGAATTTGAATTGAAAGAGTACACAATCGGGGGGATGACTTTCCAAGTTGTACCGACACCGGGACATTCAATCGGCAGCGTCAGTTTTATTTTCGATGATTTTGTCGTTGTTGGTGATGCATTATTCAAAGGAAGCATCGGCCGGACAGATCTTCATACCGGTGATTTGCAACAATTGTTATACAGTATCAAAAACTATCTTTTCACCTTGCCTCGTGAATTGCCGGCTTATCCTGGCCATGGCGAAGCAACAACAATCGGTCATGAGATTGATACAAATCCATTCTTTAATTAATCAACTTTATTGGAGGTTTTAAATATGGCAGAGACAAATCTTTATATTGTTCGACACGGTAAAACAATGTTCAATACACTTGCTCGGGTACAAGGCTGGTGTGACACCCCATTGACAAAAACAGGGCGTGAAGGTATCCATTACGTTGGTCTAGGCTTGCAAGATACTAAGTTTGAAGAAGCCTATTCGAGTGATTCTGGTCGAGCGATTGAAACGATGCGGATTCTTTTGAGTGAACATCCTGAAGGCAAAGACATCCCTTATCATGTAGATCCGCGTATTCGTGAATGGTGTTTTGGTTCTTTAGAAGGCGCATATGATGCGGAGATGTGGGGGGTATTGCCGCGAGTATTAAACTTCAAAACAGAAGATGATCTATTTGCGACTGATGTTACCTTTGAAGAGATTGCTCACGCAGTCGAAGGTGCTGATACAGCCAACTGGGCAGAACCTTATGCACAATTAAGAGATCGTGTTTGGAATGGGTTTGAAGACATCGCTCAAAATCGTGAAAAACAAGGCGGCGGAAACGTCCTGATTGTTTCTCATGGATTGACGATTGCCTTTCTACTTAGTTTGATTGATTCTAATCAACCGGTGCGAGCAAACTTATTAAATGGTAGTATCAATCGTTTAGCCTACGAAGATGGTGAATTTTCAATCCGGGCAATCAATGATATCAGCTACATGGAACGCGGCAAAACGATTTCTGATCATACCGATGCTTAGAACCTTAACTGTCAGCTTTTGCTGACAGTTTTTTTCTTATAAAAAGCTTAGCCTTTTTTCGATGGTCTTTTCAAAGATGAAACGGTATACTGATTATTGTTATTAATTTGAAAGGACGTACATTATGCTTATTGCCAATATTTTTAAAGCAATTATTTTAGGGATTGTCGAAGGTATTACCGAATGGCTGCCGATTTCTTCTACAGGACATTTAATCTTAGCTGATGAATTTATCAAATTAAATATGAGTTCAGCTTTTATTGAGATGTTTAATGTAGTAATTCAACTAGGAGCGATCTTAGCCGTTGTGGTGCTTTATTTTACTAAATTGAATCCCTTTGCCCCTAGTAAGACCACTGCAGAAAAAAACGATACATGGACATTGTGGTTTAAAGTAATCATTGCTTGCTTGCCTGCAGCGGTGATTGGATTACCATTAGATGACTTTTTAGAGGCCCATTTCCATAAATTTTTACCGGTAGCAATTATGTTGATCGTCTATGGGATTGCATTTATCGTAGTGGAGCGACAAAATAAAACAAAGACTCCCAAGTGCACTAGCTTAAATGACTTCACTTATAAAGCCGCATTGATTGTTGGTGCTTTTCAGCTACTTTCACTGATTCCTGGAACATCTCGCTCAGGTGCAACGATTCTTGGTGCAATTATTATCGGCTGTTCACGTTATGTTGCGACAGAATTCTCATTTTTCCTCGGAATCCCAGTCATGTTTGGTGCTAGCGGTTTGAAAATCGTCAAATTTTTACTGAAAGGAAATTCTTTTGGTATTTCTGAGATTATTGTTCTTTTAATCGGTATGGTAACTGCCTTTATTGTTTCAATTATCGCGATTAAATTCTTATTAAACTACATCAAGCGAAACGATTTTACAGTCTTTGGCTGGTATCGAATCGTCTTAGGAATCATTTTGATCGGTTATTGGCTGATCGCTATGTAAGGTCTGCAATTTTGCAGATCTTTTTTTACATAAAGCTAACGATAATCATTCTAAATAATATTTTCCGTTCTGTTTTAATGAAATATTGGCAATTCCTATATTTATTAAAACAAATACAAATGATAGTCATTCTCAATACTAATTGATAATTACTTTCGTTCTCAATTATCTTATTTTATTATCATTTACTTTATCTCCTATGATATGATGAATTTGAAAGAACTTCTAGTTTGTACAAATTCTTATACTATTAGAAAGGAGAATGTACGATGAGTAAAGAAGAAAAAAAAGCTTTTTTCTCTACCCTCTTCTGTTTATTATTTTTGATTGGCGGTAAGCTTCTGATGGCCCTCTCACAACCGCTATATCCACTCTTGTTTGTTTTAGCAATTATTAGTGGCGGCTGGAAGCAAACCTTTGAAGGCATCAGCGAATTGATCAATGAGCGAACATTAAATGTCGATCTATTGATGGCTTTAGCTGCCATTGGCGCCTGTTTGATTGGCAATTGGTTTGAAGGTGCGATGCTGACTTTTATTTTTTGCCTAAGCGGTGCTTTAGAAGAATATGCGACCAATAAAAGTACAAAAGAAATCACTGCTTTGATGAATGTAGCTCCTAATGAAGCGTTGAAAATTTGTGGTGATGAACACGTTACTGTCCCAGTAGAAGAATTAAAATTGGGCGATCTAGTCTTTGTACCAAAAGGACAAGCAATCCCAATCGATGGCCGAATGCTGAACACCTCTTTAATTGATGAATCAGCCATCTCTGGTGAATCAGTCCCTGTAGAAAAAAATATTGATGATGATGCTTTTAGCGGCACGATTAATTTAGGTCAAGCCTTTACCCTAGAAGTCACTAAGACTAGTGATAATACTTTATTTGCTCATATTCTACGACTCGTTGAACATGCCCAAAATGAGCAGAGTGCAACTGCTACATTTATTGAAAAAATCGAAAATGTTTATGTCAAAATTGTTTTATGTGCGGTTCCTTTAATGATCCTCTTTACTCATTTTTTAATCGGTTGGAGTTTTTCCGAAAGTTTTTATCGGGGTATGGTATTGCTAGTTGTCGCCTCCCCTTGTGCGTTAGTTGCATCGGCTACACCTGCAACATTAGCAGCAATATCCAATGGTGCTAAAAAAGGACTTCTGTTTAAGTCTGGAAAAACATTGGAAAAATTAGCTGATCTTCAGGTCATCTCATTTGATAAAACAGGAACTTTGACCCAGGGCAAACCACGCGTGACTGATTATGAAAGTTTTTTTGATGATCCGATAATCCCACAGCTATTCTTTTCAATGGAAAGACAATCAACTCATCCACTTGCAGTAGCAATCACGACGTTTTTTAATAATGAGAATACGTTGGAGCTTCAGGTAGAAGAAAAAGCTGGATTTGGCTTAGAAACAAAGCATATGAACCAAATATGGCGCTTAGGAAAACCTACTGAGAAACAAATGCATCCATTAATTGAACGGTGGCACAATGAAGGAAAAACCGTAGTTGTTCTTAGTCGAAATAATCAAATCGCTGCACTACTTGCTTTAATCGATTTACCTAAACCTCATACAAAAGAAGTTATCGAATACTTTCAAGAAGAAAATATCCAGACCATCATGCTCACAGGAGATAACTTTGGTGCAGCTAGTTATGTTGCTCAAGAGATTGGCTTAAATGATTTTCACAGCGGTTGTCTTCCTACCGATAAAACTACTTTAGTAAAAGAACAACAAAAGAAATACACGATCAATGCGATGGTCGGTGATGGGATCAACGATGCACCAGCTTTAGCAACCGCTAGTATCGGAATTGCAATGGGTGAAGGGACCGATGTTGCGATGGAAGTGGCCGATATGGTCCTGATGAAAAATGATCTGACTAAACTAACTTACAGTCATCGCTTAGCCAAAAAAATGAAACGAATCATTCGACAAAACATCGTATTTTCTCTAAGTGTGATCCTTTTACTGATTGCTAGTAATTTTCTTCAGTTTCTGACCCTACCACTTGGTGTGATTGGTCATGAAGGCAGCACCATCTTAGTCATCTTAAACGGCTTGCGCTTATTACTTCCATTAAAAGAATTAAATCGTTTTGATGAAACGCCCTGTGAGACTTGTCCTTTGTATAAAACAGCTCGTTGATCTTCTAAAATAGGCTGTAGCATAAAAGCTACAGCCTATTTTTATCTATTTCTATGAATTTTTGATAACTAATCCTTCGATGACATCAGCAGCAACTTCACAAGCGTCTGTAATCTTCTCAAGGTGATTATAAATATCTCGCCATTTAATCACTTCAATTGGATCTTTCTCATTGGCAAATAGATCTTGGACAAGCGAACTGTATAAACGATCCGCCTCTGATTCAGTCTTATTTACTTGCTCAATATATTGTTTCAATACTTTTGAATGTTTGAATTTTGCGAATTCTTTCGTTGCTTGGACCACATCTGCGGTTGCAGTAACAACCAATTGTAGAAACTTATCGGTATTGGGACGAATTGTGTATACTAAAAGATTTTCAAATAGATAGGTCGTTGCATTTAATTCATCCAAAATATCATCTAAACAATTTGTGATCATCACGATATCTTCGCGATCGATTGGGGTAATAAACGCATCATAAAGTTCGGTCATGATCTCTTTTGAAATTCGATCACCATACCCTTCTAAACGATGGATTTTTTCTGATTTATCAATAAATTTCTCTGTCGAGTAATCCAGGATCAGATCTAATAACAGTGTGGCCGACTCTGAAGAATACTGTGCCATTTTTTCTAACTTACCAAAATAATCAAATTGTTTTTTTCTAACCATTGTCTGAAATCCCCTTTTTAAAAAATTGCAACAAATACTTTAGCCATAATAAACGCGATCGCTCCGCAACCAGGAAAAGTCAATACCCAGGCACTGATCATTTCTTTTACGATACTCCAATCGACACTTGAAGGTCGTTTAGCAGCCCCAGCTCCCATAATCGCTGTTGTTTTGGTATGAGTAGTCGATACCGGAACACCAAAAATAGATGCTAGGAAAAGACAGATCGCTGCACTTAGATCCGCAGCAAATCCTTGATAACGTTCTAGTCTTACCATATCCATCCCTACTGATTTGATGATCTTCATTCCTCCTACAGATGTACCAAAGCCCATCGTCAACGAGCACAGTACCATTACCCACAGCGGGATAACAAAACCATTCCCTGTTTTCTCCGCTAAATTATTATAAAAAAGCCCAAGCATAAAAACACCCATAAATTTCTGCCCGTCTTGAGCTCCGTGTAAAAACGCATTCATTCCAGCGCTAACTGCTTGACCAACAGTGAATACATGATTGGCAATTCGTCTTGAGACTCCCTGAAAAATCAGTACAATCAACTTCGTCACTAACCAACCGCCACCAAAACCCATGATAGTCGAAACTACTAGACCAACGATGACTTTCAGCCATTCTGTCCCGCTAACCGCTTCCAATCCACCCATCGCCATTGCTGAACCTGTCAATCCAGCGATCAATGCATGAGATTCGCTTGTCGGAATACCAAAATACCAGGCTGCAACCGCCCAAACAACGATCGAAAATAAAGAGGCTGCCAATGCAACTTGTGCGGCATTTCCTGCGCCTTCAAAAGTAACAATATTACTGATTGTCTCAGCAACTTGTGAATTAAAATAAGTCATGACCAACGCGCCTAGAAAATTCATCCCAACAGCCATCCAAATAGCAACATTTGGTTTTAATACACGTGTTGAAACCGCTGTAGCAATTGCATTTGGCGCATCTGTCCACCCATTAACAAAAACAACTCCCATAACCAACGTTATTGTAATAACCAAAGCAATACTCATACTGCACCACCCATTTTTTATTTCCCCAACAATCATAGCATAACCATAACCTCTCGTCCTTAAAAATCTTAATTTGTCTCTTTTTTCTATTTATTTTCTGTTAAGGAAAAAAACTTGTCACGATTTTATTGCATTAAAAAGCGGCTTTATGTATAATGAGTAATGTTGAATTGTACGGCTCTAGTCGTATAAGACTGAATTCGGAGGTGAAATCCATGCCAAACATTGAATCTGCAATCAAACGTGCACGCACTAGTGAAGCTGCTAACGCTAAAAACTCATCACAATTGAGCGCAATGCGTACTACTGTTAAGAAATTTGAAGAAGCTGCTGCTGCTGGCGCTGAAAATATGAACGACCTTTATAACGAAGCTGCTAAAGCAATCGATATGGCTGAATCAAAAGGTTTGATTCACAAAAACAAAGCAAATCGTGACAAAGCACGTCTTGCTAAAAAATTAGCTAAATAATAAAAACCGATCATTTGATCGGTTTTTTTATTTGGCTTTTTAGTTACTATTTCACTGGTTCCCCTTGCTTTATTTTTTGGATGTATTGATCCATCTCCGTTGCTGCAATTTTCCCGGCACCCATGGCTAAAATAACAGTAGCCGCACCAGTCACAATATCTCCGCCAGCAAAGATCCCAGGAATCGAAGTTGCACAAGTCTCTTCATCGGCATCGATGTAGCCCCATTTATTCAATGCTAATTCAGGGAATGTATCTAGCAACACTTTATTAGCTCCTTGTCCAATCGCCTCAATCGCGGTATCTGCCTCGATGATAAATTCACTATCAGGGATTGTGACGGGGCGGCGACGACCAGACTCATCTGGTTCACCCAGCTCCATTTGAACACATTTTACAGCTGCTAATCGACCCGTCCCATCATCGATGTATTCAATCGGATTACTCAACCAATGATAGTCGATTCCTTCTTCAACTGAATGATGATATTCTTCTTGGCGTGCCGGCAGTTCTTCCAATGAGCGGCGATAAACAATCGATACTTTTTCAGCTCCTAAACGCTTTGCCGAGCGTGCCGCATCCATCGCAACATTTCCGCCGCCAATAACTACAACGTTTTTCGATTCTTGAACAGGTGTATCATATTTAGGAAATTGATATCCATGCATCAAATTGACTCGTGTCAAATATTCACTTGAAGAATACACTCCATTCAATGCCGTGCCTTTGATTCCTTGAAATTTCGGTGCACCCGCTCCGACAGAAAGATAACACGCATCAAAATCCGTCATTATCTCATCCATCGTTAGTGTTTTACCAACGACTACATTGGTTTCAATCTTTACACCTTGCGCTATGATCCGCTCAATTTCCTGCTTCACGATCCGCTTTGGTAAGCGAAATTCAGGGATTCCATAAGTCAAGACGCCGCCAGGAGCATGTAAAGCTTCATAAACTGTCACATCATATCCTAGTTTTGCTAAATCACCGGCTGCCGTTAATCCCGATGGGCCAGAACCAATTACAGCTACACGACCTTTTTCGCCGGAGACTTCATTGTATTCTACTGGTTGCTCCAAAGACCAATCAGCCACGAGACGTTCTAATTTTCCGATGGCTACCGGTTCAAATTTTTTCGAACGGCCTAATCGGCAGACCATTTCACATTGTTTTTCCTGCGGACAGACCCGTCCACAAATAGCAGGTAAATTGGTGTAACGACTTAAAATTTCATACGCCATCGGCATATTATTTTCTTCAACTGCTTTAATAAATCCTGGAATATCAATCATTACTGGACAATTCGTGATACACGGGGCATTTTTACATTGTAGACAACGGCTAGCCTCTAACCGCCCTTCTGCCAAGGTATATCCTAAAGCCACTTCTTCGAAATTTTGGTTGCGAATCTCTGGTGCTTGTTCTCTCATAGGGGTTTTGGTATAACTGCGTTTAGCCATTTGAAATCACCTGCTCTTCATACCTTTTGTTCGCCAGTAATTCTTCTGGCCGATATTGCTGCATCCGATTGACAAACTCATCCCAGTTGACTTCCTCACCTAAAAATTCTGGCCCGTCAACACAAGCAAATTTAATGGAATCAGCAACAGTTACTCGACAGCCGCCGCACATCCCTGTCCCATCAATCATGATTGGATTTAATGACACATAGATCGGCACTTTATATTTTTGCGCAGTCAATGTACAAAACTTCATCATGATACTCGGTCCAATCGCCCAAACCGTTGAAATTTTCTCGCGTTGAAAGACTTCTTCCATTGCATCCGTCACTAGTCCCTGCTTCCCGATGGAACCATCATCTGTCATCAAAATCAACTCATCGGAATACTGAGCACATTCTTCTTGAAGAATCAACAAGTTTTGGTTTTTGGCACCAAGAATAGTAATTACACGATTGCCAGCCTCTTTTAGTCCTTTGACGATTGGAAATAATGCAGCAATACCTACACCACCGCCAACTAAGAGAACGGTTCCATAATTTTCAATTTCCGTTGCCTTTCCTAATGGTCCGACAACATCTTTCAAGTATTCTCCAGTCGTCACCGTCGCAAGCTGAGCTGTTGATTTGCCGATTACTTGAAAAATCAATCGAATCCAACCTGCATGTTTATCCCTGTCAACAATAGTCAATGGGATTCGCTCTCCATATTCGTCAATCCTTAAGATCACAAATTGTCCCGGTTTTGCTTTACTAGCAATTCGTGGTGCATCAACTAAAATTTCATACTCAGTCGGCGCCAACTCCCTACGTTCTAATACTTTAAACAAACCCTCACTCCGTTCTTTTCTTGCACCCCTTACTCTGCTGCTGCCACTAACGCTTTTACAAAATCATTTAAAACTTCTTCATCTTCATCGTCTGCTTCATTTTCGATTTTTACTGTCTCGACAACTTTTTTTGCGCCCGTTTTCGCGAAGGCTTCATCAAATGCGATCGCTGCTTGACAGAAATAATCTGGATATAATTCACTGTCACCGCTTCCAACAACACCGTAAATTTTTCCTGAGAGATCTTCATCTGGCAACTCTTCATGCAAATCTTCCAAATCAAATGGCAGTTCGCCATCTCCATCAGTATACGTAGCTAGAACACAAATATCAGCATCTTCGTAAAAATCTGCTTCTGCGTCATCTGCTTCAACGCGTTCTACGTCAATTCCCATTTCGTCGAAAGCATCCTCTAAAATTTCAGAAATTCCTTCCGTATTTCCTGTGTTTGTGGCATAAACGATCTTTGCTAATGTCATTTTATTCATCCTTCCTATCGTCAGTTCGTTTATTTGTAATACTTATATAAAGCCAGCCAAGCCGACTATTATCAATTGAAAATGAATGAAGTTACTACTTTCGTCACAAAAAAATCTGACCTGTTCATTTGAAATTTATGAACAAAATATTTTGATTATCCAAATTTAAGTAGCAGATACCTTTGTTTTATCATACCTTAAAAATGTGAATTATTAAACATTACGAAGATCATTTTAGCCAAAAAATTCAAAAAATCTCTTTTCACTCAGAATTTGTTACAGAGTTTCTTTTTGATAATTAAAAAAACTGACTGATGAAATGATTCATCAATCAGTCTTTTTGTTCGTTATTAAATAGAAAGCTAGCTATTTTTTGATTTTTTCTGTTGTTTTCAAAATAAATAGTTGGAAGTTTAGCTCTTTGTCTGCTTGACCGGTCTTTACTTCATAGTCATTTTCGACTAGCTCATCATACATCGATACTAATAAATCTAGAGGAAATTTTGCAACTTGTTGTAGAGCCAACTTCACTCGATAAGGATGCACGCCTAATGTTTCAGCAATGTTTGCTTGTTGGTACCCGATTTTTTGTAACAATTTTGTTTGTAAGAGCAGGCGGATCTGACCAATCAAAATAGCCGTCAATTTGATCGTTTCTTCGCCTTGCAAATGCAATTCTTTATACGTTTGATACGCTTTTGCCGTATCACCTTTTAGAATTTGTTCGGTCAGTTCGAAAATATTGTGCTCCAACGTTTTAGGAACTAAATCTTGAACCAATTGAAGCGTGATAGTCCCTTCAGATCCTGCCAACAACAATAATTTCTCCAGTTCATTCATAGCTTTTGATAAATCATAATCTGTTAATCGCAAAAACAGATCAAAGGCTTCTTTTGAAATTTTTACATTCTCATTGCTGATGTATCGCTGTAAAAAATTCCGCAAGTCACGTTCTTGTAATGCTGCGGCGTCGATAGTTGTCGTTTTTTTCAACGCCTTCGTAATTTTTTTGCGGGCATCGAGTTTTGGATAACTTGCCCAGAAAACAATAATTGACGTATCTAATGGGTGTTTTAAATATTCTATCAACCCAACAGTGTCCTGTTCTGGAACATTATTTTTCTTTTCTCCAGTCAAAAAATAGGGTTTTTCAACAAAAATCAACCGATAATCTCCAAAAAATGGCAATGTCTCTGCTTCATCGATTACTGCGCCTAAGCTATTTTCTTCCATATCAAAAGCCATGAAGTTCAATTCTTCTAAATCATCTTTTTTCATTCGATCAAAAAAAGCTTGGCGAATCTCTTGAATTAAATAGTCTTCTGTTCCAGTCACAAGATAGACTGGCTTTAAGGGGGCATTTCTAATTTGTTGAAGTGCTTCTTGTGTATTCATTCAGGTACTCCTAATTCGATAGTAAGAATTAAAAAAATAGGTATTTTCGCAGATATCATCACTGATCATTTTTATAAAACGACCTACGATATCCTGACTACTCATGCTACCACGATTAATCCAGAAAATCTATTAGGACTTTTATTCTCCCTCGTTTTGTTATTGCTGACCATTCATAATAAACCATTCCTTGGCGGTCTGTCCGAAAAACATTTACTTGGTACTTTTCTAACTTCAGTAAAGTTTCTTCTGTAGGGTGACCATAGCGGTTCTTTTTTCCTACAGAAATAATTGCATAGTTAGGCTGAAGGTTTTTCAACAGTTCATCTCCAGTTGACGTATTACTGCCGTGGTGGCCAATTTTTAAAAAATCAGTTTTTAACTGTGGATAATTTTTCAATAACTCCGTTTCTCCGGATACTTCCAAATCACCAGTCAATAAAAAACGTTGCTGATTCAAGTAAAAATAAGTAACCAAAGAATCATTATTAGTTCCTTGACTTTTTTGAGGTGAAAGAATCTGCATTTTTAACCGTCTTCCGATTGTATCCCCTTTTTTTACCAACTGGATATTAGTCTCATTTAGTTCATTCAAATATTTCTTTAATCCTAGCTGTGATCCTTCTGCTAAATAGAGATTGCTCACCTTAATTTTTTTCAATACATGGATTAACTCCCCCATATGATCGGAATCGTTATGGGTAATCAGCAAATGGTCGATTTTGCTGCATCCAAGTGATTTTAATAAAGGCAAAAGATTATAATCAGACACCTGATTTGTTTGTCGAATTTGCCATCTTTGTTGTTTGAAATTCAAGCGTCCTCCTGTATCAATCAAAAAGGTCTCCTGTTTGAAAGGTAATTTGATAAAAATACTATCGCCTTGACCAACGTCAATAAAAGCAATCATACCGCTAGCTGAGTAAGGCGTCGCAGTTAATAGCACCAGCGCACCACCTAAAAGCCAATAACATTTTTGCTGATTTTTTAGCCGATCGAAACTTAGAAAAACGAGGAACAAAAGAAGTAAAAAAACAATAAAAATCGGTTTTCCAATCGTTATATTGGCGGCTGTCATTTGCCCCAAGCTCTTTTCTATTAATTGAAAAAAATGATCTAACAAACTATTGAAAAGATCCGGAATAGGCAAAAAACAGCCTAGAAAAAGCAAGATACATCCTGGTAGAATAATCCATTCAAAAAGTGGAAATGCCAGCAACGTCAATAATCCGCCAAGGATACTCCATTCACTGAAATGATAAACTAACATAGGCAATGAAAGAAATGAGAATAAGAAGATTCGTTGCCAATTTTTGAGGTGCAGATCATTTAGATATAGTAATACTATCGCAAAATACAAACTCAGCTGAGCTGCGACTGACCAAAATAATAGCGGAAAACAGAGGAACATCAAGAACAAGATGATACTCCATTGATCGAGCTTAGCCAGTCGCAGCTCAAAGGTCAAACAAATAAAGGTGATCAGAAAACTTAATACTGCTCGGATTGTACTAAAACTTTCACCTGTTGCATAAATCAATGCAATCCCCAAAATGCTTAATAAACCAAGTCGTATTTTTCTAGTCAAACCGAACCTTTTTAATAATAGATGGAACATCCCTAAATAAAATTGGATATGTAAACCGGATAAAGTAAAGAGATGGAGCAGTCCGGTCATCTTGTAAGCAGCCGTGTATTCTGAAAACCATTCATCTTTATAGCCAATCACTATCGCTTTGACATAACTAGCAACCCTTTGAGAGTAACGCTGGTCGATTTTCCAGATCAAATATCGTCGAAAGTCTTTCAATGTCTTTTTTCTGTGTTTAAAAACTTCTAGTGATTGTACATAGATTTTTTGGCTGATACCTAAACTTTGGTAATACTTTTTTTCATCAAAGCCATTTAAGTTTCTAGCATTTGTGAATTTTTCTGATTCACCACTGATTAAAACCAGCGTCGGCAACTCTTTATTTTGCCAGACAGCTTTTTCTACAGGAGATTGCAACGTGTAGTACATTAAGTATTTCTTATTTTGTATTTGCCCTATCCCTTTTAACAAGTTGCCATCCACTTTTACAGTATCTGCTTGAATCGATACTAATTGATTGGCAAGTTTTTTTTCGCTGCCTATTAAATCGTTGACATAAAAATAGGTTCGCGGTATTAAAAAAAGACTGCACAAAAAGACCAGCATCAATAGCTTGTAATTTTTCATGCAGATAATCCGAATCAGCAAAATATTCAATAGCACAACGTTCCATAAAGCAGGCTGATAAATCAAACTTGCTAATAAAACAGCGGCTAAGATCGGTAAGATCAAATAATTGCGGATAGAACCTATCCTTTAGGTAATGCGGCAGCATCTTCTCCTAATTGTAATTTGGTGAAGTATTTACTTTCTAAATGAACTTGATGGGCACTGGCTCCCACTTGATTGATCAATTCAATCGCATAAGGATCATTTCGATAATCTTTCAAATAATGAATTTTTTTGATCCCTGCTTGCAATAAAGCTTTCGTACATGCCAAACAAGGAAAATGTGTAACATACACTTCTGCTTGATCAGTAGCAATCCCTAGTTTTGCACATTGTAATAAGGCATTCATTTCGGCATGAATCGTCCGTAGACAATGCCCATCTACAACGTAGCAACCTTCATCGATACAATGGACATCGCCGCTGACTGAGCCGTTATAGCCTCCTGCAATGATTCTTTTGTCACGAACAATCGTTGCCCCTACTTCTAATCGTGCACAAGTGCTTCGTAAAGATAATAATACCGCCTGCGCCATAAAGTACTGATCCCAAGGGATTCTTTTCATCATCAAATTCTTCCTCTCTTTTGAACTCTCTTATATTGTAATCGAGTCTTTCAGATTTTCAAGCGTCTTTTCGCCAATACCAGTTACTTTGGTCAAATCCTCTATCGCTTGAAAGCTGCCGTTTTCTTCGCGATATTTAACAATGTCTGCCGCACGTTTTTCACCGATCCCTGATAATTGCTGTAATTCATCCACATCTGCTGTATTGATATTGATTTTCTCGACAGTTTTTGCTGCTGTTTCTTTGTTTGGCGCCTCGTGACTAACAGAAACTTCTTCTCCGATTCTTGGCACATAAATGATCTCTTGATCAGCCAATAATTTGGAAAAATTCATTTGATTC
This sequence comes from Enterococcus dongliensis, assembly GCF_005405225.1. GTDB lineage: Bacteria > Bacillota > Bacilli > Lactobacillales > Enterococcaceae > Enterococcus_A > Enterococcus_A dongliensis. Next base: position 51,165 of record NZ_BJDQ01000003.1, read on the forward strand.
TGATCTGCTTCTGCTGTGAACCCTCCAGCTAGATCTATCACATCCATTAAACGCATCCCCGGATTGATTCTATACATCCCGGCTTTATTCACTGCACCCTTTACATCAACATACCATTCACTACTAGATTGTTCAGTTTCTTGAACACTGCTCTGAGTAGTAAAGACCATCGGCTCGGCTTCTTCGGGTTCATTTTGAACAAATAAAAATAAAATGAGCACTGTAATCAATGGTACCGCAAACAAGTATGGGTATTTCTTCAAATACTCTCTCATAGCTCCCTCCTTATCTTCAATATACGCAAAAAGAGTGATCTTCATTGCTGATGATCACTCTTTGTCTGAATTATTTCATTTTTGCTAAATAATCCAATGCATCTTGTACCGTTTTAACTGGTACGATTTTCATATTGGTTTTCAATTTTTTAGCTGCTGCTTTGGCTTCTTCATAATTTGATTTGATTCCTGGTTGAATTTTTTGCAACTCTTTTGTAATCTCGTCATCAGGGGCAAAAAATATTTGATTTTTGCTTGCTGCCGCACTAGCAACTTTTTTATCGATTCCGCCGATTCGACCAACTTCTCCATCAGAATTGATCGTTCCTGTCCCAGCGATTTTTTTACCATGACGCAAATCTTTACCAAGCAGCTGTTCATAAATCTCTAGGGTAAACATTAAACCCGCTGATGGACCGCCGATATCTCCTGCGTCTATTTTTACTTTATCTTGGGAATCAATCTCAGTATGATCGGTCAACGTAATCCCAATACCTGGTTTTTTATCCGTTGGCAGCTGAATTAATTTTTCCGTTGCCTCTTTCGTTTCATCGTTATGAATATAAGTTACTTTCATTTTTTGTCCAATTTTTTGCGCCTTCACATATTTCATGAAGTCTTCGCTACTAGTAAACGACTTATCATCCGCTTTTGTTACGGTATCACCTACACTGATCTTGCCGTAAAAATTTGAATTTTTTTCAACACCTAAGACATAAACACCTTGATAGTTCATTTCATAAGGTTTGTTTGCTAATTTTAATGCTTGTTCAATCGCAAAGTTTTGTGAGGTTTCCATGTTGAATTTTTGTATTTGTAAGTATTCATCGTCGCTGGCACCACCGGTCAAATCCTCTTCAGAAATAATCTCATGAAATGGGTCAACTTTAGATTTTAAGGCTGTAAAAATCGTTGCCCGCCGAATACCTACCGAAGTCAAACTAAACGATCCTTTATGTTTGTCTTTTTGATCATTGACCGTAATCAGTTCTTTTAAATTGATCGTCTCTCCAGGTTCTTCGATATAATACGGGATTGGAACAACCACACAGGCAACGATTACTAATGCTAAGAAGGCAACTAGTAATCGTTTGAAAAGTTTATTATTTTTCACTATTCTCACGCTTCTCTTCCAATACCCGATAAACTGCCTCAGGTAAATATTCTTTAATATCTCCGTTAAAAGTCCACACTTCTTTTAAGATCGATGAACTAATGTGACTGTATTTCGGTTCAGCTAATAAAAAGACTGTCTCTAATTCTTGATCCAAATGATGATTCATCAAGGCAATCTCTTTTTCATATTCATAATCTTTGATACTGCGAATACCACGCAATAAAAAATTGGCACCGATTTTTTTTGCCACATTGATGGTCAAATCATTTTCTTGAGCAACTACACGTACATTTGGGATATGTTTTACAGATTCCTGTACGATTGTAAGTTTTTCTTCTGAGGTAAAATAACTCTTTTTATTAGTATTTACGAAAACGCCAATGATCAATTCATCAAATAATTTTGCGCCTCGTTCAATCGTATCTAAATGCCCCATTGTCAATGGATCAAAACTACCAGGGAAAAGTGCGATTCGTTTCATCCTAATCCTCCCAATCATAAATTGTTATAGCAGTAATACCATAATCTTGCCGTTTACGCTCGTTTAATTGACCAATCACTTTTGGCAAGACGACTGTTTTATCCGTTTCACAGACAACTATAGCATGGGTACTCAGTAATCCATTTTGTATTAATAATTCAATTTGCTTGACGATCTCTTGTTTTGCGTAAGGCGGGTCCAAAAGTACAAGATCAAATTGTTCCTTGCTGTCTGTCAATTGCTGAATGGCTTGATTTGCTGGCATTTTCATCAATTGAAAAGCCGATTCTGTTTTAGTCATAGCGACATTTTCACGAATGATCTCCATTGCTTTAAAATTTTTCTCTACTAGCACGGCACGCTCGATTCCTCGTGAAACAGCTTCGATTCCTAATGATCCGCTGCCAGAAAATAAATCTAATGCGACCCCTCCATCGAAATAAGGGCCAATCATATTAAAAATTGCTCCTTTTACTTTATCTGTAGTTGGTCGGGTGTTATTTCCTGTTAATGTTTTTAACTTTCGTCCACCAAATTCACCTGCGACTACCCGCATGGTTTGCTTGCCCCTTTCTGCTTGCTTTTTGTTATAGTTCATTAAATTTATTTTTTATTATCAAATAAAAAGATGAAAAATGTTTGAATAAATCAGACATTTTTCACCTTATCTCGATTGACTTAAACTGTTTCAGCTAAGCGAATCTCTGTATTGGCTTCTACTACATCCAACTCATCATCATCTTTTACTTGATAAGCAGCTTTTGTTCCGATCCGATCCGCAAAATTCATTTCGATATCTGGTCGATAAGACCGTTCAACTTGACGAACAAAATGGAGTGTCCGCAATTTTTCTTCTGTTTCATCTGCCATTTCTTCGTTCACATACAATACGACATATTTCATCTTTCTTGAAACAAAATGAACCAAGCCATATCGTTTCAAGGTTTTCAATTGTTTCAAGGAATATACCCAAACAATCATTCCTCGTCTTTTTTGTATGACAAAATCAGTATTATCCATGACAATTCCCCTCACAACTATGATTCTTTGTTTCAAAAAAAGGATTTCCCGCATCAACTTTGATCTCTGAAGAAACTGTCTGTGCCAAACATTGACTAATCTCATCCAATAATTGTTGAAGATCCGTCTCCGCTACACGAAAGGACGCTACTTTCTCATTCAAGTCAAGGGCACGTTTGCTTGCGCGGACTTTACGCTGTTGCATGCGATAATCAGGTGCGTATTTCCCATATTCAGCAATTCGTTCAAATTTATCCTTTTCACTTTGAAAAGTTCTCTTAAGTTCTGCTACTTCTGTACAGTCGTTCATCTGTTTTTTTTTCTGTAGATAGATATTATAGCTTTGACTCGCTAAAATCGCTTGGATCAACACCTGATTCTGATCTTCCAGTTGAAAAAAAGCTTCATTAATAATCAATCTATTCACTATCCTTTGTTTTTTCTGACTCTTGTAACAAGACTAGCACATTTTCTTGATCAATTGCAACGCCAAGTTCTGATGCTGGTGCATCAATAACCTTGTTCAAATGATCTTGACTGATCCAGTTAAACAAATTAAATAATGGATCGATAGTCGGCGAGTAGAAGAACCCCTCTGTGTAATCGATGTCGTCACGTTTTGCTAATTCATTAAACTCTGCTGGGGACAACTCAAAAGCTAAATTGCTCAAATGGGCTTCTTGATCCATTTGCCATTCTTCCAGGCGGTCATTGGTCAACACTTTTTTAGGGGTTGTTAAAAAACTTTTTAACAACTTTTCACTGTCATCTGTTACATGCTCTCCTGTTGTGAAACTTGGCTGTTTATACAAATTACGGTAACGATTTATCGCTTCGATTAATCGTGATTGTTTTTGTCGATTTAAAAGTTCCCAATCAAGGCTGCTTTCCTGTACACGATTAGCTAAAGGATTGCCGCTATTAATTTGATAGGGCATCAACCGTAAAAGGTTTTCTAGATCCAGATAGACTGCACCGATCATTTTTTCATTTTCTCCGTTAAAAAAAACCATCGCAAACGTCCGATTATCAAATGCCACTAAAGGGCGGAAACGCATATCATTTTCACTCAACTCAATCGCTACAGGCTCTTCATCATAATTTAAGGCAAAGTTAGCAGATAAATTGATCTGATCTGAAAATTGACTGCTAGTCATGCCGAATTTAAACGGCGTAATTTCAGTTTTTTTTGCCATCACCTTGATTACACTAACTTTGCCCGCCTCTACATTGACTTCTAAGATTCCTTGATCAAAGGCATAATTGCGTGTTTCAAAAAAGAAGCCGCTATTTTCTACTTTTATTGGCTCACCAAACGTTTTTTCAAAGTTTTCGATTGGTTGCAAAATATAATTGGCAAATCCTTCCGCCTTGATTGTCTGATGTTTCAATGCTTTATGATGGACAGTTTGATTGGTCTGATTGACTGGAATCTTTTTTTGTGTTGGCGGAAAGAGGACCGGCTGCAAATAGTAGCCAATCAAAACTAAAAATAGAATACTTAGAAAACCGATCACTCTTTTCACACGACTTCCCTCCAATCATAGCTATTCAAGAACTTCTTGATGATCAATCTTATTTTTCTTTTACTTCAATCAATAAATCTCCAGAAGCGATGCTTTCGCCTTCTTCTACATATAAATGAGAAACTTTTCCAGCAAAACGGGCATCGATCGACGTTTCCATCTTCATTGCCTCAGTAATTAGTAACGGTTGCCCTTTTTCTACATAATCACCTTTTTTGACTAAAACTTTCAAAACAGAACCAGTCATTGTCGCACCGATTTGTTCACGATTAGTTGGTTCAACTTTACGTTTTGTTTGGACTGCACTCTTGATTGAAGCATCTTTGATAACAATCTCACGACGTTGACCATTCAAGTTAAAGAACAAGGTACGATTTCCTTCGACATCTGCTTCACCGATCTCATCTAAACGAATAATCAATATTTTCCCTTTTTCGATCTGGACATTGATTGTTTCACCAAGACGCATCCCAGAAAAGAACGTTGGTGTATCCAACAATGTAACGTCTGCAAACTGTTCATATGCTTTTTGATAATCTAAAAATACTTGCGGATACATCAAGTAGCTTAAAACATCTGTTTTACTTGGTTCAAAACCAATCAATTCTTGCAGTTCTTGTTTTACTTTTTCAAAATCAACTGGTTCAGCAAATTTCCCAGGGCGTTCTGTCATAGCTGGTCGTCCGTGTAAAATAATCTGCTGTAATTTTTCAGGGAACCCGCCAACTGGCTGACCTAGCTCTCCTTGGAAGAAACTTATCACTGAATCAGGGTAACTTAATTCCTCACCACGATCATAGATATCTTGTTCAGTCAGATTATTTTGGACCATAAATAATGCCATGTCTCCCACAACTTTCGAAGATGGAGTAACTTTTACGATATCTCCGAACATCAGATTGACTGATTGATACATGTCTTTGATTTCATCCCACTTATCGCCTAGTCCAACTGCTTTAGCTTGCTGTTGTAGGTTTGAGTACTGTCCACCTGGCATTTCGTGATCATAGACCTCTGTTTGAGCTGCTACGATTCCATTTTCAAAACTTGCATAATAAGGACGAACATCTTCCCAGTAATGGTTTAATTGGCGAACATTTTTCAAATTCACTTTCGGTGTTCGGTCGCCATATTGCAATGCGTAATACAAGCTACTGATACTTGGTTGACTCGTTGCTCCACTCATTGCACTCGTTGCAACATCAACGATGTCTACACCCGCTTTGACAGCCGCAGAAAGTGTAATAATCCCATTTCCAGCTGTGTCATGTGTATGCAGATGAATTGGTAGATCCGTTGTTTCTTTTAACTCACTGATTAAACGGAAAGCAGCTTGCGGTTTCAACAAGCCGGCCATATCTTTGATTGCAATCATATGGGCCCCGATTGCTTCCAATTCTTTGGCCATCTCTTTGTAGTATTGAACATTATATTTTGTTCGATTTGGATCTAAGATATCGCCAGTATAACAAATAGTTCCTTCAGCGATCTTTCCAGCATCACGAACGTATTGAATACTCTTTTCCATTTGCGGAATCCAGTTCAAACTGTCAAAGATTCGGAAAACATCAATCCCATTATGTGCTGCTTCTTTGATAAATTCTTCCAATACATTGTCTGGATAATTTGAATAACCGACTGCATTGGAACCACGGAAAAGCATTTGCAATAACGTATTAGGCATTGCTTTACGCAATAATTTTAGGCGTTTCCAAGGATTTTCAGTCAAGAAACGATATGCGACGTCAAATGTCGCTCCCCCCCACATCTCACTTGAGAACAATTCAGGGATTCCTTCGCCAGTTGCTTGCGCTATATTTAGCAAGTCATGTGTTCGAACACGAGTAGCTAACAAACTTTGATGAGCATCACGGAAAGTCGTATCCGTCAATAAAACAGATTCTTGTTTTTTGACCCACTTAGCTACTGCCTCGGGACCGTCTTGATCCAAAATATTTTTTGCAGTAATCATTGGATTTTGTTCAACTTTAGGTAAACGAGGTGTTTCAAAATAGCGTTTTTCTTGTTTTTCGATACCCGGGAAACCGTTGACCGTAATCTCAGAAATATACCGCATCGTTTTGTTGCCGCGATCTCGGATGCGAGGAAATTCAAATAGTTCGGGTGTGTTGTCAATAAATGTTGTTTTGGCATCCCCACTTTGGAAAACAGGATGACTAATGACGTTATGCATAAACGGAATATTTGTTTTTACACCGCGAATACGAAATTCAATCAGGCAGCGTTGCATTTTTTCAATTGCTTGATCAAAACTCAAGGCATACGTACATACTTTTACTAATAATGAATCAAAATAAGGTGTTACCGTTGCGCCTGCATAGGCGTTACCAACATCTAGACGCACTCCAAAACCACCTGGGGAACGATACGTATCGATTTTACCTGTATCAGGCATAAAACCGTTCAATGGGTCTTCTGTCGTTATACGGCACTGGATAGCTGCTCCAGAGACATGAATGTCTTCTTGTTTAGGTAGTCCAATCTCAGTGTGTAAATCTTGCCCTTGGGCAATCATTAATTGTGAAGTAACAATATCAATCCCCGTAATCAGCTCAGTAATCGTATGTTCTACTTGCACTCGTGGATTTACTTCAATAAAGTAAAAATTATCGCCTTCAACTAAAAATTCAACGGTTCCGGCATTGACATACCCTACATGTTTCATCAACTGAACAGCAGCCTGACAGATTTTTTCCCGTTGCTCTGTATTTAAAGAGATACAAGGGGCAACTTCAACGACTTTTTGATGACGACGTTGAACTGAACAGTCACGTTCGAATAAATGGATGACGTTGCCATGAGTATCCCCTAAGATCTGTACCTCGATATGTTTAGGATTGGCAACATATTTTTCAACATAGATCTCATCGTTACCAAAAGCTGCTTTGGCTTCACTTTTAGCTCGATCATAGCCTTCGCGTGCTTCTTTTTCATCGTGAGCGACCCGCATACCACGCCCGCCGCCGCCTAAAGCAGCTTTGATCATGATTGGATACCCATGTGATTCAGCAAATTCTAAGACACCTTCGATTGTATCAACCGGACCATCAGAACCAGGAATTGACGGAATCCCAGCTTCTAATGCTGCAGCTTTGGCCTTGATTTTATCACCAAAAATATCTAAATGGTGCAATTCTGGACCCACAAAAATAAGTCCTTCTTCACGACACCGTTTAGCAAATTCTAAGTTTTCTGAAAGGAAACCATAGCCTGGATGAATCGCATCTACTTCTGCTTCTTTAGCTACCCGAATAATGTCTTCAATATCTAAATAAGCATCAATCGGTTTTTTCCCTTTACCGACTAAATATGCTTCATCTGATTTAAAACGATGAACGGAATACTGATCTTCTTCTGCAAAGATCGCTACCGTTTTAATGTTTAATTCGCTACATGCGCGAAAGACGCGTGTTGCAATTTCTCCTCTATTTGCTACCAATACTTTTTTCATACACTTTACTCCTGACTTTTTAAGTATTCATACTCGATTGCCAATTTCGTGCGCTTTTCATCTGCACTGATATTTAGTGCAAAGGCCACCCCAACGGACAATACAAGTAAGCTATTTCCTCCTTGACTCAAAAATGGGAACGTGATCCCGGTCAATGGAATAATTCCTAAAATACCACCAAGATTAATAAAAACTTGTAATAACAACAAACTTCCAATCCCAATACAAATCAATGAATTGAAAGGTTTTTTTGAACGAATCCCAACCAAGTAGATCCGCGCAATCATAAAAATCAAAATTGCTAAAATTATTAAAGCACCGATCAAACCGACTTCTTCTATGACGATAGAAAAAATAAAGTCTGTATGAGCTTCACTTAAAAATCCTTTTTTTTCGATACTATTCCCTAATCCACGACCAAACCAGCCGCCATTAAACATCGCATAATACCCATTGACCATTTGATGGCCTTGATCCAACTCATATTTGAAAGGATTTTTAAAACTTTCAAAACGGCTGACGATGTACTGCAGTTTCTCTGGAAGAATCGCTGAGCCAAAACGAGTCAAAAATTCAATCGCAAGAAAACTACCAACGATACCTACTCCGCCTACAATCAGGCTGATGACCCAATTAATCCCACTAGCTAAAAGCAAAACCAATGCCAACAATGTAATGATTGCAGCATTTCCCATGTCAGGCTGTACTGCTACCAAAAAGATCATAGCAAAAACTAAGATCAATGGACGTTTGATATCGGTGACAAAATTATCTTGAATCGTTTCTTGACGTTTGGACAAAATATAAGAAAGATACCAAACAACCATAATTTTTAAATACTCTGCCGGCTGCATACTAAAAGAACCGATCCGAATCCAACCTTTGGCTCCGTTGACTTCATCTCCAATAAAAAAGACAACAATCAACAGCGCAAAAATGAAATAAGTCGCAACGATAATTAATTGCTGACTTTTCAATACGTCTGTTTTCATCTTGTACATCAAACTAATCATGATTAAACTTAAGACCCAAAAGATTCCTTGGTTCATCACCAAACTCGCTGGGTTCGCATCATTTGTAATCAATAAATAGGAAGTTGAACTATATACAAAAATCAAGCCGATTACGGTCAAAATCAAATATGGAATCAAAATACTATAATCTAAAAAGTGACGTTTTTTTATCTTACTAGGCAACGGCTAAGCCTCCCAGCCGGTATCCGTCAGATCCTGACGAGTTTCGTACAAATCTGTATATAAACGATTCAACTCGGCTTCTAATTCACTAAGCATTCGTTGCCCTTCGCCTTGCTTCAAGATCCCTACCTTTTCAGCAAAAAAGACTTGACGTGAGAAGCCATACATTTGTGTATCAACGACTTCTTCAAAAGCTTTACATTGAGAGATACACAAACTATTTGTTTGATTCCGAATCAACAGTTTGATTCGATCAGCATCCTCTTGCAACACCTTAATGGCAAAATCAGAAGAAATATTTTCCATTTTGCTTCCCTCCTATCTTGATTTCAACATTATAACATAGAAAAAAATCAAAAAGGAAAAAAAAACGTGAGACTAAGCTTTTTCTAAACTCTTCGTTCGGATTTTGACTTTTACACAGCTTACGAAATATTACATATAGATTACAAACAAGAAATCTTAACTGAAAACGCGAAAAATCAATTCTTTTATTCAAACACCCTGTGAAACAAATGTTAAATATGAAACATAACAGTTTTTTATCATTTAAAAATGTTCGCATTATGTTTAAAAAAATGAAAAAAAGACTACACCGATGAAGTGTAGTCTTAAACGATTATTCAGCTACTTTACGTTTTTTCGCTGCTTTTTCACGTTCTGATTTGTTCAAGATTTGTTTACGCAGACGGATGGTTTCTGGCGTGATTTCGCAGTATTCATCGTCATTTAAGAATTCTAAAGATTCTTCTAAAGTCAAGATCCGTGGTTTTTTGATCACTGACGTTTGGTCTTTGTTAGCTGAACGAACGTTGGTCATTTGTTTTGCTTTTGTGATATTGACACCTAAGTCTTTATCACGGCTGTTTTCACCAACAATCATTCCTTCATAAATTTCTGTTCCTGGTTCAACGAAGACAGTTCCACGTTCTTCAACGCTCATGATTGAGTACATCGTTGCTTTACCTGCATCAACAGAAACTAGTGCACCATTACGACGTCCGCCAATTACGCTTTGAATCACTGGTAAGTATTGATCGAAGGTGTGGCTCATGATTCCGTACCCACGAGTCATTGATAAGAATTCAGTCGTAAATCCTAATAGACCACGAGCAGGCGCTAAGAAGACCAAACGAATTTGTCCGTTACCAGAATGGACCATGTCTTGCATTTCTGCTTTACGTTGACCTAATGCTTCAATCACGCTTCCCATGTATTCTTCAGGTGTGTCGATTTGAACTCGTTCGAACGGTTCGCATTTTACACCGTCTACGATTTTTTCGATAACTTCTGGACGTGATACTTGTAATTCATAGCCTTCACGACGCATATTTTCAATTAAGATAGATAAATGCAATTCCCCACGGCCTGAAACAGTCCAAGCATCTGGTGAATCAGTTTGTTCAACACGCAGTGAAACGTCTGTATGCAATTCTGACATCAATCGTTCTTCGATCTTACGAGATGTCACATATTTTCCTTCGCGACCAGCAAATGGTGAATTGTTAACTAAGAAGGTCATTTGCAAGGTTGGTTCATCGATGTGTAATACTGGTAATGCTTCTTGGTGATCGATAGGTGTGACTGTCTCTCCAACGAAGATATCTTCCATACCAGAAACAGCAATCAAGTCGCCGGCTTGTGCTTCTTGGACTTCCAAACGTTGTAAACCGAAGAAACCAAAGATTTTTGTTACACGGAAGTTTTTAATCGAACCATCAAGTTTCATAACTGATACTTGGTCGCCGACTTTCATTTTTCCCCGGAACACACGACCAATCCCAATACGTCCAACATAGTCATTATAATCTAATAATGATACTTGGAATTGTAGTGGTTCATCGCTATTATCAACTGGTGCAGGAATCTTTTCGATAATCGTATCGAAGATCGGTACCATTGTTGATTCTTGTGACGTTGGATCATCTGATAGACTAGAAGTTCCGTTGATTGCTGAAGCATATACAACTGGGAAATCTAATTGATCATCATCCGCACCTAGTTCGATAAACAATTCTAAGACTTCGTCCACAACTTCTTCTGGACGAGCAGAAGGTTTATCGATTTTATTTACGACTACGATTGGTGTTAAATGTTGTTCCAATGCTTTTTTCAAAACAAAACGTGTTTGAGGCATCGTTCCTTCATAAGCATCGACAACTAATAATACACCATCAACCATTTTCATGATCCGCTCAACTTCGCCACCGAAATCGGCATGCCCAGGAGTGTCCATAATGTTGATTTTATAATCTTTATAGTTTACGGCTGTATTTTTTGCTAAGATCGTGATTCCACGTTCTTTTTCTAATGCATTTGAATCCATTGCCCGTTCTTGTAACTGAACATGGCTATCAAGGGTATCTGATTGTTTTAACATTTCATCAACTAAAGTTGTTTTACCATGGTCAACGTGGGCGATAATAGCCACGTTGCGGATATCTTCTCTGTATTTCAATTTAATTGCTCCTTTTCTTGTAGCGCGAGACTCACTCGATTGACAATTATAACAGAAAAACCGCGAGAGTGTTAGTAAAACATTTTCATTTTTTCAGAAAAATAATTTTTTTAATGTTTTCCCTTGTGAAATGCTTGGATATCGGTCATGGTTGCTTGTGTTCCACCAATAAAAAACTCACGTTTACGAAAAGTCAACGGCTGTTTATCCGCTCCCCACGATGGCATGCCTAACTGATCCATCATAATTTTACCTGCAGCATAGTCCCAGGGACTCAGCACGCTGACATAGCCAATTTGAGTCCCTTTAATCATGGCAATAAATTCCAGACCCGCACAACCTAAAATACGGATGCCCATCGAGGTATTTCCAATCTCTTGTGCGTGATACAGATTTTGCCGATACAATGCTGCATTCATTCCAATCAAACCTTGACTTAAATGTTTATTTTCTGGAGCCGAGATTTCTTTCTTATTAAAAAAGACCTTACCGACTTTTGCCCCACCCCAAAAAAGTTCATCTCGCATAACATCATAAATAAAACCTAACTGACCTACGCCATCTTCATAGACAGCAATCATGATACAAAAATTTTCTTGTTGCATGACAAAGTTCAATGTCCCATCAATCGGATCAATTACAAAAACACGCCCGCAATCAATAGCTGTTTGATCTAATCCATTCTCTTCACCTAAAATTTTTGCTGTTGAATCATAAGCCTTGATCTTTTCAACTAAAAAATTTTGTACCTCTTTATCCACATTTGTCACTAAATCCGTTCGACCATTTTTTTGATCCACCTTCAGCGCCTCACCCAAACCTGTTTTGATTCTTTCGGCTGCTTCGTAGATCCAACTAATAATCTCTTTTTCCACTAAGATCTCCCCCTGATTCATGACCACTCGCTTGAATAAATCCGACTATTTTTGACATATTTATGAATCCATTGACATTTTGAATCGTTTGCCAGTAGCAGATTTAGCTCGTTGTACCGTATGATAGATCGAATACCCGCTGACTTCTTGAAATTTTCGTCCAATTCGCTTTTCTTCACCAATACTTTTAATGACCGTTTTAAATTTTTTATAACCAGCTAAAAACGCTGCATTTTCTACCCCGGTTTCATTTGCTTCCTCAACTAAATTAAAAAAATCAATAACTATCGCGATTTCTTCATGTGTCCAATCTTCTTCAATCGGATAACTATAATTTGCCATTTCTCTACACCTCACTTGAAAACAGTTTACCATAGATTCAGAAAAGCTTTGATCAAAAGCTGTTCATATTTTTTTGCTCACAAACTAAACTTAATTCTCTTGTTCACCCTAGCATTCAACGGTCTATCAGATTTATACCAAATTTATCAAAAATTATGTTTCAGTATAAAAATACAATTAATATACGACAAAAAGAGCTCTTTTAATGATTTCCAATGATTATTATCTAAAGAACTAGGATTTATTTTATAATCTATCACCATTCAATCAAAATACAAAAATGTTCGAGACTTGCGCTAAAATAATTAATCTTTGCACAATCTAAACAATAACTACATTGCTTTTAATGGTATCATGAAAATTTTTTCAATCATTTAGATTAATTTTAGTAAACACAAAAAAGCACTAAGACTTAAAATCTTAGTGCTTTTGACTTCATTAAATATGAATTGGCAAACCTAATGCTAATTCAGCTGTATCCATCACGATTTCACCTAATGATGGGTGTGGATGGATTGTCAATGCAATATCTTCTGCATTCATGCCGGATTCAATCGCTAAAGCAAGTTCAGAAACCATGTCACTTGCCCCTACACCAGCGATTTGTGCACCGATAACTACATTGTCATCAACGGTTGTTACCAAACGAAGGAATCCTTCAGATTTACCTAACGACAATGCGCGGCCATTTCCAGAGAATGGGAATTTGAAGGCTTTTGCTTCTAATCCTGCCTCTTTTGCTTCTTTAATTGTCATACCGACAGAAGCCAATTCAGGATCAGTAAAAGCAACAGCAGGCATTGCTTTGTAATCAACGGCTACTTTTTTACCAGAAATTGCTTCAGCAGCGATCTTTGCTTCATAGCTAGCTTTATGTGCCAAAGCAGCGCCCGGAACGATATCTCCGATTGCATAGATACTTGGTACATTTGTCCGGCCTTGTTTGTCGACCGGAATCAATCCGCGGTCAGTCATTTCAACACCGGCTTGTTCTAAGCCCATGTCATTTGTATTAGGACGACGACCAACTGTTACCATGACGTAGTCTGCATCGATTGTTTCTTCTTTTCCACCTACTTCATAACGAACTGTTACGCTATCTCCATTATCAACTGCTTCACGCGCCATCGCAGAAGTAACCACTTTGATTCCTTTTTGTTTGAAATCTTTCTCAACAACTTGAACCATGTCTTTTTCATAAGTTGGCAAGATTTGTGGTGAGCCTTCAAGGATCGTTACACTAGCACCTAGGTTCGCATATGCGCCGCCTAATTCTGCTCCGATTACGCCGCCACCGATAATTACAAATTTTTCAGGAACTTCTTTTAATGCTAAACCGCCAGTAGAATCTAATACACGACCGCCAAATTTAAATCCTGGAATTTCAATTGGTCGAGATCCAGTTGCGACGATTGCATTATTGAAAGAATAGGTTTGAGCAGAATCCGGATGAATCACACGCAATGTTTTATCATCAACGAAGAATGCTTCGCCTTCAATAATTTCCACTTTATGTTTTTTCAACAGGAATTTTACTCCTGATGTTAATTTATTAACGACACTTTTTTCTTTCCATTCTTGGGTCTTAGAAAAGTCTAAAGTAACATTTTCACTGTGCACACCAAATACTGAAGAATCAAGTGATTCTTGATAGTGATGTCCAGCAGAAATCAATGCTTTTGAAGGAACACAGCCGACGTTTAAACAAACGCCGCCGATGTATTCACGTTCAATAATCGCTACTTTTTGTCCCATTTCCGCAGCGCGGATGGCGGCTACATATCCACCAGGTCCGGAACCAATTACAACTGTATCTAATTCAATGGCAAAATCTCCAACTACCATGTTTTTATCATCCTTCCATTAATAACAATTCTGGGTCAGCCAATAAACGTTTGATATTGTTCATGGCTTTTTGCGCTGTCGCGCCATCAACGATGCGATGGTCGAAGCTTAATGAAAGTTTCATTACACGGCCAACCGCTATTTCTCCTTCTGCATTTACGATTGGTTGTTGGGCAATCGTACCTACACCTAAGATAGCAACTTCTGGGTAGTTGATTACTGGAGTGAACCAGCCCCCACCAACAGAACCAATATTTGAGATCGTAACAGTACCATTACGCATATCCTCTGCTGCCAATTTTCCATCATGAGCCAAAGCTGCTTTCTCATTGATTTCATCAGCAATTTTGAACATCCCTTTTGTATCTGCATTTTTCACATTTGGTACATACAATCCATGATCAGTATCTGTTGCGATACCAATATTATAGTAATTTTTATAAACGATTTCTTGAGCTGCGTCATCGATTGAGGCATTCAAGACAGGGAATTTTTTGACTGTTGCTGTTAAAGCTTTTACGACATACGGCAAGAAAGTCAATTTCGTTCCGTTATCCAAAGCCACTTGTTTGAATTTCTTACGGTGATCCCATAGTTTAGATACTTCTACTTCATCATGCAAAGTAACATGCGGAGCAGTATGCTTGCTATTGACCATTGCTTTAGCAATTGCTTTACGCGTTGGAGTTAATTTTTCGCGTGTTTCCATCTCACCCATAGTAGAAGTGAAAGGTTGAGCTGGTTTTTCAGCTTTAGCTGGTGCACTAGCCGCACTCGTTGTTTCAGTTTTTTGAGCTTGTGCTGGAGCTGTTTGTCCACCAGAAACGTAAGAATCAATATCTTCTTTTACAATGCGGCCGCCTTTGCCAGTAGCTGTTACTTGGGTAATATCCACGTCTTTTTCACGGGCATACTGACGAACTGATGGCATAGCCAAAATACGTTTGTTTGGATCACTTGCTTCAACAACAGTCGATGCTTCTTTAGCTGCTGCTTTTGGTTCTTCTGCAGGAGTACTTGACTCAGTTGCAGCACTAGCATTGTTATGTCCAGGTGCGTCGATTTCGACTAACACGTCTCCAACATTGGCAACTGTTCCTTCATCAACCACAATTTTTTTAACTGTCCCTGTTACTGGAGAAGGGATTTCTTCTACTGATTTATCATTTTGTACTTCCAATAAAGTATCATCTTCATTGATTGTATCGCCGGCCTTAACGAACCATTTGACGATCTCACCTTCTGCAATTCCTTCACCGATGTCCGGTAGTTTAAATTGATAAACTCCACCACCATTGCTGCTTGCAGTTGGTTCGGCTGCTGGTTCTGCAGGCGTTTGTGATTGCGCAGCTACTCCTGCATCGCCTTCATTATCTTCATGTCCAGGTGCGTCAATCTCGACCAACACGTCACCGACATTGGCAACTGTTCCTTCATTAACCACGATTTTTTTAACTGTCCCTGTTACTGGAGAAGGGATTTCTTCTACTGATTTATCATTTTGTACTTCTAATAAAGTATCATCTTCATTGATTGTATCGCCGGCCTTAACGAACCATTTGACGATCTCACCTTCTGCGATTCCTTCACCGATGTCCGGTAATTTAAATTGGTAAGCCATATTTTTTTCGCTCCTTCTAAATTAAAATTCCACGATTTCTTTTACTTTTGCTTCAATATCTGCTGCATTTGGCAACCAAATACCTTCCGCTTGTCCGAATGGGAAAATCGTATCTGGAGCAGAAACTCGTCCAATTGGTGCTTCTAAAGATAAAATTGCCCGTTCAGAAATCTCTGAGATGACTTGTGCAGAAACGCCTGCTTGTTTTTGTGCTTCTTGAACGACAACAACCCGACCGGTCTTCTCAACTGATTTGATGATTGTCTCAACATCAAGTGGTGCTACTGTCCGTAAGTCGATGATTTCTGCATTGATATTTTCTTTTGCTAAGTTATCCGCTGCTTTGATTGCTTCGCGAACCATAGCACCGTAAGTGATGATTGATACATCAGAACCTTCTTTAGTTACAGCGGCTTTATCCAAAGGTACCTCATAAATTCCTTCTGGTACTTCTTCACGGAATGAACGATATAATTTCATATGTTCTAAGAATACAACTGGATCATTGTTTCGAATAGAAGCAATCAACAATCCTTTAGCATCATAAGGATTTGATGGAATAACAACGCGTAAGCCTGGTGATTGTGCCATCAGCCCTTCTAAATTATCTGAGTGAAGTTCTGGAGTGTGGACGCCGCCACCAAATGGTGCACGAATAGTGATTGGCATATTCCGCGTATTTCCCATACGGTAACGTGTACGAGCCATTTGTCCAACAATCTCATCCATTGCTTCAAATACAAAACCAAAGAATTGAATTTCAGGAACTGGACGGAAGCCTTGCAGAGCTAAACCAAAAGCAAGACCTGCAATACCAGATTCAGCTAATGGTGTATCAAACACTTGATCTTCACCAAATTTGTCTTGAAGACCTTCAGTGGCACGGAAGACCCCGCCATTTTTACCAACGTCTTCACCAAAAATTAGAACTTCTTTATCTTTTTCAAGCATCAGAGCTAAGGCATCTGTAATTGCTTGGATCATTGTTTTTTGTGCCATGATTATTTCGACTCCTTCGCTTCATAGAATTCAATTTGTTCTTTGATGTTTTGAGGTTGAACTTCATACATATTTTTCAAGAAATCAGAAACTTTTTGTTTTGGTACTCGATCGGCATCTGTTACCGCTTGTTTGATTTCTTCTTTCGTTGCTTCGATTACTTGTTCTTCTTTTTCTTCTGACCATAGACCTTTTTCTGTTAAATATTTACGGAAACGAACCAATGGATCTTTTTTAGTCCATTCGTTATCTAATTCTTTGGTACGATAACGTGTTGGATCGTCACCTGATAATGTATGTGGACCATAACGGTAAGTCAATGTTTCAATCAACACAGGACCATTGCCGTTAGCTGCCCATTCACGTGCTTTTTTAGAAACATAATACACGGCTAATGGGTCCATCCCGTCAACTTGAATACCAGGAATTCCAGCAGCTACTGATTTTTGAGCCAATGTTTTTGCAGCTGATTGTTTTTCACGTGGTGTTGAGATAGCAAAACCATTATTTTGGATATAAAATACAGCGTTTGCATGATAAGAGCCAGCAAAGTTAATGGCTTCATAGAAATCCCCTTGTGATGAACCACCATCACCAGTATAAGTAAAGACAACATTTTTACTGTTGCGTTTTTTCAATGCTAGAGCTACACCAGCAGCTTGAACATATTGTGCACCAATGATGATTTGAGGTGGCAACGCTTGTAAATCAGCAGCATAATTATTTCCAGCAACATGTCCGCGTGACCATAAGAATGCTTCTGCTAGTGGCAAACCATGTTTGATTAATTGAGGAACATCGCGGTAGCCCGGTAATAAAACGTCTTCTTTTTCAAATGCAAAATGACTTGCTAATTGACTTGCTTCTTGTCCGGCTGTCGGTGCAAAAAAGCCTAAACGTCCTTGACGGTTCAATGCTGTTGAACGTTGGTCTAATACGCGTGACCAAACCATTGAGGTCATTAATTCAACAAGCTCCTCATCTGATAAATCAGGAATCAGATTTTTATTTACTACTTTTCCATCTTCATCCAGTGCTTGATAAACGGGGAAATCCGCGTTTATATCTTTTAGTAAGGCTTCAAAATCAATCGTTAATTTTTTTTCTGCCATCGTGTCACACTTTCCTCTCTTTAAGTAAATTCAATCGTGCTATCAGTACAACAGCAATTCAATCTGTATCATTGCTATTCGTCCTTCCTCTCTAAATTAGCATTTTTATCGACGAATGACAACCAACTTGCTCATTTTTTTTGAACAAATTAGAGCGTTTTATTTTTTATTCTTGTGAATGTTTTTTCATACTTTTACAAAGCTGAGAATTTTTTATTTATCTGCTTAGTGAGTTGACCTATCAGAAAAAAAGGGAGTAGGCTCTGCTTTTATTAGCAATCTATATAAGAACCTTTTTCAAAAAATGACAATTCATTCTTTGGGCTCAAAAAAAATTATATTCTTTTTTCACAAAAAAAAGAAACAGAATGGTAACATAGACCATTCTGTTATAGTTCAGATCCATTCTTTTGCAATTTTGATATAGATCATTTTCCCTAATTGAGTTGCTATCATGTATCCAATGACAATTGCGACATACCATAACCAGTAGCTGTTTGGCAGGTGAACAAAATCAAATTGGTCTGCAATTGGGGTCAAAATTACTAAAATACCAGCTGCTACTGCCAACAACAAACTAGCAAAAACTTGTGGTGCTGGTCGGCTTTGAATAAACGGAACCTTCTTTGTCCGAACCATCAAGACTACTAATGCTTGCGTCGTCAAACCAATCATAAACCAACCAGTTTGGAATAAATTTTGTGAAGCGAGCGTATTTGCTCCAAAAGTGAACCACATCACTAAGAAAGTAATGATATCAAAAATTGAACTGATTGGTCCGATGCATAATGTAAATTTCAACAGACCTTTTGTTTCCCATTTTGTCGGTACGCGCAATTCTTCTTCATCAACATTATCCCAGGGGATCGTCAACTGCGCGATATCATAAATCAGATTTTGCAATAATAATTGAATCGATAACATTGGTAAAAATGGTAAAAAGGCGCTGGCAACTAAGATTGAGAATACATTGCCGAAATTAGAGCTGATCGTGATCTTGATGTATTTCATCATATTGCTAAATACTCGACGGCCTTCAATCACACCGCTTTCTAAAACAGCTAAACTTTTTTCTAACAAAATAATCGAGCTTGCATCTTTAGTGATATCAGCAGCAGTATCCACCGAGATACCGACATCGGCTTTTCTTAACGCTGGTGCATCATTGATGCCATCTCCCATAAATCCCACCGTATGACCTTTGCTTTGTAAGGATTCAATGATTCGAGACTTTTGCATTGGATTTAATTTTGCAAATAAATTGATCGTCTCAGCTGCTTGATACAATTCTTCATCTGACATTTCTTCGATTTGATTGCCCAATAAATAATTTTTTGCAGGGATACCCACATCTTGACAGACCTTTTGTGCAACAATCGCATTGTCGCCAGTCAAAACTTTCACTACAACTCCATGTTGATGAAGTGATTGGATCGCAGGTTTTGCTGATGCTTTAGCTGGATCTAAAAATCCCATGAATCCAATCAGAACCATATCTTTCTCATCATCTGTAGAATAGATTGCTTCATCATGGGCATCACGCCGAACAGCCACAGTAATCACACGCATTCCTTGACGATTCATTTTTTCATTGACTAGCTGTAATTGTTGACGAATCTCAGAGGTCAATTCTAACGTCTCGCCATTAATTTCAACATATTTGCAGACAGCTGCCATTTCTTCGACAGCACCTTTTGTGATCATTAATTGATGCTCATCAGCTTTCATGACCACTGTTAAACGACGGCGAGAAAAATCAAAGGGGATCTCATCAATCTTTTGCACGGTTTGATAAAGCAGATGCCGTTCTTGTGCTTCAAAATAATTGATTACTGCTATGTCCATCAAGTTTTTCCAACCGGTTTGATACGTAGAATTCATAAAAGCCAGATCAAGTACTTGATCATTTTCATTTCCTAATGGGTCGAGATGTTGAACCAAAACGACCCGGTCTTCCGTAATTGTTCCCGTTTTATCGGTACAAAGCACATCCATACTGCCTAAATTCTGAATAGATGCCAACTCTTTTACGATTACTTTATGCTTCGAAAGAGTCAATGCTCCTTTTGCTAAATTAGAACTCACAATCATCGGCAACATTTCTGGCGTCAAGCCAACTGCTACTGCAATCGCAAAGAAGAACGCACTGCTCCAATCCCCTTTTGTCAGCCCATTGATTAGAAAGACTAACGGAAATAACACCATCACCATTTGAAGCAACAATTTACTGACTTTTGCCAACCCTAAATCAAATGTTGTTTTCCCGCGTTTTGTCGTTGCATTTTTCGCAATGTCTCCAAAAAAAGTTTGTTGGCCGGTTTTTAAAATGATTGCTTTTCCTTGCCCACTCAATACATCCGTTCCCATGAAAACTAAATTTGTCAAATCTAACGCAGTCAAATCATCGGCTACTTCTTTTTCATTTGCTAAAAATTTTTCAACAGGCATAGATTCTCCCGTCAGTGAAGACTGATTCACAAATAGATCCTTGGTCCAGATCAGAACAGCATCAGCAGGAATCATATCTCCAGTTGCTAATGTCAAGATATCACCAGGCACCACTTCATCCATCGGAATTTCTTTTGTTTCGCCATTGCGAGTAATGGCTGCAGTATTTTCAATCATTTCTTTTAATTCGATACTTGCTTTTTGCGAGCGATATTCTTGAATAAAAGTAATCAGTACACTTGCCAAGATCATAATCGTCATGACAGCTGCCGCTTCTAGATCATTTGTAACTAATGAAACGACTGCTAACAACGCTAAAACATAAACAAATGGATCATTAAATGCCTGTAAAAGCAGCAAGAGTGCTGGTGTCGGTTTTTGTGCAGTCACTTCGTTTGGACCGTATTCTTCTAAACGACTTTGTGCATCTTCTTCAGATAATCCTTGCAA
The DNA here is from genome assembly GCF_005405225.1 of Enterococcus dongliensis. Taxonomy (GTDB): domain Bacteria; phylum Bacillota; class Bacilli; order Lactobacillales; family Enterococcaceae; genus Enterococcus_A; species Enterococcus_A dongliensis. The sequence continues at coordinate 72,402 of NZ_BJDQ01000003.1, forward strand.
CGAAGTTCGTAAATTTAAAAAAAGATCACGATCAGATAGGATTGCTAATTTTTTAAGTTCTTGGTCTTTATTTACCTTGCGAGCAAGAAGGTTCTTTCTGTTCATCATAATGGTTCCTCCTATTGTTCAAGGCCACCAGAGTCGCCCTGTTGTTTTTACTTTTGGGTCGACTATCGTCATGATCCATCTTCCTCACATCCTTTCGCTTATTAAAAGTTATTAGGTTTTTCTAAAGTCCTTTTTATCCCACTATTGTCCCTTAATAATTTCCACAAAAAAAGCACGTACTCGATAATGAGCACGTGCGAAAAGGTTCAATCATGTCCATCGTCGAGCTTTAGCACTATAGGGCGTAGACAGAATTGTCAGCTACGTTATGAATCACCTTCACGATGATTCCTGTTCTACCCATTGGCGTCTCTCGACATTTTTGGGCAGTAGCCTGTGTCCATATAGGAGCCTCACCTAACAACTATTTAATTTACCTTTTAACTATAAATTACTTATCATTGACTGTCAAACTTAAAATTGAAAAAATTTGTTTTTTTTCAGAAACTCATCGACTTGTTTATTTGGTGTACTTCCAAAATAATCTGCGAACTTTTTGCTCCAACGTTTTGTCTCACGTGCCTCAGCAAATTTTTCCATCGTTGCATTATATTCTTCAATCAATGAATAATCATAGTCTTGATATGTATCATAGTGAACCACGGCTTGTTCTGGCAAACGTGGTTTAACTCGCATCTCTACTGTTGGTTTACCGATACTCAACCCAGCGATTGGGAAAACATAGTCAGGCAGATTTAACAGTTCTCCGATTTCTGAAAGATTTTTCCGAATACTTCCAACGACAACCGAGCCCAAACCTAAAGCTTCTGTGGCAATTACAGCATTTTCTAAAGCCAAAGCAGTATCCGTAACAGCAGTAATCAACGGATCAAGCCCTTCAGCGATTGGATACTCTGCTTCATAATGTTCGGCAACTTTTTGTGTTCGCTTTAGATCAGCTACAAATATTAAGAAAACTGAGCTATGTAGCATATGAGGATTTCTGGGATTCAGAGCAACCAGCTGCTCACGGATAGTCCGATCTTTTATCACAATAATGCTATACATTTGACCATTCATCCAACTCGGCGCCTGACGGCTAGCCTGTAAAATCGTCTGTAGTTCTTCCTCAGTCAATTGATAAGTCTCATCAAACTCCCGATAAGTTCGATGCTGTTTCATCACTTCTAATGCTTCCATTTACTTCCTCCTTAATTCCTTTGAGATCCTATGTAATTTTAAAAAAAATTGCTGCCGCATGTGCGCAGTCATTCGAGTGTAATTTACCCGCATGGCCATCGTATCATTGCTGAAAAGAAAAGAAGGCGCAATCACTACTTTTTCTCGGAAAAAAATTTCCCAATCCTTACGAGTTAAGTGCTGATGACGCCAGGTCAAATAGACATAAATCCCCCCATCAATCTTTGAAATATCCCAGTCTTTTGCAATCACAGATGATTCTTCTAAAAAAGCTTGTGCGCGCTCATTCAAAGCTGTAACTAAGTCTGCTTGATTTTTTTCAAATTGCGGATCAGTTAACGCGGTATGTGCGATCACTTGCGGAAAAATACTGATTGAAAAATCCATCATTTGTTTGGCTTCAGATAAACGTTGAATCAAATCTTGATCAGCGACGATCCAGCCAATTTTGATGGACGAACCGAAAATCTTTGAAAGTGAACCTAGATGAATCACCTGATGCGGGGCAAGTTCTTTTAACGAAGGAGGCACCTTGTTAAAGGTCAATTCACTAAAAACTTCATCTTCTACGATTGGTAATTGATATTTCCGACTCAATTCGATCAATTCATTTCGACGTCGTTTAGACATAGTCGTTCCGGTCGGATTTTGAAAAGTTGGATTCAGAATAATCAATTTGATTTTTTTAGTCAAAATCAGCTGTTCTAATTTATCAATTCGCATACCTTCTTGATCCATTTCGACGCCATAAAGTTTTACTCCCGCACTGGCAAAAATCGGCAATGAATATAAAAATGACGGATCTTCGATTGCAACACTGTCTCCACTTTGCAGCATCACTTGCAATAATAAAAACATCGCTTGTTGCGCCCCAGACGTGATTAACACTTGATTCGATGAAATATCAATCTTTTGTTCCGACTTGACCCGCTGACAAATCACTTGCTGCAGCGGTCGATACCCCAAAGGACTCTGTTTTTTTTCTTCTAATAATAATTCCTCCCATGTATATGAAGGAAAACGAAAATCCGGAATCAATCCTAACGGCAACTCTCCAGAAAATAGATCAATCGCAGCGGGATCATTTAATAACTCTTGGACTTTTTCTAAAAACGGCTCATTAGGATGTAATTCTTGCGTAAATAGACGGCGCCAGTCAACTCGCGGCGCTGTGCTTCTCCCCCAATTGCCTTCGTTGACAATCGTTCCGCTGCCTTGTCGCCGCAAGACCCAGCCGAGACTGACTAGTTCATCTAAGGCATGGACAACAGTGGAACGATTAACTTGATAATAAGTCGCTAATTTCCGCTCAGCTGGCAATCTATCACCTGGTTTTAACGTACCATCTTGAATATAGCCGATGATTTGCTCAATAATTTGCTGATAAATCGGTGTTTTTTTTTCTTCAGATAGGTGCCACATAAACTTCCCTCATTCAACATTGGATGATTCAACGCTACTCCAATTATAGTTTTCTGTCAATAAGCAACTGATTGTTAGATATAAAAAAAAGAGCGATAATAATCGCTCTAAATCGTATCACCATTAAAAATCGAGTTTTTAACGATTACGTAATCTACTTTTTGCAAGGCTTCTAGATCTTTTCCGCCAGCGTAAGAAATCGACGACTGCAAATCTTGCTGCATCTCGACTAATGTATCTTTTAAAGAACCTTTATAAGGAATCCAGATTTTCTTTCCTTCAACGTTTTTCTTTTCACCTTTTTGAAATTCAGAGGCGCTGCCAAAATACTCTTTGAAAACCACGCCATCTTCTACTTTTGTTTCACCTGGTGATTCTTCATGTCCGGCAAATAATGAACCAATCATGACCATTGTTGCACCAAAACGAATAGACTTTGCAATATCACCATGGGTACGAATACCGCCATCGGCGATAATAGGTTTACGAGCTGCTTTTGCACACCAGCTCAAGGCTGCTAACTGCCAGCCCCCTGTGCCAAAACCTGTTTTGATCTTTGTAATACAAACTTTCCCCGGTCCAATTCCGACCTTAGTTGCGTCTGCTCCAGCGTTTTCTAATTCACGTACAGCCTCCGGAGTGCCAACATTTCCAGCAATGACGAACGTTTCTGGTAAATATTCTTTGATATGTTCGATCATTTTGATAACTGCTTCTGAATGACCATGGGCGATATCAATCGTGATAAAATCAGGATTTAATTTCTCCTCAGCCAATTGTTTCACAAAATCATATTCATACCCTTTTACTCCTACACTGATTGAGGTAACTAAACCACGAGCCTGCATTTTCTTTATGAAAGGAATCCGTTCTTCCTCATAAAAACGATGCATAATATAAAAGTAACCATTCTCTGCCAAAAATTCTGCAATCTTCTCATCAATAATCGTCTGCATATTAGCTGGCACTACTGGCATCTTAAAACTAAACTTTCCTAATTGGACGGTCGTATCACATTCTGATCGACTATTTACAATACATTTATTGGGAATCAACTGAATATCTTCATAATCAAATACTTTCATAATGGCCTCCAGTGAATAAGATAAAAAAACATAGAGCGTTATCGCCCTATGTAATTTACAATATATTCAACTAAAAAGCAAGCATGTTTTAATTTTTTTAGCAAAAAACACGAACATTAATTTTTTAAACAACTAATTTCCTTAACTTTTTCGCTTGCAGACTAACTAAAAAGATAACATCTTCCATTTCTTCTTCACTTGTCACTTTCATTTCAATCTGTCGTGTATTTTTTGACACATCTTCAAATTTTTCTTTGAATTCATTTGACATCACCTGCACCATTGGCGTGAGATATTGAATACCAAAATCCGGAAATGGTATCACAACAGAAAAATACTCTTTATGGATCTTGATACGACAAAGCGAACCATTATATTGTTCAATCGCTAACTGCCACCCTGTTCGTTTTTGAAAAATATACTTGATTTTGGGATCATAATGTCGCATGATTTGAGCCAATAAAATTTTTAGATATTGAGAATTGGGCAGTTCTGATAAAATCATCTGCAATTCATGCTCTTCATCAACTTTGGACCCTTTCTTTTCCATAGTTCTCTCCTCTTTCACTATACTTTAAACAATTTTGACAAATACACTTCGCGCTTGACTATAGTAATCAAATTATTTTTTCTTTGCAAGCACATCTACCTCTAATGTTTCCTTCACATTTAGTCTAACACTTTTAATTAAGCCTGTCATTTTTTAAATCTTCTTTTAAAATGACCACAAAAAAACGGCTCAACAGCCGTTTTTTTAATATTATTGAGCTTTCTCACCAATATCCTGACGATAAAAATAATCTGTTGTATCAATGTTCTCTAATATTTGGTACACTTTTTTTTGAGCTGATTCAATAGTCGCTGCTTGAGCCCCTACTAATAGAACGCGACCGCCAGAAGATTGCAACGTTCCGTTTTTCTCAGTCACTCCTGCATAATAAATTTCCGCTTGATCAGCAAAATCAGGCACATCCATTCCTGTTTGATAGTCATCAGGATACCCGTTTGCTGCCAATACTACACCGACTGATGCTTGATCGTTCCAAGTCAGTTCAGGTTCATGATCGGTTAATAGATCCTCTATTATTTGAGCCAGATCACTTGTCAATCGCGGTAAAACGACTTGCGTTTCAGGATCTCCAAAACGTGCATTAAATTCAATTACTTTCGGACCATCCTCAGTTGCAATCAGGCCTGCATATAAAACTCCGTTAAATGGCGTCCCATTTTTCACCATTCCAGTTGCAGCCGGTTTTAGAATCTTTTCTACCGCTCGGTCAATCATTTCTGCCGGGATTTGCGGCACTGGTGAGTAGGCGCCCATTCCACCAGTATTTGGACCTTGATCATTGTCATAGGCACGTTTATGGTCTTGAGCAATCACCATCGGATAAACTTTTTCGTTTTTTACAAAAGCCAGCAATGAAAATTCTTCACCGCTTAAAAATTCTTCTATTACAACTTTCTCACCACTTTTACCAAACCGATGATCAGTCATCATTTCAGTCAGCGCTTGGACTGCATCTGCTAAAGTTAAAGCAACGGTCACACCTTTACCAGCAGCTAACCCGTCTGCTTTAATCACAATCGGCACACCTTTTTCTTCTACGTACGCACATGCAGCTTGGTAATCAGTAAATACTGCATAATCAGCTGTAGGGATTGCGTTATCTTTCATAAGTTTTTTCGCAAATTCTTTTGACCCTTCAATGATTGCAGCTGCTTTAGTCGGCCCAAAAATTTTTAATCCTGCTGCTTGAAAAGCATCAACAATCCCATCAAGTAATGGTATTTCTGGTCCCACAAATGTCCAATCAATATCCTTTTCTTGGGCAAAAGAAATCAGCGCTTGATGATTATTCTCAGGGATATCTACCAAAGAAATCCCATCTTTTTTCATCCCCGCATTTCCCCGAGCACAAAAAACAGTGGAAACTTTAGGGCTCTCCAATAGTTTTTTCGCAATAGCATGTTCGCGACCGCCGCTTCCAATAATTAATAGCTTCATGAAGTCCTCCTTGAATTAGTGTCTGAAATGACGAACACCAGTGAATACCATTGCTATACCATATTGATCTGCCATAGCAATCGAATCTTTGTCCCGAATACTGCCTCCTGGCTGAACGATGGCTTTAATCCCATGTTGTGCCGCATATTCAACGCTGTCATCCATCGGAAAATATGCATCACTAGCTAAAACAGCTCCATCCATTCGGCCTTTCGCTGCTTCTAAAGCAAGTTTGACCGAACCAACTCGATTCATTTGCCCAGCACCGATACCGACTGTTTGCTGTTCATTAGCAACAACGATCGCATTTGACTTCACATGCTTGACGGCTTTCCATGCAAATGCTAAAGCTTTCAATTCACTCGCAGTTGGTTGGCGCTTAGTCGCCACTTCCCACTCTTCTGGTATCTCTTCAATGATGTCTTGATCTTGAACTAATAATCCCCCTAAAACGGCGACTACTTCTGATTGTTCACTTTCTTGTTTGCTAAAGTCTAACGTCATTAACCGTAAGTTTTTCTTACTGGAGAGCACATCAAAAGCTTCCTTACTAAAACTTGGTGCGATAATGATTTCTAAAAATAGTTTATGCAGTTCTTCTGCTGTAGCAAGATCAATTTCACGATTCGCTACTATGATTCCGCCAAAAATCGAGGTGGGATCAGCTTCATAAGCAAACTGATAGGCTTCCAGAATCGTTGCACCACTGCCGATACCACACGGATTCATATGTTTTAAAGCAACTACTGTTGGCGCAGTAAATTCTCTAATGATTCGAATCGCCGCATCGGCATCTTTGATATTATTATAAGATAACTCTTTTCCATGTAATTGTTGCGCACTTGCAATTGAATAAGAAACCGGTAAAGCATTTTGGTAAAAGGCTGCGGTCTGGTGGCTGTTTTCTCCATAACGCAAAGTTTGTTTCAAATCATACGTTAAATTCAGCTTTTCCGGATTGGCTTCTGCCACACTTCGAGTGAAATACTCTGCGATCAAGGCATCATAAGCAGCTGTGTGACGGAAAACTTTTGCTGCTAAACGTTTACGAGTCGCTAAAGAGGTCGCATGGTTATTTTTTATTTCTGCTAACACAAGTGCATAGTCTTTTGGATCAACAACAACTGTTACTGAAGAAAAATTTTTAGCAGCAGAGCGCAGCATACTTGGTCCGCCGATGTCAATATTTTCAATCGCTTCTTCTTCGGTCACTTCAGGTTTTGTGATCGTTTCTTTAAATGGATATAAATTCACACATACAAAATCGATTGGTTGGATATCATGTTCCGCCATGGCATCCAGATGACTTCTTAAATCGCGGCGCGCCAGTAATCCTCCGTGTATTTTAGGATGCAATGTCTTTACTCGCCCATCCATCATTTCTGGAAAATCTGTCACTTCGTCAATACTTAAAGTCGGGATGCCTGCTTTATCTAAAATATTTTTAGTCCCGCCAGTCGAGATAATTTCAATCCCTGATTGAACCAATCCTTTTGTAAATTCAACAATCCCAGTTTTATTTGAGACACTGATCAATGCTCTTGTCATTATGGCTCTCCTTATGTCTGTTAGTATAATTTCGTTTGCTATTCTTCAACAAAATTCAACTTAGATTTCTGCTACTTACTGCTCATTGACAATCTTTGCAAGAATTTCTGGATAAAGCTGATGTTCCAGTTGGTGAATCTTTGTCTCTAAATCAGCTAGATGATCGTTTTTTTCTATTGAGACCTTTTTTTGTGCAATGATTGGACCAGTATCCACTCCGCTATCGACGTAATGGATCGTAACTCCTGTTTCACTTACACCTGCTTCATAGGCGTCTTTAATTCCATGTAAACCGGGAAAATCAGGTAATAATGCAGGATGGATATTGATTATTCGTTTTGGATAAGCCGCAAGCAGCTCCTTACCAATAATCCGCATGTAACCGGCCAATACTACTAGATCTACTCGGTACTGATTTAGCAACTCTAGTAATGCTGTTTCATACTTTTTTTTGTTGGGAAACTCTTTTAACTCGAAACTTTCACAAGAAATTGCAAATTTTTCTCCTCGTTTCAACACATAGGCATCGCGATGGTCGGAAAATAATAACACGATCTCAGCGGCAATCTTTTTTTCTTTAACTGCTTGAGCGATTGCTTCAAAATTTGAACCATTTCCTGAGGCTAGAATCGCTATTCTCATGCTTTTTCCTCTTTGAAAATAATTGATGAGTCCTCTTTTTCAATCACTTGGCCAATAACAAAAGAAGCGATAGCTCTTTTGTTTAAGTCAGCTTGTAAATCAGCGAGTCTTTCAGGAGAGATTGCTAATACCATGCCGATTCCCATATTAAATATTTCATACATTTCTTTTTCAGGTATCTCGCCATAGGTTGCTAACGCTTTAAAGATTGGTAAGATTGGCCATGAGCCAACCTCAATCTCGCAAGCTAACTCATCTGACAACATCCGAGGAATATTTTCAACAAACCCACCGCCAGTCACATGGGCGATTCCATTGAGCCAGCCTTTTTTTACTAACGGCAACACTGCATCCACATAGATTTTTGTTGGTTTCAACAGCTCATCGCTTAATTTTTCTGCTAGTTCAGGTAATTGTTCATCCATTGTAAAATCATGCATTTCAAAAAAAATCTTTCGCACAAGCGAATACCCATTGGAATGGATTCCCGATGAAGGCAACCCGATTAACAGATCCCCAGGCTTGATTTTCTCCCCTGTGATCATCTGACTTTTTTCAGCAATCCCAACTGCAAATCCGGCTAGATCGTAGTCATCTGTCCCATACATCCCTGGCATTTCTGCAGTCTCACCGCCAATTAATGCAGCACCTGCTTGAACACACCCTTCTGCAACGCCTGCTACTACTTGTTCTAATCGTTCGGGAATATTTTTACCAGTCGCGATATAATCTAAAAAATACAAAGGCTCTGCCCCTTGAGCGACGATATCATTCACACACATCGCAACACAATCGATTCCGATTGTATCATGTTTATCTGCTTGGATCGCAACCATCAATTTAGTTCCAACACCATCTGTTCCAGATACTAACACAGGTTCGTTTAATTTAAATTGACTCAAATCAAAACAGCCGCCGAAGCCGCCAATTCCGCCAATTACGCCTAAACGTTCAGTTTTTTTCACGTGTTTTTTGATACGTTCCACAACTTCGTAACCTGCTTTTACATCAACGCCTGCTTTGGAGTATGCATTTCCCACTTGATTCTCTCCCTTTTCGATAAGTTTAAAAAAATGAAATTTTTTCTTTTAAAGTTGCTTGATAATAGGCTTCGTAATCATATAACGGTGTTGGATAGTCGCCATTGAAATACGCCATACATAGACCTGAATAAGGAGCATCAAAATCCAATCCAATCGCATCGATCAACCCATTTTCACTTAAAAATGCTAATGAATCTGCGCCGATAACTTCACGGATCTCTTCGATAGAGTGATTTGCTGCAATCAATTCTTTGCGCGTTTGGATATCGATACCATAAAAACACGGGTAACGAAGTGGCGGCGAAGCGATTCGAACATGGACCTCTTTTGCACCAGCTTCTTTCAAAAGATTGACGATCCGACGACTCGTCGTGCCACGAACGATTGAATCGTCTACCATAATGACACGTTTGCCTTCTACAACACCTCGGACTGCCGAAAGTTTCATTCGAACACCTTGTTCTCGTAATTCTTGTGTTGGTTGGATAAATGTTCTAGCTACATATTGATTTTTTACTAAACCCATCTCATAGGGGATGCAGGATTCTTCAGCATATCCACTAGCTGCTGATAGTGAAGAGTTAGGTACACCAACAACCATATCTGCTTCAATACCTGCTTCTTGCGCTAAGATCCGTCCCATATTTTTTCGTGCACTATGGACATTTACTCCTGCAATATTCGAATCGGGTCGTGCAAAATAGATATATTCCATCGAACAGATCGCAGGCTGTGTGTTTTCTGTAAATTGTTCAACAGCTAGCCCGTCGTCAGTAATAGTTATTATCTCTCCTGGATTAACATCTTGGATAAATGTCGCCCCGACAACTTCTAGTGCACATGTTTCAGAAGCAACGACATAGGCACCATTGACCATTTGACCAATCGACAATGGCCGAAAACCATTGGGGTCAAGTGCTGCGACCATTGAATTTTCTGTCAGCATCAGGTAAGCGAAGCCGCCTTTTACGGTATTCAATGCTTCTTTCATCCGTTCACATAGTTGTTCTTTTTGACTACGTCGAATCAAATGCATCAAGATTTCTGTATCAGAATTCGAGTGAAAGATTGCTCCATTTTTTTCTAATTCTTTGCGTAAACTTTTTGCGTTGGTTAGATTGCCATTATGAGCCAATGCAAAATCACCATCGTAAAAATTAAAGAGAAAAGGTTGGATGTTATCCACGCTACCTGTGCCTGCAGTCGCATAACGGACGTGACCGATTGCTGCTTGTCCAGTTAATTGTTCTAAATGGCGTTCATCTTTGAAAACTTCAGACAACAATCCTAAACCACGCGTATTCATCAATTTACCATGATCGTTACTGACGATTCCTGCCCCTTCTTGTCCACGATGTTGTAAACTGTGTAAACCAAAATAAGTGACGCGCGCAGCATCTGGATGTCCCCAGATGCCAAAAACGCCACATTCTTCATTTAAACTTTTTACTTCATTAGACATGGAATGGCTTCCTCCCATAATTCTTTTGCCTGTTTCACAACTACTTCAATCATTCCATCAGCAGCTGTCAGTCTCAGTTTGCCACTATCTGTAACTTTGCCGATTTTTAGTGCCTTTTCTTGTGCTAAAGTTTCAAATGCTGCTTGATTTTCTGGTTTTATCGATAGAACAAAGCGAGATTGCGTCTCTGCAAATAGATTCTCAATGGGCATCTCAACAGCTACTTCGACCCCTAAAAGATTAACAAAGGCAGATTCCGCAATAGCTACCGCTAGTCCACCTTCTGCGCAGTCATGAGCACTTTCAATCAGGCCTGCTTTAATGGCTGAAAGAACGAGATCTTGATGGTCTTTTTCAATCGTTAAATCAAAATCCATCAACGTTCCTTCAATCAGTCCTCTTTGCATTTTTTGAATCTCAGTGCCATTGAAATCCGCGTTTGTTTTTCCGACAACATAAATCAAATCGCCAGCCTGTTTAAATTCTTGTGTAGTTATATGTGTTAAATCTTCAATGAGACCAACCATTCCAATTACCGGCGTTGGATAAATCGCTTTGCCATTTGTTTCGTTGTACATCGAGACATTTCCGGAAATAACCGGTGTGTTCAATGTGCGGCAGGCTTTTGAAATACCATCGGCAGATGTCCATAACTCCCAGAAGCCTTCAGGTTTTTCTGGCGAGCCATAGTTCAAACAATCTGTTATTGCTAAAGGTTGGCCGCCAGAAGCAACAATATTGCGAGCTGCTTCAGCAACAGCGATTTGCCCACCAATTTCAGGATTTAAATACAGATAACGCGCATTACAATCTGTAGTCATCGCTAACGCTTTAGTCGTTCCACGCACCCGTAAAACCGCCGCATCGCTTCCTGGACGAACAACAGTATTGGTACGAACTTGCGAATCATATGTTTCATAGATCATTTTTTTAGAAGCAATTGTTGGTTGTTGCAGCAAGGACAATAATGTTTCAGAAGCATCCTTTATTTCAGGTTTGAAATCAGCCATTTTAGCAAACGCTTGGATCCGAGCAGGTTCTTGTTTTTCATTTTGATAAACAGGAGCATCTTCTGCCAATGCATCTACTGGCAAGTTCGCAACTTCTTTTTCTTGATGATACAGACAATACATGCCATCATCTGTTACTTCACCAATCGTCACAGCATCTAATTCATACCGTTTGAATAATTCAACAACTTCATCTTCATGTCCTTGTTTTACACAGATCAGCATACGTTCTTGAGATTCCGATAACATCATTTCGTAAGGTGTCATATTGGTTTCACGTTGCGGAACATCATCTAAATACAATTTCAAACCAGAACCTGCTTTTGAGGCCATTTCAGCACTTGATGAGACCAACCCTGCAGCTCCCATATCTTGGATTCCAACTAAAATATCCGAATGTTCCAAGATCAATTCCAAACAAGCTTCTAACAATAATTTTTCCATAAATGGATCGCCGACTTGAACGGCTGAACGCTGTTGCTCTTCTCCTTCAACAAATTCTTCAGAGGCAAAAGTCGCACCGTGGATGCCATCGCGTCCTGTTTTCGCTCCCACATACATAATGGAATTTCCAACACCTTTGGCTTGACCTTTTTGGATATCTTTATGTTCTATCAAACCGACACACATCGCATTGACTAAAGGATTGCCTTCATAACAAGAATCAAAAGCAACTTCGCCGCCAACTGTAGGGATTCCGATACAATTACCATAACCACTGATTCCGGCAACAATCTCTTCTAGTAAGTATTTGGTACGAGCTGTATCCAATTCACCAAAACGCAATGAATCTAAAATAGCAATCGGTCGCGCACCCATACTAAAGATATCCCGGATAATACCGCCGACTCCAGTTGCTGCTCCTTCATAAGGTTCCACCGCTGATGGATGATTATGACTCTCTGCTTTAAAAACAACTGCTTGACCATCACCGATATCAACGATTCCCGCACCTTCACCGGGGCCTTGTAAAACTTGTGGACCAGTTGTTGGAAATTTTTGTAAAACAGGTTTAGAATTTTTATACGAACAATGTTCACTCCACATGACTGAAAAAAGTCCCGTTTCAGTATAGTTTGGCAGACGACCTAAAATATCGTCTGAAATCAAACGATACTCCTCATCCGTCAATCCCCATTCAGCATAAATGCGCTGGTCTTTGATCTCTTGAGCGGTTGGTTCTATTTTCATCATTAGTTTGCCGTCACCTTTCCAAAATTCTTTAAAATAGCAGCAAAGAATTTCTTGCCATCATCTGAACCCAACAGTTTTTCCATTGCTCGTTCAGGATGCGGCATCATTCCTAACACATTTCCTGCTTTGTTCGTGATTCCCGCAATATTTTCTACGCTTCCGTTGATATTTTCCCCTTCATAAGTGAAGACGATTTGATTATTTGCTTTTAATTCTGCTAATGTCTCTTCATCGCAATAATAATTCCCTTCACCATGAGCCACTGGAATTTGAATGATCTCCTCGTGTTGATATTCAGAAGTAAATTTTGTTTGATTATTGCTAACTTTTAACGGTGTAATCTTGCTGATGAATTTTAATGAATCATTGCGTCGCAAAGCTCCCGGCAATAGACCGGCCTCAGTCAAAATCTGAAATCCATTACACGTTCCAAAGACTGGTTTTCCTTCTTCGGCAAAACGAACGACTTCAGACATGATATTTGCAAAACGAGCGATAGCACCACACCGCAGATAATCTCCATAAGAAAAGCCGCCAGGAAGCAGCACACCATCAAAGCCTTCCAGATTGTTTGCATCATAGCGAACATATTCACATTCAGCACCCATTATCTCTTTGATCGCCCAATACATATCCAGATCACAATTGGATCCTGGAAATACAATGACTGCAAATTTCATGTTAGATTTCCTCCGCTGTTAAAATCTCGTAACGATAGGTTTCCATATTTACATTGGCTAATAATTTGTCACAAACTTCTTCAATCATTTCTTCTACTGGTCGTTCATTTTTAGCAACTTTGATTTCAAAATATTTTCCAATCCGAATATCTTCAATCTCAGCATAACCTAAACGATGAACAGCACCTTTTACTGCTTCTCCTTGTGGATCCAACACAGAATCTTTATAGGTCACATAAACTTTTACAAAATACATTGTTATTCTCCTCGCTTTTCTAATCGATTTAATACTTCTTGATACACTGGGACAATATCTCCTAAATCACGCCGATAGATGTCTTTATCTAGGTGTTCTTTTGTTTTTTTATCCCACAAACGGCAAGTATCTGGAGAAATTTCGTCTGCTAATAATAGTGAACCGTCTTTTCGCCGTCCAAATTCCAATTTAAAATCGATCAATTGGATATCGATTGAATCAAATAATCCAACCAAGGCTTGATCAACCGCTAGAGCCATTTGTCGTAATTGGATCAGTTCATCCGTCGTTGCAAGTTTCAAAAACTGGATATGATCCTCATTGACCATTGGATCATCTAATTCATCATTTTTATAATAAAATTCAACGATTGGTGCTTTCAAAGGTGTCCCTTCCGAAACGGCTAGACGTTTAGAAAAACTTCCGGCTGCAACATTTCGAACAACTACCTCCAAAGGGATGATTTCAACACTTTGAATCAGTTGTTCATTAGCTGACAGGTGTTTGATAAAATGATTCTTAATTCCTTTCTTTCTTAGAAAATCAAAGATTATCCCAGTAATTCGATTATTAAGTTCGCCTTTTCCACTAATTTGATCTTTTTTTGCTCCATTTAAAGCTGTTGCTTGATTTAAGTATTCGACCCAAATAATTTCAGGATCATCCGTTTCAAACAATTGTTTTGCTTTTCCCTCATAAAGTAACTTCCCTTTTTCCACGATGTTCCGCCCCTTTTTACTGAACATTATAAAACACTTTACAACAAATCATTCGTTTATTTTTCATCTTTAGTGTACCAATCAAAAAGAGGTATTTCAACATTTTGTCGTATATTTTAATGATAAATCTATAATATAGTTCGTGTTTTAGCGTTTGGGCTCACTACTAATTAGACTCATTTCAATAGATAGCGTTTACATCTGATAAAAATAATGCTATATTTAGTTTGAATAAATGATATGGAGGACTCACTTATGTTAGATGCATCTGCAGCAGCCCATAATTTTCTCGCTTCAATGAATGAACTAGATAAACAGCATTTATTAAATGCATTATTAGGGCTAGATACTACTCATAACCTTAATCAAAATACTAGCTTCTATTCTTGTCGTAATTTAAAGAAATTATTCCACCCAAAACGCTCTCAAGCGATGCAGTCTCTACATTTTTCCAATCAAACACAAGACCGTTTGGTTATTAGACAATTAAAAGATTATCTGTTTTTAAAAAATACTTACCGAATTGAAATTTTATTAAATTCTCAACTATATGATTATCATTTGATCAATTGTTTACTAGAACAACTTCACGAAAGTTGCTTTATGGATGTCTATTCTTACGCGTAAATAAAAAAAATCTTGCCCTCAGGCAAGATTTTTTATTTGATACCAACACGGTCAAAGATTTTATCTACGTTTTTCAAATGGTAATTATAGTCAAAGGCATCGTCAAGATCTTCAGCAGATAAAACATTGGTAATTTTTTCGTCTGCTTCTAATAATGGACGAAATTGTGTTTGATTATCCCAAGCATATGCTGTTTTGGGTTGTACCAAGTCATAGGCTTCTTCACGAGTCATTCCTTTATCAATTAATTTCAACATGACACGTTGGCTATAAATCAAACCAAATGTTGCTTGCATATTACGTTTCATATTTTCTGGAAAAACTGTCAGATTCTTAACAAGGTTTCCGAAACGATGCAGCATGTAATCAACTAGGATTGTTGTATCTGGTGTAATGATTCGTTCAGCAGATGAATGAGAAATATCGCGTTCATGCCATAAAGCAACATCTTCAAAGGCGGTGATCAAATGCCCTCGCACAACACGTGCCAATCCGGTCATGTTTTCAGAACCGATTGGATTACGTTTATGAGGCATCGCGGACGAACCTTTTTGACCCTTGGCAAAAAACTCTTCTACTTCACGCGTTTCAGATTTTTGCAGTCCGCGAATCTCTGTTGCAAAGCGTTCGATCGATGTTGCAATCAAAGCGAGACTTGAAAAATATTCAGCATGCAAATCTCTAGGTAAAACTTGGGTCGAAACTTCTTGTGGTCGGATCCCTAGTTTTTCGCAGACGAATTCTTCAACAAATGGTGGAATGTTCGCAAATGTACCAACTGCTCCAGAAATTTTTCCTGCTTCTACGCCTTTAGCTGCATGTTCAAATCGTTCGATATTGCGCTTCATTTCTGAATACCAAGTTGCTAATTTCAAACCAAAAGTCGTCGGTTCGGCATGAACGCCATGCGTCCGCCCCATCATCACTGTATTTTTATGTTCTTTGGCTTTTTCACCAATGATTGCTAAAAATTCCTGCAAATCTTGACGTAAAATATCATTGGCTTGTTTATATAGATAACCATAGGCAGTGTCTACCACATCCGTACTTGTCAATCCATAATGTACCCACTTGCGCTCTTCACCTAACGTTTCAGATACCGCACGTGTAAAAGCGACCACATCGTGTTTGGTTGACTGCTCGATTTCTAAAATGCGTGCAATATCAAAACCAGCCTTCGCTCGAATTTTTTCTGCATCTGCTTTAGGAATCTCTCCTAATTCTGCCCAAGCTTCATCGGCTAAGATTTCCACTTCTAACCAGGCTTTATAACGATTTTCATCGCTCCAAATATTTCCCATTTCAGCTCTTGTATATCGAGGTATCATTATATTCTCCTTTTTTACTAGTAGGGAATCTTTTTAATGATGAGATCATAAAAAAAACTACCTAGACTAGTCGCTAAATATTTACTCATAGTTTCGCTGAATTTGCCGCAACAAATTACAAACGCAGACTACTTGCTAATCCCATGTTTCTGTTTTCTTAATGTCATCTAATGTGCGCTGGATACTTTCTGTCAAAATCGTGATATGTCCCATTTTGCGGCCCTTTTTCGGCTGTGCTTTTCCGTAATAATGAAAATGCCAATCTGGCCACAAATCAATCAGTTCATAGGTCTTTAGTAAATTTCCACCTAAAACATTGACCATCACTGCTTGCGATAATAATTTAGGTTCACTCAAAGGCCAACCGCAAATCCCGCGGATATGCGCGTCAAACTGACTCATTGTACAAGCTTCGATTGTATAATGACCCGAATTATGTGGTCGAGGAGCAATCTCATTTACATATAACGCACCTGTTTTGGTCAAGAAAAATTCCACACAAAGTGTACCCACTAGGTCTACACCTTGAGCGATTACTTTTGCGATTCGACTAGCTTCTTTGGCAACTGCTTGGTCGATTCCTGCCGGTACAATTGTCTCATGCAAAATATTGTTGCGATGAATATTTTCTACAACTGGGAAAGTCACATAATCCCCGACACTATTGCCTGCTACTTGCACAGACAATTCTTTTTCAAATGGAATCCATGCTTCTAACACACATGTTCCTTGGCGTAAAAGATTCATCGATGGCGCTAAATCAGCCGTGCTTTTCAACACATATTGACCATGTCCATCATAGCCGCCCCGTGTAGTTTTCAAAACACAAGGATAACCGATACCTTCAATCGCATCTTGAATATCTGTTGGACTAATGATTGTTGCATAAGGTGCAATAACAATATTGTTACTTTCTAAAAAAGATTTTTCCATCAAACGATCCTGACTAATCGCTAATAAATCCGTCCCTTGTGGAATGTTTGCAAAATGTTGAATATGATTGATTGTATCGACATCGACATTTTCAAACTCATAAGTAATTACCTGTGATCTGCGGGCCATCTCTTCTAATGCCGTTTGATCATCGTAATCAGCAACAATATGCCAATCTGAAACTTGCGCAGCCGGACAATCTTCCGTTGGATCAATCACTCCTGTGCGAAATCCCATTTCCTTTGCGCTGATAGCCATCATGCGGCCTAATTGTCCTCCGCCTACGATACCAATCGTAGAGCCTGGTTGTAACGATTTAACCAAGTCGCTCACTACTTTCCAATACAGTTTCTGTCATGTGCTGCCGTTTTTTCTCTAAACGCTCAGCTACTTTTTTATCATACATGGAAAGCATCTGCGCCGCAAGTAGTCCTGCATTCGTTGCACCTGCTTTTCCGATAGCCGTGGTAGCAACAGGAATCCCACCAGGCATCTGAACAATAGACAATAAAGAATCCAAACCATTTAAAGCTTTTGATTGAACTGGCACACCAATAACTGGTAATGTTGTTTTTGCTGCCACCATTCCAGGTAAATGAGCAGCTCCGCCAGCTCCAGCAATAATCACTTTAATGCCTCGCTCACGTGCTTTTTCAGCAAATTCAAACATTAGATCTGGCGTCCGATGAGCAGAAATAACTCGTTTTTCATATTTAATCTCCAATTCTTCAAGGCTATCACAGGCATACTTCATTGTCTCCCAATCTGAGGTACTGCCCATAATAACTGCAACTTCTGAATTCATGCGCTACTCCTTCTCCATAAATCAATTTTCTAAAAATTTCTCTTTAAGGTCAATACCAAAAATTGACAAAAACCAATAGCTATTCATACACTTATTCTAGCAATTCCTACAAAACAAGTCAAAACGAAATTCGAATATTAAAAACATTTTAGTTTCAAACGTTCGTGTTTTGTTTATTCAAAAGAAAAGACGCAGCTGATGCTACGTCTCATTTTTATTTTGTTTCTCTTTTATAGCCATGAAAGATGAGGTTTAAAATAATCGCTGATAAACTACTCATGACAATCCCATTTCCAGTAAACATTTGTAGTGTTTCTGGTAATTTTGCAAACAACGTCGGCATCGCATTAAATCCTAGACCAAATCCGATAGAGATCGCAATAATCAATAAATTCTTTTCGTCGTTGTAATCGACTTTTGAGAGCATCTTCATACCTTGGACGGCTACCATTCCGAACATTACTAACATACCACCGCCTAAAACTGGTTCAGGAATAATTTGTGCTAAGGCTCCTACTTTAGGAAAAAGTCCTAAGATGATTAAAAAAATTGCTGAAAAATAAATTGGACGGCGAGTTTTTATTCCGGATAATTGAACCAAGCCAACATTTTGCGAGAAACCAGTATAAGGAAAGGTATTGAACAATCCACCTAGAACAACCGCTAAACCTTCTGCACGATAGCCGCGCTTTAAATCATCTTCTTTGATTTTTTTTCCGACGATATCCCCTAAAGCAAAGTACACACCTGTTGACTCAACCATACTAACAATAGAGATAATAATCATCAATAAGATCGAAAACGGCTCAAACTTTGGTGTTCCGAAATAAAAAGGTTGTGGCACATGAAACATCGGTGCATGACCAATCGCTGCAAGATCTACTTGGCCTAAAATAGCTGCTAAGATTGTACCACCAACTAACCCAACTAATACGGCGATCGAACGGATAAATCCACGCCCAAATACTTGTACAGCTAAAATCAAAAGGATCGTTACAAAGGCTAAGATCAAATTAGTAGGATCTCCAAAACTTTGAGCAGCAGAATCACCACCACCCATTTTCGTGATTGCTACTGGGATCAACGTCAAACCGATTGTCGTAATGACGGTCCCGGTTACGATTGGCGGAAATAGTTTTTCAACTTTAGAAAAGAAGCCGGCAATCAAAACAACAAAAACACCCGCTGCGATAATTGAGCCGTACACTGTTCCTACCCCATGTGTTTGACCGATCAAAATCAACGGAGCCACAGCTTGGATTGCACACCCTAAAACAACTGGCAATCCGATTCCAAAAAATTTATTGACTGTCAGCTGCAATAATGTGGCGATACCACACATGAAAATATCGATAGAAATCAAGTAAGTCATTTGCGCTTCATTAAAACCTAAACCTGTCCCAATCAAAAGTGGTACAGCCACTGCCCCAGCGTACATCGCTAATAAATGTTGCAATCCTAAAACTGCTGATTTCCCATTTCCCGTTTCACTTGTCACTTTATGCATCCTCCTCGATAAATATTATTTTACCGTCATGTAAAGAAGCAATCCTTGCTAAAGAAACAACTGGAATATTCATGTCTTCAATTAGCTGACGTCCATCTTGGAAAGATTTCTCAATCAAAATCCCGATTCCAGCGACACTTGCGCCAGCTTGTTGACACAATTCAATCAATCCTTTAGCTGCTTGACCATTTGCCAAAAAGTCATCGACCAACAAGACATTGTCCTCTGCAGAAAGGAATTTACGAGAAATAGAGATTGTACTTGTCACTTGTTTAGTGAAAGAATAGACAGATGCTGTTAAAAGTTCTTCATCCATTGTTAAACTCTTTGATTTTCGAGCAAAAATCATTGGCACGTTCAAAGCTTGAGCAGCATAAACAGCTGGCGCAATACCAGACGCTTCGATTGTCACCACTTTAGTAATTTTTTTATCGGCAAACACTTCCGCCAAACGTTTACCCATGGCATCCATTAATTCAGGATCTACTTGGTGTGTAATAAATTCATCAACTTTTAAAACACCTTCACCTAAAACTCGACCATTATTTTTGATACGATCTGTCAATTCTTTCATTTTCTTTTCTCCTTTTCTTCTCGTTTTTTGATTAACACAAAAAACGCACCTCATCTGCAAAGCAAAAAAGGTACGCAACCGTACGATTTTTACTTATAGTCTTGTGTTTACGGCACAAGGTAGAGACTGTCAACCATATTATGACGATATATAAGTTTACTACAATGAAAATTTTCATTGTAGTTTATGAAATATGAAGACTATTATATCAAATCCTGTTGCTCTGTAAACTACATTTGTTTCAAATGAGAAGATTTATAGTTGAATTACATGATTGTCTCACTTTTTTGGCTGAAAAAATCTCGACCTATTATAATAAACAGCCAATCTATTTATCTAATTCAAATTAATTGGCAATTACTCAGTAATTTGAGATGATTATAGATAGAATTCAAGCGAAGATAAGGAGGTTCTTCTGGTGATTGATTATTTCTCTATCTCAAGTGAAGGATTACAAAAAAATACTCAAGACCCAAATTGGTTGTCCGTTTCTAATCCAACCGATGCAGAAAAAGAGCAACTGGAAAAAGAACATCATTTGCCTAAAAATTTCTTTACATTTGGCCAACACTATTCAAATGTTTCTTTTTTTAAAAAATACCAAGCTGAGGATAAAAAACCACTTTGTCTGATGCTTTTTATCGATATCCAGTCCATTAATGAACCAGAGTCGCTATCTTCAACAGTTACCGTTTTTTTAACACCTGATATTCTAATCACAATGAGTGAAAAATCGTTGATTGACCAAGTGTTAGATACTTTTAAATCAGAGATTTTTACTAAAGCTGGTTTAATTTTGCACACATTACAAGTCATCAATGAGCACTATCTGGTATTTTTAAAGGAACAACGCGAAACGATCGAAGAAATCAGCCACGGGACAACGAGAGGCTCAAATAGAAATATTTTAGAAAAAGCTACTTATACCGAAAAAAATCTTGTCTACATCGATAACTTATTAAAAGAGCAGCGCAAAACAGTCAATCAGCTATTGAAATCTAAGTTGGTTTATACCGATCGAGATTTGGCGATCGAGCTTGAGCTCCAAACTAAGCAAGCAACAACTTCTGTTCAGATTTATCGTGAGATGTTAAGTTCTATCAGTGGATTGATTGATAGTATGATGGATAATCGATTGAACCAATTGATGAAATTTCTAAATACGGCATCCCTTTTGCTAGCGTTGCCGACTTTAATTTTCAGCCTATGGGGGATCAATACCGGTGGTTTGCTTTGGCGTGATTCTGAGATTGGTTCAGCCATGGTCGTTTTAGTGGCACTAATCGTTTCTATTATTAGCGGTATTTACCTCTTTAGGAAAGACTATAATGCATAAAGAAACCTACCCAAGAAAGTGGTTCTTACTTCTTTGGGTAGGTTTACTATTTTAGTTCTATACTATTTTAATTCATTAGCTACTGAGAAGTGTCCGATAACATCTGTGATCCGATTCAAGTCAACGTTTCCGCCAGATACGACAGCCACGACTTTTTTACCATTCACATATTTATCTACTTTACCTGAAAGAATAGCTGCTGTTGCTAATCCACCAGCACCTTCAACAACGATTTTTGTCCGTTGAATCAAATCTTTCATGGCAAGTTCAATCTCTTCTTCAGATACTGTGACCATATCATCTACTAAATCTTCCACAACTTCAAAAGTAAGATTCCCTGGAAATTCTACTGCACAACCATCAGCAATCGTTGCAGCTTCCTTATGTCCTATTTTATGTCCTGCACGGAAAGAAGCAGTCATTCCATGAATATTGTCCGCTTGCACACCAATGATATTGATATTAGGGTTGAATGTCTTCATCGCTACAGCGATACCTGCGATTAAACCGCCACCGCCAACAGGAACGATGACAGTATCTACATCCCAAATCGAATCAAGAATCTCAAGACCAATCGTTCCTTGACCTGCCATTACAAATTCATCATCGTAAGGAGGGATGTAAGTCACGCCTGTTTCTTCTACGATTTTTTCACAATATGCTTTGGCTTCGTCAAAACCAGATCCATGAAGGATAACTTTTGAACCATAGCCTTCTGTTGCTTCAACTTTAGCTTTAGGTGCAGTTTCTGGCATAACGATTGTACTTTGAATTCCTAGTAATTTAGAAGTCAACGCCACACCTTGGGCATGGTTACCAGCTGAAACAGCAATAACACCTTTGTCTTTTTCTGCTTGAGTCAAATGGGCAATTTTATTGAAAGCACCGCGGAATTTGAACGAGCCTGTCAATTGCATATTTTCTAATTTCAAAAATACTTGGCCACCAGTTTGAGCAGTCAAGAACATTGACTGAATCAACGGTGTTACACGACCATATTGTTTTACAACGTTTTTTGCTTCGTGGATATCTTCAATAGATACAGGTAACTCAGTCATCGTTTCAGTCATTACAAAACATCTCCTACTCCAGTATAAGGAACATCAATTGAATCTGCTAATGCTTTAGAAACTACTTTACCATTATAAATACTTAAACCTGATAACAATGATTCATCAGATTTCAATGCGTCATCTAATCCTTTCACACTAACATCTTTAAGGAATGAGATATTTCCTTTTGCTAGCGCGATTGTTGCTGTCCGTGGTGTAGCACCTGGCATATTAGGAACAGCATAGTGAATTACACCATGTTTAGTAAATACTGGATCAGCATGGTTCGTTGGTGTGTCAATTGTTTCAACAGTCCCACCTTGGTCAATTGCGATATCAACGATAACAGAACCTGGTTTCATTGACTCAACCATATATTCTTTTACTAATTTTGGTGGCTTAGCCCCTGGGATTAAGATTGTTGAAATAAATACATCTGCTTCTTTGATTTTTGCTTCTAAGTTTTCAGTATTTGAAACAATCACATCAACATTATGATCTTTATAGCGATCTTCTAATTGTTTGATACGTTTTTCATTTACTTCAAGAATGATAACGTGACAACCAATACCAACAGCCATGTCAGCTGCATTTTCAGCTGCGTTACCACCACCTAAAATAACAACAGTTCCAGCTTCAACACCATCGATTCCTGGAAGTAAGATTCCTTCGCCGCCATGTTGTTTTTCTAAATAATATTGACCTAAATTAACTGCACGACGACCAGCAATCGCACTCATTGGTTTCAACAATTCTAACACACCATTGATTGAAATGTTTTCACCAGATAAAGCTGTTACGCCAACTTCCATCATTTTTTCAACACAAGCTTTGTTAGCTGCTAAATGTAAGAAGCCCCAGATAATTTGACCTTTTTTGAAATAGTGGTATTCACTTTCCATTGGTTCTTTAACTTTTACGATCAAGTCTGCAGTCCACGCTGTATCCGTGTCTACGATTTTACCGCCAGCTTCAATATATTGTTCATTGGTGAAGCCTGAACCTGCACCAGCATTATTATCAACTAGCACTTCGTTTCCTGCTTCGACTAAAATTTTTACGTTCTCAGGTGTCATGCCTACGCGTGCTTCACCTTGTTTTGGATCTTTGATTACACCAATTTTCACAGTAAATCACTCCTATAGAATTATTATGAAGTTCTTCAACTTCTGAACATGTTTACTATATCACAATGTATTCTTGAAACAACGATTCCTTCTCAAGTGTTATTGATATCTCATTATTATTAAACACACGTTCATTTAATAAAAAACAAAAGCTTTAAAAACCTTTTATATCAACATTTTTAAATAAGATTCTTATCATTTTTCTATTTTTGATTCTCTTTAAATAGTTTTTTTATTTTTAAAAGTCGTAAACGCTATCTGTTTTTTATGTGATTATTATAATTTGTCTAATATTTACTCAATTCAATAAAAAAAGGTTGAGGAATTATTCCTCAACCTTTTTTTGACAATCTGGACATAAGCCATAAACTTCTAACCGATGTTTGTTAATCTGATATCCAGTTAATTTACTAGAAGCCATCTCCACATCTTCTAATCCAGGATAGAAAAAGTCAACAATTTTTCCACATTCAGTACAGATGGCATGGTAATGCTGTTTGTTGGTAAAATCAAAACGACTTGCTGCATCCCCATAGTTCATCTCTTGAACAATTCCTATCTCAACAAACTTCCGCAGATTATTATACACTGTAGCTACACTCATATTTTGGAAACGACTTTCCAATGAGCGAAAGATCTCATCAGCTGTTGGATGATTACGATATAGGATCAAGTACTCTAAAATGGCGTAACGTTGTGGCGTGATTCGGACACCGCGGGCTTTCAATTCTTTGACCGCTTGATCAACTGCCTCATTTACCATATAAGCCCTCCTAATTGTATTCTCTTTTAAAATAATACTATTATCTGAAGGGAAATACTAGTTTAGTTTCAAAAATTAATCATTCTCATGAATTATTGATCAAATTGAAATAATTCAGTAGACAAATAACGTTCGCCGTTATCTGGTAATAAAACTAAGACTTTTTGATCAGGTAACATTTTCTTTGCTACTTCTAACGCAGCAAATAGCGCTGCTCCAGAGGAAACGCCAACTAAAATTCCTTCTTTTTTCGCAATTTCACGGGCTGTTTGGATCGCATCACTACTTTTTACTGGTAAGACTTCATCATAAACTTCTGTATTTAAGATGCTCGGAACAAATCCAGCACCTATTCCTTGGATTTTATGAGGCCCCGGCTGTCCACCTTCTAAGACTGGTGATTCTTCAGGTTCTACTGCATATACTTTGATATTTTCATACATACGTTTTAATTCATTTCCCACCCCAGTGATCGTACCACCTGTACCAACACCAGCGACAAACGCATCTAACCCATTAGTTTCAAACACATCTACAATCTCTTTTGCTGTTGTTTCTTCATGGACTTTAGGATTTGCTGGATTATCAAACTGAGCTGGAATAAATCCATTGTTTTTTGCTGCTAATTCTTCAGCTTTTGCAATTGCACCTTTCATTCCATCGGCTCCAGGAGTTAAAACTAAATTTGCTCCATACGCTTGCATCAATTTGCGTCGTTCAACACTCATAGTATCTGGCATCACCAATGTTACAGGATAGCCTTTTGCTGCACCGACCATCGCTAGACCGATACCAGTATTACCAGAAGTCGGCTCGATAATCATCATATCTGGTTTTAATTTGCCGTTTTCTTCTGCATCTTCGATCATTTTCAAGGCAATTCGATCTTTTACACTACCACCAGGATTAAATGATTCTAACTTAACAAAAATCTGAGCCATATCATTTGTTGTCATGTTTTCAAGTTTAACAATTGGTGTCTCACCGATTGTATCCAAAATTGAGTCATAAATTTTTGTCATTTTTCCTCACTCCGTTCCTTATCTTATGTAAGTTATATTAACGAATAATGAGAAAAGATGCGAGGATTTCGACTTTTAACTTCCTGTTTTGATTGATTTTTAACTACCAATTTTTTAGAAATCACATGCTCAAAAAAAGATGATACAAAAAGTATCATCTTTTAGAAAAATTAAATTGTAATTGTATCTCCTGGCATAATCGTCGAATCCGCATTCCAGCCATTATCTGATAATAATTGCTCTACACTAATACCAAATTTTTCTGCAATCCCCCAAATCGAATCGCCAGATTGAACTGTATAAGATTGGCCACTTGCTGATGAAGCAGTCAATTGTGTTGCTTGCTCTGTATTTGTCGTCGTTTGAACCGCAGTTCCAGCTCCTGGTGTGTCAAAACGAGTTAGGTTATACGTTTGGATCAAAGAAATTAATTTGCCTGCATATCCTGGATCTGTCGCATAACGACCAGTTAGATAAGCAGCTGCATCTTGATAACTAGTAGTGTGGCTCTTTCGCGCTCCAGCATAATATGAGCTAGCTAAGAGGCTCGCATGAGCTTGAAACGACTCATCATAACTACTGTACACAGCAAACGGTTCGTCCATCGTTACCCATTGTCCGTTTAAATATTCCTGTGTTCCCATCGTCACTGATGCTCCACCGCTGTATTCTTTCACCCCAAATAAATTATAATAAGGTGCTGCTGATAGCTGAGAAGTCCCAAAACCAGTTTCAACTAGCGCTTGAGCTACCATGATTGAGGCATAAAGATCGTTTGATGATGATACTTGCATCGCTGAAGTACCTAATTGTTCAATAAAGGCAGATTGATTTTGTGTTTGACCAGCTTCAGCTGCACTTACTTCCACCGTGTTCATAGTTACAATAGCTGGTGAAAGAATCATCGCCGTACCTAATAAAGGTACTGTTTTTTTCGCAATTTTTAGTTTTCTTGCTTTTTGCTGCATTCTTATGTAATTATATTTTTCGGTCCGGGTTTTAAATTGATTCATCATATACCTCCAAGAAACCTTTACAGAGCTCTTCATTTTAATATCTTTTAAAAGTATAATCTAAGAATCACTAACAAACAATTCAAATCCGATAAAGTCACCAATTTGTCATTGCTTCGTAACATGCGTAATAAAAAAGTGACAGTTATTTTTAAAAGTACAGAATAAAAGTGAAACAACTATGCCTTAGCATTTGCTGTTTCACTTTTATTCTCTTTTCTACTTGTTAGTCAGTGATTGATTTTGGAACACTAACTGATCATCTAATAACTCAATGGATACTTTTGTGTTTGGCATTACCCGACCGGCGATGATTTCTTTGGCTAAAGGTGTCTCAACTTCACGTGTGATAAATCGTTTCAGCGGCCGCGCACCATATTGCGGTTCATAAGCTTTTTCTGCAATCCAACTTTTTGCATCTTCGGTAATGTCTAATTGAATGTCTTGCTCTTCCAAACGATGTGACAGATGGTGGATAATTTTCTCAACAATCCCCTTTACATCAGACAAACTTAACGGTGTAAACAAGATTGTATCATCGATTCGATTCAAAAATTCTGGTTTAAAATGCCCCCGTAACATACTTAGGACTTGTTCCTTTGTCGTCTCGGGGATTACTCCTTCTGCAGTTACACCCTCTAGCAAAATTTGCGAGCCGATATTGCTTGTCATAATCAGAACCGTATTTTTAAAATCTACTAACCGTCCTTTGGAATCCGTTAACCGTCCATCATCTAAGACTTGCAGCAAAATATTAAAAACATCCGGATGTGCCTTTTCAATTTCATCAAGTAAAACAATCGTGTATGGATTTCTCCGAACTGCTTCGGTCAATTGGCCGCCTTCTTCATAGCCAACATAACCTGGAGGTGCTCCAACAAGTCGGGCTACAGAATGTTTTTCCATATACTCACTCATGTCAATCCGCACCATGTGTTCTTCTGAATCAAACAGATTTTCAGCCAATGCTTTTGCAAGTTCCGTTTTGCCGACTCCTGTCGGTCCTAAAAATAAAAAGGAACCTAACGGACGATTAGGATCTTGCAGCCCAGCTCGTGAGCGCAGTACTGCA
Source organism: Enterococcus dongliensis (assembly GCF_005405225.1). GTDB lineage: Bacteria > Bacillota > Bacilli > Lactobacillales > Enterococcaceae > Enterococcus_A > Enterococcus_A dongliensis. The sequence goes on from NZ_BJDQ01000003.1 coordinate 99,878, forward strand.
TCACTTACTGCATCTACCGCTTCATCCTGACCAATCACTCGTTTATGCAATGTATCATTCAAGTTTAATAATTTTTCTCGTTCTCCTGCTACAAGCTTCGTTACAGGTATCCCGGTTAACCGACCAACCACTTGAGCAATCTCATTTTCAGTAACCGATTCTTGGACCATTTTGAGATCATTCTCTTTATTTTTTGCTTCTAGTTCAGCCAATTCTTTTTCTAATTTAGGGATGGTTCCATGACGAAGCACTGCTGCACGTTCTAAATCATAATTATTTTCAGCATCTTCTAACTCATGTTTGGCTTGATCAATCTCTGCTCGTTTGTTAGAAACTACGTTCACTTCTTCTTTTTCGGTTTCCCATTGTAGTTTCATCGCATTAGTTTCTTCGCGAAGATTAGCCAATTCTTCTTGTAAGTTTTCCAAACGTTTTTTACTAGCATCATCGCTTTCTTTTTTCAACGCAGCTTCTTCGATTTCTAATTGCATCAAGCGGCGAGTTACCTGATCAAGCTCGGTTGGCATCGAGTTCATTTCGACTCGGATGCTTGCACTTGCTTCATCGATAAGGTCGATTGCTTTATCGGGTAAAAATCGATCCGTAATATAACGATCAGATAATGTTGCTGCTGCTACCAGTGCATTATCATGGATATTTACACCATGGTGGATTTCAAAACGCTCTTTCAATCCTCGTAAGATGCTGATCGTATCTTCTACGGTCGGCTCTTTTACTAAGACTTTTTGGAAACGCCGTTCTAGAGCTTTATCTTTTTCCATGTATTGACGGTATTCATCTAATGTCGTCGCGCCAATCAAGTGTAATTCACCGCGTGCTAACATCGGTTTTAATAAATTTCCGGCATCCATGCTTCCTTCAGTTTTACCAGCTCCAACGATATTATGAATCTCGTCAATAAATAATAAGATGCGGCCATCTGCTTTTTTGACTTCTTTTAAAACCGCTTTTAATCGTTCTTCAAATTCTCCACGGAATTTTGCCCCAGCGATTAATGAACCCATATCTAAAGAAAAGACTGTCTTGTCTTTTAAATTCTCAGGTACATCTTTGCGAACAATCCGCTGAGCTAGACCTTCCACGATAGCCGTTTTACCAACTCCGGGTTCGCCGATCAAGACCGGGTTATTCTTTGTTTTCCGCGAAAGGATTCGGATTACATCCCGGATTTCTTCGTCACGCCCGATAATGGGGTCTTGTTTTCCATTTTTAACTTGTTTTACTAAGTCAACGCCATATTTTTCTAATGCTTTATAGGTTTCTTCTTGATTTTGCGAAGTCACTCGATCTCCTCCTCGCATGTCTTCAATATTTTTTTGTAATTCTTTTTCATTCAATCCTTGCTGAACCAAATAGTTCGTCAAAGAATAGTTTTTCAATTTCATCAATGCTAAAATAACAATCTCTGTTGATAAGAAATCATCGTTAAAATTCTCACGTAATTTATCTGCTTCGTTTAATAGCGTAAATAGATTTTGACTTAGATTTTGGCCATATTGAACATTACCGCTTACCGTCGGATATCCATCGAGCACTTTATCGACCTCATGTTCAAACTGATCAACATCAATCCCTGCATCTGTATAAAAATTCCGAGCAAAATGATTTGGCTGTAAAAAAATTTTCCATACATGAGCGATATCAATTTCTTGATGCTGTCTCGTCATTGCAATTTGCTGTGCTTCTGCAATGGTCTCTTGTAAAGTTGTCGTCATTTTTTCGATATTCATAGACATACCTCCGACATGATTATTTGTTTCCAAATAAAAGTATATATCATTGGTCAGTGAAGGTCAAATAATACATTTACTAAAAGCAACAGTTTTTATTATGAAGAAAATAAAAATAATGCTACAATTTTCTCAATACTAGAAAGTGAGTGATTCCATGATTTCACGTGTCATCGGATTTGAAAAAGGGTTTCCACTTTCAAATGGAAATCAGTTTGAAGCCTACGAAGTAATGCTTCCTAAAGTAAATAAATTTGATCTTATCGTAAAAAATTTAGCGGTATCTATCAACCCCATTGATACAAAATTAAGACAAAGTGGTAAAGGAATCCCTCAACCTCATGTTCTCGGCTTTGATAGTGTGGGTATCGTGACTCAGATGGGCAGTAAAGTTGAAAATATCCAAATTGGTGATCGAATCCTTTTTGCCGGTACGACTAGACGCTTTGGCAGTTATAGCGAATGTCAAGTTGTTGATTCGCGGATTGTTGCTAAACTACCAAATGAGATTACGACCGATGAAGCAGCAGCTTTACCATTGACCTTTATCACTGCTTTTGAAATGTTATTTGAAAAAATGGGACTGATTGCTGAAGAAAATCAAAACGATGGCGAGATTTTGATCATCAACGGGGCTGGCGGAGTCGGCTCGATTGCCACACAGCTAGCTAAATGGGCTGGTCTGACAGTGATTACTACTGCTTCTCGGGAGGAAAGCAAAGACTGGGCCAAAAAAATGGGCGCAGATTATGTCATCGATCATCACAAAAATTTAACAAAACAAGTAAATAAACTCGGCTATCGATTATTGCCGAATATCTTGATTCTTCATTCTACCGATCACTACTTTGATGAGATGTGTGATCTACTTGAACCATTTGGTCATCTTGGCTCCATTGTCGGTTCTAATAAAGATCTAAATTTGGCAAAATTAAAAAATAAATCTGGCAGTTTCGATTGGGAATACATGTTTGCTAAGACAGATTATGATTTTGCTATTGCTTCTCAAGGAACGATTTTAGAACTACTCGTTCGATTATTGCAAGAAAAAAAGATTCAAAGTACGTTGACGAAGATTCTTCCAGGATTTTCGCCCGATGTTTTCTATCAAGCGCATCAATTCATCGAAGAAGATAAAATGATTGGAAAACTTGTCATCCATTACTAAACAAAAAGAAGTTAACGTATTACTCGTTAACTTCTTTTTTTGGCTTTTTTAAATTCATGATTGATCTGGCGCTGTTTGTTGAACAAAACATAGATCATGCCGATCAAAAAGGGCAATAGATACGTAGCATAACGGTATAAAAGTAATGAAGATACTGCATCCACCTTGCCTACCACATTTCGAAATAATAATACATAAACAAATTCAAACCCGCCGATTCCTCCTGGAGCTGGTAAAACTCCTCCAAGAATTACAGTGAAGCTGATTAGTGCTACCGTTAACCAAATATCAATTGTAGGATGTTCTTGTACTAAAATAAAAAATGGCAAAAAATACCAGACTACTAACTTTGCCATATTTGAGCAAAATACACGGATAACAGCATTTCGATCATGAATAAAGGCTTTGATTGCTGCACGTAACGAATAAACTTGATTGTTTATTCGATCGACTATATCACGTAATTTTTGATGTTTGAACCATCGATTGCAAAAAATGATCAATAAAACTTGCGCATTGATATTCAAACTTAAGATCAATAAAACTGAGACGATCAGTAAGGTCACAAAGATTCCAGCGATGACCAAAAACGTCCCATTGGTGATATATCGTTGGATTGCATCATTTTTTACAACCAAAAAAAATAATGCCCAAATCATCAAGGCAATCTTATAAGTGATCATTCTTAACGCACTCGTACCGGTCCCTTCAGAATACCTCAGCTTTTTTTTATGATAATAAATAACTTCAGATACAATCGATCCCGTCCCAAAGGTTACGACTCGATAAAAGGTTGCATAGGCTGATGCAAAAAAGCCATCACGTATAGAAAATTCGCGATTAAATTCATTTGCGATATTTTTAATGGTATAACCTTCGATCACTTGACTGATTACTCCAAACATTGTGACGCCTAAAAGAACGGGCCAGGAGGTCTTCCCAAGTTCAGTAAAGATTTCACTTAGAGAATCTCGAATAACAAAAATAATCACACCGATCATTACGACAAACAACAAAATATTTAAAATCAATTTCCGATTGATTGCTACATTCATTTTTTATCCCCATTTTTTCTTTATTGCTCTAGCCTACCACATGCTAAAGGGCAAAAAAAGAAAAAGCTTCAAGTTTTGCGGTCCCCTCAAGAGTTGGAGAAAAATCAACTCTCAAGAAGACCGCCGTTCCCAAAGCTTTTACTTCATTTTATTTAGCATTGTTTTCAATAATCTTGACGATTACGTCCACTGCTTTTTCCATCGTTTGCAATGAAACAAATTCAAATCGTCCATGCATATTTTCAGCACCAGCAAAAATATTTGGTGTTGGGATTCCCATGAATGAAATCTTTGAGCCGTCAGTTCCGCCACGAATCGGTTCAATAATTGGTGTCACACCGACTTCTTCCATAGCACCTTTAGCAAGCTCAATCACACTCATATCTTTTTCAATGATCTCACCCATATTGTAATATTGATCATGCATCTCGATGTCAACACGTTCTTGATCAAATTGACTATTCATTTTTTCTTGGATATCAGTGATTATTTGTTTCCGAGCTTCAAACTTATCACGATCATGATCCCGAATGATATATGTCATCTTCGCTTCTTCAACATTTCCGTTTAAAGCTAATAAATGATAAAAACCTTGACGTCCATCTGTTTTTTCCGGACGTTCATCTTCAGGTAATTGATTATGGAAATCAATCGCCATTTGCAATGCATTAATCATCGTATTTTTAGCAGTTCCCGGATGAACATTTTTCCCATGCATCGTGATCTCAGCTTGTGCAGCACTAAATGTTTCATATTGCAATTCACCGATAGGACCACCATCCATAGTGTAAGCAAAATCTGTATTGAATTCCTTAACATCAAATTTGTCCGCGCCAATCCCAATTTCTTCATCTGGACCAAACCCAACCCGTACTTCACCATGTTTGATTTCTGGATGCTTGATTAAATATTCCATCGCCGTCATGATTTCAGCGATTCCAGATTTATCATCAGAACCTAATAAAGTTGAACCATCAGTCGTAATCAACGTTTGACCAGCATAGTTCTTCAAATTAGGAAAATCTTTTACATTCAAAGTATATTTTCCGGCAGCATCCAACTTGATTGTAGATTCACCATCATAATTTTCAACAATCTGTGGATTGACATTTTCTGCATTGAAGTCAGCGGTATCCATGTGAGAGATAAAACCGATCGTTCGTGTTTCTTTGTCCAAATTGCTTGGTAAAGTAGCGATCACATAGCCGTTTCCTTCGTTATAAGCAATATCTTTCATGCCGATTTCTTCTAGTTCTTTCATCAGGGTATGGGCAAATGCCACCTGTGTTTGCGTTGAAGGGGTTGTGGTGCTTGTCGCATCAGAACGAGTTTCTGTCTTCACATAGTCTAAAAAACGTGGTAATAAATTTTCGTACATCTTACTCTCTCCTTTAATGCTATTTATTTAAATGAAAAAGGATTTGTAGAAACATCCGATGAAAAGATCTCAACGTCCCAGCCTTCTTCATTTTTCCATTGGTTAAATAAAGCCACCATTTTTTCTTTACATAGCGACTCAATATAGTGTCCCGGATCAATCACTACCATCCCTGTTTCTTGCATGTCATGAGCAGTATGATAATAAACATCACCAGTGATATATACATCTGCTTGGGCAGCTACAGCATGGGGATAAAACTTTTCACCGCTGCCTCCGCAGATTGCTACTCGTTTAATTGTTTCTTTAGCTGCATGGGGATAAACTACTCGCAGACCTTCTAATGAAAAAACTTTTTTGACTTTCGCAATAAAATCTTCCGTAGACAATTCTTCTTTTAAATTCCCTACTCGACCGATCCCAAATTTTTCTGACAAATTGTCTAGTCGATAAATATCATATGCTGGTTCCTCATATGGATGGGCAGCTAATAATGCAGCGATTACTTCTGATTGTCTTGTTTCCGGGAAGATCACTTCAACTTTACTTTCTTGGACTTGTTCTGGTACATTTGGCGAACCAATCGTCGGCATCGCCTGTTCATTTGGGGTAAAACGCCCGGTCCCGTTAACAGTAAATGACGTTGCCTGATAATTTCCTTGTTCACCAGCTCCAGCTTCCGCTAATGCAAGACGCATTTTTTTTGCATCAGTTTGCGGAACATAAACAGCCAGTTTTTTCATTTGAACTATATGAGTCTGAATCAGATACTCGGTGTCAAAAACATCCAACGCCTCACAAAACCAGTCATTTAGACCATTAGGGATAATATCCATATTGGTATGAGCCGCATAAACCGCAATATCATGCTTAATGAGTTCTGCATACATTTTAGTTTGGACCTCATCTGTCGTCAGACGTGAAATCGGACGAAAAATCGGTGGATGTTTTACAATCAATAGATCGATTTTTTTAGCAATCGCTTCTTCAACAACTACTGGGCGAACATCTAAACTCATCATGATTCGTTTAACTTCTTTATTCAACGTACCAATATGCAGTCCAACTGGATCGCCTTCTTCTGCTAACCACTCAGGACAATATCGTTTAAAACGTTGGATAAATTCATTTCCCTGCATCGGCAAGTACCTCCTTGATCCATTTGATCTCTTGTGCGACGTTTTCGATTTTTTTTGCGACATCTTGATCACTTTGGCGCAAGCTAGCGAGTATCTTTTCACTTTTTATCAATTTATGGCGCCATTTTTCAAGAAAGATAGAATTTTTTTCCTTCAGTAAAACCGGACCAAAAAAAAGTTCTTTAGCAGAATACTCTGGAGTCGTTTCTACTTTTTCAGCTACGATTATTTCGTAGATTTTTTGATTTTCGGCCACGATTGCTTCATCCGTAAGTTGATAATTTTCATTAACTAACCATGTACGTAATTGGCGTTCACCAACATTCGGCTGTAAAATCAAACGCTCTTTGCCTGACAGACGCTGATTTTCTTTGCCTCGTTGCAAAATGTCCCGAATCAGCACACCGCCCATGCCGCAGATTGTAACGGTAGAAACATGATCATTTAACACAACTGCATCTAGTCCATCTGCTAAACGAACATCTATTTTTTCTGTTAGACCATTTTTAGCGACTTGCTTTTTGGCAGATTCATAGGGACCAACGACCACTTCACCAGCGATACCATGAGCTATCTTTCCTTGCAGCATCAAAGCCACTGGCAAATAAGCATGATCGGAGCCGATGTCTGCTAAAATAGCTCCTTGCGGCACAAATTCCGCAGCTTTTTGTAAACGATTCGATAAATCTTTGGCGTTCATTTCTTCACATCCTAAAATAGATTATAACACTCCTTAAAAAAAGCGCCCCTAAAAAAGAGCTAAATGACAGCGCTTTTTAATAGGGCGTTTGCTTTTTTCTAAGAGAATTTTCGCTTTTTAACCGTTTCGACGATTTTCACCGACCATAAAGATTTCTTTACTTAAATAACGTATACGTTCCATGATTCGCTGTGCCTTCAGCGGTTCTTCATCTCCACGTTGAGTAACAGACAGATGTTGTTCCAGTTGTTCCATATTAAAATTGGAAGAAAAGAACGTCGGTAGTTGTTCTTGCATACGATGTTGTAAGATTACACCTAAAACTTCATCTCGGATCCACGCACTCATAGAATCCGCCCCGATATCGTCAATCATTAAAATCGGTGCGTGCTTGACTTCGTTCAACTTAGGACCCACTTGATCTTTTGAAATTGCTTGCTTCATTTCACCAGCAAAAGTGGGAAAATGTAACAGGGTCGTCTCAAAGCCTTTAACAGCTAATTCATGGGCCACCGCTCCTAATAAATAGGTTTTCCCCACTCCAAATCCACCGACTAAATACAAAGCTTTATGAAATTGTTTAGGGGCTTCTTCATAGTGATCAATAAAATCCAATGAGGCAGCTAATGCTTCCAGCCGACCAGATGTGTTATCAAATGTCCGAATAGAGGCACCTCGAATATCTTTAGGCATATCTAAAGAATTCACGCGATTACGGATTTCTTCTTCTCGTTTCAAGCGTAGTAATTCATCTGTTGGGACGTACGTGACATCAATGAAATGAAAGTTTAAGCTCAACTGCGGTTCATAACCTGGCGCAATCATAGTAGGATCGGAAGCTAGATATTTCTTCTTTTCTTGCACAAATTCGTACAGTTTTGCAAAAGATTTCTCGATGTCTGCTTGCGTCAATTTTTCTTTATGCTCTTCAATAAATTGGCGCACATCCTCATCTGCTAAGATCTCTTCCATCATTTGTCGGTAGCGGCCATCGATTCCGCGACTTTTTATGATGCGATTCAATTCTTTTCCGACATCTTCCATTAATCGTCACCTTCTTTGCTTAAATATTGTGCTAATTTGCGGTTTAATTCGGCTTCTTTTTCAGGAGCCAATCTCGTTTCTTTTGGCGGCTGTTTGATATGTTCTGGTAACGTCTCTTTACGGACAGTCCCTCGTTTTTGATAAGTTGGCCGATTTGTCTGTGTTTTAACTAGCTGCTGACTATTCTCACGCACATGTGCGATCGCGCCTTCTGGTGTAGTGATTTTTTTCTGTGCCCAATCATTAGCAATTGCATGTAAATAATTGGCATTGATTACAGCCTGATCTTTGATCACTAAAATATAATTAATGATAATATTGATCACACTTTTAGGCAGTAAATTACGACCAATCAAATCTTCCAATAATCGGACTTCTGTATTGGTTTCAAAGCCGCCCTTTTCCCGTTTGATTGCTCGTAAAAAAGTTACCGGTGCGATTTTTTTACTTTGAGTGATGATTTCTAATTCTTGTGCTGAAAATGTTGCGGTACTTTCGGCAGTTTCTTTTGAAGCTGTTTCTTTTTTTACTGAAACATTGGGTCGTTTTTCTTTATTGATCAATTGCCGTAAATACTTAAAGTTCAGACCATTTTTTTCACCAGCTGCAGCTTTTGCTACATATTCTGCTAAATCTAATTCATTCAATCCGTAGAGTGTTTGGAATGTTTGTAATTTTTCTCGTTCTTCAACGCTTAGTACCAAATTGAAGCGTTTCACTTGTTGAGCAAACAACGACCAATCGAAGTCTGTTTTAGTAGTAAAAGTTTCTTGAGTATCTTCTAACGTCTCACTTTGACTACTAAACGCTTGTTCATCTAAGCGATAAACATCTCGAAAACGTTTGGTGATATTTTTGATAGTGTCTTTAGCAAATGTCTTTGGTTTAAATCGCTCAACCAGTCGTTCATAGCGGCCTTTTCCAATCTTATCTAATAATAGATAGGACATTAAAGGATCTTGGAAAAATTTGCTTGGAACTAATGGTGACCGTAGTTGATAGATCAAACTCAGCCCAATCTCGTGATCAGTCTGTTGATAACTTTCTAATAAACCAATGCCTTCAAGACGCTCACGTGCTTTAACTAGATTCATCAAACCGATATCAATAGCTGCTAATAAATCTGTATGCATCAGACTAGGACTTTTGCCTTCCAATGTAATATCACTTACTAAAGTTAAATACAAACTTGAAGCAGTACTACCAATGATTGGTTGATATAAATATAGCAATGCATCCTGTTGACTTTGATCAAGTTGCGGCTCACCGTAAACCGTGTAAAAAGTGCTGGGTTTCAGTTCTTCTGCCACTAAAAATGCCTCCTACTCTTCATCTGTCGTCTTTGCTTTATCAACGATTTCTTGTAGTTCCTTTAAAAAGACAGACATGTCTTTAAACTGACGATAAACACTCGCAAAGCGAATATAGGCAATCTCATCAACATCCATTAAGTCTTCCATTACAAATTCACCAATTTTGCTTGTTGCGACTTCATTTTCTCCGGTGCTTCGAACACGATTTTCTACATGATCGACAATTTGTTCCATTTGTTCCATCGCTACTGGACGTTTTTCAGCTGAACGGATCAAGCCACGCAAAATCTTATCGCGGCTGAATTCTTCACGATCACCGTTTCGTTTAACCACTAATAATGGTGTCGCTTCGATTCGTTCAAACGTTGTAAAACGAAACCCGCAGCTTTCACATTCTCTACGCCGGCGAATCGCTCGTCCGTCATCTGTCTGGCGACTGTCGATTACCCGAGAATTATTATGATTACATTTTGGACAACGCATAATTTCACCCGCTCTTTCTTAAGCTTGATTCTATTCACGTAATTCGTGAATAGCTTTTGTTATATAGAATTATTTTTTAAAAACAAAAATTTTTGAAAGAAAAAACTTCCTTGTTTATATAACATGAGTTTACCATAACCAGCTCGCTAAAAAAAGCGTCGTAAGGCTACGACGCTGAATTCATTAAGAAACAAATTTATTTTCTTTTAACCAATCCAAAACTTGCTTATGTGTTGTTTCTATTGAATCACAATTGTCAAAGAGGATATCTGCTCTTTTTTTCTTTTCTTCTAAAGAAAGTTGACTATTTATCCGCATCAACGCCTCTTTTTCCGACAATTCATTTCTTGCCATCAAGCGTTTTAATTGGATTGCTGGGCTCACATAGACCACCGCTACTTTATCCATCAGCATTTCATAGTGCCGCTCGTATAATAATGGGATATCTACGATCACTAGGTCATTACTTTTTTTCGCTTCTTGGATCTGTCTACTTATCTCTCCTCGAATAAATGGATCAAGGGTTTCGTCTACTAATTGGCGCTTCTTTTCATCGGAAAAAATAATCGAGCCTAATTTTTTTCGGTCTAATTTTCCATTGCTTTGTAAGATAGTTGGACCAAAATTTTTTTCTAAAGCTTTCAATCCGTCAGTTTCAGGTTCTACTACTTTACGGGCGATGATATCTCCATCGACTACAGGAAAGCCTTCTTTTTTAAAAAAACGAACGACCGTCGTTTTCCCGCTGGCGATTCCACCAGTTATTCCTAAGACAAAAGTCATCTTTACACCTTCTTTAGTTTTTGACAGTGGGGACAAAGATGGGTTCCCCTTTGTGCGACTTTGATTTTAATGATTGGCGTTTTACAACGAGCACAAGGTTCTCCACTTTGTCCATAGACATGTAATTCTTGTTGAAAATGCCCCGCTTCACCTAAAGCATTCAAGTACGTTCTGATCGTCGTCCCGCCTGCTTTTTTTGCTTTAGTGATAACTTCAATAATCGCTTCGCGCAACCGAGCAATCGTTTGTGCATCCAACGTATTGGCTGGCTGTTCGGGATGGATCTTAGCTAACCACAATACTTCATCGGCATAAATATTTCCTAATCCCGCGACGACTTTTTGATTCAATAACAACGGCTTAATCATGGTTGAAGATTTTTGAAGCTGTGTTTTAAAATCAGCTAGATCAAAATCAGCAGGCGTTGGTTCTGGACCTAATTGCAACAATCCTTTATACTCTTTAGCCATTCCTTTTTTCAGCAAAGCCATTCGGCCAAATTTTCGCACATCACGATAGATCAATTCTGTCCCATCTGAAAAAATAAATTGGACATGACTATGTTTATCTAACGCTGTCGGTTCAGCAAAATATTCATATTTTCCTTCCATTCGCAAATGTGAAACCATTTCATAATGAGTAAACTGAAATATCAGATATTTTCCCCGGCGATCAACAGTTTCCAACGTTTCTCCCAACAATTGCTGCTGAAAAACTTCAACTTCTGGAAACTCAATGATCCTAGGCCAATAAACATTTACTTTGGCGATGGTTTTTCCTTTAACTAATGAGACCAATCCCTTTCTGACTGTCTCAACTTCTGGTAATTCCGGCATCTCTATCATCCTAACTTGATCAACATTCTTAACAGTTGCTAACTAATTTATAAAGATTTTTTCTCTATCAAAACTTGCAGAAAAAGCTGGATTTTCTCCAGCTTCAGTTTATTTTGCTTCATACCAAGTATTTCCCCAGCTGCTATCTGTCACTAGCGGTACGTCTAATTGAACGGTATTTTCCATCACTTCTTTGACTAATTTGTCTAGTTGTTCTAATTCACTTTCTGGTACTTCAAAGACCAGTTCATCATGAACTTGCAGCAACATAGTCGCTTGAAGTTTTTCTTCTTTTAATCGTTTGGCTAATTCGATCATTGCCAGTTTCAAAATATCGGCAGCACTTCCTTGGATCGGTGTATTGATCGCAGTACGTTCTGCAAACGAACGAAGATTGTAATTGCGTGCATTGATGTCTGGTAAATAGCGACGGCGATTGTACAATGTTGCAGTGTAGCCTTTATCTTTTGCTTCACGTACGCTTTCTTCCATGTAGCGTTTAACATCTGGATAATTCTCAAAATAAGTATCGATATACTCTTGTGCTGCTTTTCGCGTGATTCCAAGATTTTGTGACAGACCATAATCAGAAATTCCATAAACGATTCCAAAATTTACTGCCTTGGCGTTTCGACGCATATTAGGGGTCACTTCGTCTTGAGAAACATTGAAGACACGCATCGCGGTACTTGTATGGATATCCATTCCGTCATGGAAAGCCTGTTTCAAATGTTCATCGCCAGAAATATGGGCTAGAACCCGTAATTCGATTTGCGAATAATCTGAAGAATAAATCAACCAGTTTTCCGCTCGTGGAACAAAGGCTTGACGGATTTTTCGACCTTCTTCTAAACGAATCGGGATATTTTGTAAATTAGGATCAACTGAACTCAAGCGGCCTGTTTGAGTCAACGTTTGGATGTAGCGTGTATGAATCTTATTATCACCTTGAATTACCTTTAATAAGCCTTCTACATAAGTCGATTGGATCTTAGCAATCTGGCGATAGTTCAAAATATATTCAGCAATTGGGGCTTGTTCTCGTAATTGCTCCAACACATCAACAGCAGTCGAGTAGCCTGTTTTTGTCTTTTTGATAACAGGCAGCTGCATTTTTTCAAATAAGATCACGCCAAGTTGTTTAGGCGAATTGATATTAAACTCTTCACCAGCTTCTCGATAAATTTTTTCTTCGATTTCTTGTAATCGTTTTGAAAATTCTCCCCGCATCGCTTGAAGACGTTGAGCATTCACTGTGATTCCAGCAATTTCCATCTCAGCTAAAATACGAGAAAGCGGCAATTCCATTTGATAAAATAGTTTATCTTGTTTTTTTTCTTCTAGCTCATTTTCTAATTTATCATTTAGAAAATGAATGGCTTTGATTTTACGTGCCAAATGGCCAAACAACAACTCATCTTCTTCTGGCAGTCCTTTTTTGGCTCCTTTTCCATAAATCTGTTCATCTGTTTGGATTTCTGTATACCCATAATACTGCCCCACACCCGCGATATCATTGCTGTTATCAGTCGTATCCAACAGATAGGCTGCTAATAATACATCAAAATTGATGCCTTCTGTTTTCGTGCTGTATCGATTCAAGGCAACATAAGTACGTTTAGCGTCATATACTTTCTTGCCATTAGCTGTCTCTAGCCATTTTTTGAAAAATTTATTGTCAAATAACGCCACATCGTTTGTTACATAAATCTTCTCTTTTGTTCCCCAAGCTACTCCTACAATATCGGCTAAATGATAATTTTCTTCTAACATTTCAACATATAACGCTGAATCTGCTTCAAACATCGTTTCATCAAATTCTGTGACAACTTCAAATTTGATATCTTCTAACTCGACTTCCTCTTCAACAACATTCAATTTGTTCAGAAAGCCTTTGAAATCCATTTCTTTGAAAAAAGGGATCAATTTATCTAAATCTTTTCCTTGATAAATTAATTCATCGATGGAAATCTCCACCGGTGCATCTAATTTAATCGTTGCCAATTCTTTTGAAAGAAAGGCTTGCTCTTTATCATTGATCAAATTTTCTTTCATCTTACTTTTTTTCAATTCATCGATATTTTCATAGATGCCTTCAACACTGCCGAATTGCTTCAACAATTTGATTGCTGTTTTTTCACCCACTTTAGTCACACCTGGATAATTATCAGAAGTGTCTCCAGCAAGTCCTTTCATATCGATAATCTGCGCTGGTGTCAATCCATCATATTTTTCAGCTACATGTTCAGGGGTGTAGGTTTCGATTTCGCTAACGCCTTTAACTGTGATATCTACTTTGATCTTATCCGTTGTTAATTGCGTCAAATCACGATCACCAGATAAAACAACTACTTCAAAACCTTCATTTGCTGCACGATGTGCTAATGTACCAATGATATCGTCTGCTTCATAATTATCTAACTCATAATGTTTGACACCTAGTCCCACCAATAATTCACGCAAATACGGCATCTGTTCGCGAAATTCACCTGGAGTTTTCGAGCGGCCGCCTTTGTATTCTGTATACATCGCTGTTCGAAAAGTGGTATTTCCTGCATCAAAAGCTACCAATACGTGTGTAGGCTTTTCACGTTCCATGACATTTTCAAACATATTATTGAAAGCATAAATTGCATTGGTATGGAGCCCATTTTTATTTTTAAACCGTTCCAAAGAATTATGCAGGGCAAAAAAAGCACGGAAAGCTACACTGTTTCCGTCTACTAATAATAATTTATTTTCACTCATATCCACGACTCCTAATTCATAATAATTATTTTTGCGTCTACGATTATTCCATAAATCAGATTATTGAATACTGATGCTTGCCTTCACTGATTGTCGATATTCCTATTTTCAAGTACCATTTTTAATTACAGATTGCTGATTTGTACCGCTGATGCTTCACGCTTCATTTTAACAAAGTATTTAATGAAATGAAAAGAATGACACTGCTTTTTTCAAAATTATTGTACCTGTTGAAAATAAAAAAGAGACGAATCTTCGTCTCTATTTGCTATTTCCAAAAATTCGTAAGAATGAGATAAACAAATTGATGAAATCTAAGTACAATTGCAATGCCATGAAGACTGCGACACCATTTCCAGCTTCACCATTTGTTCCTAGATAAATCTTACGAATCATTTGATTGTCATATGCTGTGATACCTGACATGATCACTACCATCAAGATCGAAATAAAGAAATCTACCGCACTGCTGTGCAACAAGAAAACATTCAGCAGCATCGCAATAATGATTCCTAACAAACAACTCAAAGCAGCTCGGCCGATCCCTGAAAGATCACGTTTTGTAAATGATCCGACCAATGACATCACTAGAAATGTTGCTGAAGCTGTAATAAATGCTTGAGTGACGGTTCCTAGATCGTACATCGCTAAAGTAACGGCTAATGTCAAACCATTCAACGCAGAATAAACGATAAAACCGCCAATTGCTAATGTCGGATTTTTCTGAGCTTTGAGCCCGAGAAAAACAACCAGCGCAATCTCAGCAATCCAGATTCCCCAAAAGCCGAGAGGAAAATTATTAATAAAATTTTGGACTTGAACTATCCAAGGTCCTAATGCCATATAAGAAATCACAGCACTGATTCCGATTCCTAGAGCTAGAAACGCATAAATTTTTCCATAGAAACGGTTCAAACCATAAACACGTGTTTCTTGATTATTCATTTAAATCATCTCCTATTTGTCTTTGTGGTGGTTTCACCATAACCACAGCATCCAAGATGCGTTTTTCTTCATTGTCAGTGGCTTCTACTGCTTCAACAGAAATCGTCACAACATCTTTCATTTTATCTACTTTGATTACTTCAAATTCAAACGTCAACGTTTCATAATGAAAAACTGGATCAATAAAATTGATAGAGAAATTCACTACGTGAGAACCCGGTCCTGGTAAATGTTTTGAAATCGCACTTGTAATAATCCCCATCACCATAATAGATGGTACAAGCGGCTGTTCATACTCAGTCTCTTTTGCATAATCATGTTGGATATACAAAGGATTTGCATCATTTGTCAATCCTAAATACAAAAGAATCTGATTATCTTCGATTGATTCCGTTAATGATAACGAGTCGCCTTCCTCAATTTCATCAATCGTCTTGCCTATTTTCCGAGCCTTCATATTATACAAACTCATTCCCTCCGTATTGTGTTCTACTTCATTATTTTATCAGAAAGCAATGAAAACACAAGTTTGTGTGTGATTCAGTTTAAAGATTGTTAACGTAAAAAATAGTGGGTTTTAAAATAGCCTAACTCCAGCAGATTTGTTAAAAGAAGGGCCCTGACAACGATTGCCGGAACCCTTCTTCTAAATTATAATACGCTACGTGTCGTATTACTTAATAAATTTTCATAAGCACGTTCAAATTTTTGCACATCTCCAGCGCCCATAAAAATGACTACCGCATTTTCATGATCCAATAATGGAGACATATTTTCTTCTTTGATAACTTGTCCACCTTTTTGAATCTTTGCACCTAGATCTTCAATTTTTACATCACCAGCGATTTCACGGGCAGAAGAGAAAATATCACAAAGATATACTTTATCGGCACGATCCAACGCTTCAGCAAATTCGTCCATCAAAGCGATCGTTCGCGTGAACGTATGCGGTTGGAAAACCGCCACTAATTCTTTTTCTGGATATTTTTGGCGTGCCGCATCGATTGTTGCTTTGATTTCAGCAGGATGATGAGCATAATCATCCACGATGATCATATCCGCAACTTTTTTCTCAGTAAATCGACGTTTTACCCCTGAAAAAGTCAACATTTCTTCTTTAACTTTGGCCATGTCTAATTCTTCAAAGTAGGCAACTGCGATTACCGATAAGGCATTTAAAATATTGTGTTTTCCAAATGACGGAACAGCAAAACGGCCAATAAATTTTTCTTTATGATACACATCAAAGGCAGAACCATTTGTTGTTCGCACAATGTTACGGGCTTGGATGTCGTCGTTTTCTGATAAACCATAATAATAAATCGGTACATCAGCTTTTAATTTCCGCAAGTATTCATCATCGCCATACGCAAAGATTCCTTTTTTAACTTGAGAAGCTAACGTTTGGAAAGCATCAAACACGTCATCGATACTCTTGAAATAATCAGGATGATCAAAATCGATATTGGTCATGATTGAATAATCTGGCGCATATGCCAAGAAATGACGTTGATATTCACAAGCTTCAAAAGCAAAAAATGTTGCGTCGGGCACGCCATGACCGGTCCCATCTCCAATTAAATAACTAGTTGGTGCTAGTCCGTTCAACACATGGGCCAATAGACCTGTAGTACTAGTCTTACCATGGGAGCCAGTTACTGCGATACTTGTATATGGTTGGATAAATTGACCGATAAAATCATGATAACGAACAATCTCTAGTCCTAATTCTTTTGCTCGAGCAATTTCTTCATGTGTATCAGGAAAGGCATTTCCTTGAATGATTTTCATGCCCTCTTTGATATTGTCTTTATTAAATGGCAAAATCGTAATGCCGGCTTTTTCTAGATCACGTTGTGTGAAAAAATATTTTTCAACGTCAGAACCTTGTACATCGTAGCCTTTTTCATGTAAGACTAATGCTAATGAGCTCATACCTGAGCCTTTGATTCCAACAAAATGATAAAGTGTATCTTTATTATTCATTCAATCCTCTTCCTTATATGTACAAAATAGTTTGCGGTTCACATTATCATATAAAACCGTAAAAATAGCAATCTTTTCTTCTCCAAATCTAGCTGATCTGTTTCATGTCTCAATTGTCTTCAAAAATTTTAGCGTTCCTTGACAACTTCCACATACATAGCGTTTCGTGTCAATTTTGCGCCGGCGCTTGATCTCTTTATAACATTGCTGGCATTGATAGATCTGAAAGACCGCTGGTGTAAGTGTCGGTGCAAAGCGAGAACCGCCTGTTTTTTTCAATAATTGTTTAAATTCTAGATCTCTATGCTGGTATCCTCGGCCTGCCAAGTGCAAATGATAGTGGCACAGTTCGTGTTTAATCACTTTGATCAACTCAGTTTCTCCATATTTCTCAAAGAGCAATTGATTAAAATCTAAGTTATGACTTTGCAAATGGTACCGGCCACCAGTTGTTTTCAGTCGACGATTAAAACGAGCTTGGTGACAAAACGGTTGCCGAAAAGATTCTTGTGAAATCTTTTCGACTAGCGTCTGTAATTCTTGATCAGTCATTTTTATCACTTTGGATCATAGTCAAGCTGATACGACCTTTTTTAACATCAATGGCTTCAACCCAAACAGTGACCACATCTCCCACTGATACGATGTCAGTAGGATGTTTGACATAGTTTTTACTTAACTTAGAGATATGGACCAAACCGTCTTGTTTAACACCGATATCAACGAATGCCCCAAAATCAATGACATTGCGCACTGTTCCTTGTAATTCCATACCTGGTTGTAGATCTTCCATCGTCAAGACATCTTGGCGAAGAAGTGGTGCAGACATTTCATCCCGCATATCTCGTCCAGGTTGGACCAAAGCTTGTAAGATATCTTTAATGGTCTCTTTGCCGATTCCAAGTTCTTGTAACTGTGTTTGCTGCAATGCTTGAATCTTTTCTGTCGTTTCAGAAGAGCCCAATGTATTTAGTTCCACTTCGGCTAGCTTCAAAATCTCTTTTGCACTAGCATAACTTTCCGGATGAATCGCAGTTGTGTCTAAGATATTTTTCGCACCAGGAATCCGTAAAAATCCAATCGCTTGTTCATACGCTTTAGGTCCTAAGCGGGGAACTTTTTTTAATTGCGGACGTGAAGTAAATGCGCCGTTTTCTTCCCGATAATTGACGATATTTTGCGCCGTTGTTTTGTTCAGTCCTGATACATATTGCAACAACTGCGGACTAGCCGTATTGACATTGACGCCGACTTGGTTCACCGCGGTTTCCACTACAAAATCCAATCGTTCAGATAAACGTTTTTGAGCGACATCATGTTGATATTGTCCAACACCGACTGCTTTTGGATCAATTTTTACCAGTTCAGATAAAGGATCTTGCAAACGTCGTGCAATGCTGACAGCACTGCGCTCTTCTACTTGCAGATTAGGAAATTCTGTTCGGGCAATATCACTAGCTGAATACACCGAAGCCCCAGCTTCATTGACAATCACGTAAAAGACTTCTTGTGGAACTTGTTTCAATTGTTCTGCGACGAATAATTCAGATTCTCGGCTGGCGGTTCCATTTCCGATTGCTACCATCTCAACTCCATATTTTTGAATCAATGTTTGAAAAGCTGATCCAGCTGCTTGACGTTTAGCTTGTGAAGCTGGTTTATGCGGGTAGATTACTTCGATTGCCAAAACTTTCCCTGTTGCATCTACTACAGCCAATTTGCAGCCTGTCCGATAAGCGGGGTCAAATCCTAAAACGATTTTGCCTTTTAGCGGTGGTTGTAATAACAGATTACGTAAATTTTCACCAAAAATATTGATGGCTTGTTCATCGGCTTCTTCTGTTAATTCATTACGGATTTCTCGTTCGATTGCTGGTCCTATAAATCGCTTATAACTGTCCTTATAGGCTTCACGAACAAATTCAACAGTGATCGACCGGTTATTTTCTACTAACTGATTTTCTAAAAAAGCGAAGATTTTTTCTTCTTCCACAACAATCGCAACTTTTAATATCTCTTCTTTCTCACCGCGATTAGACGCCAACACTCGATGGGAGACCATTTTATTGATCGGTTCAGCAAATTCATAGTACATTTCATAAACGCCTTTTTCATCTTTATCAGCGTCTTTGACTTTGCTTTGATAAATCCCATTTTTTTGAGTAAACTTACGAATCCACGTACGAAAATCAGGATTATCACTGATTTGTTCAGCTACAATCTCATGAGCTCCTTGCAATGCAGCTTCAGCACTTGCTACAGCCTCATTAACAAACTCTCCCGCTTTAGCATACACGTCGCCTGTTTGCGGAAAACTCATGAAATATTTTGCTAATGGTTCTAAACCATTTTCTTTTGCAATAGTAGCTTTTGTTCGACGTTTTTGTTTATAGGGACGATACAAATCTTCAACTTTTTGCATCTTCACAGCTTGTTGGATTTTTTGTGCCAACTCTTCTGTTAATTTTCCTTGTTCATCAATCAGACGCAAGACTTCTTGTTTGCGTTTTTCTAAGTTTTCTAAATAATTGTAGCGTTCTTCGATTTCACGAAGCTGGACTTCATCCAAGCTGCCAGTCATTTCTTTACGATAACGTGCAATAAAAGGGACTGTATTCCCTTCAGCTAATAAATTCAATGCAACTTTGATTTGTTGCCCACGGTAATCCGTCAATTCTTTATTCAGTAGTTGAATGATTTCTTGGTTTAAATTTTCTGCCATTTTACTTCCTCATTTCATTCAAAATCTTATTTATTCTACCATACTTCAAGTAAGATTGCTTCTTCTCTTAAGGAAACACACCTCCGCGTTCTCAGCCGTGAAGGTGTGTTTGTTTTTTGTTTTTTCTTTGCTGTAATAAACTAGGCAGTTCCGATAAAACTAACCCAGTCAACGTTAATAAGATTCCGATAACTGTTCGACTAGTTAAGCTCTCACCTAAAATCAGCACAGAAGCTAGCGTCGTTAACATCGGTATCGTATAAATATACAAGGTGGCACGAACAGCCCCTAGATTTTTTACAGAAAAATTCCACGTAACAAAACAAAGTGCTGATGCACCGACTCCTAAGAAAAGTAAATTGCCCACAGTTTCTATTTGTGTAAAACGAGAAAACGCAAAAGAATCTATTGAGAGAAACAAGACAGGAGTCATAACAATCAATCCATAGAAAAAAATTCGTTGCGTCACGGCAAAAATACTATAACCAAAGTCACTGATTTTATTGACAATCAGTGAATAAACCGCCCAACAAACAGTCGCAATCAGTGCTAAAATATCTCCCAATGGATGAACATTGATTGCTCCTGAGAGACTGATTAAGACAATTCCGATCATCGAACAAATAAATCCTAAAACAAAAACCCGGGGAATCTTTCCTTGTTTTAACACAAAACGACTAAGTAATGCAGTCATAAAGGGACTGACTGACCCGATGATTCCAACATTCATCGCCAAAGTAAACGTTAGTGCGACATTTTCTAAATAGTAATACAAGAAAACACCAAATAATCCTGCAAATATATAATATCCTTCTTCACGCCAGCTTTTGAATGGCAAGATCTTTCGTGAAGCAATCGTCAACACAAAAAAACCGATCAAAAAACGAATGAATAAAATCTCGATCGGTAAAAAATCCTTTAGTAAGATTTTAGTGGAGATAAACGTCAATGCCCAAATGATGACGGTTAAACTCGCAGATAAATGACCTTTTATCGTATTTGACATCTCTAACTCCATTCCCAAGATAGGGGTATTTCTGATAAAAAATATCTCCATATCTGTATTTATAAAAAATAATTAGCTTCACAATATCCTTGTTTTTTCTACAAAGCGGGATGAATTTCCCGCTACTTGTTAAAAATCAGGCTGCCACGGTCCTGTTTTATTAGGCAATTCATAGTCACGGACCACTCTCTTTTCATCAAAAACAACACCATGCAGACTGCCGCCAAAGACTGCACCTCCATCAATGCCGATTTTCTCGTCAGATTGCCAAATCGCCGTTGTCTGCATGTCTCCGTAAAGCATTGGCGTAATCGTATGACCAAATACAATCGTTTTCCCAGTATTATTTTTTCCTTTATGAAAGGGTTCGCGGATCCATAAAAAATCCTGTGGGGAAGTCTCATGCCAATCTTTCGTTAAATCTACACCCGCATGAACAAAAAGATACTTTCCCCATTCAAAATAGAATGGACGATCTGCTAAAAAAGTTACTATTTCTTTATAACGGCTTCTAATCATCATTGCGATTTCAGTCGGTGAATATTCTTCTGTCGCCCCTTTGTGGAGTAAACTTTCAATGGTCTCTTTCCCTCCATTATATAAATAACTTGGGAACCAGTCTTCCGGATTTTCCATAAATTCTAAAAAATACTGTTCATGATTGCCGCGTAAATAAACTGCTTGATAGTTTTCAACTAGTTCCATTCCAAGTAACCAACACTCTTTACTTTTTGGACCGCGATCATTTAGGTCGCCGATCAAGATCAATTGCTGCTTGTCCGGCTGGAACTTTTTCAACATTTCTTGAAACAACTCATATTCACCATGAATATCCCCAATTGCGAAAATTTGCTCCATTCCTATCCGCTCCTTCTAGTTAGAAAGTTTATTATTTCCCTGAAACTACAAAGTAATTGCCATCTGCATCAACAAAATTAAAGACATATTCTTCACCAATTTGAGTTAAATCCCCTAATTGAACACGAGCTTCTTGCATTTTTTTATACAAAGCAATAGTATCATCACTGCCAAAAATGAGCGCCGGTGCAGGTTCTGTCGCTTCATCATCATTTTTTTCAATAAATGCTCGATCATAAATAACCAGATGTGTTGTACTATTTTCACTCATCGCTACTTCTGCGACTTGCGAACCATCCAATTCTTCAAAACTAATTTCCACAAATCCTATTTTTTGCCAAAATGAACTGGCTTTTTTCACATCATCTGCATATAAAATCACTTTTACTTGTTCATTGAACAAAGCTCCCACTACCTTTCAATTTCCTGTATCTCAAAAAAGTGTATCAAAAAAGGCTTGGTTGCGCTAGCCAAGCCTTTTAATAATTATGAATTTACTTTGATTGAAGCATTCTCATCGCGCAAAATATCACGATCTAATTCATGGATTCGTTCACTAGTTACAACACCGGCAACCATACTGCCGCTGACATTAACCGCTGTACGAGCCATATCAATCATCGGTTCCACAGAAATAACCAAACCGACAATTGCAACTGGCAAGTTCATCGCACCTAATACGATTAATGAAGCAAAAGTCGCCCCGCCACCGACACCGGCAACCCCAAATGAACTGATTGTCACAATTGCAATCAACATCACGATGAATTTCAAATCAAAAACATCGATACCAACTGTAGGTGCAACAATTGTCGCAAGCATAGCTGGGTAAACACCCGCACAACCATTTTGACCAATCGAAATTCCAAAACTTCCTGCAAAGTTTGCAGTAGCTTCATCAACACCTAGTGCTTTTGTTTGTGTTTCGATATTCATTGGTAAAGTACCCGCACTTGAACGTGAGGTAAAGGCAAAACTCAATGCCGGAAAAGCTTTTTTAAAGAACGTTACTGGATTGACTTTGACTCCTAAAAGAATCACTGAATGAATCAATAATACAACAATCAACGCACTATATGATGCTAAAATAAATTTCCCTAAGTTTACGATTGCTTCAAAATCACTTGTTGCTAAGACGTTGGTCATCAATGCAAAGACACCATACGGCGTTAGACGCAATACTAATGTCACTATTCGCATCACGATTTTATATAAACTATCAATCAAATTTGCAAAAAATTCTGCTTCTTTTGGTGCTTTACGACGTACTCCTAAAAAGGCAATACCGACAAAAGCCGCAAAGATTACTACGCCAATCGTACTGGTTGGACGTGTTCCAGCAAAATCAGCAAAGACATTGCTTGGAATGAAAGATAGAATTTGTTGCGGAATTGAAAAGTTTTGGACCATTGATTGACGCTCTGCCAATTCTTTGATTCTAGCAGTTTCAGCTGCCCCTTTTGT
This sequence comes from Enterococcus dongliensis, assembly GCF_005405225.1. GTDB lineage: Bacteria > Bacillota > Bacilli > Lactobacillales > Enterococcaceae > Enterococcus_A > Enterococcus_A dongliensis. The sequence continues at coordinate 123,257 of NZ_BJDQ01000003.1, forward strand.
AAAGGTCGCTCCATCGAGGCCAAAGACCATCACAGCTACAATCCCGATCAACGCAGCAATAGCTGTTGTCGCCAATAAAGTAACTAAAACATTGGCGCTGATCTTTCCAAGTTTTTTACTAGATTTCATCTTGGTGAACGCACCGACGATTGAAATAAATACTAAAGGCATAACTAACATTTGTAATAATGAAATATAACCATTACCAACGATCCCGATCCATTCCATCGCTTGAGTAATAATTTTGCTACCATTACCTAAAAGAAGTTGTAAAATACCGCCAAAAATAATTCCGGCACCTAATCCCGCAAAAACACGGTTAGAAAATTTTACATGTCTTTTTTGCATTTGATAGAAAACTACTAATAATGCGACGAATACGAAGATCACTAATACAGTGAACAGAGTTGTCATTGTATTCCTCCTTAAAAACTTTCTATAATGACAAGTCTGTCAAAGGAAGTAAAGGTTCCCGGTATCCGTTCTTCAACGAACTACCCTAAAATATAGTCGCGCAACTGCTATACTTTAGTGACTTGTGTATTATACCCTAGATAAAATAATCTGTCTTATATTTTGCATTATTACATGAAAATTTCAGAGCATTTTTGATAAAAAAATCCACCTTAAAAAGAAACAACAATCTGTGCGTTGGCTTCTTTTTAAAGTGGCTATGTGTTTACTTAGTATTAGAAGAAAAATTAATTTTTATTCCAGGTTTGTCTAAAGCAATTTCTGTAACTTCATAGACCATTCGTTCGATCAGTTTTAGAAGCGGCTGGATCAACTCTTTGGCTTCTGCTTCAGTCAGATCACTTTGATGTTTGACTTGACGACCAATCACATGGACAACTTGAGAGAATACCCCACCGACGATAAATTCTTTAAAAGGAATAACAAAATCGATTCGTACACCCATGATACTATTTTCAGCTGGATATTCTGGATCCACTGCTTCTAAAGGACTAAAATTAATCAATAATTTCTGTTTTACTACTTGATCTTTGGGTGGAAGACCATAATTAAAAGATTCGACAACTTCTTGATCACGCTGTAATTCCATTTTGCATCTCCTTGTTCTTGATGATATAGCATTATTTTGACAAAATATTGGATTGTTTCCCACATTATGACAAGAAATAAAAAACAGGATCTTGTCTTGCTGAAGTTTTAGTCTATCTTTTATGAAAACTTCAATGATGTGGTACTGTATCTAATTATAGCTTTCTGCTGTAAAAATTTGTACTATTTCTTTTAAATTATTTATATAATATGTTGCCGCTATTTCTTGTTCAAAATAATCTATATCATAAAACACCGTTGATATGCCCGCACGATTGCCAGCTTCAATATCCAATTTACGATCACCAATCATTACAGTCTGTCTAGGATCTAGTTGATATTTGTCAATAAAATAATTGATCGCTGCAGGATCAGGTTTGCGTGGAAAATTCGAATCACTGCCAATAATCGCTTCGATCAGTGAATCCAACCCGTCTCGTTTTAATAGTTCCCAAGTCGAATCAACTGTTCGATGTGTCAAAATAAAATGACGTCCTCCATTTTCTTTTAGTTTTTCTAAGGTCTCTTCAGCTTCTGGAAATGGAAACGATGCTTTATTTTGTTGCGCTTCATACGCATGATATTCTTGATCAAAAGCTGGTGTCGGTAATTGCCAATCAAGAATCATCTGTCGAATGGATTCTTCTTTAATTTTTCTATAGACCGTCTTTTTATTCTTTTCTAGTTTAAATTCATTAAATGTTGTCATCAGTGCTTCCAACATGATTGGATACGTATCATAGATCGTACCATCAAAATCCCAAATATAATTCATAACAAGCCTTCCTAAGTTTACATAATAATTTTATAAAATTTCTTTTTGACTAATCTCTAAGTGTGAATCAAACGTGTAGACCATAGGTGTTGCATTTGGAATATCGATTTGATCCACTTGATTTGTAGGAATTTTTTCCAGATATTGAACCAAGACTCGTAAACTATTGCCATGTCCACAAACCAAGACAGTTCTTTCTGCCATAAGATCAGGCACGATTTGATCTTGCCATAACGGAATTACTCGCTGCGAAGTCATTCGTAGACTTTCGCCTTTAGGTATCAGGCGTGGATCTAAATCAGCATACCGCCGATCAAATTGATTATCTTTTACTAATGGCGGTACTTCATCAAATCCTCTCCGCCATTTTTTAACTTGTTCAGCGCCAAAGTCTTTTCTGATAAGATCTTTGTTTTTTCCAACCAAAGCACCATAATGACGTTCATTTAGCCGCCACGTTTTGTATTCAGAAACAAAACGTGCATCAGCTTCTTGCAAAATCATTTGTGCTGTTTTGATGGAGCGTTTTAGGACAGACTCATATGCGACATCTATGGATAAGCCCGCTGTTTTTATCTTTTTTCCTGCATTCTTTGCTTGTTCGATTCCCTTAGCTGTTAGATCAACATCTAACCAGCCCGTCCAATAATTTTCAAAATTTGCTTCACTTTCACCGTGACGAACTAAAATTAGTTTCATTTTCTCACCCTCTCTTTTTAAGAATAGCAGAAAAAGCCTAGTTTTAAAAACTAGACCTTTTTTATAAATTGTGCATGACAATTTTTACAAGTTATTTTGATTTTTCCTCGACCTTTTGGCGCACGCATTTTTTGTTTGCATTCGGGACATTTAAAATAGCTATACGTCCCTTTTTTGCCTTTGAAAAAATCTTTTACCCGAGCAATCCATTGAACGAAGGCCTGATTCTCATTGCTTCGCGGATAAATCTTCTTTGAACAAAAGCGATAAAGAACCAATGCCAAAGCTATAAAAGATAAGATATTCCCGATGTAAAAAGGAATCCAACGGTCAAAAATCAGCATGACTGCCCAAACGATCAGCAGTGCTTTATTAATCTGATCTAATCTACCATAACGTCCACGCATCAAATATGCATATTTTTGGTAGAATTTCATCAGTCGTTGCATCCAACCATTTCCCAATGAAACTCCCCCTTTTCTAAAAGATTATCTATTACTTATTAAAAATTTTTGGGCCTTTACGCATGTTTTTGCGATCATTTTTTGGCGTCTCCATTTTCTGCGAACGTCCGCCACCTTGTTTATTTTTGATTAATTCTAACATTTTCTCTTTTTGATTCATTTTTACACCGCCTTTACCAGTAAAGTAACTGATTCGACATGATACGTTTGTGGGAATAGATCCACTGGTTGAACTTTCACCGCATGGTACCCTAGATCTTCATACCGTCTCAAATCCCGTGCTAATGTAGCTGGATTACACGAAATATAAATGATTTTTTCTGGATTGACTGCTGCTGAAGCTTCGATAAATTTTTCATCTAGGCCTTTTCTTGGCGGATCAACAAAAATCACGGTTGGTTCGATTCCTTCTCGTGCCCAACGTGACATAATCTTCTCCGCTTTACCGATTTCATAATTCGCATTTTTTATTCCATTTGCTTGTGCATTTGCCTTAGCATCTTCAATCGCTTGTGGAACGATTTCGACTCCATACACATGCTTCACTTTTTCAGCAAAAGATAAACCAATCGTTCCGATCCCACAATATGCATCTACGACGACATCCTCACTGTCTAATTCAGCAAAGTCAATTGCTGTTTGATACAAGACTTCCGTCTGTTTTGTATTTACTTGATAAAAAGACTGTGGTGAAATACGGTATGTTTTCCCTAACAAAGTATCATTGATCGTTGCTTTTCCGAAAAGTACTTTTTCTTCGCGTCCCATAATTACATTAGTTTTTTCAGGATTAATATTTTGAATGACAGAAACTACTTCTGGCAATTCGGCTTTGATCATTTCTGCGATTTCGTTTCCCTTAAAAAACCGTTCTGCTCTAGTTACTAGGATTACCATCATCTCATGACTATAATGACCACGACGAATTACGATATGGCGAATAAATCCTGTATTTTCACGTTCATTATACGCTTTAACATTGAAACGTTGTAAAATATTCCGCACAGCGACGATTGCTTGATCAATTTTAGGATCTTGAATGAAATAATCTTCAATTGGTAAAAGGACATGGGAATTTTTACGATAAAAACCAGTCGTCAATTGATTATCGACTTTTTGAACTGGAATCTGTGCCTTATTTCGATAAGCAAACGGTTTTTCCATTCCAATCGTTGGTGCGACAGGTAATTTTGGCAGTTTGGCAATATTTTTTAAAACTTTTTCAATTTGTTGTTGTTTAAAGCGCAATTGATAGTCGTAGGTCATATGACTTAATGGCGCAATACCACTTCTCAATAATGCTGAATCTTTTACTTCTTGACGTTCAGGATTTGCGCTAGTACGTTCAAGCACTTTACCATAGCCAAATTTCTTGCCAACTTTGACTGCTTTAATCGTCATTTCTTCTTCTGGCAAGGCATTTTCAATAAATAACGGGTAGCCGTTGATGTGAGCGACACCTAATCCTTCATGGGATAAGTCATCAATCGTAACACTATATGTTTGATTTTTTTCTACTGAGGTCATTTCATTCTCCTTCAAGGCTGATTTACCTATTCTAATGAATTCTAATCGAAAAAGCAAGATGTGCCAAGTGTTAGTCCCTTAAGAGTTTTGTAAGAATGGCTATTTGCTTGGTACTTAGATTACTTGTTATTGAATCATGCTTTCATTTATAAAAGAAGTTCCTTGTATTTTTTACAAATTTAAAAAAACGTTTCTGCCCTACGACAGAAACGTTTAGACTTACTCTTCTGAATCTTCTTGGATTTTTTCGTATTCTTTGACGAGTTCAATCCCGGCTTCACGGGTTTGATCATCATCTCCTAAAATGGCATCATCGCTGATTTCGTCGGTATTTGCATAAAATTCGATATGCTGATGCAAGTTTTCAAAACGCATCGGAGCATCCCCGCCGTATTCACCATCTAGATTGATCATCATTTTCTTATCCGTATCAATCAAACTAGCATCTAAGAAACTTGTTTTGACATACAAAACTTTGGCGTCATTGACATGTTTTCCGCCATTTAATACTAATGTGATCAAACGGACGATCTCGAAAAGATTTGCTGTTTTAACGACAATCAATGAAAATTTCCCATCATCTAATTTAGCATCCGGAGCGATAGTTTCAAAACCGCCGATAGAATTGGTCAATCCTAAGAAAAACATTGACGCATTGCCTTCATATTCGCCGCCTTCATAGACTAACCGCATTTTTGTCGGTTTAATCCGCGGAAGCATTTCAGCTCCTTTTGCTAAATATGCTAAATACCCAAAAATACTTTTTAGTTCAGATGGAACTTCATAAGTCAATTCCGTCAAAGAACCTCCGGCTGCGATATTGATGAAATACGTTCCTGCTGCTTTTCCGATATCCATTTTAACTGTTTGTTGTTTTTGAATAACTTCAGCTGCCGCTTTAACATCCCCGCGTGGTACTTTTAATGCACGAGCGTAGTCATTTGTAGTGCCCGCTGGAATGATAGCCATTTTGGGCCGGTTTTTCAATCCAGCGATTCCATTGACCACTTCATTGATCGTTCCATCACCACCGGCGGCAACGACCAGCTCAAAGCCAGCCTTTGCAGCTCGGGTCGCTTCATTTTTGGCTGAATCAGGATCGGGAGTCGTAGCAAAGGCACTCGCTTCATAACCTGCTTTTTCAATGGCATCTAAGATATCTGCCAAATTATTGCGCATGATCTCTTTTCCGGATACTGGATTATAAATCAGTCGTGCTTTTCTCATGATCGAGCTCCTTACCGTTTTGCTAATTCCTCTTGAAGTAATTTATTTACTACACCAGGATTTGCTTTTCCTTTAGTTGCCTTCATAATTTGTCCAACTAGGAAGCCAACTGCCCGATCTTTACCGTTTTTGAAGTCTTCCACGGATTGTTCGTTGTTATCTAACACTTCGTTGATCATTGGCAATAATTGAGCAGGGTCAGATAATTGAACAAGACCTTTTGCTTCAACAACTGTTTTTGCATCACCGCCGTTTTGAATCAACTCACGGAATACTTTTTTAGCGATCTTAGAACTGATCGTCCCATCAGCGATTAGTTTAATCATCCCCGCTAAATTATTCGGTGTTAATTTCGTATCGGCTAATTCCAGTTTTTCACTGTTTAGATAGGCTGAAACTTCCCCCATCAACCAGTTAGAAGCTTGTTTAGCATCTGCGCCTTCTCGTAGTGTTTCTTCAAAGAAGTCAGACATCTCACGACTCAATGTCAAGACCATTGAATCATATTCTGGTAATCCTAAATCAGTAACGTAGCGGTCGCGGCGTGCTGCAGGCATTTCTGGTAATGATTCACGAACCGTTTCAATCCATTCATCATCAATCTCAAAACGTGGAATATCTGGTTCTGGGAAGTAACGATAATCACTTGAACCTTCTTTTACCCGCATCAAGATTGTTTTATTTGTTCCTTCATCGTAACGACGCGTTTCTTGTTGAATCGTTCCGCCAGATAATAAAACTTTGGTTTGGCGTTGGACTTCAAACGTCAGACCTTTTTTAACAAAACTGATTGAATTTAAGTTCTTTAATTCGGTTTTAGTTCCAAATTCTTCTTGACCGTAAGGACGTAAAGAAATATTGGCGTCACAACGCATCGAGCCTTCTTCCATTTTTACATCGCTGACGCCGGTAAATTGGATAATCGAACGCAAAGCTTCTAAATAAGCATTGGCTTCTTCTGGTGAACGCATATCTGCTTCAGAAACGATTTCAATCAGTGGTGTGCCTTGCCGGTTTAAATCGACATAGGAATAGCCACCGATTCCGTGCATGTTTTTACCAGCATCTTCTTCTAAGTGTACTCGTTCAATCCGGATTTTTTTCTTTTTACCGTTGACATCAATCTCGATCCAGCCATCATGACCGATTGGTTCATCAAATTGTGAAATTTGATAAGCTTTCGGATTATCTGGATAGAAATAGTTTTTACGATCAAAATGCATATTTTTTGAGATTTCGCAATTCAATGCAAGAGCGGCTTTCATGCCAAATTCGATTACTGTTTTGTTCATGACTGGCAAGACACCTGGATAACCCCAGTCGATGATATTTGTATTTGTATTCGCTTCTGCACCAAAGTGAGCGGGCGCAGGTGAAAAGATTTTAGAGTTTGTTTTTAATTCTACATGGACTTCAAGTCCAATGACTGTCTCTAAATTCATTATTTGTCCCCCCCTAAAATCACAGGTTTTTGTTTATGGAAATCTGTCGCTTGTTCAAAAGCGTAAGCTGCTTTATACATCGTTGATTCATCAAAATGCTTCCCGATGATTTGTAAACCAACTGGCAAGCCTTCTGAAAATCCTGCTGGAATCGACATTCCTGGCAGACCTGCTAAGTTCACAGGAATCGTTAAAATATCATTTAGATACATCGTAATTGGATCATTAATATTTTCACCGATACCAAAAGCAACAGTCGGTGCTGTTGGGCCAATAATCAAATCATATTCAGCAAAAATTTTGTCAAAATCTCGTTTAATCAATGTCCGTACTTGTCCAGCTTTTTTGAAGTATGCATCATAATAACCAGCTGAAAGTGAGAAAGTCCCCAACATAATCCGGCGTTTTACTTCATCGCCAAATCCTTCAGTCCGTGTATTTACATAGACATCTTCCAAGTTTTGAACATCTTCTGAACGGTAACCATAACGAATCCCATCAAAACGTTGCAAGTTTGAACTTGCTTCTGATGAGGCAATGATGTAATACACTTCTACACCATATTTTGAATACGGCAAACTAACCTCTTCTACTGTCGCACCTAACGCTTTAAATGTTTCTACCGCTTTGACGATTGCTGCTTTGACCCCTGGTTCGATTCCTTCGGCCATATATTCTTTTGGCAAAGCAATCTTCATTCCTTTGATGTCCCCAGTCAAACCAGCCGCAAAATCAGGTACAGAAACACCAGCAGAAGTACCATCTTTAGGATCGTAGCCACTGATTGCATTTAATGCCAAGGCATTGTCTTTAACCGTACGAGTAAATGGCCCAATTTGGTCTAATGACGAAGCAAAAGCGATCAGCCCAAAACGTGAAACACGTCCATAGGTAGGTTTCAATCCGACGATTCCATTAAATGCTGCTGGTTGGCGGATACTACCGCCTGTATCGCTCCCTAAAGAAACTGGGATTTCACCGGCAGCCACTGCTGCTGCTGAACCACCAGAAGAACCGCCAGGAACTTTTGTTTGATCCCAAGCATTTTTCGTTTTCTTGAAATAAGATGTCTCACTAGATCCACCCATCGCAAATTCATCCATGTTGAGTTTTCCAACGGGAATTAAATCAGCACCATAGACTTTTTCCATTACTGTCGCATCATAGATTGGTTCGAAATTCGACAAGATCTTCGATGCTGCGGTAGTCAAAATACCTTTTGTAACAATATTATCTTTGATCCCGATTGGAATACCAGCCATTGCATTTTCTTCAGTAATTCCTTTAGCATCGATTGCTTTGGCTAAATCCATTGCTTTTTCTTCGTTTAATGTAATAAATGCATCGATATCTTTTTCCGTTTCTTTAATACGAGCATAGGTTTCATTTGTTAAATCAGTTGCAGTGATTTCTTTTGAAACAAGTAATCCATGAAGTTCTTCAATTGATTTATCATATAATTTTTCCATTACGCACCAGCCTCTCCGTTGTCAATGATCGCCGGAACTTTGATAAAACCATCTTCACTTTCCGGCACATTTTTCATCAACTCATCGCGTGACCAGCCCGGTGCAGCGATGTCTTCTCGCATGACATTGATTGATTCTGAGACATTTGAAGTAAAAGGTACTCCTTCAGTGTCCACCTCTCCTAATTGTTCAACCATGTCGATTATTTTCCCTAATTGATCGGTAAATCCGGCCAATTCATCATCTGAAAAAGAAAGTTTCGCAAGTTTTGCTACATGTTTGACTTGTTCTTCATTGATTGCCATAATATCCCTCTTTCTTTTGTCAATTTTCAATCATTTTATCATAACTCTATTAGAATTCACGTTTTTTTCTTGAAATTTTTCGAAAAAATTGTTCAATTCAAACAATTTAAATGAGATAGATTTTAATAGAGCCGACGCTTTTTTATAATACTCGTTCGTTAATAGGCTCGTCAACAATCTTCTAAACAAAATTAGCTAATCTGTCTGACTTTCTTCAATTGCTTGAATCATTTGCTTTTCATTCCAAATTTCAACGCCTAAGCTTTGTGCTTTGCTCAATTTACTTCCGGCCTCTTCACCAGCTACAACGATATCTGTTTTTTTCGATACGCTACCTGTGACTTTTCCGCCGAGTGTTTGAATTTTTTCTTTTGCCTCTTCGCGCGTATAATCAATCAATTTTCCAGTCAACACGACCGTTTTATTTTTAAAAGGAGAGTCAACTTCTGCTAATTGACTGCTTCGAAGCCCTTTATATTTCAAATTCACACCACGATCAGCGAGTTCCCGCATCAACTCATGGACCTCTTCATTTTCAAAATAAGTTACGACACTATCTGCAATCGTTTCACCAATCGTGTTTAAACTGACGATCTCTTCTTTTGTTCCTTGGCTAAGAGCTGTAAGACTGCCAAAATGTTCAGCCAATATTCCAGCAGCTTTGGCACCTACATGACGGATCCCTAACCCAAAAATCAAACGCTCTACCGAATTTTCCTTACTTGCAGCGATCGCTGTCAAGATATTTTCAGCTGATTTATCTTTGATCTTTTCTAGTGTCAACAACTGTTCTTTGTCTAATGCATAAAGATCTGCGACATCTGCGACCAATCCTTTGTCAAACATTTGCGCCAAGACGCGAGGGCCTAAGCCATCGATATTCATCGCATTCCTTGAAACAAAGTGATTTAAACCTTCTTTTATCTGTGCCGGACATTTTGGATTGATACAGCGCAATGCGACTTCTTCGTCCAAGTGGACTAACTCACTGTTACAAATCGGACAATGAGACGGTATTGGATAGCTTATGCTATTTGCTGGACGTTTTTCCAAAATAACTTGTGCAACTTCGGGAATGATATCGCCTGCCTTATAAACTAAAATCGTATCATTTAACCGAATATCTTTTTTTTCGATGTAATCACTATTATGCAGACTTGCTCGACCAACTGTCGTACCTGCTAAACGAACAGGTTCCATTATTGCCGTGGGGGTCAATACTCCAGTCCGGCCAACCGTCCAATCGATGTCTAATAACAGCGTTTGTGCTTCTTCTGGTGGGAATTTATAGGCTGTGGCCCAACGCGGTGCTTTCACCGTGAAGCCCAAGTCGTCTTGCACATCAAATTCATTGACTTTAATCACGATACCATCAATTTCATAGGGCAGTTGATCCCGCGTTTTGTGGAATGCTTCGATATATTCCCATACCTCATCAATTGTCTTGCAAACACGATGTTCAGGATTTGTTCGAAAGCCTAAACGAGACATCTCAGTTAGGGCATGGTCTTGTGTAGTAGATTCCAACGGTCCAAAATCAGCCAGCGTATACAAAAAGGTACTTAGATTACGTTTTGCTGCGATTTTTGTATCTAATTGCCGCAAACTTCCCGCTGCGGCGTTCCGTGGATTGGCAAAAACTTCTTTGCCTTCTTCTTCTCGTTGTTGGTTTAATTTAATAAAAGAAGCTTTTGGCATATAGCATTCTCCGCGAACTTCGATCGTCAAGGGTTCTTTTAAACGCAAGGGAATTGACTTGACTGTTTTTAAATTCTCAGTGATATTTTCGCCAACTGTTCCATCGCCGCGGGTCGCTCCTTGAATGAAGAGTCCTTCTTCATACTTTAAGGAAATCGACAGACCATCGATCTTCAGTTCACAACAATAGGAGACGGGATGTCCTACCGCTTTTTTGACCCGCTCGTCAAAAGCAATCAATTCTTCTTTGCTAAATACATCGTTCAAACTGTATAAAGGAACATCGTGTACAACTTTTTCAAATCCTTCCAGTACTTTGCCTCCAACACGTTGGGTGGGCGATTCTGGGGTAATCAAGTCTGGGTATTCCATTTCGATTGCAACTAGCTCCTGATATTTTTTATCATAAACAAAATCTTCCACGGTGGGTTGATCTTGTACATAATATTCATACGCATATTGATTCAGTTCCTCACGAAGTTTTACGGAACGCTCTTCTGCTGCTTGAAAGGTCAGTGGTTCCAAAAAATTCCCTCCTAACTTTTTTAAAGATTAATCATCTCTTCTCCTAGTAATTCTAGGAAACATTATAAAACTCAGCGTTAAACTTTTTCGATTGGTGCAAAGGCTGCTAACAATCGTTTGATTCCTTGTTGTGGAAATGCGATATCCAATTCAATGTCTTTAGCCTTACCGCTGACTTTTACCACTGTTCCGATTCCCCATTTTCTATGCTGAACTTTATCACCAGGATTCCAGTTCTCATTTTCACCACCAGAGGCCTTCTTTGTCATGACTGGTTCACGAGTAGCCTGTTGATATTTAGGACTCATTGGATTGTTTTTGAATGGGCTGTTCACTGCTTTTGATTGCGGCTGTATCCCTACAGGATTCAATAAGCTGTCATCAATTTCAGCGATGAAACGAGAAGGCTGATTGTACTGCGTTTTCCCGTAAAGCGTTCGCGAGAATGCGTTGGTCAAATACAGACTTTGTTCTGCACGTGTGATACCGACATATGCCAAGCGGCGTTCTTCTTCTAATTCAGCTTCTTCCATCAATGACCGAGACAATGGGAAAATTTTTTCTTCCATCCCAATCAAAAAGACAATTGGAAACTCTAGACCTTTTGCCGCATGCAATGTCATCAACGTTACTTGTGCGCTGTCTTCTTGATAATCATCCAAGTCTGAAACCAACGCTAAATCGTTTAAGAAAATAGCAAGTTTTTCTTCTGGCGCATCCGCTTCTTCATCATCCTGTACTTCATTTCGCTTATCAAATTCTTTTGTAACTGTTCGAAATTCTTCTAAATTTTCTAGACGTGATTCTGCTTCTAAAGTTCGCTGATTTTTTAATTCAGCTAAATAACCGGTTCGTTCCAATACTTGATCGACTAGCTCTGTTACAGGAAGGTATTCAACCATTTCTTGAAATTGTGTGATCATCATACCAAATTCACCAATCATTCGGCCTGCTTTGCCCGAAATATTCGCTAAGTCTACATTTTGAGCTGCTTCTACCATTGACCAATCGTGCATTGTTGCAAAAGCTCTTAATTTTTCGACTGAAGCAGCGCCGATGCCGCGTTTTGGTGTATTAATCACTCGTTCAAAACTAACGCCATCGCGGGGATTGTTGATGATATTTAAATAAGCAATGATATCTTTAATTTCTTTACGATCGTAGAATTTATGCCCACCAACCATCGTATACGGAATATTTGATTTGACTAATGTGTCCTCAATGATCCGAGATTGAGCATTCGTTCGGTACAAGACCGCAAAATCATTGTAACTATGATTATTTTTTTGGATCTCTTCTTTTATCTTGCTGACGATAAATTGCGCTTCATCTCTTTCGCTATCTGCACGATAATATGTGATTTGTTCTCCTGCATGATTATCCGTCCAAAGATTTTTTTCTCGCCGGTTGCTGTTGTTTTTAATCACTTGATTCGCCGCATCTAAAATACTTTTAGTCGAGCGATAATTTTGTTCTAGCAAAATAACAGTTGCATCGTTATAGTCTTTTTCAAAGTCTAAAATATTTTGCATATCAGCTCCGCGCCAACCGTAGATACTTTGATCCGCATCACCTACGACACATAAATTACGAAAACGTGCCGCTAACAAATTGACTAACGTATACTGAGCATGATTGGTATCTTGATATTCATCGACATGCAGATAATGAAATTTGTTTTGATAATACGTCAAAATCGCTTCATTTTCGTCGAATAAACGGATCGTATTCATAATCAAATCATCAAAATCCATACTCTGATTGTTCCGCAAAGCTTTTTGATAGGCCTCGTAACAACGTGCCACGATTTCTTCAAAAAAAGATCCTTGTCGTTCTCCATATGTTTCCGGAGTCAACAATTCGTTTTTAGCATTACTGATTGCTCCTAAAATCGAGCGTGGATCATACTTTTTAGGATCAATATTCAATTCTTTCAAGATTCGTTTCATCAACGTCAATTGATCTGAACCATCCAAAATAGTAAAATTCCGATCATAACCGATGGCATCAACATCTCGACGTAAAATCCGCACACACATTGAGTGAAAAGTTGAAACCCAAACATCTTGGCCGCCTTGACCTAAAATACTATTTACTCGCTCTTTCATCTCACGCGCAGCTTTATTGGTAAAAGTGATTGCTAAGATATTCCAAGGATTGACATTTTTTTCTTCTATTAAATAAGCAATTCGATGGGTCAAAACTCGTGTCTTCCCACTTCCTGCTCCTGCCATAATCAATAATGGGCCTTCGGTGTGAAGCACCGCTTCTTTTTGTTTAGGGTTAAGTCCTGCTAACAACTCTTGCTTGTTTGGCATGCAAAACGTCCTTTCTTTATTCAATCTTTTTTATTATAGCATCTCAGAAAGTTTCGCGACACTAGCAACAATTTAAAAAAGCGGATTCATTGATTCAGTCTTGTTTTTCTTAGGAATTCGCGCTAAATTGAATAGTGGTTATGGAGGGAGAACATGAAAAACGAGCATGAAATCAAGCGTTTAGACAGTACAAAAGTAATCTTTATTTTAAAAGGCGTTTTAATCGGCGCACTTGCTGGCGTAGTCGTTAGTTTATTCCGGTTATTGATCGAAAAAATTATGACACACGTCGTAACACTTTATCTCTGGTTTAAGATAAATCCTTTATGGATGATTCCTTGGGCTTTAGTGATGCTCGCTATCGCCTTTATTGTTGGTCGTTTAATGAAGTCAGAGCCCAACATCAAAGGCAGCGGGATTCCTCAAGTAGAAGGAACGTTGCAAGGAGAAATCAAATTAAACTGGTTCTCGATCCTTTGGAAAAAATTTATTGGCGGAATTTTATCAGTCGGTTCGGGGTTATTTCTTGGGCGCGAAGGTCCATCGATTCAATTAGGGGCAATGGTCGGTCAAGGATTTAGTGAATATACACAAGCTTCTACTTCCGAAAAAAAAATCTTTATCTCCAGTGGTGCCGCTGCTGGACTAAGTGCTGCGTTTAACGCGCCAATCGCCGGATTATTATTTGTGATTGAAGAAGTTCACCATCATTTTTCACCTTTAATTTGGTTGACTTCACTCACCGCTGCGCTGACAGCAAATCTGGTTTCACTTAATTTTTTTGGTTTAAAACCTGTTTTGTTTATTGCCAATGTCCCATCGTTACCATTGAAATATTACGGCTTATTGCTTCTTCTTGGTGTAATTTTAGGAATTCTTGGCTATGTCTACCAAGTGGTACTTTTGGCATTGCCAAAATTGTATAAACGTTCTCATTTACCAGAGCATCTTTACGGAATCATTCCCTTTTTATTGATCATTCCAGTTGCGTTCTTTTTCCCACATTATTTAGGTGGCGGAAACCAAATCGTTTTAGCTATCGGTGAGAAAAATTTTTCGTTAGCTTTATTGATCTTATTATTTTTTCTTCGCTTTATTTTTTCAATGGTTTCTTATGGGGCAAATTTACCTGGTGGAATCTTTTTACCTATTCTGACTCTGGGCGCTTTAATTGGTGGAATCTACGGAACGGTTTTACATCAATGGCTTGGAATAGACCCACTGTTAATCAGCGATTTTGCTATTTTTGCTATGGCTGGTTATTTCACCGCGATTGGTAAAGCACCTTTGACAGCGATTATTTTAGTAACAGAGATGGTTGGTAATATCACTCATTTGATGCCGTTAGCTGTTTGTTCGCTAACAGCATATGTAATCAATGATTTATTAGGCGGAAATCCAATCTATGAATCCTTGCTGGAACGTTTGCTTGCAGGGCATACTCCTAGTATTACCGGTAATAAGACAATCATTGAAATCCCTGTTACTGCGGAAAGTTCTCTAGACGGGATGATGGTCCGCGATTTCAATTGGCCTGACGAGATGTTATTGATTTCGATCCGACGTGGTTCAGCTGAAATACTCACTCATGGCGATACCGTCATGAAAGTTGGCGATCTGCTAATGATATTAACAGATGAAGGTCATACACAAAAAATCAAACAACAGATTCATAAACGATCTTATGCAGCAATCTCCAAAAAACAAGAAGCAATCCGAGGCTGAGTTTTACTCAACCTCGGATTTTTTAGTAAATACCCACTTTATATCATATTTAGTCCCCATACCTCTTGATCAAAGTCACTAAGATCATACACATCGTAGCATCCATCTCTAACATTTTTTATATACTAATAAAACCCAATTAAACATCCAAACTAAAAAAACAGAATTTTCTAGTTTTTGGTTCGCACATTCTAGTAATTGCTATCAATAGGCGCTATTATTCAAAATTTTGTAAAACTATTTATTTTTCATCAGATGAAAAATAAGATAAATCCAGACTAAAGAAGACAAAGACTTTTTTCTGCTGTTTTTGAATGTTTTTGACTGTTTTGTCTTGTGTTACAAAAATAATTATGCTAATATTTCAATTGAAGGAGGATTGAAAATGCTTACAGAAGAACGACATAAAAAAATTATCGAATGGTTGGAACGCGATGGTTTAGTTAAATCTCAAGATTTAATCCAATGGTTAAACTCCTCTGAATCTACAGTCCGTAGAGATCTTCATGAATTAGAAGAACTTGGATTACTAGAACGCATCCACGGAGGTGCGAAACGTCCACAACATCTTGAACAAGAATTAGGGATGGATGAAAAATCATCCAAAAACGTTCAACAAAAGAAAATAATCGCCAAATATGCGGCAAATCTCCTTTCTGAAGGCGATGTCATTTATTTAGATGCTGGAACGACTACCTCCGAAATGATTCCATTTATGAAAAAACAAAAAGTTACGATCGTTACAAATTCAGTCGGACTTGCTGCTCATTTAGTCGAAGCGCAAATCGCTACGATCGTCCTGGGCGGCCGAATAAAATTAACAACTGATGCAGTTGTTGGCTCGCAAGCGTTAGAACAACTGAAACAATATCGTTTTAATAAAGCTTTTATGGGGATGAATGGCATCCATTCTGACAGTGGTTATTCGACACCCGATCCTGAAGAAGCCATTTTAAAAAGAACTGCGATCCAACAAGCCGAAGAAGCCTTTGTCTTAGTCGATCACAGTAAATTTAATCAGACAAGTTTTGTCCGTGTCGCTTCTTTATCAGCTGCTTCAATCCTCACTGATACCTGTCCTTTGATAATCCGTGATCAAATCACAGAACAAACTACCTTGAAGGAGGTTTCTGTATGATCTATACAGTAACACTAAATCCATCGATCGATTATATTGTTCACGTCGATCAATTAACGATTGGCGCTGTCAATCGAATGAAAAATGACTTGAAATTACCTGGAGGTAAAGGAATCAATGTTTCACGTATTTTAAAACGAATCAAACATGAATCCACCGCTTTAGGCTTTATTGGCGGTTTTACCGGAAACTTCATCAATGAATGGATGAAGCAAGAAAACATTCAAACAAACTTTACGACTGTGGCTGACGACACTCGTATCAATATCAAACTAAAAGCCCACGAAGAAACTGAGATCAACGGTCAAGGTCCCCTTGTTTCTACTGATGAGATGAACAAACTAAAAAAAATCCTAGAAAATTTGACAGCGGCTGATATCGTGGTACTGTCTGGCAGCAAACCTGCCAGTGTTCCAACAGGTTTTTATCAAGAATTAATTGAAATCATTACATCATGCGATGCTGAGTTCGTGATTGATACAACTGGTGCTGATTTAATGGATGCTCTAGAGAAACGACCACTATTAGTCAAACCAAACAATCATGAACTAGCCGAATTGTATCAAACGACTTTTAATTCTGTTGAGGATATCTATCCTTTCGGTCAACGATTACTCGATGAAGGTGCACAATATGCTCTGGTCTCTATGGCTGGTGATGGCGCATTGCTCTTTACCCAAAACGGAATCTATCGCTCAAATGTTTTAAATCGACCTGTAAAAAATTCAGTTGGCGCGGGTGATTCAATGATTGCTGGTTTTGTCGGTAATTTTACTCAGACTAAAGATCCTGTTGAAGCCTTTAAATGGGGAGTAGCCTGTGGCAGTGCAACTACTTTTTCAGATGATTTAGCCACAGCTGCCTTTATCCAAGAATTATTACCAGAGGTACAGATCACTCAAGTCCAATAAGTTTGATCTTACTTACTGTTAAAATAGGAATCTATAAAAATTGGAGGAATTATGATGGAGATTAAAGATTTATTGATCAAAGATGCCATGATCATGGATTTACAGGCTACTACTAAAAAAGCCGCAATCGATGAAATGGTTCAAAAGATGTATGCTGCTGGCCGAATCTCAGATATCGATGTTTACAAAGACGGGATCTTGAAGCGTGAAGCACAAACTTCAACTGGATTAGGCGATGGAATTGCAATGCCTCATGCAAAAAATAGTGCAGTCAAAGAAGCGACCGTTTTATTTGCCAAAAGTCAAAACGGTGTGGACTACGAATCATTAGATGGCCAACCTACTTACCTATTCTTTATGATTGCTGCTCCAGAAGGTGCTAATGATACTCATCTTCAAGCACTAGCAGCTTTATCAAGACTTTTGATCAATCCTGATTTTGTCGCAAAATTAAAAGCAACAGAAACACCTGAACAAGTACAAGCAACTTTTGAAACTGCTGAAAAAGCCAAAGAAGCAGAAGAAAAAGCTGAAGCAGAAGCTGAAAAGACTGAAGATGGAACTCGACGCTATATCGTAGCGGTCACTGCCTGTCCGACAGGGATTGCTCATACGTATATGGCAGAAGATGCGCTGAAGAAAAAAGCGAAAGAAATGGGCGTCGAAATCAAAGTTGAAACAAATGGTTCCGAAGGCATCAAGCACCGCTTAACGGAAGAAGATATTGCTCGTGCAGCCGGCGTGATCGTCGCTGCGGATAAAAAAGTCGAAATGAATCGTTTCAATGGGAAAGAATTAGTCAATCGTCCTGTTAGTGATGGAATCCGTAAACCAGAAGAATTGATCAATTTAGCTCTAAGTGGTAAAGCTCCTGTTTATCACGGAGATAGTGAAGAATCTTCAGAAACTGAAGAAAAAAGTGACAACGGAACGTTAGGTCAGCGTATCTACAAAGATTTAATGAACGGCGTTTCTCATATGCTGCCATTTGTTATTGGCGGTGGAATCATGATCGCTTTGTCATTCATGATTGACCAATTCATGGGTGTACCGCAATCTGAGTTAGCAAATCTAGGAAATTATAACCAAGCAGCTGGATGGTTCAATCAAATCGGCAGTGCTGCATTTAGTTTCATGTTACCTGTTCTTGCTGGTTTTATCGCATCTAGTATCGCTGATCGGCCAGGTTTGATCGTTGGTTTTGCCGCAGGTGCCTTAGCAAATGCCGGTGGCGCTGGATTCTTAGGAGCATTGATCGGCGGGTTCTTAGCTGGTTATGTAATCATTTTCTTGAAGAAATTATTTAAAAACTTACCTAAATCACTTGAAGGAATCAAAGCAATTCTTTTTTATCCTTTCTTTGGTCTATTGATCACTGGTTTCTTGATGCTCTTAGTGAATGTTCCTATGAAAGCAATCAATGATGGTTTAAATGGTTTCTTAACTGGTCTTAGCGGTTCAAATGCCATCTTACTAGGTGCGTTACTTGGCGGAATGATGGCCGTTGACTTAGGCGGACCAATCAATAAAGCCGCTTATGTTTTTGGTACTGCGACCTTAGCTTCAAGCGTTGCTCAAGGCGGATCGATCGTTATGGCAGCAGTTATGGCCGGTGGTATGGTCCCTCCTCTTGCAATTTTTGTTGCGACACGCTTGTTCAAAAACAAATTTGAAAAGAGTCAAGTCGATGCCGGATTGACTAATATCGTCATGGGGCTATCTTTTGTAACAGAAGGAGCAATTCCATTTGCGGCAGCTGACCCGATTCGTGTCATCCCAAGTTTTGTAGTTGGTTCTGCACTAGCTGGTGGATTAGTTGGTGCTGTAGGTATTAAATTACTTGCTCCCCACGGTGGTATCTTTGTGGTTTTCCTATTAAGCCACCCACTGCTTTATCTTTTATTCATTGCTATCGGTGCGATTGTTTCAGGAATCATCTATGGTTTAGTCAAAAAACCAGCAAACTAATAACAAAAAAA
Organism: Enterococcus dongliensis; assembly: GCF_005405225.1. Classification (GTDB taxonomy): domain Bacteria; phylum Bacillota; class Bacilli; order Lactobacillales; family Enterococcaceae; genus Enterococcus_A; species Enterococcus_A dongliensis. Next base: position 142,521 of record NZ_BJDQ01000003.1, read on the forward strand.
GATCCGTTCTCAAAATGAGAACGGATCTTTTTATTATTGATAAAAAGCAAGCTTGTTACATCCAGCGATCTTTTCTACGAACACGGACTGGTTGAGGCTTAGGTTTGATTGAAAATAAAACAATCCCGATGAAAAATACGGTAATGGACAGCGGTATAGCTAACGTCGCCAAAGGTAAGGCAAATATCATCCCCACAATCAATAAACAACTTCCCATAATCTTAATGTAACGTTGATTCATAATTATCCGCTCCTTTCAAATCTCGAGTATATCTAACTGATTTTTTAATGTTACCTTCTTTTGATCTATAAAGGAAACGATCAAATGTTTTTTTTCTTTTTCCAAGGAAAAAGTCAACGAATCGTTTTTACGACTGATCTGATGGATCGTCATATCTTTTAACGCTCGTTTCAATTCTTCCAAAGGAAAATCCGAAAAAGCTTTCTTTGGGATAAATAATTGTAAAACAGCAGTATAATCCTTGTAGCGTGTGTCTTGAATCTCAAATTCGATTGAGTCTCGAATATAGTATTCAAAAGCCGCCAGTCCTTTATCTAAGGTCAATTCAGGATATAAAATATGATAATTCATCATTCGCTCACTTTTGTCATCGATCCAGGGAAAATAAGCCAAGGCATTCAACCCGCCCTTCATTCGATTGACTCGATACTGATTCGTCAAAAAATTATAGGTCCGAGTTACAAAATATGAGGCATGCTTCTTTTCGGTCGGTTGAAATCGTTCATTTTGGTATTGAACAGTCTGAATAACAGTATCCTCAAACGCAAATTCAATGTATGGTTGTTTTAACAAGCCTACTCCATTGGTATAAGATAGTTGCGGGATGCCTAATTGATCACGAAACAATTGTTGAAACTTTAAATTCGCCTCTTCTTGCCATTGAAATGGATCTTTATATAACTTAAAAATAACCCCTTCGCCAAGTTCGGCAACTTCTTCGACTTGCTGGATTTCCAGTAACAGCGGTTTTGCAAATAATTGTTTGTAAGGTGCTCCTAGAAAGATACGCCAACATGCCGTCAAACAAACTCCTTTATAAAAAACATCATAGCCTGGAAAAACATTGCAATCTACGACAACATCTCCATTAAGCCCTTTCATTTTAGGCAATTTTTGCGTTTCTTCTGCTGCTTCAAATGAACGCCGTTTGGACAAGTCACTTGTATTATGGTATAAATATTCAGCATACGAACGAATATATGCGAAAAACCCATGTTGACGCAAGCGAGCTGCCAAATAATCTAGATAAACATTTTCCCAATAATAAAAATTTTTTTTAGCAAGAATATATTTCTCAAATAATCTATCACCCATCAGATGAATCGTCGTTTCTTCCTCATCGTTTCGTAACTGAAGCCAATAATCTTCATTTACGCCAAATTCAGCGATCAGCTGTCGCAGATAATTCAGATCAAATTTTTGATCCTTTCCATTGATCGACATTTTATCTGGTTCCAGCAATAGACGGCTCATAACTAGCCAATCTTCGATCTTCAATTGGATCTCATCTTGTTTCAAATCATACAACTGACTGACACAATATATCATTTGATTTTTTTCCATTGCCTTCCCCTTTCTTATCTATCTATTATAATTATATCGTAAAGATTAAAAAATCCCTATAAAATTGATTACTATGTTTTAAAAAATTGTATACTATAATAGATTATGTTAAAACTTAATTGGAGGTGCTCAAATGGGACTAAAATTTGAAAAAACCGATGACTTGGATAAATTATTTGAATCTTTTGTAGTTGATCCGGATAAAGATGTACAGAAAAATGAGGATATTCAAAAATTCTTAAAACCAAAGGTAGAACCAACTGACAAAAAAAAGGACTGAGCTTATGCTCAGTCCTTTTTGATTGCCGCTTCAATCGCCTGCCACGCCTCTTCTTTTCCTTTTTTCGTTTCAGATGAAAAGAGAACGAAGGTATCGTTTGGATCAAAATCCAATTTTTTCTTAATCGCACTTGTGTGTTTGTTCCATTTTCCACGAGGGATCTTATCCGCCTTAGTTGCAACCACGATCACAGGGATATTATAATATTTCAAAAATTCATACATCTGGATATCTTCTTTACTAGGATCGTGTCGAAGATCCACCAACGAGACGACTGCACGCAATTGCTTACGCGTAGTGATATAAGTCTCAATCATTTCTCCCCATTTAGCCCGCTCAGTCTTAGATACTTTCGCGTAGCCATATCCAGGTACATCGACAAAATGTAACGCATTTTCGATTAGATAAAAATTCAATGTCTGAGTTTTTCCGGGTTTTCCTGATGTTCGTGCCAGATTTTTACGATCAATTAATGTATTGATAAAAGAAGATTTTCCAACATTTGATCGGCCAGCTAAGGCAATCTCAGGCAATTCTGTTTCCGGATATTGTTTAGGTGAGACCGCGCTGATGACGATCTCTGCATTGTGCACTTTCATTCTTTCACGCCTTTCAAAAAGGGTCCACAAATTACTTTGTGAACCCTCATTTGCTAACCTGCTTTTTTCGTGTCGCTATGATACTCGATTATTGGTTTTCCTGATCCTTCAACAGAATCTTTTGTAACGATTACTTTTTTGATTGATTCGTCTGAAGGTATATCGAACATGACATCCATCATGACGTCTTCGATGATCGACCGCAAACCGCGTGCGCCTGTATTACGAGCAATAGCTTTGTCGGCGATTGCATTCAACGCATCCTCATCAAACGTTAGCTCTGTCTCATCATAAGAAAGTAATTTTTGATACTGCTTAACCAACGCATTTTTAGGTTCAGTCAAAATACGAACCAAATCTTCTGTCGTTAGTTTTTCTAACGCTGTCGTCACTGGCAAACGTCCGATAAATTCTGGAATCAAACCGAATTTCAATAAGTCTTCTGGAATGATCTGTTGCATAATACTTTCATCATCTGCAATTTTTTTATTATTGGTCCCAAAACCAATCGTTTTTTCTCCTAGTCGGTTTTTAACGATTGCTTCGATGCCATCAAATGCCCCGCCAACGATGAACAAAATATTGGTTGTATCGATTTGAATAAATTCTTGGTGTGGATGTTTGCGGCCGCCCTGCGGTGGAACGCTAGCAACAGTCCCTTCAAGAATTTTAAGCAATGCTTGTTGGACACCTTCACCTGACACATCACGCGTAATTGAGACATTCTCACTCTTACGGGTAATCTTATCAATTTCATCAATGTAGATGATTCCTTTTTCAGCACGTTCAACATTATAATCTGCTGCTTGTAATAGCTTTAATAGGATATTCTCTACATCTTCACCGACATACCCCGCTTCGGTTAAACTAGTAGCATCTGCGATTGCAAATGGTACATTTAGCGTTCTAGCCAAAGTTTGTGCCAAGAAAGTTTTCCCTGAACCTGTTGGTCCAATCAAACAAATGTTACTCTTTTGCAATTCAACTTCATCTATCTCATCTGCTTCAGCATTCACTCGTTTATAATGGTTGTACACCGCAACTGATAACGCTTTTTTAGCACGGTCTTGCCCAATCACATATTGGTTTAGTACATCTAATAATTCTTTGGGTTTTGGTACATCAATAAACTCACGAATCGCTTCTTCATGAAATTCTTCATCTATGATCTCTTTACAAAGGTCAATACATTCATTACAAATATAAACTCCGGGACCCGCGACAACTTTTTTTACTTCTTCTTGGGTCTTTCCACAAAATGAACAGCGGACTGTTTCACCTGCGCCTGTGCTTTCATACATGGTTTTCACCTCTTGTTTCTTTCTCTACAAGTGTTTCCACGATTGCAGTCTTTATCTATAATAACACAAAGCCTTGAAAAGACAAAGAATCCAAGAAAATTTAAAAAGAATTTCTAAAGAAAAAAGTTCTCGAAAAATCGAGAACTTTTTGTCTATTTTGCGTACCAAGCCAATCCCTCATAACGCCAACCATGTTTAACTAAATTATTCTTTTCATTGGTATTGAGCGTATAATGATGGGCTCCTGCTTTGGCATTGGGATTATATAAGCGATGCAGTTTATTCGAGCCACCTGAATACCAAGAGATTCCTTCATAACGCTAGCCTTTTTTGACTAGATTGTCTTTTTCATATGAATTCAATGTGTAATGATGATCTCCTGCATTTGGATTATACAAGCGATAAACTGGATTACCTGATGTCGGCCCATTCCAGCCAATCCCTTCATACTTCCAACCGTGCTTGACTAAATTATTCTTTTCAGCAACATTTTGTGTGTAAAAATGTTCGCCGCTGTTGGGATTATACAAGCGATGCATCTGGACACTCGTCGTCGGTGTCGTTACTGGATTGCTGAATATCCCCGTGTAATCGGCATTAATATCGAAGGTCCCATTGATTCCAGGAAATGACAAGCGTGAAGACCATTGCCAAGAACCATATTGTGTATAGAGATTTGTAGTTGAAAGATTGTATGGATAAGCCGCTACCCAAATATTTTTATTTCCAATCGTTCCTGCATTGATCCGTCCAGATGTTAACCAACTTAACCCGATATAATGCCGAACGTTTCCATACCCTAGAGCTTTTAACCGATTTTCAAAAGCTTTTGAGTTGTTTGTATGATTGCCTTTACCAAGAATCTGTGGTTCTTCTATATCGTTGACCAACACTGTGCTGTTGCTGAGTCCAAATCTTTTGGCAGCAGCAGCAAAATAATTCGCTTCTGCGATTGCCTGTGCATCACTAGTAAACCAACTATAATGATAAGCAGAAACTTTCATTCCAGCGGCCTTAGCATTATTAATCTGCTCTTGAGCATTGGGATTTGTATAGCTTGTAGCTTCGGTTAACTTAACGACAACTCCTGTGATTCCATAACTCTTCATTTTTTGGAAATTTGCGACAGAAATTGTTCCGTTATGAGAAGAGATATCAATGAAATTTTTACTCGGTGTATTTGTGTTTGTCACAGAAACTGCTGGTAGTGCCGAATATAATTGCAGTGTGGGATAAAGATCTGAACGTCCGCTTGGCAAAGACATCGTCCCGTCAGCAGTCTCCATTTGTGTTTGCGGAATAGCTTCTTCTGCACTTTCTGTCTGTTCTGTTGTTTCTGCTGTTATTTGTTCGGCTGCCGAGCTGTCAACAGTTTCCTCGCTAGTAACTGCTGTCGTTACTGTTTGTTCAAGGTTTCCTTGACTTTCTTCTGCTAACACCGTTGTAGCGTAACTTAAACTTAAAATCGTTAAAAAGCTTAGTCCTAAAATTTTTTTCTTCATATTCTCCTCCTTATTATTCAAAAATATTAACTATGAATTATATTTTTTATTCATTTACTTTTACCATTAGTTTAATAATACCAAATTTAATCATTTATTTGAAGTTTTTTCGTTATATTAAACCAAAAAAAGCATATATTTTATCTCTGAACACAAAAAATATGTAGTACGAATTTCGTACTACATACTTAACGTCAACTTATCAGGTTCCATTTCATCAAAGGAACGGCTCGGTGACTTATTTTTCTACAGCTGTTCCAGTTACTAGCTCAACTGCTTTTTTCATTTTGATGTCATGTTCTAACATATCTTCTGTTAGGACACGGCGGATTTGTTCTTCTGGCATTTGATACATGTCAGCTAATTCTTTGATTTCTTTTGCGATGTCTTCTTCAGAAGCTTCGATTTTTTCTGCTTCAACGATTGATTCCATCACTAAGTTTGTTTTCACACGGTTTTCAGCTTCGCCTTCAAATTGTGTATGAAGATCTTCTTCTGTTGAACCAGTTAATTGATAGTACATTTCTGGAGAGATTCCTTGACGTTGCATGTTGTTTAGGAATTCATCCATTGAACGATGTACTTCATCATGAACCATTACATGTGGAAGCTCAACGATTTCTGCATTTTCTACTGCTTGTTTGATTGCTGCTTCGTCTTTAGCTTCTTTGCCAGCTTCTTCTTTTTGTTTTGTTAATTCATCACGATATTTTGCTTTTAATTCATCCAAAGAATTTACTTCTTCATCAACATCTTTTGCAAAATCATCATCTAATTCAGGTAATTCTTTTGCTTTTACTTCATGGATCGTTACTTTAAAGATTGCTTCTTTACCAGCTAAATCTTCTGCTTGATAATCTTCTGGGAAAGTAACTGTTACGTCTAAACTTTCGCCAGCTTTATGTCCAACTAATTGTTCTTCAAAACCAGGAATGAATGAACCAGAACCTAATTCAAGTGAGTAGTTTTCGCCTTTGCCGCCTTCGAATGCTTCATCGCCGACAAAACCTTCAAAATCAATGACTGTTGTGTCGCCATTTTCAGCTGCTTCATCTTCTTTGATCACTAATTCAGCTTGAGATTCTTGTTCTGATTTCAAACGAGCATCTACATCAGCATCAGTTACTTCTACGTCTTGTTTAGGAACTTCTAATTCTTTGTAGTCGCCTAATTTTACTTCAGGTTTGACAGTCACTTCAGCTTTGATTACCCAAGCTTCGCCTTTTTCCATACTGTCTACATCAATTTTTGGTTGAGAGACTGGATCGATGCCAGCTTCTTTTACAGCTGCTTCATAAGCTGTTGGCAATACGTCATTTAGAGCATCTTCATACAAAGCTTCTTCCCCATACATCCGATTAAATACTTGGCGAGAGACTTTACCTTTACGGAAGCCAGGTACATTAAGATTTTTTTTCACTTTGTTGAATGCATTGGTTAATCCTTTTTGAATCTCAGTTTGTTCAATTGAAAATGTTAACACACCATCATTGGTGCCTGTTTTTTCAAAATTTACAGTCACGTTTGTTCCCTCCGAATACTAATATACTTGCATTTTGCATACCATTAAATATTACACTACTGATTGTGAAATGTAAATATAAAGCTTTTGTTCTCGGTATTTTTTAATGGTAATCAATCATCAGCCGTTTGATTGTTTCACGAATCTCTTCAACATTTTTATCCAGGGATTCGGCTTGATTCAAATACTCAGATAAATAACTGGCAATCCACGCTTCTGGTTTCAAATAAGAATTTTGTAGCGGATATAAAAAAGCCATTTCTAATTTGACTTGTTCTAAGATATTTGCCAAAAAAACTGGATCCTCATCTTCTAACCGTTCAGCTAAGCCTGCTTCGATTTTATTTTGCAACCCTTCTGAAAAATCTATTTCCGTTGGTGATAGCTCCACAATCTCAGCTTGAATCGTTAAGTAGCGGACTTTATCCACTGTCCCTATACGTGCCAAACTTTCAAATAAATAACTACGAACTAGCGGTGCTACTTTAGGATCAACCATAAAATTTTCTGCCAGCACTCTAAGGCGCTCTTCCGGAAGCTGTTTGACTGTACGAACGAGCAGCAACTGCTCCATCGTAGATACTTTTGGTAATTGACGAAGCTGTACTTCCAGTTGTTTCAGCATAGTTTGTTGTTGTCTTTGGTGGAACAACTCTTGATCATCAATCCGCATCAACCAACGGTCATTTTGTTCTTCAGTCAATGATTTAGTTTTTTTTGCCCGCCATAAAAATTCTCGTGCGACAAAAAAACGTTTAGCTGACGTTTGGACTTGCAAGTACAAATCGACCGTCTCTGCTGACTCAAGATAACTCTCACTAGCTTCGTTCGCGTATTCTAGGGCTTCAGTAACTTTCCCTTGTTCTAATGCTAAACTTACGATCAATCGATTCAATTTCGCCGAAGGATTCTTTTGATAAGCTAATTGATAATTGACTAAGGCTTGCAGATAATCACCTGAAGAAAAGGCTTCTTCTGCCAGTGCTAAATAATAATGATCATTATTAGGAAATTCTATCGGATTCATAATTGACTAAAATCCTCTCTAGCTGCTAATAGATTTATTGTTACTACACTAGTATCGGAAAAATAATCACCAATGTGTTGTTTGTTCGCTGTAAAAATCGTTACGAGGTACCCTAGCATAAAAAATGAGCCCCGCAGAACAAAACGACAAGCCCCTTCTCGAACAAGAACCGTTTGCCAGCTTAATTTTTCTTCATTAAAACAAACAACTTGAATCCCAAAAGCCATCTTTCCAATCGTTTGTCCATGATTCAACTTTGTCAACAAAATAAAATACGCTAAATAAATAACTACACTTAATGATCCATAGACACTTATTAATCCCGCATCTTTCGGCCACTCCATTAAATTTGCAGGCAGCCCCAACAAAATTCCTGTCACTGCTGAGATACACAATAAATCCAACAAGTAGGCAAATAGACGTATCCAAAAACCGGCATAAAAATAATCCGGGTACTGATGAAATTGTGGACGCTTCTTTTTTTTATTCAGTAACTGTGTTACAGGTCCTACAGCTGGTTTTTGCTGGATTTCTTCTTTCATGTCTACTCACCTCCATAAAGATACATTGCTTTAGGCGCTTGAGGGGTGCCAACACTTTCAACGATATTTCTGACCAATTCTTCCTGTGAAGGTTTGATTCCTTGAAGTTCTGCTAAACTGTTTCCTAGCCAAGTATTCATGAAATTAGTTGCACCACTTGTATAGGACACGACTTTTGCATCACTTAGATCTTTATCTTTCTTCAATGCTCGCAATGCTTGATCAGGATACCCGATTTCATCCACTAGACCATTTTCCAGCGCTTGTGTCCCATCATAGATTCGTCCATCAGCTAATTTACGTACGTTTTCTTCATCCATATTGCGTCCCTCAGCAACATTTTTAACAAAACGACCATACATACTATCCACAAAACCTTGCAGCACTTCTTTGTCTTCCTTCGTTTGAGGTCGAGAGGAAGAACCGATATCTTTTAATGCCCCGCTCTTGATTGTCGTATCACTGATTCCAAGCTTTTCCATCAAACCAGAATAATTCATGCTAGACATAATCACACCGATTGAACCGGTCATCGTATCTTTAGTAGCGTAAATCCGATCTGAATTAGCCGCAATGTAATAACCGCCACTAGCTGCTTGGCTTTCCATCGAAGTATAAATAGGAATTTTTTTTGTTTTTTGGAGCTCTTTTAGTGCACGAGTGATTTCTGCCGTTTCATAGACCGCTCCTCCTGGAGAATTGATTTCTAACAAAATTCCTTTGACCTGTGAGTCTTTTTTGATCTTTGCTAATTGCTTCATAAATAATTCATGGTTGTAGCCGCCACTAGCGAATAACCCGCTGGATCCATCGTCAATAATGGCTCCTTCGACTGTTAGTTTGACAATTTTTTCATTAGTTGAACCGGCTTCTTCAGTTTTTTCTTGTATGCCATTTGTGCCATACAACAACTCATTGACTTGACTAAGTTCTTTTTTTTCGTCATTTTTACTGCTGATAGCAGATGATACCACTGATAAAATCAATACTATCGCCGCAATCCCAATAGCTACCCAGCGTCTCTTGTTCATGTTTTCCCTCCTAATCTTTTAAAACAGGTCTAATTTTCAATTTTAATACAAATTGCGAATCACCAATACTTTTTCTACTGGGCCTTCACCTTTCATTTTTTCCGCTTTTTCTAATAGAGAGTACCCGCCAAATAATTCATGGGTTAAAGGATCTTCTATTTTAAACGCTTGTGCTTCTTCAATACTCAAAGCATCCGGATTGATCTCTTGAATGCTGTCCCAACCGGTATCTAAAAATATTTTAGTATCATTGGTGATTTCTGAATCATCTGTAAACTGCGCTAAAAATTTGCGCAATTCCCCGACTGTCAGATTTTCTGGTTGATTCATTTAAATTTCCTCCTCTTTTTTTGTAACAATTGTTGGTATAGATCCTTCGCTGAACTAACTCGTTCAAACAGCGAGCTCTTCCCGCTACAAAAATATTCTGTAACTAACTACTCTTCTATTCTACCTTATTCTCCTGCCAGATGAAATGTGAAAGCAAGATAGCCGTCCATATCAATTTCACAAATTACATATATACCAATTAGTTAAAAATAAAAAAATATTTGACTAAAACGAAAGTTTATATTATATTAATCCTTGTTTCCGATATTAAAACAAAAAAATCTTAAATGTACCAATAAGATAGCGCCAGACCTTTTTTGAAGGTGACGAGGGAGAAGTTTATCGAAGGATTCGGCGGATGACTTCAGGGTTGCTGTACTCTACAGATCATTACAAATACTTTATAAAAGAACAAAAAATGATCAGACAGTTCGGAAACAGATAATGCTAAGAAAGTAGGAAGACATTATGTGTGGAATCGTAGGAATTGTAGGAAATGAGCAAGCAACAAAGATTTTAGTTAAAGGATTGGAAAAATTAGAATATCGCGGGTATGACTCTGCAGGTATTTTTGTAGCAGATCAAAAAGAAGATTTTTTGATCAAATCACAAGGACGCATCAAAGAATTAGCCGATAAAATCGGAGAAAACGTTCATGGCACAATCGGGATCGGTCATACACGTTGGGCAACCCATGGTGAACCAAGCGAAGAAAACGCGCATCCCCATACTTCACAAAGTAAACGCTTTGTATTGGTCCATAATGGTGTCATTGAAAATTATGACGAATTGAAGAAAAGATATTTGGCAAAGGATACTTTTTACGGTGAGACTGATACAGAAATAGCAGTTCATCTAATTGAATATTTCGCAAATCAAGGACTTACTACGAAAGAAGCTTTCCGAAAAGCTTTGAAAGAAATTCACGGTTCTTACGCTTTTGGTTTGATTGATAAAAATGATCGTGAAACTATCTACGTCGGAAAAAACAAAAGTCCATTATTGATTGGATTAGGTGATGGATTTAATGTCGTCTGCAGTGATGCAATGGCTATGTTAGAACAAACGAATCAATTCGTTGAGATCAACGACGGTGAGATGGTCATCGTAACCAAAGATCAGATTGAGATTGAAGACGAAAACGGCAATGAGATTCAACGAGCACCTTATGAAGCAAAAATCGATCTTTCTGATATGGAAAAAGGCACGTATCCTTATTACATGTTAAAAGAAATCGATGAACAGCCAGCTACAATGCGCCGGATCATCAGTGAATACACTGATGAAACAGGAACCGTCGTTATTGATAACGCACTATTACAAAGTTTATTAGAAACTGACCGTATTTATATTGTCGCTTGCGGAACTAGCAACAACGCCGGCTGGGCAAGCAAACAGATCATTGAAGGCTTAGCTGATATTCCTGTGGAGATTCATTTATCTAGTGAATTTGGTTATAACATGCCTTTACTTTCAAAAAAACCATTCTTTATCTATTTAACACAAAGCGGTGAAACAGCCGACAGCCGTCAAGTACTAGTAAAAACTAATGAACTAGGACACCCTTCGCTTACCATAACAAACGTTGCTGGTTCAACATTGTCACGAGAAGCAAGCTACACAATGCTGTTGCATGCTGGTCCAGAAATTGCGGTAGCTTCTACTAAAGCGTATACAGCTCAGATCGCAGCTTTAACTGTTTTAGCCAAAGCCGTGGGCCAAGCCAAAGGAAACTCAGCTGCCAAAGAATTTGATTTGACAAAAGAACTAGGAATCGCAGCAAACGCGATGGATGTCATGATCTCTGAAAAATCAATGATCGAAGAAATTGCTAAAAATTATTTAGCAACAACTCGCAATGCTTTTTATATCGGACGTTCAGAAGACTATTATGTCTCTATGGAAGTCGCATTGAAATTAAAGGAAATTTCCTATATCCAAGCAGAAGGTTTTGCAGCGGGAGAATTGAAACATGGTACGATTGCTTTAGTTGAAGAAGGGACACCAGTTATTGGGATTATTACCGAAGCAGTGACTGCTCCGCATACACGTGGAAACTTACGAGAAGTAGAAAGCCGCGGTGCTCACACTTTAGTCATCGTTTCCGAAGAATTGAGCAAAGAAGGCGATCAAATTATCTTGCCTGTCGTCCATCAATTCTTACGTCCCCTTGTTTCTGTTATCCCTGGTCAATTGATTGCATATTATGCAACCTTACAACGCGGATATGATGTTGACAAACCACGTAACTTAGCAAAATCAGTCACAGTTGAATAACAAAAAAAGGTTGAGAATTCTCAACCTTTTTTTGTTTGCTATAAATGTAATCGTTATTTTTCAGCTGTTTTCAGCAAAACGTAAAATAATCTAGATTATTTTATATTCAGGTGTATAGTCTTGAATGAAACTGAAAACAGATTCTACGAGGAGCCTTTTATGAATAAATTGTTTTATCAACCTGTCAACTTAAGAAAAGTGATTCTTGCTACAGTACTTATATTTTTAGGCCTGTTCGGATTATTGTATGGCCCTACTTATCTGGGGATTTTCTCAGTTGCGCTAACAAGTTATCTAGCCTTTATTTTAGTTTTTGGCGTCCCTTTAACAAACCATTTATTTTCCAAACCAATCCGACCAATAAAAATCAGCTTAATTTATTTTCCTTTGAATTGGGTTGTAAGTTTAGTGGCTGGATTCATTTTAACTTATCTTTTAGGTTGGCAGCTACAAGGAAACCTCGTAACTGATCATCCGAGTTTACTCTTGATTTTTACTCTCCCAATCATGTTACTTGGTGAAGAATTATTCTCACTATTCTTTTTAAGTATTTTTTCCAGTAGATTTAGTCTGACGGTCTCCAGTATTCTCTCAGCAATTATTTTTGGCTTGATTCACTTTTCTACTTATTATAATGGAAATAGTTTTGAAACCCTTGTCCACATTTGTTTAATCCAAGGGAGTGCACGGCTGATCTTTAATCAAGCTGCAATAAAGAGTAACTCACTCTGGACTAGTTGGGTGGTCCATGTTCTTTTTGATTTTTCTTCTATCGTTATTTCAATCCTTCCACAATTATTCAACTAATAAACTATACAAAAGAACCGTTCCGTAAAATCCGGAACGGTTCTTTTTGCTTAATCTAAGCCGATTTCTTCACGAACAACTGCTGCAATTTTTTCAACATAGTATTCAACTTTTTCATCCGTTGGTGCTTCAGCCATTACACGTAATAACGGTTCAGTTCCTGAAGGGCGAACCAAGATTCGTCCATTACCGGCCATTTCTGCTTCTGCTTCTTCAATCGCTTTTTTGATAGCCGGCACATCCATTGCACCATATTTATCACTCACACGAATGTTAACCAATTTTTGCGGATAGATCGTTACTTCACTAGCTAGCTCAGAAAGCTTTTTGCCAGTTTGTTTCATGATGTTCAATAATTGAACCCCTGTCAACATACCATCGCCAGTCGTATTATAATCCAAGAACAATACATGGCCGGATTGTTCACCGCCAAGATTGTACTCATTTTTACGCATTTCTTCAACAACATAGCGGTCACCGACTTGAGTGACAACATCAGCTAAGCCGATTTCTTCGATTGCTTTATGGAAGCCTAAATTACTCATGACCGTAGTTACTACCGTATCTTTTTTCAATCGTTTACGTTCAGCTAGATATTTTGCACAGATAAACATAATCCGATCACCATCAACGATATTTCCTAACTCATCTACAGCGATCACTCGATCACCATCGCCATCAAAAGCTAGACCGGCATCTGCACCTTTTTCAACAACCATTTGTGCTAATGCTTCTGGATGGGTCGAACCAACACCTGAATTAATATTCAAACCGTTGGGCGATGTTCCCATCGTATAAAAATCTGTTTCTAAGTCTGCAAATAAACGATCGACACTTGTTGAAGTGGCTCCATTTGCCGCATCGACACAAACTGTCAAGCCTGATAAATCGCCTGAAATTGTTTGGACCAAAAATTGTGAATATTTCAATAGTCCTTCATGGAACTCGTCTAATGTTCCGAGACCTTCAGCTGATGGTCTTGGCAAGGTATCTTCTACAGCATCAATCAATGCTTCGATCTCAGCTTCTTGTTCATCGACCAATTTGAAGCCATCACCACCAAAGAACTTGATCCCATTGTCTTCTGCAGGATTGTGAGAAGCAGAAATCATGACTCCAGCAGAAGCTTTTTGTAATCTCGTCAAATAAGCGACACCTGGTGTTGAAATAACACCTAATTGGAATACTTCGATCCCAACAGATAACAATCCTGAGATCAAAGCTGTTTCTAATAACTCGCCAGAAATACGTGTATCACGCCCGACTAAAACTCGCGGACGTTCTTCACTGTTATGATGCTGGCTTAATACATATCCGCCGCATCGACCTAATTTAAATGCTAATTCAGGCGTTAGCTCCTTGTTTGCAATTCCTCGTACGCCATCTGTTCCAAAATATTTACCCATTAACTTATATTTCCCTTCTCCAACTAGTTAGTTGATCGGTCTGTCGTTTCTTCTTGATTATTCATGATTTGAGTCGAACTTGTTTCAGAAGTTTCCGAAGACTCATTTGGATTTCCTGTCGTTTCTGTTGTCGACGAACTAGAATGATCCGTGCTACTAGTTGTTGTTTCTTTTGATTTTTTGAATACCGGTGTCACTTGCGCATTCACCGTTTTAGGATTGACTTGGTAATTTCCAGCTATTGGTATATCGATCAATTTTTTTACCGTTCCTTGTAATTGACTAACATCAACTGGAACACCAATACTATCGATTGGATCAATTACTGATTGTGCACCGGTGATTGTTGCCTTTGAACGATTCAAATCGATTTTAACGCTTTCGATAGTTGAAGGCAATTTTCCTTCTTGAATCGGATAAAGCGATACCTCTTTACTTGGTGTCTGAATTTCAAAATTGACCGTTACATTTTGCGGACTAGCTTGAATTGGTAACGCCTCGCCAGTTGCACTCAAAGCTTGAACTGTTGCTTGGATACCCTCTTGTTCTGCTGTTAGTTTGCTGCTATCTACAGAAGCGACTACTCGATCAATCTCATTCATGGTAGTTTCACCAGTCGTGATCTCAACTTTTTCCGGTTGAACTGACATCTGACCAATTTCCAGACCACTACTGTTGGTTGTGCTGCTTAAGATTGGTGAGACCTCAAATTCTTTTTTTACCTTTTTTTCGATTGTCACTGAGATAGTCTCTGGTTCGATGGTCGCAAAAAGTGAACTAGCCAAATTTTTGGTTTTTAAATGAACTTCATGGGTTCCTGATGATAATTTTGTTAAATCAGCGACCACACTAAAGTTTCGCGTATCTTGATCAACTTCTCGATTTAATTGGATTCGATTTGCACCACTTAACTTAACCGAGACATTCGATGAGAAGCCATGAACAAAATATTCATCTGAATCATACAAAACATTGATTGGAACATTTTGCAGTACCTCTTCATACGTTGCTTCTGAAGAAATCAACCGACTAAAATTTTGACTATTTACATTAAAAAATAAAATCAAACTAAACACTAAAGAAATCAGCATGTACGGTGCATTGCTTTTTTTAAATTTAATTCTCATTTTTGGCCTCCTTTAGTCAACCCTTCTAAAAAGGTTTGCAAGAGACTCTTTTTACCGATATTTTTTTCATCAGGCAGTAATTCTCGCCGCATCACAGCCAAGTACTCTTCTTGTGACAAATCATGAAGAAAATCATTGTTCAATGTGATACTGACTCCGCCTGTTTCCTCCGAGACAATAAATGTCAGTGCATCACTGACTTCACTGATACCTACTGCGGCTCGATGACGTGTCCCGAATTCTTTTGGGATCAACATACTGTCTGAAAGAGGCAAATACGCTGACGCAACCGCGATTTTTCCATTTCTAACAATCACAGCGCCGTCATGTAAAGGCGTATTCGGAATAAAGATATTGATCAATAATTCTCCGGTGATATCCGCATCCAAATCAATTCCTGTTTCAATGTATTCTTCCAATCCTGTAAAACGTTGGACCGTTACTAATGCGCCGATCTTTCTTTTGGACATGTATTGAATCGCTTTATCAAACGCTAGGATCATTCGCTCATCATCGCGTTCTTCTTTTTTAGTTGATTTAAAGAATGAACTACGTCCCAAATGTTCCAGCCCACGTCGAACTTCTGGTTGAAAAATTACGATTGCTGCAATCACACCATATGTGATGATTTGGTTCATCAGCCATGACAATGTATGCAGCCCGATCAATTCAGCCACGATTCGAATCCCAATAAAAATCGCCACACCTTTAATCAATTGGACAGCTTTTGTTCCGCGAACAAGTTCAAACAAACGATAGATCAAAAACCAGACAACAACTATATCTAAAAGGTTGACGATAATATCCCAGGTTGAAAGATTCTCAGAAAAAAAGCTAAGCCAATATTCCGGTTTGAATAACTCAATTAGACGATTAGGCATAGATAACCTCTCTTTCTATCCAAAATTCTCTACAATTATACCACAGTGGTACAGGTCTAGCATAAAATTTGAACAAGAAAAAAGAGCCTTAGTAACCTAAGGCTCATAAAATTTATTTGCTGCGTTTTTCTGCTCGGGCAGCTCTGCGTGCTGCGCGACGTGCTTCTGCTTCAGGATCAACGGTACGTTCACGTTTTGGTTTGGTATCGGCTGCCACACCAACTGCGACTTTTGTTCCTTCCAGTTTTGCACGAATCTTTTCTTCTTGTCCAGCTAAACGTGCATAGTTATAAAAGCGAGTCTGAGCGTCATCTACTGTCTTTTGGTACAGTCGTTGCGCATCATCAGGCTGAATTCTTTCTAATGCTGAAAAGCGTGTTTGTTGTTTCATAAAACCAATCATATGATCGAAGTTTGGTTTCTTATAATCCAATGACATCGGATTTTTTCCTTTTTCACGTTGTGCAGGATTAAAGCGATACAATGACCAGTAACCAGAGCTAACCGCCTCTTGGGCTTCTTTCAATGTTTGGCTCATACCGCCGCGCAATCCATGATTGATACATGGTGTATAAGCAATCACTAGTGAAGGTCCAGGGAATTTCTCCGCCTCTTCTAAAGCTTTAATTGTTTGCATTTGATTGGCACCTGAGGCAATTTGTGCTACGTATACATTGCCATAAGTCATAGCCATCATACCTAAATCTTTTTTAGATTGGTATTTACCGCCGGCAGAGAATTTTGCAATTGCTGAAGCTGGCGTTGCTTTTGATGTTTGACCACCAGTATTAGAATAAACTTCATTGTCCATGACTAAAATATTTACATCAGCGCCACTAGCTAAGATATGATCGATACCGCCAAAACCGATATCGTATGCCCAACCATCGCCACCAAACATCCATTGACTCGTTTTGACGAATAAATCACGATCATCATAGATCTCAGCTAGTTTAGGATCTGTTGAACCTTCAGCCTCAAGAGCTGCAGTTAGTTTTGTTGCTCGTTGCTGTGTTCCTTCAGATTCAAACATATGGTCCATCCAGTCTTCCATCAGTTCACGTAATGGTTCTGAAACACTGTCTAAAACATCGTTGATTTTATCAGCCAACTCTTTTCTTCGTGTCTGATTGGCTAAAAACATTCCATAGCCGTATTCAGCATTGTCTTCAAACAATGAATTTGACCAAGCAGGACCTTGTCCTTTTTCATTGGTCGTATATGGGCTGACAGGGGCTGCTGCTCCCCAGATAGACGAACAGCCGGTCGCATTAGCAATCATCATACGGTCACCAAACATTTGTGTCATTAATTTGACATACGGCGTTTCTCCGCAACCAGAGCATGCACCTGAAAATTCAAGTAATGGTTGATTGAATTGAGAACCTAAAACAGAATTTGTTTTAGCAGGATTTTCTTTTTGTCTTAATGTCATTGAAAAGGCCCAGTTGATTGCTTGTTCTTTTTCTTCTTCGTATGGTTTCATAACTAATGCTTTGTCTTTTGCAGGACAAGCTTCAACACACAGACCACAGCCGGTACAATCTTCTACTGAGACTTGGATGCGGTATTTCATGCCATCAGCTCCGCGCATCTCACGAACGATGTAGCCTTCTGGCGCCTCTTCCATCTCTTCATCATCTGCTAAAAATGGACGTATCGCTGCATGAGGACAAACAAAGGAACATTCATTACACATAGTACACCGATCACTGATCCAGTGAGGAACTTCTAGTGCTACTCCACGTTTTTCAAATTTCGCTGTTCCAGTAGGAATCGTTCCATCTGTCATTCCGTTAGCTACAAGATCATTGACTGTCAAATCATTTCCTTGTTGTGAGTTGATTGGTTCAACGATTTGTTCCACATATTGAGAAACTGGTGTTTTACGTACTTTTTCAGGAATCTCAACAGTCCGCCAAGTTTCAGGAACTTGTACTTGGTGTAATAACTCGACCGTCTGTTCAATCGCTGCAATGTTCTTTTCAACGATTTCTAAGGATTTCCGACGATAACTTTTATCAGCTTCTGCTTTTAAAATCGGCAAAACCTCATCAAATGGAATAATCCCTGTTAGTTTAAAGAATGCTGTTTCCATCACCATGTTGATGCGAGAACCAAGTCCGACTTCCATTGCTAATTTTGCTGCATTGATCGTATAAAATTTAATATCATTTTCAGCGATATAACGTTTCATTTTTGCAGGCAGCAACTTATCAATCTGATCATCGCTCCACATTGAATTCATCAGAAAGACTCCGCCAGGCTTTAACCCTTTCAATAAGTCATACGTATGAATATAAGCCGGCGTGTGACAGGCGATAAAATCTGCACGCTCAACAAGATAGGTCGAACGGATCGGTGTATCACCAAAACGCAAATGAGAAACAGTTAGACCGCCAGATTTTTTTGAGTCATAACTGAAATAGCCTTGAGCATATTTATCTGTATGATCCCCAATAATTTTGATGGCTGACTTATTCGCTCCGACAGTTCCATCTGAGCCAAATCCCCAGAATTTCGCTTGGAAAGTGTTAGGATTGGTTAAATCAATCACTTCTTTCTTTTCCAACGACATATTCGTCACATCGTCAACGATTCCTATAGTAAAGCGTTTCTTCGCTGTTTTTTTGTCTTTCAGTAGTTCATCATAGACCGAAATAATCTGATCAGGCGTAACATCTTTTGAACCTAATCCGAAACGTCCGCCGATTACTTTAGGACGAACATCAGCTTCATACATCACACTTTGGACATCTAATAAAAGTGGTTCTCCGTCTGCTCCTGGTTCTTTTGATCGATCTAAGACCGCAATCGATTTAACTGTATCAGGCAGTTTTTCCAAAAAGTTTTCTGTTGGAAATGGACGATACAAATGGATATTCAAAAAGCCAACTTTACGGCCGTTAGCATTTAAATAGTCTACTGTTTGTTCGATTGTCTGAGCCACTGAGCCCATCGCAACAATAATCTCTTCTGCATCTTCTGCACCATAATAAGTGACAAGATCATAATTAGTCCCGCGCAACTTGTTGATTTCAAACATATATTTTTGAACGATTGCAGGTAATTCATCATAATAACGATTGACTGTTTCCCGTTGTTGAAAATGAACATCAGGATTTTGATTAGTCCCGCTGATCATTGGATGATTAGGGTTCATACTGCGTTTACGGAAAGCTCTTAATTTTTCTTGATTGACTAAAGGAGCCAATTCTTCATAATCAAGTACTTCTACTTTTTGAATCTCATGACTTGTCCGAAAACCATCAAAAAAATTCATAAAAGGCAGACTACCTTCAATTGCAGCGAGGTGTGCAACTGCAGATAAGTCCATCACTTCTTGCACACTGCTTTCTTGCAGCATTGCAAAACCTGTTTGACGAGCGGCCATAACATCGCCATGGTCACCAAAGATATTTAAGGCATTCGTCGTAACTGCACGACTAGCAACATGGAATACACCTGGCAGTAATTCGCCTGCGATTTTATACATATTAGGGATCATCAATAACAAGCCTTGTGATGCTGTATAAGTTGTTGTCAATGCTCCTGTTTTCAACGCGCCATGAACAACACCAGCCGCACCTGCTTCTGATTGCATTTCTGTAATCGATACAGGTTGACCAAATATATTTTTCTTTCCTTGGGATGCCCACTGATCCACAAGTTCAGCCATCGTCGAGCTAGGAGTGATTGGATAAATTGCGGCTAACTCCGTGAATGCATAGGAAATATAAGCAGCTGCTGTATTTCCATCCATCGTTTTTTTCTTACGCATGTTTCTCCTCCTTAATTTATATAATACTATCAGACTGTAAAAAGTCTTTCGCTTCCTTGATTGATACTAGACCAGTTGAATACTTGTAATTAAATAAAAAAACAGAGTTCTCTTTCATTTAATTCCTTGAGAGCTATTAAAATAATCTTTGTATGATCATTACTATAACGCCTTCATTATAAACCAACCTGGCATAATTTCAAACCTAGGTTTTAGGCTTTTTCACTTATTTATGTGAAAAATTTTGTTTTCTACTGTTTTTTTTGTACACTGATAAAAGAGAGGATGTGTCTTTTTATGGATATTTCGATTATTAAAGCAGAGTTCGTTAATGACTTCAATGGGATAAAGATTGGTTCAAATACTGCACCGAAACGTTTGATTGAATTTCTCAATCTTCGTTGTCCTTATTGCAAGCAGTGGTTTGTAGAATCTTCTGACACTTTAAACCAAGCAGTTGCCGAAGGAAAAATTCAGCGTGTCATTAAATTATTAGATAAAGATAAAATCAGTTTGCAGCGCGGCAATATCATGCATGAATACATTAGTTCTGATCCTAAGAAAGCTTTGTTCCAAATACAACAGGCCTTTGAAACACAAGAGATTTGGGGCGATTTCGAATTAGAGGCTGTTGCGGCCTATGCCGAAAAAAATTTACACCTTACTCAACAAGCAAATCAAAACTTGCAGCAAGAAATACGCAACGAAGCAGAACAGGCTAATATCAACTTCGTCCCAACAATTATTTTAGGTGAACATATCTTTGACGAAGCAATTGATGAGACGACCTTACATTCCTATATTGCTGAATAGTAAAAAAACCGTTTGAGCTTCAAACGGTTTTTTTGCGTAAATTATCAGCAAAATCATTAATCTTGCGAATTCGATGGTTAATCCCTGATTTAGAGATTGCACCAGAAGGAATCATTTCGCCTAGTTCTTTCAAACTGATTTCAGGATTTTGAATCCTTAATTCTGCGATTTCTTGTAATTTTTCAGGCAGCGATTGTAAACCGACAGTCGATTCAATAAAATGAATATTCTCAATCTGCTTTGAAGCCGCATCAATCGTTTTGTTCATATTGGCAGTCTCGCAATTGACTAAACGATTGACGGAATTACGCATGTCTCGCACGATCCGAACATCTTCAAATTTCAACATGGAATTTGTCGCGCCGATTAATGTCAAGAAGTCTGCGATTTTTTCAGCTCCCTTCAGATACGTGATGTATCCATTACGACGCTCCAATGTTCGTGCATTGAGGTCAAATTGATTTAACAAGTCACAGATGTCTTGGTTATGTTCTTCATAAATCGAAGAAATCTCTAAATGATACCGGCTTGTTTCAGGATTATTGACTGAACCAGAGGCTAAAAAGGCTCCTCTTAAGTAGGCTCTTGTCTTTTCATCTGATTGCTTGATTTCATTAGAAATATGAGATTGGAACATCATGCCATCCATGATATCTAAATCTAGCAATATTTTCTGTGTCCCTTGTTTCAGCCGTACAATATAAACATTGTTTTTCTTTAATTTCATTTTCCGACGTACCAACAACTCACTGCGCACACCATAATGTTCTTTCAACAAAGTAAAAATCCGACGAGCAATCGCCGCATTTTCAGTCTGGACATTTAAAACAAATTGATGATTACTCAAGCTAAGCGAGCCATTCATTCGAATCAAAGCGGCTAACTCAGCTTGTGCGAGGTGTTTTTGGACTGTCAGACTCGTTAGCTCTTTTTTTACTTCTGCCGCAAAAGACATGACGAGCCCTCCTTTTTTTAAATTGAAAAAGTTCTCTTCTAAATCTTCGCTCCAAAAACAATTCGGAACAATTCATCAACAACTTTTTCGCCATCATGAAAGACACCACCGTCACGTAGTTTCAAAAAATCAGTTGAAACGACTCGACAGCCTTGTTCTCTCAATCCGTTGAAATCATGAGTCACTTGGACTAGATACTCGTCATAGACTTCCGGATCCATATACCCTTCTGGTACCTTTTCTGTATTGACTAAAACAGTATCAATAAATTTACTTTCTAGATGTTTATGCAGCACACGAATATGATCGGCATCGCTGAAATGTTCTGTCTCACCTTTTTGTGTCATGATATTACAAATATACACGACTTCAGCGGCAGTCGTACGAACAGCATCACCTAATTCTTTAATCACCAGATTTGGTAAGATACTCGTGAACAAAGAGCCTGGTCCTAACACGACCATATCGGCTTCATTAATAGCTTTTACTACTTTTCGTGCAGCATGTACGGCTTTTTCACCACTTTTTTCAGTGACATAGACTTTTTCGATTGTCTTACGGTCAAGTGCGATTTTTGATTCGCCTATTGCGCTAGTCCCATCAGTAAAATCAGCATGTAAAACTAAGGGGGTTTCAGAAGAAGGATAAATGTGCCCATCCACATGCATCATCATTGAAAGCAATTGAATCGCTTCATACGTACTGCTGCGCATTTCTGACAAAGCTGCAATTAAAAGGTTGCCGATTGTATGATTGGCTAAAAATTTATCGTCTTCATGAAAGCGATATTGAAATAAATCTTCATATAATTTAGGCATGTCTGATAATGCCGCTAAAACATTGCGTAGATCTCCTGGTGGAGCCATATCGATTGAATCTCGCAATTCACCGCTGCTGCCGCCATCATCGGCAACAGTTACAACTGCTGTGATTTCCGCACTTTGATTTCGCAAACTTTTTAAAATGACTGGTAATCCCGTTCCACCGCCGATTACAACAATTTTAGGTTTTCGGATACGGTATGTTTTCATTTTCATGAACGATTCACCGTCTCTTTCCGCTTATCTTTGTCGCGGTGGGTGATATTCACTCTATATTCCGCATCAGCAATCGCCTGACCGATTCGCTCTGTCAAAGCTACTGAGCGATGCTGGCCCCCCGTACATCCAATTGCAATTGTCAGCGAACTTTTGCCTTCTTTAATATACCCTGGCAAAATATCCATGATCAAACGAACAAAATTTGTATAAAAATTTTCTGTTTCAGTAAAAGACATCACATAGTCATAGACCGGTTTATCCAATCCGGTCTGTGGACGCAATTCTGGAATATAATGAGGATTAGGCAGAAAGCGGACATCCATCACGATATCAGCATCAATCGGCAAGCCGTATTTAAATCCAAATGAAACGACTTCTACGTGGAAACCTACATCATCTTTTTGTTTAAATGACTGGTTGATTTTTTCTCGTAATTGACGAGGTGACAGCTCTGTTGTGTCGATCATCAACGTTGCTCGATTTTTCAAGTCCTCTAAAATCGCACGCTCTTTACGAATTCCTTCTGTGATCATTCCGTCCATGGCAAGCGGATGGGCACGCCGCGTTTCTTTATAACGAGAGACAAGTTCTTCATCCGAACAGTCTAGAAATAAAATACTCGTATCGATGAAACCAGTATTTTCAATCTCTATTAACATTTTTTGAATATCTTCGAAAAATGACCGGGAACGTAGATCTACTACTAAGGCGATCTTAGTCACCTTTCCAGATTCACGAATCAATTCCCAAAATTTAGGGATCAATCCCGGAGGCATATTGTCTACGCAAAAATACCCCATATCTTCAAAACTTTGGATCGCGACGGTCTTTCCCGCCCCACTCATACCAGTGATGACAACTAAATGCAAACTCTCAGTCATTCGTGTCACTCCTTTCTCTTTACTAAGAAATCATTTTGTTAAAATGATAAAAATTTCAATTTCCGACTGTTTCATCAAGAGTATTCGCTTCGTGCGCTCTTTTCATTACACTTGAGAAACGTTATCGCTTGTTTGACACTCTAGTCAACTACACAAAAAGAGGCTAAAGAAACCAAGCGTTAGCTTCTTTAGCTATCTAGAAAAAATTATAACACTCCTGGCGTGTCTTTGCTACTTATTTATCATTCTTTCCTTTTTTCTAATATATTGGATCCAAATTCAGCTAGTATTGTAGGATACCCCAGGATCATTCAGGCATTAAAAAACAGATCTCCTACTTGGAAGATCTGTTTTTTAATGCACGTTCGATTGTGCGGTCAGCTAAAATAGATTGAGCATCAATGACTGGATAAGGAACTTTATCTGTCAACTCTTGAACTAAAGAAAGCTCGGTGCAACCTAGAATGGCATTTTGACAGCCATATTTTTCAAAAACATCTGATAAAATCTCTAAATACAGCTCACTGTTGATGAAATCATGTTCTTTTACATCATGATAGATCAAGTGATTAACTTTATCTTGAAGTTCTTTTTCAGGAACGAGTACTTCAAAGCCCCGTGCTTCTAATTCACTTTGATAAACTTTAGCCGTCATCGTCCCAGCAGTCGCAAGTACAGCGATCTTTTCGCCTGTTTGATGGTGTTGTGTTACTTCATTGACTGCTTCACGCGGCATATGCAGCAGCGGGATGTCCGTTGCTGCTTGCAACTGCTCGAAGAAATAATGTGCAGTGTTGCAAGTCAATACGATAAAATCCGGATGCAATAAATTTTGTTTTTCAATATCATCTAATAAAAACGGCAGCGGGTTTGCTGCTTGATGATCCAAAATATAAGCCGTCCGATCAGGAACAGTCGCATGGTTAAACATGACATAGTTCAAATACTCTTGATCATTATGGGCTTGTGTTCGCTGGTTCAAGATACGAATAAAACTTTCAGTTGCCATCGTCCCCATGCCGCCAAGAATACTAAAGAAATTTTCCATGCTTACCCTTCTTTCTCTTTAAAGAATAGATCAAATCGTCCTTTGTATTTACTAAACATATATTTCATCAAGATCCAACGCATCAAGGACATGTCATTTTTATAAAAGACTGTCGTGCCCCATTGATTCTTTTTGATTAATTCTAGTGCTTGTTTTTTATCAGCATTGTCACGAGCAAATTTTACAAAGACACCCTTTGGTACGCCCATCCATAACATCGCCTTTTCAGCTTTTCCATAGACCGTTTCAGTAAACGGTTTTTCAAAGACGCGGTCTTCGGTTACATACTGAGCCAAATTAAATCCATTTAAGGTAACAAAGAAACTACTGCGTCCTTGACGCAAATTAATTTCAAATAATTTATATTCACCATCTCGTGGATCATACTTCATATCGAAATTTGCAAAACCAGTATAGTTGATTTTTTCTAAAAAACTTTTGATTGTTTGATAAATTTTTTCATTGTATTCTGGCATAATTGCGACATAGTTGCCAATTGCTTCTGGTGATGGATCTTCCAATAATGGATGACCTAGGCACATCATACGAACATGATGATGTTGATCGACATACGCATTCAACACCCGCATATTACTGTCATCTCCGGGAATAAAGTCTTGCGCAATCATTTCGCTAGTGTAGCCTGCTTGATAGATCCGTTCAATAATCGTATCAAATTCATCACGCGTGTCCAAAATAAACGCTTTTTTCCGTCCTTCAAAATCGATTGACAGCCATTCTACGCTGTTAGCTGGTTTTAACGCTACTGGAAAATCAAACGGCAAGTCTTGTTTCAGTTTGCCTGCTTCCAACATCTCTTCAGTAATGATGAAGGTGTTTGGATATGGTAGATCATATTTTTCGCAAATATCATAAAAACTGACTTTGCTAATCAAACGTTGCAACAACTCAAAATCAATGTACGGACAGATGAACCATTTAGAAAGTTCTTCTTTGTGTTGAGAAACCAATTCTGCATAGCCGTCGCCACAAGCGATCAATAAATACTTTGTTGCCGGATCATTGTAAGTATTTTTTGCTAATTCACGCATTTGTTCAATAAATACCGGATCTTTATCAAATCCTGGAACGATGTGAACATTTACGATCTTGCTGTACTTAGTCGGCGCCAATTGTAATCCAGCATAAGCCTCAGAGACAATCCCATAAGCTTCATGAAAAGAGCGAGACATCCCATAGACATTGATGTCGCTTCCTAATAAAATCGGTACAAATTTTTGTTTTTCATTCATATTTTCTTACACCTTCTCATTCTAAATCCTTGATAATCATACCATAAAGAAAAATGCAAGCAAAGGAGAATCCTTTACTCGCATTTTTCTTTATCAGTTATTTATTTTTTCAGCACACGTTTTAAATAATGCCCCGTATAACTCTCTGAGATTTCAGCGATTTCTTCTGGTGTACCCGTTGTTAGAATCGTGCCTCCGCCGTCACCGCCTTCTGGCCCAAGATCAATTACATAGTCGGCAGATTTGATTACATCTAGATTATGTTCGATCACTAAAACCGTGTTGCCCGCATCAACAAATCGCTCAAGTACTTTTAATAAGCGGGCGATGTCATCTGTATGCAGTCCAGTTGTTGGTTCATCTAAAATGTAGAAATTTTTACCGTTCGAATTTTTGTGAAGCTCACTGGCAAGTTTCATCCGTTGCGCTTCTCCTCCAGACAACGTTGTCGCTGGTTGTCCCATCGTCACATAGCCTAATCCAACATCAACAATCGTTTGTAACTTGCGATGAATCTTAGGAATATGTTGGAAAAATTCTACTGCATCTTCTACCGTCATTTCCAAAATATCTGCAATATTCTTTCCTTTATAGTGAACCTCTAAAGTTTCTGAATTGTAGCGTTTGCCATGGCAAACTTCACAAGGTACATACACATCAGGTAAAAAGTGCATTTCAATCTTAATGATTCCGTCACCACGACAAGCCTCGCAGCGTCCGCCTTTAACATTGAAACTGAACCGCCCTTTTTTATACCCGCGAATTTTGGCTTCATTCGTTTGGGCAAAGAGATCACGAATATCATCAAAGACACTCGTATAAGTAGCTGGATTGCTTCGTGGTGTACGACCAATTGGACTTTGATCGATATCTACTAATTTTTCAATGTGTTTATACCCAGTAAGTTTCTTGAATTTTCCTGGTTTATTTGAATTGCGGTTTAATTTTTGAGCTAAGGCTTTTTTCAAAATTTGATTGACCAAAGTTGATTTACCAGATCCTGAAACACCAGTGACTGCTACAAACTGTCCTAAAGGAAATTCTGCATCGATATTTTTTAAATTATTCTCCGCTGCGCCAGTGATCTTGATTTTCTTGCCATTTCCTTTGCGGCGTTCTTTTGGCACTGCTATTTCTCGTTTTCCTGATAAATATTGACCGGTTAATGAATTTGGATTTTTCTCTACTTCTTGAGGCGTACCAGCAGCAACAATCTGCCCACCTTGATCCCCAGCGCCCGGACCAACATCGATCAAGTAATCGGCTGCACGCATCGTATCCTCATCGTGTTCTACTACGATCAACGTGTTTCCAAGATCACGCATTTTTTTCAATGACTCGATCAAACGATCATTGTCACGCTGGTGCAAACCAATAGATGGTTCGTCCAAAATATACAAAACACCAGATAAGTTTGAGCCAATTTGTGTAGCTAAACGAATCCGTTGTGCTTCACCGCCTGATAAAGTCCCAGCAGCCCGACTCAAAGTCAAATAATCCAGCCCAACATTGCGCAAAAAGCTCAAGCGATCATTAATTTCTTTTAAAATGGGTTTTGCGATCATTTTTTCTTGTTCGCTTAAAGCCACGTTTTCAAAAAATTCTAACGCGCCATTTATCGAATCTTCACTGATTTTCCCGATATTTTCCCCGTTGATCTGAACTGACAATGCTTGTGGATTTAAACGATACCCTTGACATGTTTGACAAGTTAATTCTGTCATATATAAACGCATTTGATCACGTGTAAAATCACTATTTGTTTCTTTATAACGACGATTGATGTTATTGATAATTCCTTCAAAAGGAACCTCTACATCTCGAACGCCGCCAAAATCATTTTCATAATGAAAATGGAAATTCTCGCCATTTGAACCAGCTAAAATAATCTCTTGATGTTCTTTTGGTAATTCTTCAAAGGGCGTGTCCATGTCGATTCCAAAACTCAAACAAGCTTGTTCCAACATTTGCGGATAATATTGCGAGCTGATAGGATTCCATGGAACCAATGCTCCTTCACGTAA
Source organism: Enterococcus dongliensis (assembly GCF_005405225.1). Taxonomy (GTDB): domain Bacteria; phylum Bacillota; class Bacilli; order Lactobacillales; family Enterococcaceae; genus Enterococcus_A; species Enterococcus_A dongliensis. The sequence continues at coordinate 170,533 of NZ_BJDQ01000003.1, forward strand.
TGTTTTACTTTGGTCCGGAATCACTAAATCTAAGTCGACTTCTAGTTTTATCCCTAAACCATCACAATCAGGACAAGCACCAAATGGCGCATTGAATGAAAATAAGCGTGGTTCAAGTTCACCGACTGTAAAGCCGCAGTACGGACAGGCATAATGTTCACTAAACAGCATTTCTTTTTCACCGATCACATCAACGATCGCATAGCCTTCTGCTAGTCGTAAAGCTGCTTCAAAAGAATCAAATAAACGTGAGCGGATTCCTTCTTTGACGACAATCCGGTCAATAATAATTTCAATATCGTGTTTTTTATTTTTACTTAATTCCGGTGCTTCCGTCACATCATACAATTCGCCATCGACCCGCATCCGGACATAGCCTTCACGTTGAATCATTTCGAACACTTTTTTGTGCTGTCCTTTTTTCTTAGCAATTACCGGAGCCAAAATTTGAAGCTTTGTTCGTTCTGGTAATGCCAACACTTTATCTACCATCTGTTCCACTGACTGTGAAGTAATCTCGATATGATCATTAGGGCAAATAGGATGCCCTACCCGCGCATACAACAAGCGCAAATAATCATTGATTTCTGTTACGGTACCCACTGTTGAACGAGGGTTTTTACTCGTGGTTTTTTGATCGATTGAAATTGCTGGACTAAGACCATCGATACTATCAACATCTGGTTTATCCATCTGTCCTAAAAATTGACGCGCATAGGCAGACAAACTTTCTACATAGCGCCGCTGACCTTCTGCATACAGTGTATCAAACGCTAAAGAGCTCTTTCCAGAGCCTGATAATCCAGTAACAACCACCATTTTGTCACGAGGGATCGTAACATCTACATTTTTTAAATTGTGAGCACGTGCTCCATGAATTACAATCTTATCATTCGCCATTTATATCTCCTATTTCGATTCATCCGATTCATTTTTCTATTCTGCTGCTTTTAATTCTAAAATCGTATCACGTAAGGTTGCTGCCGTCTCAAAATCAAGCGTCTTGGCAGCCTCGCGCATGTCATCTTCAAGTTTTGCAATTAATTCTTTCCGTTCGGCTTTTGACAGTTCTTCATACGAAGTCGTGTCATAAGTACCGCTTTCTTCAGCCACTTTGCTAATAGCAATCAGATCACGGATCTCTTTGATGATTGTTTTTGGCTCTATGCCATGTTCTACATTATACTGTTGCTGAATGCCGCGTCGACGTGACGTTTCATCCATTGCTCGTTGCATTGAATCTGTCACTTTGTCTGCGTACATAATTACTTTACCTTCAGAATTCCGCGCTGCTCGACCGATCGTTTGAACAAGAGAACGCTCACTGCGCAAAAAGCCTTCTTTATCTGCATCCAAGATTGCGACTAAAGAAACTTCAGGTACATCTAAACCTTCCCGTAACAAGTTGATACCAATAAGAACATCAAATTTCCCTAAGCGTAGATCACGAATAATTTCCGTCCGCTCCAGCGTCTTGATATCACTGTGTAAATATTTGACTTTGATTCCCAATTCTTTGAGGTAATCCGTCAAATCTTCTGACATCTTCTTAGTCAAGGTGGTAACAAAGACACGTTCATTTCGTTCAGCCCGTTCATTAATCTCACCAACAAGATCATCAATCTGTCCCATAATCGGACGAACTTCAATAACTGGATCTAATAATCCTGTCGGACGAATAATTTGTTCCACCACTGTATCAGTTTTTTCGTGTTCATAGGGGCCAGGTGTAGCAGAAACGTACACAACTTGATTTACCCGCTCTTCGAATTCTTCTAAGCGTAACGGCCGATTATCTAATGCCGAAGGTAAACGAAAACCATAATCAACCAACATCTGTTTTCGTGCACGGTCGCCATTATACATTCCGCGAACTTGAGGCATCGTTACATGAGATTCATCAACGACCAATAAAAAGTCATCTGGGAAAAAGTCAATCAGCGTATAAGGTGGTTCGCCTTCTGTACGGCCGTCCATGTGTCGCGAATAATTTTCGATACCAGACGTATACCCCATCTCACGCAACATTTCAATGTCATAATTAGTGCGTTGTTCTAAACGTTGGGCTTCCAACAATTTATTGTCATTGCGTAATTCTTCTAAGCGATCGGCAAGTTCTTTTTGAATGTTGCTGATAGCTACTTCCATATGGTCTTCATTAGTCAAAAAGTGCGTGGCCGGAAAAATCGCGACATGTTCTGTTTCTCCAGTGATCTCTCCAGTCAACGCATCGACTTCACGAATCCGTTCGATCTCGTCTCCAAAAAACTCAACACGTAATGCACGTTCATCTCGTGATGCAGGAAAAATCTCCACTACATCCCCACGAACGCGGAAACGCCCACGTTGAAAATCAATGTCATTTCTTTCAAATTGGATGTCGATTAAGTTTCGCAACAACTGATTGCGATCCATTTCCATTCCTACTCTTAATGAAACGACCTGCTCTAAATATTCTTTAGGTGAACCTAACCCAAAAATACAAGAAACTGAAGCAACCACAATCACATCGTTTCTTTCAAGTAATGCACTGGTTGCTGAGTGACGCAGTTTATCAATCTCATCATTGATACTTGAATCTTTTTCAATATAGGTATCACTAGATGGCACGTAGGCCTCCGGTTGATAATAATCATAGTAGCTGACAAAATACTCCACCGCGTTGTTAGGAAAGAATTCCTTGAACTCTCCATATAATTGCCCTGCTAACGTCTTGTTATGGGCAATGATCAAAGTCGGTTTATTAACTTCTTTGATCACATTAGAAATAGTATAAGTTTTCCCAGTACCCGTAGCGCCTAAAAGTATTTGTGCTTTTTTTCCAGCGACGATTCCTTCGGTCAGTTGCTTAATGGCCTCGGGTTGATCGCCAGCAGGCTGATATTTTGAATGAAGGTCAAACGCAGTGTCTGTTACTCTTTCAATCACACAAACATCCCCTTTTTATATTAAATAAACAAAGATTTTCCATTTAAAAATTATAGCATACCGAACATATTTTCGCTATTTTTTGTTACTACTATAAAGACTTCTTAAAAAGACTCATGTTAGAATTGCTAACATACCATGTCACTAAATTTCACTTTTTTTCTATCCAAACCTTAACTAACTTGTATTTTAGTTATAAACTAACCTATAATAAATAAATGATAAGTATATAGGAGGATTATTATGAGAAAAACCAAATTAATTCCATTTATCGTTTTCTTAATGGCAAGTATTTTTACACTTGGATTTGCCAGCAAGACAAACGCTGCAGAAAAAACATATAAAATCGGAACGGATCTGACTTTTGCGCCTTTTGAATTTCAAAATTCTGATGGTGACTATATAGGAATCGATGTGGACTTACTTAACCAGATAGCTAAGGATCAAAACTTTAAAGTAGATTTACGCCCATTAGGTTTTGACAGTTCAATCCAAGGTGTGCAATCGGATCAACTTGACGGTATGATCGCCGGTATGAGTATCACAGACGAACGAAAAAAAACTTTTGACTTTTCTGAACCTTATTTTGACAGCGGGATTCAAATGGCTGTCAAAAATGATAATAACAACATCAAAAATTATCGCGATCTCAAAGGCAAAACAGTTGCCGCAAAAATCGGAACTGAGAGTGCTACATTCTTAGATAAGAACAAAGACAAATACGGTTATGAAATCAAGCAATACGAAGCCGCCGACGCTATGTATAATGCATTGACAAATGGTAACGTCGAAGCGATTTTTGATGATTATCCCGTTTTAGGGTATGCCGTAACTAATGGACAATCGTTTAAATTAGTCGGTGATCCTGAAAAAGGCAGCTCTTATGGTTTTGCAGTCAAAAAAGGCGAAAACAAAGAGTTGCTGAAAAAATTCAACCAAGGATTAAAAGATTTAAAGAAAAATGGCCGCTATGACAAAATCGTCAGCGAATATATTTCTACTGGTACTAGCTCTGCTGCTTCTAGTGAAATGAAAAAAATCAAACCTAAAAAGGATGTCTATGTCGTTGCCAGCGATTCAGCTTTTGCCCCTTTTGAATACAAAGATAGCGACGGTGAATACAAAGGAATCGATGTAGATCTATTAAAACGAATTGCTGAATTACAAGGATTTAACATCGAATTTAAATTCATTGGTTTCTCTTCTGCGATGCAAGCATTAGAATCTGGACAAGCAGATGGAATGATTGCCGGTATGACAATCACTGATGAACGAAAAGCTAATTATGATTTTTCTGATCCTTATTTCCAAAGCGGCATCCAATTAGCGGTGGCTAAGGACAACAAGGATATTAAACATTACAAAGACTTAAAAGGCAAAACAGTTGGCGCCAAAGTCGGAACTGAAAGTGCTGATTTCTTAGAAGCTCACAAAAAAGAATATGGCTATACAATCAAAAGCTTCGATGCAGCAGATCAACTATATGATGCATTAAAAGTTGGTTCAATCGATGCGATGATGGATGACTACCCTGTTATCGGATATGCTGTGAAACAAGGACAAGAGTTAAAAACACCGATTAAACGTGAAGTTGGCGGCGAGTATGGTTTTGCAGTGAAAAAAGGGCAAAATCCTGAACTTAGTGCGATGTTTACTGAAGGATTGAAAGAACTAAAACAGACAGGCGAATACGATAAAATCATCGATCGCTATATCGGTTCTGATAGTGAAAAAAAACAAAACACAGTGGATGAATCGACAATCGTCGGCTTATTAAAAAACAACTATAAATCATTATTAGATGGATTGTGGAAGACGATTGTATTAGCCTTGGTATCCTTTGGACTAGCTCTTGTGGTAGGTGTTATTTTTGGATTGTTCCGTGTTTCCCCAATCCGCAGCTTACGCACTCTAGCCGGAATCTATATCGATATTATTCGTGGAATTCCAATGATGGTATTGGCCTTCTTCATTTTCTTTGGCTTACCAGGTATTACCGGAATCAAGATTCCAGATTTTGCTGCTGGGATTATTACATTGACCTTGAATGCTAGTGCCTACATCGCTGAAATCGTTCGCGGCGGAATCAACGCAGTCCCTGTAGGACAAATGGAAGCTTCACGAAGTCTCGGTCTTTCTTATAATCGGACGATGCAAAAAATTATTTTACCGCAAGCTGTGAAGATTATGATCCCTTCTTTCATCAATCAATTTGTTATTAGCTTGAAAGATACGACCATCATTTCCGCAATCGGTGTTGTAGAACTACTTCAAACAGGAAAAATTATTGTCGCTCGTACCACTCAAAGTTCCTATGTATATTTGATTATCGCGATCATGTATCTGATTTTGATTACGATCTTGACCAAGTTAGCAAACCGTTTAGATAAGAAGGTGAAATAAGATGGATAAAAAAATTGTCGTAAATCATTTAGTAAAAAAATTCGGTGACAACACCGTTTTAAATGACTTGAATATCAGCATCAGTGAAGGCGAAGTAGTTTGTATCATTGGTCCATCTGGTTCAGGAAAAAGTACTTTTTTACGTTGCATGAATCATTTGGAAGAACCGACTTCAGGAGAAATCATCATTGATGGCCAAGACCTGACCGATAAACATACGAATATCAACTTAGTACGTCAACACATTGGAATGGTTTTCCAACACTTTAACTTGTTCCCTCACTTGACTGTCTTGGAAAACATCACTCTGGCTCCATTAGATTTAAAGAGCGAGAAAAAAGATGCTGCCGAAAAACGTGGGATTGAGTTACTTACCCAAGTAGGATTAGCTGAGAAAAAAGATGTCTATCCTGACAGCTTGTCCGGTGGTCAAAAACAGCGGGTTGCGATTGCCCGTGCGTTAGCAATGAATCCTGACATTATGTTGTTTGACGAACCGACTTCCGCTCTTGACCCTGAAATGGTCGGAGATGTTTTAAAAGTTATGAAGGACTTAGCCTTACAAGGCATGACGATGGTGATCGTCACTCATGAAATGGGTTTTGCTAAAGAAGTGGCTGACCGTGTAATCTTTACTGACGGCGGGAAAATTTTAGAAGATGGAACCCCTGAGCAAGTCTTCAATAATCCTCATAATCCAAGAACACAAGATTTCTTGAACAAAGTTTTGAATATTTAAAAAAAACCGTGAAATCTAAAAAGATTTCACGGTTTTTTTCACAATTTATTTTGTAAACAAAAAGAGCACCACAATTGTATGTGATACTCTTTATTCAAAACTATGCTTCGATCTCCGTTACCATACCTGAACCAACGGTACGTCCGCCTTCACGAATAGAGAAAGTCGTTCCCTTTTCTACAGCGATTGGATGGATTAATTCAACATCAATCGTTACATTATCACCAGGCATGACCATTTCAGTCCCTTCTGGTAATACGATATTCCCAGTAACATCAGTTGTACGGAAATAGAATTGTGGGCGATAATTGTTAAAGAATGGCGTATGACGTCCGCCTTCTTCTTTTGTTAATACATAAACTTCGGCTTTAAATTTCGTATGAGGTGTGATTGAACCTGGTTTAGCAAGAACTTGACCACGTTCGATTTCATCACGGGTGATTCCACGTAACAAGACACCAACATTATCGCCAGCTTCACCATAATCCAAAGTCTTACGGAACATTTCAAGGCCAGTTACAACAGCTTTTTGGATCTCAGGTTTGATCCCAATAATCTCAATTTCATCACCGACTTTTACTTCCCCACGGTCGATCCGACCAGAAGCTACAGTCCCACGTCCTGTAATTGAGAAAACATCTTCTACTGGTAATAAGAATGGCTTATCTGTATCACGTTCAGGTGTTGGGATATATTCATCAACTGTATCCATCAAATCAAGAATTACTTGTTCTTGTTCAGGATCACCTTCTAGTGCTTTTAAAGCTGAACCTTTAAGAACTGGGATGTCATCACCTGGGAACCCATATTCAGAAAGCAATTCCCGAACTTCCATCTCAACTAGATCGATCAATTCTTCATCGTCGACTAAATCAACTTTGTTTAAAAAGACAATCAAATGTTTCACACCAACTTGACGTGATAACAAAATATGTTCACGTGTCTGGGGCATTGGACCATCTGTAGCAGATACAACTAAGATCGCACCGTCCATTTGTGCAGCACCGGTGATCATGTTTTTTACATAGTCCGCGTGTCCTGGAGCATCAATATGGGCATAATGGCGTTTTTCTGTTTCATATTCTACGTGAGCAGTATTGATAGTAATCCCGCGTTCACGTTCTTCCGGTGCAGCATCGATACTGGCATAGTCTTGAGGGTTTGCCAGACCTTTTTTACCTAATACCGTTGTGATTGCTGCCGTTAATGTTGTTTTTCCGTGGTCGACGTGACCAATCGTTCCAATATTAACGTGTGGTTTACTTCTATCGTAATGTTCTTTTGCCATAATAAACAAACCTCCTAAAATATAAAAATTCTTACGGATACAGTGTAAAACATTTTTAGCTAAATGAAAAAGATTTACACTTTTACTTTTTGTAAGTAACTATCCGAAATCATAATACATCAGAATTGGTCAAACTCCAAATAATTTGTCTCCTACTGGACGGATACTGATAGTTACGTAATAATAGAGATACTGTTTGGCTAAACATTTTAACTAGGAGTTGATCACATGCGTACCTTTGTAGAAAAGATCCAGCAGTTCCCAGAAAACTTAAAACAAGCTTGGAGTGTGGGCTTTGTTTTCATGTATAACGGTAAGATCTTTCAGCATTTTCTAGCAAGACAATGGTCAGATCAACAGATCCGTGCCTATTTTCAAGAAAATCATGACAGCCTTTCTACGATTATTACTCATCCCGATTTGAGATTAAAAGAGGTTCAAGTTGATCACTATCCTGACTGGATCGTGGTCGTCCCCTACTAATTTAAAAAAAAGCGATGACAGCTAACTGTCATCGCTTTTTTTTAAACCAATAAATCATAGAGAGTTTTATTTTGACTTAATTCAATATAATTAGAATCAAATTTTTTCAATCGTTTTAGAAGATTAGGCAATGTCTTCGGTTCTTTTAAAAGCACTCCAATCACAACTGGACCTGTTCCCCGATTGCTCTTTTTAGTGTACTCAAAACGAGTGATATCATCATCTTCACCTAAGATTTCAGAGACAAATTCTTTTAATGCACCCGGTCTTTGTGGGAAATTCACAACGAAATAATGTTTCAATCCTTCATAAATCAGTGAACGTTCCTCAATCTCAGCCATCCGATTAATGTCATTATTCCCACCGCTGATAACACAAATCACAGTTTTTCCTTTGATTTTATCTTTCATAAGATCCAAAGCAGCCACACTCAATGCTCCAGCTGGTTCCACAACGATTGCTTGTTTACCATATAGTTCTAAAATCGTTGAACAAATCAATCCTTCATCTACCGACATAAGCTCATCGACGTATTCTTTGCTATGCAAGTAAGTAATATCACCAACACGTTGAACAGCAGCACCATCAACGAATTTATCGATCTCTGTTAAAGTCACTGGCTGTTCTTTTTCAAACGCTGCTTGCATTGACGCTGCCCCTTTTGGTTCAACACCAATCACTTTTGTATCTGGTGAGGTATTTTTTACATAAGCAGAGACACCGCTGATCAATCCACCACCACCAATTGCTGTAATGACATAATCAGGTTTGTACCCTTCGCTTTCAGCATCGGTCATCATTTCTAGAGCTAATGTTCCTTGACCGGCGATGATGTCGCGGTCATTAAAAGGATCGATAAAAGTCATGCCATTTTCTTCACAGTATTTTCTTGCGGCAGCAGCAGAAGCATCAAAAGTATCACCGACTAAATGAATATCGGCAAATTCCCCACCAAAGAATTGGACTTGTGAAACTTTTTGTTGCGGTGTAGTTGTTGGCATGAAGATGGCCGCTTTTGTCTTTAATTCCTGACAAGTATAGGCAACTCCTTGTGCATGATTTCCTGCACTTGCACATACTACACCTTTTTTCAACTCAGATTCTGGCAATTTTTTGATTGCATAGTACGCCCCACGTAATTTAAATGAGCGAACTTTTTGTAAATCTTCCCGTTTCAACAAAACGGTCGCTTGGTATTTTTCAGATAAAAAACGATCATATTGTAATGGTGTATGGTTCACAGAGTTCTTTAGCAACTGATAAGCACTTCGAACCTCGGTATCTTTGATTAATCCCATCGCTATACCTCCCGTTAGTCTTCGCGGCTTACAAATGGCATCATTTTTCTTAATTCACTACCAACTGCTTCAATTTGATGACCCGCACTTTCTGCTCGCATTTTCTTGAATTCTGGGAAGCCATTTGCGTTATCTTCAACAAAACCTTTGGCAAATTTTCCGTTTTGGATATCTGTTAGAACTTCTTTCATTCCTGCTTTAGCTTGTTCAGTAATAACACGTGGACCTGAAACATAGTCACCATATTCAGCAGTATTAGAGATTGAGTTGCGCATTTTTGCGAAACCACCTTCATAGATCAAATCAACAATCAATTTCATTTCATGACAGACTTCAAAATAAGCCAATTCTGGTTGGTAGCCAGCTTCAACTAATGTTTCAAACCCTGCTTCGATCATACTTGTCAAACCACCACAAAGGACAGCTTGTTCACCAAATAAATCTGTCTCTGTTTCTTCTTTAAAGCTTGTTTCCAAAACTCCTACTCGAGTAGCACCGATTCCTTTAGCATAAGATAAAGCTAAATCTCGAGCGGTTCCTGTTGCATCTTGATGGACTGCATATAATGCAGGTACAGCAAATCCTTCAGTAAAGGTACGACGAACTAAGTGACCTGGACCTTTAGGAGCAACTAAGAAGACATCCACATTTTTAGGTGGTTTGATTACATCAAAATGAATATTGAAACCATGTGCAAAGGCTACTGCATCGCCTTCTGCCAAGTTTGGCGCGATTTCTTTTTCATATAAAGTTCCTTGGATTTCATCTGGAGCTAAAATCATGACTACTTCGGCTTTTTTAGTTGCTTCACTTACAGGAAATACATCAAATCCATCGTTACGGGCAGCTTCAGCTGATTTTCCTTCACGGATACCGATTACGACTTGGTGGCCTGTATCTCTAAGGTTTTGTGCATGAGCATGTCCTTGAGAACCGTAACCTACCACGGCGATTGTTTTTCCTTCTAAAGCATCCTTTTCTACTGCGTTATCATAATAAACTTTAACCATAATTTTTTCCTCCATTTTTTTAAACTATATTAAAAGCATTTCTGCTTATTAACCCCTATTAAATCCGGTTACCCCGGTTCGTGCCAATTGCTTAATACCATAAGGCCTCAAGACATCGATACAAGCGTTGACTTTTTCAGTTGAACCAGCAACTTGTACAACGATCGTTTTTAATCCTACATCTACAACATCTGCGCGGAATGGATCAATCATCGCTTGGATCTCAGATCGCGTTGCTGCTGGAGCATTGACTTTGATTAAAGCCAATTCTCTTTCTAGATGCGGCTCATCTGTAATATCAGATACTTTAACGACATCAATTTGTTTATTTAACTGCTTGGTCACTTGTTCAACTTCAGCCAAGGTATCTGCTTGGATAATAATAGTCATTTGCGACTCACCCGATCGCTCTGTACGGCCAACGGAGACACTATCCATATTCACTTGTCGTCGATTTAAAACACTTGTGATTCGACTCAGTACACCGGCTTGGTCATGAACCATCGCGGTAATCATTCGCCTCATTTAATCAACCCCCAACATCTGATCATTTGGCATTCCAGCCGGAATCATCGGCAATACATGTTCACTCTTGCTGATCATAACTTCAATCAACATCGGTCCCGGTGTTGCAAAAGCTTCTTGCAATTCTTCGTCCAAAGTAGCAGGATCTGTGATTTTTCTACCACCAATGCCGTAAGCTTCAGCCATTTTCATAAAATCAGGCTGTTCATTGAACACCGATTGAGAACGGCGTTCATTAAAGAATTTTTCTTGCCATTGACGAACCATCCCAAGTGATTGGTTATTCATCAAAACAAATTTGATATCCAAATTATTTTGATTTAAAATCGCAAACTCTTGATTGGTCATTTCAAATCCTCCATCGCCAACAAAAACGACAACAGACTTATCTGGTTGACCAAATTTCACACCAACTCCAGCAGGAATTCCATATCCCATTGTTCCAAGCCCACCACTTGTGATTAATTGCTTAGAAAATTTAAAAGGATAATATTGCGCTGCCCACATTTGGTGTTGACCAACATCCGTTACGATATAAGAGTCGCCTTTTGTGATTCGTCCAATGATCTCAACTACTTCTTGCGGTTTAATAATTTTTTCATCCCGTTCATATTTTAACGGGTATTTTTGTTTGCGTTCTTCACAAAGTTCTCGCCAAGGTTGACAATCTGGTGCATCAATTTCAATCGACAGCATTTGCTGCAAAGCAATTTTTGCATCACCAACGATTGGAATATCCGTTGGAATGATTTTCCCAATCTCTACTGGATCAATATCGATATGAGCGACCTTCGCATGGGGAGCAAAATCCTTAGGTGAACAGGCTAAGCGATCATCAAAGCGACTGCCGATATTGATTAATAGATCTGTCTCCATTAGTGCCATATTGGCAGCATAGGTCCCGTGCATGCCACCCATCCCAAGAAAGTTTGGATGATCATGAGGCAGTAATCCTAAACCTAACAATGTGCTGACCGTTGGCAATTGATATTTTTCAACAAACTGACGCAACTCTTCTTCACCATCAGCCGCAACAACACCTGCTCCGGCTAAAACAATTGGTTTTTTCGCTTGTTTTAACAAATTCATTAACCGCTCAATCTGTAAAGCCGAAGGAATTGTCGTTGGTTGGTAGCTTTCAAGATGAACCGCATCGTCGATTTTAGGATTAGCCTTCAATGTCGTGATATCCTTAGGCAAATCGATCAATACCGGCCCTTTTCTACCAGTTGTTGCAATATGAAAGGCTTCATTGACGATTCGTGGCAACTCTTCGATGTCTCGAACCTGATAATTATTTTTAGTAATCGGTACTGTAATTCCTAAAATGTCTGCTTCTTGAAACGCATCTTTTCCGATTCCCGCTCGTGATACTTGTCCTGAAATAACTACTAACGGAACAGAATCAATCATCGCATCAGCAATACCGGTGACCACATTGGTTGCACCTGGCCCACTAGTAACAATCACCACTCCGGGTTTTCCAGTAGCTTTAGCGTAACCTTCTGCAGCGTGAACTGCACCTTGTTCATGACGAGTAAGAATATTCGGAATAGTCTCATCATAAAGTGAATCATATAATGGTAGGACAGCTCCGCCAGGATAACCAAAAATCAATTCAACTCCTTGATTTTCCAAACATTTGATTAATAGATCTGCACCTGTTTGTAAATCTTCAACTGCCACTTTTTGCTTCATTTCTTCCATCCTCATTCCTCCTATTCCTCAGGCAATTTCATGATTCCCCCGGTGTGTGCCGAGGTTACCATCGCTGAATAGCGTGCCAACCAGCCTTTTTTAACTTTTGGTTGAAATTTTTCTAATTTTTCTTGTCGGTTCGTTAATTCTTCATCAGCTACTGCAACGTTCAAAGTTCGGTTCGTTAAATCGATTGTGATCTCATCACCATCTTGAACCAATGCAATCGGTCCGCCAGCTGCTGCTTCTGGTGAGATATGGCCAACTGCAATTCCCCATGTCGCTCCAGAGAAACGTCCATCAGTAATTAATGCAACCTCTTTACCTAAACCACGTCCTACAATACTTGAAGTTGGAGCTAACATTTCAGGCATGCCTGGACCGCCTTTTGGTCCTTCGTAGCGAATCACAACGACATGACCTTTTTTGACTGTATGATTATCAATTGCCTCGACCGCCTCATCATGAGAGCTGAAGCAAATAGCTTTTCCTGTAAAGGTTTTGATACTAGAATCTACGCCTCCGACTTTGATTACACAACCTTTTGGTGCAATATTTCCGTATAAGATCGAAAGACCACCAACTGGGCTGTAAGGATTGCTTTTCGGATGAATCACTTCTTCGTTCATGATTTTTGCAGAAGCGACATTTTCTCGCAATGTTTTTCCCGTTACGGTCATACGATCTGGATGAATCGCTCCCTCAATCGAGACTAACTCATGAATGATTGCCGAGATCCCACCAGCTTCATGTACATCGTGCATGGAGTAGCTAGAAGATGGAGCAAGTTTAGAAAGGTAAGGGACTCTTTTAGCAATCTCATTAATATCTGACTGATCGTAATCGATCTCTGCTTCATTAGCAATTGCTAAAGTATGGAGCACCGTATTGGTTGAACCTCCCATTGCCATGTCCAAGGCAAATGCATCGTCAATTGCTTCTTTGGTTATGATATCTCTTGGTTTGATTTGTTTTTTCACAAGTTCCATCAGATGTTTCGCTGATTTTCGAACCAAATCACGTCGTTCATCTGAAACAGCTAAAATGGTCCCATTTCCAGGTAATGCCATCCCAAGCATTTCCAACAAACAATTCATCGAATTTGCAGTAAACATTCCTGCACAAGAGCCGCAAGTTGGACACGCATTTTGTTCCATGAATTGAAAATTTTCTTTCGTCATTTGCCCTTCTTTAAAAGCTCCAACTGCTTCAAACATTGAAGAAAGTGTAATCTGATGTCCTCGTGGATCGATTCCAGCTTTCATAGGACCGCCTGAACAAAAAATCGATGGGACATTGGTTCGTACAGCTGCCATGATCATGCCTGGTGTAATCTTGTCACAATTGGGAATATACAATACACCATCGAACCAGTGAGCATTGATTACTGTTTCTGCCGAGTCAGCAATCAACTCACGACTAGGTAAAGAATAACGCATACCGATATGTCCCATCGCGATGCCATCATCAACACCAATCGTATTGAATTCAAAGGGAATCCCTCCAGCCTCACGAATCGCTTCCTTCGCGACATCTGCTAGTTCCCGCAGATGAACATGGCCTGGAACAATGTCGATATATGAATTACAAATCGCAATAAAGGGTTTATCCATATCATGTCTATTTTTTACTTGGCCAGTCGCATATAGTAAACTTCTAGCAGGTGCCGCATCTATACCTTTTTTTATTTGATCACTTCTCATATTTACATCTCCTATTTCCAAAAAAAAGAGCTTCCCATCGTGAAATGGGATGCTCTTGCAAGAATCCCATTTTTAACACAAACAGGACTCAAACTAACGGTTGTTACTCTCCCGCGTTCTAAGCCCTGCACATAATAATTAATAAGACGATACCATCAAGATTATTGAATTTTTCTTTACACATAGTCATCGTCTCCTCATTTTTCTAATGTTGTTTTAATCATTTTTTATACTATACAATCCACAAGATTAAAAGTCAATGAATTTTCAGAATATTTTCTAAATAAGTTTTTTACCCTTTTCACTAGAAAAAACTCGTAAACGCATTCAAGTTAAGTACTAACAAATCAAAAAAAGCCCGACAGAAACTGTCGGGCTCAGCTAAAATAATTAAACTATTGGTTCTCTGCACTCTTATTTAGTTGAAAAGAAACAAATACATTGATTTTTAATTTCTCTGCTTGTCTTGGTGAGAGGTAATTACGCTTAGTCTCAGAAAAACCCAGCTTACGATATAACGACATAGCTGCTACGTTAGTTCTGCCATCCCTTCAATAACATAATTCTCGTAAAGAGTATGCTCAATTATATTAGATGCAACGCCTTGTTTTTTAAATTCAGAAGCCACCCCAACAAACTCAATCGAGCCAGTATTACTTGGTAGATTTTCAAAAGGAGCCTCAAATTCTTTTTTAAGCACCTTGAAAGCGATCATTCCCTTGAACCAACCAAAATGTTTTTTTAGCTTATCTTTTACTAAGATCAAACTTTTCTTATGACAATCAGTACAAGCAACAAAACCAGCAATTTTTTTATCCACAATCGCAACAAAAAATTGATCCAGCTGAAAAGAATGCTCAAATACTTTTGCGATAACTACTGGTTTTTTTGAAAAATAACCCAACCATTGAGTAAATCCTTCCGCAAAAATCTTTCCTAGCTTCTTGCGACAATCATCAGCTAATGTATCCCCACGATAAATATCCATAAAGCTTCTCCTTTGTCGATAAATATTTATTGTTGCGCCTTATTTACGTTTGTATCGCATTATTTTCAATACTCTCATTGTATAGAAAAGCTAAAATAAAATCTATATTTATGAACACAAGATCAGGTGGTTGATGAAAGCCTAAAATAGTCTAATTTTTTTAAATCATTACTACCTGTTGAACGGGCGGTAATGATTTTGGACGCTTTTGCGACCTCAGCAGGACTCCATGCTCAATAATAAAAAAAGACTAGACAAATTTGTCTAGTCTTTTTAGGGCGAACGGTGGGAATCGAACCCACGAGTGCCGGAGCCACAATCCGGTGCGTTAACCACTTCGCCACGATCGCCATGTTACTATTTAATTCCAAAGAAAAAACCAAGATGAATAGACATCTTAGTTTATACCGGCGGCCGGGGTCGAACCGGCACGCCCGTGAGGGCACTGGATTTTGAGTCCAGCGCGTCTGCCAATTCCGCCACGCCGGCATATCAATAATAAATATTTCTAGTACTAAGGCGGTAACCGGATTTGAACCGGTGATGAAGGTTTTGCAGACCTCTGCCTTACCACTTGGCTATACCGCCATTATACTATTTTTTTCTTTTCAAAACAAGTTTCACAAGAAATTTTCTTGATAGTTTCTGAAAAGAACTGGGGTAGCTGGATTCGAACCAACGCATGAGGGAGTCAAAGTCCCTTGCCTTACCGCTTGGCTATACCCCAATGTTACAAGGGCGAACGATGGGAATCGAACCCACGAGTGCCGGAGCCACAATCCGGTGCGTTAACCACTTCGCCACGATCGCCATATTAATAAAAACAGGGGCAGCAGGAATTGAACCCACACTAACGGTTTTGGAGACCGCTGTTCTACCTTTAAACTATGCCCCTGAAACGAATGGAGGAGAGTGGATTCGAACCACTGAACCCTAAGGAACGGATTTACAGTCCGTCGCGTTTAGCCACTTCGCTACTCCTCCATGGTGGCGCGGGACAGAATCGAACTGCCGACACATGGAGCTTCAATCCATTGCTCTACCAACTGAGCTACCGAGCCATACATAATATAGTTTAAAGTTTGATTTTTAATCAAATAACGGTCCCGACGGGATTTGAACCCGCGATCTCCTGCGTGACAGGCAGGCATGTTAACCCCTACACCACGGAACCGAATGGAGGTTAACGGGATCGAACCGCTGACCCTCTGCTTGTAAGGCAGATGCTCTCCCAGCTGAGCTAAACCTCCATATTTAATTAAAATGACCCGTACGGGACTCGAACCCGTGTTACCGCCGTGAAAGGGCGGTGTCTTAACCGCTTGACCAACGGGCCAGTAAAAAAGATTATTACGGAGAGTAAGGGATTCGAACCCTTGAGACAGGATTACCCGCCTACATGATTTCCAATCATGCTCCTTCGGCCACTCGGACAACTCTCCAAGATAGGAGCACAAAGGCCCAATACTCTATTTATTCTCTTATGAGAAACTCCGGCAGTAGGACTCGAACCTACGACATCATGATTAACAGTCATGCGCTACTACCAACTGAGCTATGCCGGA